>CAUPXB010000040.1:0-3853 GCA_963515555.1 uncultured Campylobacter sp. | reverse complement strand
TATTTTACTAAAGATGATAAAAAAAATCCACTTAACTTATCTTGAGCCAAATAAAATCTATTTTAAAATTTCTTTAGCTATACTTTACAAAATCATTTAAAGGCAAAAAATGTTTAAAAAATTATCTTGTTTTTCTTTGCGTTTTTGGGCTTTTGCTTTGCGATGACGCCTGAGCAGATCAAGGACTATATCGCTCAAAACAGCGAGAATATCGAACAGCTGCAAGCAGAACCATCTAAAATTTACGCCAGCTCGCCGCCGCTTTTATATATGCTTTACGCGCTTGATCCCGCTAAAATCAGCGGCACGAATTTCGAATGGAACGCCTTCGAGCGCCCCTACGTCAAAAAAGAGGTGCAAAAGCAGCCCGTCGTGGGCGGCTTTTTCGGTCAGGGTAAGATCCCAAATGCCGAGATGCTGCTGCACCTAGACCCTGAGCTCATCCTCGTAAATGCAAGCTCGCGCAACACCAAAAAGACGAGCGAGGTTTTCGGCTCTATCAAAAAGCCGATGCTCTATCTAAGCGCAGTGAGGCTCGAGGATTATCTGGACGGGTTTAAAATTCTGGGCGAAATCACGGGCAAAAAGGAGCGCGCAGCACGTCTCATAAACTACGCGAAAGAGTCGCTAAATTTGACCGAGTAGATCGAGGAATACATCAAGAAAAATAATCTGCAAAAGGTAAAAATTTACTACGCGCAGGGCGGCGACGGGCTAGCCACCGAGTGCGAGGGCTCGTGGCACGCTACGCTCATCGAGCGAGCCGGTGCGCAGAACGTGCATAAATGCTCCGAGGATCCAAACGCCAAATCTTTCGGACGCGTAAAGATTAGCTTCCAGCAGTTCGTAAAATATGACCCGGACGTCATCCTTATCTACGAAAAAGAGCTGTTTGATAAAATTTATGGCGACCCAAAATGGTAGCTGCTGGGTGCGGTGAAAAACAAAAAAGCCTACTACATCCCGCGCGAGTCATTTTCGTGGTTTGACCGCCCGCCTTCGTTTATGAGGTTTTTGGGGCTAAAATGGCTGGTAAATTTAATCTACTCCGAAGCGTTTAAATTTGACATGGTCCGCGAGACGCGCGAGTTTTACAAGCTATTTTTAGATCTTGAGCTCACAGACGAGCAAATTTATAAAATTTTAGGACGGGGCGCCGAGTGAGTAAAGAAAAATGAGTAAAAGGGCGTTTGCGTTTTTAGCCCTCCTGCTGGCGCTTTGCGTCGCGGGCTCGATGTTACTTGGCAAATACGGCTTTAGCGCTAGCGATTACATAAACTACGTCACCGCTCTTTTAAAAGGCGAAAATTTAAAAGAGTATGAAGTCATGCACACGCTCTTACTCGAGATCCGCCTGCCGCGCATACTTGCCTGCGTGCTCATTGGCGCGAGCCTAGCTATCAGCGGCGCGGCGTATCAGGCGATGTTCGTAAACCCGCTCGTAAGTCCCTCGATCCTGGGCGTGCTAAGCGGCGCGGGATTTGGCGCAGCGGTCGGGATGTTTTTTAGGCTCAATGAATACCTTATCCAGCTTAGCACATTCGGCTTCGGTTTTCTTGCCGTGGCGGTGGCACTGGGCGTCTCGGCGCTGTATTCGCGTAGCGGCAGCGTCATCGTGCTAGTGCTGGGCGGCGTCATCAGCGGCTCGCTCTTTACTTCGCTACTCTCGGTGCTAAAATACGCCGCAGATCCCAATGACGTGCTTCCTGCGATCACCTATTTTTTGATGGGGAGCCTCGGCTTTGCGTCCAAGAGCTTCATCCAAATTTCAATCCTGCCGATGTGCGCAGGCGTTTTACTGCTGGCGCTTAGCGGCAAATACCTAAACGCGCTAAGCCTTGGCGAGGAGGAGGCAAAGAGCCTGGGCGTAAATAAGGCACGGGTTAAAATTTTTATCATCCTAGTCGCGACTTTCGTTAGCGCGCTTAGCGTGACGATCGCGGGCACCATCGGCTGGATCGGGCTTATCGTGCCGCACATCGCGCGCTTTATATTCGGCGCCGACAACCGCGCGGTTCTGGCTAGCTCGGCGATGATCGGCGCGATATTTTTGCTCTTTTGCGACAGCTTCTCACGGCTCATTTTTACCTTTGAGATCCCTATCGGCATCGTGACCTCGCTATTTGGCATTCCGATGTTTATCATCGTGCTGCGCCGCGCCAAGAGGAGCTTTTGATGCGAGAAAATTTGATAGAAGTGCGAAATTTGCGCTTTGCCTACCGTGACAAGCCCGTGCTAAAGGGCATCAGCTTTGACGTCGCGACGGGCGATACGCTAAGTATCCTAGGCGCCAACGGCAGCGGCAAAAGCACACTGCTTCGCATAATGCTCGGATTTTTAAAATTTGAGGGCGAGGTACTAATCGCAGGCAAAAGCGTGCGCGACTACGGTAAGCGCGAGCTCGCCTCCCTAGTCGCCTACGTGCCGCAGACGCACGCGCCGTCCTATGACTACAGCGTCTTTGACGTCGCGCTGATGGGCGCGCTGTGCAGGACGTCGCTACTTTCTAGCTTTAGCGCGGCGGATAAAAAGCTAGCCGAGCAGGCGCTGGAAAAGATGGGTATCGCTCATCTAAAAAACGCGCCCTACACAAGGGTTAGCGGCGGCGAGCGGCAGCTGGCGTACATCGCGCGCACGCTGGTTCAGGGCGCGAAAGTGATCTTTATGGACGAGCCGACCAACGGGCTGGATTTTAGCAATCAGATCAAGCTACTAGAGATGATAAAAGCGCTGGGGGATGAGGGCTATACCTTCGTGCAGACTACGCACTACCCGCGCCACGCGAAGTTCGTTTCAAGCTTGACGCTGTTTATAAAAGACGGCGAAATTTTAGCTTTCGGGCGCAGCGAGCGGCTCATAAACGCCGAAAATATCGATAAAATTTACAGCATAAACTACGAAAGATACGAGGATAGATTATGATTTTACCTTCAAACTACGACGAGATCGACTTTGACGCGCTTTATAAGGCGCAAAAGGCGAGAAGCTCGTTTGGCAAAAAATTTGCCGAGGACTGGGATAAAAAGGCGCCAAGCTTCAACGAGGGCGTGATGAAAAGCGCCTACGCGCAAGAATTTATAGACAAGGTTGATTTTACGGGCGTCTCTACGCTGCTTGATTTTGCGTGCGGAGCGGGAGCGCTAAGCGTGCTGGCGGCGAAAAAGGCGGATCAAATTTACGGCTATGACTTTTCGCCTAAGATGCTAGGATTTGCCCGCGAAAACGCTCAAATTTACGGCGCTAAAAACGTTAAATTTGCACAAAAGGCTTTCGAGGACGACTGGTCGGACGTGCCTGTATGCGACGTGGTTTTGGCCTCGCGCTGTCTTGAGGTGGACGATCTAAAAGCCGCTCTTAGCAAGCTTCTTTTAAAGACTAAAAAATCGCTTTATATCACGTTTAAGGTTGGCGGCAGCTTCGTGGACGATGAGATTTTGGATGCGATAGGGCGTAAGGTGGAGCAAAAGCCCGATTTTGTCTATCTTTTAAACATCTTGTTTCAAATGGGCTATTTCCCAAGCCTTAGTTACATAAAAGCTAAGTGTCATGCGGGCCCAGAAACAAGCGCGCAGGAGCTCATCCAAAAGACGCGCTGGGGGCTTGGCGGCGAGCTAAGCGAAACGGAGGAAGCGCGGCTGGCGGAGTATTTTAACAGCGGCAAATACAAACCAAGGCAAGAATTTATGCACTGGGCGTTCGTGCGGGTGGATAAAATAGTTAAATTTGTTTTTTAGTTAAGCGATATAAATTGCGGGTTAAATTTAAATGAAGGCAAATTGCTTTAGCGAGCGCCATAATCCGCTCGCTAATTAAAAGAATTAAGCACCTATAATGATGTGGCTAGCTTTAATGA
>CAUPXB010000039.1:0-4272 GCA_963515555.1 uncultured Campylobacter sp. | reverse complement strand
AATTTATCGGCGACTTTAAGCTGCTAGATAAGCCGCTTTTCACGCCTGACGCGAACAGTCGCAAGAATTAATTTTATTTACGCGCAAATTTGGGTTAAATTTAGAGCTTAAATTTGCGTGATTCGGGCGCGCTTTGCGCCCTTTTCTTTCTTAAATTTACTCTTTTTATTTTTTAAATTTGATCAAATTTTAGCGCCCAGACCCGTATCTTGACGGCGTAAAATTTTAAATTTGACCGCACATTTTTGTTTTGCTCAAATTTGACCTTTTCGCGAGCCGAATTTAACCCGCTTAAATTTAAATTTTCCCGCCGAACATCTCGTACATCGCTTTTTCCTCGCCCCAGAGCTCGCGGTGCTTTTTGATACAGGATTTTATCGCGCCAGCTAGATATAGCACGTCCTGCTCGGTGTGCGTGTAGTGCAGGCTCACGCGCACGAAGCCGAGCTTGCTCTCAGGCATGCGACCCTCCTTGATACCCAGCAGATCGTGAGCGTACGGCCCCGCGCACATCACGCCCGCGCGCGTCTGGATACCGTAGTCATTGCTAAGGCTCGCGGCAAAATCATACGCCGAGACACCGCGCACGTTAAAGGAAAATATCGGCAGCCGCGGCGCGCCCTTTGGAGCGTAATTTATGATCTCGTCAATGCCTGCTAGCTCGCTCTCAAAAAGACGTGCGAGCTCGTCCTCGGCGCTTTTTATCCTCTCAAAACCGACCTCGTTTCGCAGTGCGTAGGCCAAATTTGCCCGCATTAGCCCGGTGATAGGCGGTGTGCCGCCCTCCTCTAGCTGCTCGGGATTTTTCAAAAACACGTGTCCTTCGCGGTTAGCGTATGCAACCGTTCCGCCCGCAGCAAATGTCGGCACGTCGCTACTGAGCAGCTCTTTTTTAATCGCCAAAAGCCCGCAGCTAGCAGGTCCGCCAAGTAGCTTATGCGGCGAGAGGAAAATCGCGTCAAAGTAGTCGCAATCTAAATTTGCGTGCGAGCTCAGTGCCGCGCAGTCAAAGACGACGATGCCGCCCGCGGCTCTGATTAGCTCGCTGATCTTTTTATAGTCGCTAACGACGCCTGTGACGTTTGAGGCGGCACTAAACGAGCCGATGATGCGGCGTGCTGCGTTTAGCTTTAGGATGTGCTCGAGTGCTAGCAGATCGATCTCGCCGCCCCCGCTAAGAGGCACGCGCAGGTAGTCGCAAAGCCCCTCGCGAAAGCTAAGCTCGTTTGAGTGATGTTCGTATGGTGAAACGAGCACGAGCGGAAGCTGCGCGGCGCGTAAATTCGCCTCGCCGATCGCACTTCTGGTCGCAGGCGGCAGGTAGATGCCAAGCAGCTCCTGAAATTTTTTGATCGCAGCCGTCGCACCCTGCCCACAGGCGATGAGACAAAACCGCTCGTCAAGCCCCAGTAACTTTTTTAGGCTCTCTCGCGCGCCCTCGTAGCGACGCTGCGTGATGATCGCGCTGGAGCTACTGTCGGAGTGGGTGTTGGCGTAGGTTTTTAAAACGTCCGCTATCTCGCGCTCTACGGGCTCATAAGCAAGTCCCGAAGCGGTGTAATCAAAATAGTGCACGCCCGGTTTTAGGATGATATTTTTTCTTATTTCGTCTAAATTTAGCATTTTTTACTCTTTAAATTTGATACGGTAATTATAGTAAATTTTCGCAAATTTAGGGCTTTTTCTGGGAAATTTGAAGCTAATTTTGCGGGCTATTATTTCAAATTTGCGCTTAGCTGTATAAAACTTGCCGCGCGGCGATTTACTGAAATTTAAAAGACATTTGCGCGTAAAATTTGGCGGTAAATTTGTAGGCTGATTTTAAAAAGTTACAGCTAAATTTTACCCTAAAATTGGCGCGGAAAATAGACAAATTTAGCCTTGAGACGCAGTCAAATTTGAGCAATAACGAGGACGCGTTTTGATTTATCGATCAAATTTACTCGCGTCGTTTGCGAGCTTAAAATTTACAAAACAAAAATGGAAATTTTAAAAACGATTTTTGATTTTTTGCGTAGATATTTGCTTGCGGCGACTTCGTTACAAAGGAAATTTAAGCGCTAAATTTAAAAAGTAGAATTTTAACCGCCAAGCGGCAAATTTAACGTTCGTTACGAGTTTTTAAGGCAAAGAGACGCTAGCCGCAGAAGCTCACGACCCTTTGCGAGAAGCGGAAATTTTATTTATTTATAAAATTTTTCTCTAGCCACTCAATAGCTTTTGCTTCGGTTTCAAAGCGTCCGCTTTTAGCGACCTGATTTTGCCCCTCGTAGAAGCGAATCCTGATACCGTCTTGGACGCTATCTACCTTTACTCTAGTGATCTTGTCTTTGTTTAGATAGACCCTATCGTTTAGTTTTACGTACATTTTTTCTCCCTTAAATTTGATGTGGTTTTATTTCTTTTTATCTTTTGCGTCGTCTTTGGTCGAGTCCTTTTTCTCGCCGTCTTTTTTCAAAAATAGCTCCTTAAAGCGCTTATCCGCAAAGTCCTCGATATCGTTTTGTAGCTGCCTATAGGCGTTTATGAGCTCATGCGCGCGTTCGTTTAGCGTCGTGCCGGCGTTTTCGCCGCCGCCTTGCTTGGTGGTAAAGAGCTCCTCTTTTAGATTTTTTTGCAAAATTTGCAGATGATTCCAGCATTTTTTATAGTTCATGCCTAGGATTTCGGCGGCCTTTGAGATCGAGCCGACCTCGGCGATGACGTCCAGGACTTCGGTTTTGCCCTTACCAAAGATTAGCTCGCCCTCGTCGTTTTCTATCCAAGTTTTGGTTTTTACTCTCATCTTTTTTCCTTTCTTCTCCTTAAAACACCCCAGCTGGCAGTATTTTACGTCGATTTTATAGTCTTTTAGCGTCGAGCGGATCGTCTTTAGCCCCACGCCCGCAGCCGCGTCTCTAGCGTCTTTGCACAGTATTCTGTCCTTTTCGTCGGTCATCTGTTTTAGCTGCGTCATCACGGTGTATTTGCCGCGTCCGTTTTCCAGCCCGCCAAACTGCCCTAGCTCGCAGTTGTCGATCTTCACGCCCATTTTTTCGGCCTCGTCGCTAACCTCGCCGATCTCTACGCCTAGCTTTGAGGCGATCTTAAATGCCGCTCCACAGTCTAGCCTGCCCTTTGGATTTAACAGTTTTGTTATCAGTTCGCGGATTTGCTCACTCATAGATTCTCTCCGCGCCGCTATATACGTTTATGTTTTCGCCGCGCGCAAAGCCGCACAACGTGAGGTTAAATTTACGCGCTATCACGACGCCAAGGCTAGTCGGAGCCGTGCGCGAGACGAGCACTGGGATACCATGCATGACGGCTTTTGCCACCATCTCGGAGCTCAGCCTCCCGCTCACCATCAAAAACGAATTTTGCAGCTGCGCGCCAGCTAGTACCGCTTTGCCGACGGCTTTATCTATCGTGTTGTGCTGAGCGATATCCTCGCCGATGTAAAACTGCGCGCCGCTCACGAAAAGCTTGGCCGTATGCACGCAGCCCGTCATCTCGTAAAGCTCGCACTGCGTGTAAAACTGCCCCATCTGGCGCAAAATTTCGTCTTTGTGAAATTTAACCTCGCCCTTTATCGAGCGTGCCGCCATAGCCTCGGGGTCGATATTTGCCGTCGAGCTGCGTCCGCAGCCGCTGATTATCACCTTTTCCTCGTCAAACTGCTCGAGGCGTTTTTCGTTGATTTTAGCCTTTACCCGTACGCTTAAAGCGTCGCCTGAAAGCTCTATGCTCTCGATATCCTCAGGGCTTGCGATCAAATTTTCGCTGATGAGATAGCCTGCAGCTAGCGCCTCCTGATCGGTCGGAGTAGCCATCACCGCGCCGAAACGCTTGCCGTTTATGTAGATCTCAAGCTTGATCTCGCGCACCAAAATATCATCAACGGCGCTTTTTTGCACGCCTTTAAATTTGATGATTTGCGTCGTAAAAATAGGTTGCATGATTTTCCTTAATTTTTGCGAAATGATAGCTTGAAAATCTAAATTTAAGATTTGATTGTAGTGAATTATTGCTTAAATCAAGCAAAAACTTAAACTATTTTTAGTGCGATTTTATCGGTATCTGATGATGATTTATATATGCAAATTTAGCATATATCTTAAATGTAAAATTTCTGCAATCGCTCCTAAAAACTTCACTGCCGACTTAGCCTAAATTTACATTTTCCATTCTTCACGCCTTTAAATTCCACCCTCAACCCACCTACCCCTATTCCCAATTTACGAAATTAAATTTTTCTACTTCATTTATCAAAATACCTAAAATTCCGATAAT
>CAUPXB010000038.1:0-4760 GCA_963515555.1 uncultured Campylobacter sp. | reverse complement strand
AGAAATACAGGCGTTTTATTTACCGCTCCTCTACCTCTTTTCTCAAAGAGAGTGCGAGCGCAAGGTTGATTGTTGTTTCTGAGATATCAGTAAATTCTGCTATTTTTACAGCTTCTATATCGGCTGAGAAATACCATAGAATTTCTCTAAATTTCTTTTCCGAAATTCGGGAACGGACTATATATTTATTTTTCATCGAACTCATCGTAACTTAATGCTCCTTGTATTTGTATTAAGTTCTGTTGAGCCATAATTTTATAAAACTTATACTAAAATTAGTACCTTGTGCAAAGAATAACCGTTTAAGATTACTCTTTGCTTGTTGTAAAAAAGGGGGGGCGGGGCTTAGATTTTGCTTCCTTTGCGGTCGCAACTACAAGCAGACGCGAAGTCGCCCCCCCTTTTTTTAATCCCTCTACCCATACGACGCTTTTAAGGCGACAACACTAATTTACCTTGCAGGCAAAGTGTCACAAATTTAGAAACAAATTTGGCTTTAAATTTTAACCAAACAAAAATTTAGTACCGTCAAGACTCGAGTCTCGGTGCATAAAATTTCAAATTTTAGTCAAATTTAGCCTCAAATTTCAGCAAATTTTACTCTCCGTCCTCGATATTTTCCTGCATAAAAACCCGCATACTCGGAAACTCGAGCGCGCAAAGACGGCCAAAATCTTGCTTATAAACGCAGCCCGTGTCGATATTTGCACTAAATTCCGTAATGTCGGGGCTCGTGATCGGCGTATGGCCGTAGACATTAAAGACGCCTTCGTTTTGGCTAAAATCGCCTCTGCCGCAAAGCACATGCCGCCTAAACTCCGCCGCACTATCGCCGTGCGAGTTGCGTAGCGCCCACATCCGCCCAATCGCCGAATGCGACGCGACGAGCCGCCTGCCCTGTGCGTTTTTAAACTCGGCAAGCTCCAAATAAAGCGGCAAATTTGATAAAAACTCTAAATGCGCTAGCTTCTGGGTGCGGCTAGCTTTATCGTAGGAGGCGAAAGTCTGCGCGCCGCCGTTTAGGTAAAACCAGCGCGGATCGCTAGGCGTCTCGCCGCGTAAAAATGCGTCTTTGTGTTGCAAAAGACGGTACTCGTGATTACCCATCACAGCCGCGTAACCGCACCGCATCGCTAGCTGCACGACCTCAAAACTCCCCTCGCCGCGGTCTATCAGATCGCCCACGAAGCAAATTTTAGAATCGGCGCCGCGCGGCAAGCGATCTATCAGGGCGCAAAGGGTTTTATAGCAGCCGTGAACGTCGCCGATGAGGTAAATTTGGTCGTTCATCTTTTCCTTTTCTTGTAAATTTACTTAAATTTTAGCAAAGCTTAGCCAACGGGGCATAAAAACAGCGTACCAAAACTACATAAATTTGATCGTTAAATTTAAACGCCCTCACTCGCCGACGACTAACATCACGCCAAGCGCTATCATAGTAACGCCGACGAAAAACTCCAAAATTTTCCATGCGGCGGGCTTTTGAAACAGCGGAGCTAAAAATCTAGCTCCGTATCCGAGCAAGAAGAAAAACGCAAACGACGCGCACATCGCGCCTGCGCCAAAGAGTCCCGCACGCTCGCTAAATTTCGTAGAAACCGAGCCCAAAAGTACGACCGTATCAAGGTATACGTGCGGGTTTAGCCACGTAAAAGCTAGCGTTAGAAGCGCCGTTTTAGCCGCACCACGCGCCTCCTTGCCGCCCGCTGTTAGCGCATGCGAGGCGCTAAACGTGCTATAAAGACTGCGTAGCCCGTAAATGCTCAAAAATACAAATCCGCCCCAAAGTGCGGCGGTTTTGATGACAGGATAGCGCTCCACTACGTAGCCAAACCCCGATACGCCCGCAAAGATCAGCGCGGCGTCGCTAAGCGCGCAGATGGCGCAAACGAGAAAAATATGCTGTTTTTTGATGCCTTGCTTTAGTACGAAGGCATTTTGCGCTCCGATGGCAAGGATCAGCGAGAGACCGAGCGAAAAACCAGAGAAAAAGGCATTGAAAGAAATCATTTTATCACTTATATTTTGTTTTTAAATTTTGACCGAAATGCGTGCGACAAAAAACTCGGCGAAGTAAAATTCGCGATATACGGAGATTTTTGCAAATTTCCGTCAAATTTAGCAGTTTCAAGATGCGGGTCTAGGCGAGTAAAATTTGAACTCAAAATTTACAAATTGACTTCAAATTTGAACGCAAAACGATAAGGCAAAGTATTTTTGCTATAGACGAGGCGCTTTTAAATTTGGCGACGGGAGTTACCTTGTCGGTAATGACCCAGCCAAATTTAAAAGCAACGAAGTATAGGGCAAAAAGACAAGCCGCTTAACTTTCTTTTAGCAGTTTCGCCACCATCTGCTCACTCTTCCCCTTATCGCTATCCTTTTTCGTCGCCTTATATATCCCGCTCACGTACTCCTCGAGCACCTCTTGCGAGTTTATGCGCGCGTCGCCCTCTTTTGGCCTTACTTTGGCGTATTCGCCGCTATTTTGCAGCTCAAACGCCAGCTCGTTATCGCTAAGCTGCAAGCGCAAAAACTCAAGCAAGCGCTCTTGCAAATTTTTATCTATTATCGGCGTCATGAGCTCTAGGCGGCGCTCGAGATTTCGCGGCATCCAGTCGGCGGAGGCGATGTAAATTTGAGGCTCGGCATGCCTGAAATAAAATATCCTCGCATGCTCAAGGTATTTGCCGATGAGCGATCTCACGCGGATATTTTCGCTTAGGCCCTTCACGCCGGGGCGCACGCAGCAGATGCCGCGCACGATGAGATCGATCCTCACGCCTGCGCTACTAGCCTTTACCAGCGCGTCCACGATGTCACTATCGACTAGCGCGTTCATCTTGGCCACGATCCTGCCCTGCTCGCCGCGCGCGGTTTCGGCCTTTATCATCTCTAACACGCGCTCTTTTATCTGCATAGGCGACATAGAGAGCGTCTGCAAACGGCGGTTTTTAGAAAAGCCCGAAAGTATGTGAAAAAACGTCGTCGTATCGCTCGCAAACTCCGTCCTACTCGTAAAATAGCTCACGTCGGTGTAAATTTTTGCTGAGCCACCGTTGTAGTTGCCGGTGGAAAGGTGCATGTAAAATTTAAGCTTGCCGCCCTCTTGACGGATGACTTGGCTGACTTTTGCGTGCACCTTAAAGCCCGTGATGCCGTATATAACGTGCGCGCCGGCGTCCTCTAGAGCCTTGGCCCAGTGCAGGTTGTTTTCCTCGTCAAACCTCGCCTTTAGCTCGACCATCACGGTTACTTGCTTGCCGTCGTTTGCGGCGTCGATGAGAGCCTGGATGATAGGCGAGCTTTTATCGACGCGGTAGAGCGTCATGCGGATCGAAATCACGCGCGGATCCTTGCTCGCCTCCCTGATAAACTGAACGACGGGATCAAAGCTCTCGTAGGGATGCACGACTAGCACGTCTTCTTTATCGATGACGTCAAACATCGAGAGATGAGTGCTAAAAGGCGGCAATGTCTTTGGCGCGTACGGCGGTAGGCAAAGGTGCGAAAATTCTTTATTTCCCACGATTTGCCAGAGCGAATTTAGCGTGAGCGGGACGGTGTACTCGTAGATGTCTTTGTAAAAAATCTTCATATGCGAGTTTAGAAACTCGACTATCTCGGTGTCGGCGTCCTTTTGTATCTGCATGCGCACAAAAGCCCCTTTACGGCGTAGCTTTAGCCCCTGCTCTAGGATCATCATAAAGTCATCGGCCTCTTCTTCCTCGATGACGATGTCGGCGTTCCTCGTGACTCTAAATGCCGCCGAGCTAAGCAGCTTGTAACCCGGAAAAATTTCCTCCGCGTGGCGGTGGACGATCGTTTCTATCGGCACGTAGACGTTGTCGCTAGCCTGAAAAAATCTCGGCAAAACGCGCGAGATGCGTATCATGCCAAATTTTATAATCTCTGGACTATCCGCGTCGGCAAGCTTAACGGCTAGGCTAAAGCTAAGGTTATTTAGATGAGGATACGGGTGCGTGGCGTCAACCGCGATAGGCACGATGACGGGCAGGATATTTGAGAAAAAATACTCGTCGCATTTAGCGCGAAGTTCGGGCGAGATTTCGTCGTAATTTTTCATAAAAAGCCCGTTTTGCGCGAGCTCTTTTAGCGCGTCTTTATAGTGTTTTTCCACGAGCGCGAGTTCGTCTTTGATGTATTTTCTGATCTCTCTTAGCTGCTCGAGCGGACTCATGCCGTCGCTACCGCTAGCTGCGACTCCCGCGGCAAAAAGCTGCTTTAGTCCCGCGATGCGGATCATATAAAATTCATCCAAATTCGTCATATAAATCGCGATAAATTTTAGCTTTTCAAGCGGCGGCAACGCCTTTTCGCATTGAGCTAAAACGCGCGAGTTAAAGCGCAACCAGCTAAGCTCGCGGTTGATAAAAACGCTCTTTGTCTCATCCATTTTCCATCCTTTTTAAACTTTTATAAATTTTAGCGAATTTTATCTTAAATCACGGTCTTTCCGAAAAGCCGTAAGTTTGTGTTATAATAAACAAAAAATAAATAGCTCAAGATAAGTTAAAAACCTTCAAAGGAGTTTTTAACTATGATTTTGTCAATGAAAAATAAATATATAGTCCGTTCCCGAATTTCGGAAAAGAAATTTAGAGAAATTCTATGGTATTTCTCAGCCGATATAGAAGCTGTAAAAATAGCAGAATTTACTGATATCTCAGAAACAACAATCAACCTTGTGCTTGCACTCTCTTTGAGAAAAGAGGTAGAGGAGCGGTAAATAAAACGCC
>CAUPXB010000037.1:0-5379 GCA_963515555.1 uncultured Campylobacter sp. | reverse complement strand
TTTTAAATTCTTTTAAATATCAGCGAGGTATTTACTCCGCCGAAAGCAAAGTTGTTACTCATCACAAAGTCCGTATCTATCGCGGTTTGCTCGGTCAGGTAAAAAAGTGGCGCGCAGCTAGGATCAACGCGGGTCAAATTTATCGTCGGAAAAAATCTTTTCTCCCGCATCATCATCACGCTAAATATCGCCTCCAAACCGCCGCAAGCTCCTAGCGTGTGGCCGAGGTAGCTTTTTAGCGAGCTGATAGCGATCTTATCGCCGAAAAGCTCGTTTGTAGCGATACTCTCGGCTATATCGCCATGCTTAGTCGCCGTAGCGTGTGCGTTTACGTAGCCGATCTTTTCAGGCGTTAAATTTGCATCTTTTAGCGCCAGAGCCATCGCGCCTTTCATCGTCGCGCTTTGCGGACGCGTGACGTGCGAGCCGTCACAGTTTGAGCCAAAGCCTACAACCTCGGCGTAAATTTTAGCCCCGCGCTTTACGGCGCTCTCTTCGCTTTCTAGCAAAAGTATCCCGGCACCCTCGCCAAGCACTAGCCCGTCGCGCCCCTCGTCAAACGGAGTGGGCGAAATCTCGGGCGAGCTATTTTTCACGCTAGTGGCGTAGAGCATGTCAAACACATATGCCTCGCTCGGGCACAGCTCCTCCGCGCCGCCTGCTAGCATCATATCAATTTTGCCGCTTTTGATACTCTCGTAGGCGTATCCGATCGCATGCGAGCCGCTCGTACATGCCGAGGAGGTCGGGATGATGCGCCCTTTTAGCGAGTAAAAAAGCGCGATATTTGCCGCCGTGGTGTGAGGCATCATCTTGATGTAGGTGTTGGCGTTACACTCGTTTTCGCCGCGCTCTAGTAGCTTTGCCATTGCTAGTATCGACTCGGTGCTGCCCGTAGACGAACCGCATGCGACGCCTAGTTTGCCCTCTTGCACGCTAGGATCGAGGCTCGCGGCGTCTAAATTTTTGCCCCGCATTAGCCCCGCGTCTCTTAGCGCCAGTCCCGCCGCCTCGACGCTATACATAGAAACAGTGCCTAGGCTTCTTAGCTGCTTGCGGTCCCACGAACTAGGGCACTCATAGTCCTCTATGGGTGCAGCTAGGCGGGTGTTTAGATCGGCGTATCTATCCCACTGAGACATATATCTCACGGCGTTTCGGCTGAGTTCAAATTTAGCCCTTATCTCCTCCCAGCTCTTACCAAAGGCGCTCACCATGCCCATACCCGTTATAAAAACTCGCATCAGCAAAGCCCTCCGTTTACGCCGATAACCTGCCTCGTTATGTAGGCTGCGCCCTCGCTTAGCAAAAACTCGACCAAAGGCGCGACCTCGTCCGCCCTGCCCGCTCTTTTAGCTGGGATAGCCTTTAAAATCTCCTCGATCGGCAAACCGCCGTCCGTCATATCAGTCTCGATGAGTCCGGGCGCGATACAGTTTACGGTGATATTTCGCGAGGCAAGCTCGACTGCGAGAGACTTTGCTGCGCCGATGAGGCCGGCCTTGCTAGCCGCGTAGTTACTCTGACCGCGGTTGCCTATGACGCCTGAAACCGAGCTCATCACGACGATACGAGCGGGCTTTTTAGCGCGGATCATAGGCATGAGAGCGGGCTTTAGGACGTTATAAAAGCCGTTTAAATTCGTATCCACGACGCCGAACCAATCCTCGTCCTCGATCGCTACGAATGTATTATCGCGCGTGATGCCAGCGTTTAGCACGACGGCGTAGTAAGCGCCGTTAGCCTGGGTATCGGCTTCGATCGCCGCCCTTGCCGCCTGCGTATCGGCTACGTCAAATTTTAATGCGCTCAAATTTAACTCGTTTTGTAAATTTAATAATTGCTCGCTCGCGCTTTTGCCGTGTAGCACGACCTCGTATCCCGCCGCCGCCAGCCGCCTCGCCACCGCTTCGCCGATGCCGCGACTCGAGCCCGTTATCAGCACTCTTTTACTCATCTAGTATCCTTTTTACGTATTCCTCGTCCGGGCTTAGCACATTTAGCGTCGCGCGCGCTCCAAGCTCTCCGTTTACGTAAAGCTCGCAGTCGTAAACGCCAAAACCGCTTGCGTCCTGTATCGAGCAGGCGGCTTCGATGACGACCTTGTCTCCGACCTTTAAAAACGGCTTAAATATCTCAAATTTTCTACTGCCCAGCAAAAAACCCAGTCCGAATTTCATCCCCTTTAGCTCGCGCATCTTTGAGTCATAGATACCCAGCGACTGAGCCATCATCTCGACGGTTTTGTGCATGGCGAATTTGCCGTTTGAGAGAAATTTATTATCCTCTTTTATAACGCTTTTAGTTTTTATGCGCCCATCTTCAAATTTAAGCACCTCGTCGATAAAAATGATTGCCGTGCCGTGCGGGAGATAACCCCCTAGGTTCATCTTGCCCTCCCAAACACGATCGCCGCGTTATCGCCGCCAAATGCAAACGACAGCGACATAGCTGAATTTACGACCGCTTTTTGGCCAAATTTTACCAAATTTACCCCCTCTATCTCATCATCATAAACGCCGTCATACACGTGCGGCGGTAGCGCGGTTTCCCCCCTGGCGCAAAGCATAGCGCAAAGCGCGCTCTCGATGGCTCCTGCGGCTCCTAGCGTGTGGCCGATTAGAGGCTTGACGGAGCTTGCGGGTACGAGCGGCAAAAGCGAATGCACGATCTTTGCCTCGATTTTATCGTTTGCCTGCGTGCCCGTGCCGTGTAAATTTATATAATCAACGCTGCTTAAATTTGCCGCCTCAAGCACCTTTTGCACGCACTTGGTTTGCATCTGAGCGCTAAAATCGGGCTGCGTCATATGAAACGCGTCGCAGTTTGAGCTCTCGCCCGCGATAACGACGTTTGAGATTTCATCCCTGCTTGCTACGAAAAACGCCGCGCCTTCGCCGATATTTATACCGTCGCGGTTTTTAGAAAACGGATTGGTTTCGCGCGCGCTTAGGATACCTAGGCTATCAAAGCCGTTGATCGTTAGCGTATTTAGGCTATCCACGCCGCCGCAGATCACGGCGTCGCAGATACCGGGCTCCAACAGCCTTTTTGCTGTTATGATCGCCTTGACGCCCGAGGTACAGGCGGTCGAGACGGAAAACGCAACCGAGCTAAGCCCGTAAAAATCGGCGATAAATTCGGACGGATTGGCTAGAGAGTTGCGATTTATGCCGAATTTGGAGGCGTCAAAAAGACCCGTCGCTGCGAAATCCTTAAACGTTTCGTAGTTTTCCTCCACGCCGCTAGTAGTCGTGCCTACGACTACACCGACGCGATTTTTGCCGTACTTTTTGATAGCATCTCGCACATCCTTATCTATCTGCAAAAGCGCGCTTAAAACCAGGGCGTTCGTGCGTGTTTGCAGGTGTTTTGGAGTGTTTTGGCTAAATTTGGCTAACGTTGTGCCGACTTTGCCCAAGATAAAGCTTTTATCAGCCCTAAAGCCTTCGCAAACGCTCAAAAATCTCTTTTCTCCGCATAAATTTGCAAAATTTTCCTCTGCGTCGGCTCCGGCTGCGCTAATAATGGCGGGCTTGCTAACGTATATCAAGAGCTCTCACCTTAAAATTTTCGTTATTTACTACTATGACGGCCTCTTTTTGATTTGATTTTATGGCGCCTAGAATCTTTACAAAAAGCTCGTTATAGACGCTATTTGGCGGTAAAAAGCCGATAAATTCAAACTCGCCGTTTGGTCTCAGAACCCTCCTAGCTAGCGGAGTGCCCATGGAATTTATCATCGTAAAATAAAAATCCTCTTTTTCGTGAGAAATATAGAGCAAATTTGAGCCGCTTTTGGAAATCACTTCAAACTCGCGTTTATCGAAATTTACGATCTGAGGAACATCAAATTTAGCCTTCGCTGCACATCCGCCAAGCACAAATGACACCGCAAAAATAGATATAAAATTTAAAACCTTTTTAAACTGCACCCTTTGGTCGCCTTATTAATTTTTGTTTGTTTTAGAATAATGCACAGATTATATCTTTTTAACCTTTAAAAACAATGCTTTGCGCAAAATTTGGCGTATAAGATATGTTTTTAACAAAATTTGCTGATTTTTTGTTTATAAATTTACCCGGCAAAATTTTAGTTAAAAAAGTGGAAATCTAAATTTGATGGCAATGTTTTGAAAATTTAGATATTTTGATTAAATACATAAACCCGCGTGCAAAGCGTTGGTTTGCATTGCCAGTCATGACGTCACATTGGTATTTTAAATATATTACCTTTACAGCTACCGACAGAGAAATAGTGCGTGATAAATTTTTGTTCATTATCGTTTACTAGCATTTACAAATAGCAATGAGCTATTAATATCTTGAATTATATCTGACGTAGAACTTAAATTTTGCATTTGCCTCAGTATAGATAGCGTAGCTTTAGTCGATTTGGTTAATTGCAAGGTGTTATAGAATCAGAAGGAGACATCTCGAGTAAATCCTTTCTGATTATTTTATCAAAAAAGGATTTACAAAGTTTAATTTATAGACCCAAATTTGAGCCGAAAATAATATAATATTATTCTGATTTTTTCTTTGTAGGTTTTTTAGCTTCGACTTCCTTGCCTACGCTTTCTTCAACCTTCTTCTTTGAAACTTTTGTCTTAGTCTTAGCCTCATCAATATCTTTTTCTATTTTATCTTCGCCGGATTTTACTTTACTTTTGATGCTTTTAGAAGCCTTTTCCTCTATGTCAGTTTTAGATTTATCCATATCTTTTACAGGCGCAGCTATTTTATCTTCTACATCTTTTGTTTTTTTAGCGACTTCTTTTTTGCCCTGTTTTACTTTGTCGGTCACATCATTGACTTCTTTTGCCTTTTTAGATACTTTATCGCTTGTAGGCATTACGCTCGTGCCGCTTGTAGATATGTCGCCTTTTAAATTTTCAAAAGTCTTATCGCCGATACCGTTTACGTTTTTAATATCCTCTATGCTTTCAAATTTGTTTGTTTTTCTGTATTCAATAATAGCATCAGCCTTTGCTGCACCAATGCCGTTTAAGCTCATAAGCTCCTCTTTTGTGGCAGTATTTAAATTTATAGCGGCAAATACCATCGAAGCGCATGCCAACATTGATAACACAAATTTGTTCATTGTTTTTCCTTTTTTTTAAAAAATTTAATTACGCATTCTACCAAAAAATAATTATAAGATTATTAAAAAATATTATTAATATAAACCAGTGTTGCAAATGTGTTTAAGCAAATCAACTTTTAAATGAAAATCAAAAAAAAACTTAATATTAGTGTAACTAAGGGCCACAAAAAACGCAGTGTGGGCAAAACACATTTTAATCTCACTATTTTTCCCCTTCCCCCTAAAAATACTTGAATAGAGTTTAATTATAGCTTGAGTACACTTTAAAGTAC
>CAUPXB010000036.1:0-7404 GCA_963515555.1 uncultured Campylobacter sp. | reverse complement strand
TTTTGGTGCGAGCGGACGCGGGTGAGCGCGTTTTTTATGCAGTGTACGTGAGTAATTTTGCTTTTTATAAATTAACCAATAAATTTGAGCGCATTTGCGTATAACCAAAAATCAGCTAAATATGTTGCTGCAAATCCAATCATTTCGTGTTTTTGCAAGATGAGATTTTTAGACAAAGCCAAACCGGTTAAATTTTACTGATTTTTATGAGAAATCGGATATATAAATTAGAAATTAATAGCAAAAGAGATAAAAATAGCCGGCAAGGACTAGCAAATTTCCGGCCACTACTTACTTGCCAAGGCTAACTGCCAAGGCTAAATTTGCCTTGCCGATCTGATTGCTATTAAATCAAACGTATTCTTTCGTACGATTTAAATCCGTGATTAGCAAAGGATTGTCCTTGCGCATCATGTTTATCAAACGCTCTACTCGTCCTACGCTCGGATCCTCGCGTAGCCAGCCTAGCTCGCGCTGCGTAATGGCGACCATCTGGAGAAACTCGACTATACCGTTTGGCGTATCTATGCCGCCTAGCACTGGATCGGGCGCGAAGGCGACGCCTACTAGTTTAGTATCGGTATTAAGGCGCAGAGGAGAATTGGTCGGTATAAAATGATAAGCCTCGAACCATTTTTTGCTGTTATAGACGTATTTGGCGAGATTTTGCATAAGAGATATCGCCCAAAAAGGCTCATGCGGGACTACTGAGCCATCACCGGACTTTGAGTCCGGATCGTCCGCAAACGGAGCGACGCGCATACTAAACTCAAAACCCCAGCCGCTAAATTCCTCCTGCGCGCTTTGCGGATCGTAGTAAAGCTCGCTAACGCCAAAGCTTATGAGATGACGGTGCGGAGCGCCTTTGATGGAGTCAAATATACTAACGCCCTCTAGATAATCCTCACCGCCCAGGCTCGCATGTAGCCGCGACGGGTAGTGGCGTTCGTTTGCGGGATCGTAGATATTTTCTAGCGCGCGTGCTATCGCGTCCTAGCCGGGCACATCGTCTTCGCTAAATTTAGCCTCGTACTCTTGCGTCGTCATTTTAGTAGATTGCGTTAAGCGCGGGTACTATATATAAAATTTGCAAATTTAAGGGAATGGGGATAAATTTAAAAAGCTAAAATTTACGCCCGATATTTAGGCGTAAATTTCATCCACGATAGTATCTACGAAATCGTGCGGGTCAAATTTGACTAGATCGTTCATCGTCTCGCCGATGCCGATGTAGAGTATCGGTAGCTCCAGCTCGCGCGCGACGCCGAAAAGCGCTCCGCCCTTTGGCGTGCCGTCAAGCTTGGTGATGATGACGCCGTCAAGGCTCACGATTTCGTTAAAGGCCTTTGCCTGCGCTAGGCCGGCGTTGCCCTGAGTGCCGTCGAGGATGAGGATCTTGCGGTGCGGCGCGCCTGCGTAGGCTCTGTCTGCGATGCGGACGATCTTGCTTAGCTCGTTAGCTAAATTCGTTTGATTTTGCAGGCGGCCTGCGGTATCTAGGATGACGTTGTCTAGGTTTTTAGCGACGGCCGAGCTTATCGCGTCAAAGGCGACCGCGGACGGATCGTGGCCCTGCTGCGTAGCGACGATAGGCACGTCCGTCCTGATCGCCCACTGGCGTAGCTGCTCGATGGCGCCTGCTCTAAATGTATCGCAAGCGCCTAAAATAACGCTTTTGCCTTCATTTTTATATAAATTCGCAAGCTTTGCGATCGTGGTCGTTTTACCAGCTCCATTTACACCCAAAATCAGCTCCACAAAAGGCTTTCCGACTTTTGCCTCGCGCTCGTTTTCGTATATGAAATAGGTATTTAAAAGTCGCTTCAGATCGTCTTTTTTTACTTCGTTTTGCGGCGGTAGGTAGTAGAGGAGCTCCTCGACGATTTCGTAGGCGATGTCGGCTTCGAGCAGGATCTCTTCTAAAATTTCCTTTGAGATTTTTTTGTCGGTCGGTTTTGACGAGCGGATCGCCGCTAGCGTCTTATCAAGCCCCTTTTTTAGAAAGCCAAACATTAGTTTATTACCTTATTTATATCGCTTTCTAGCATCTCCTCTGGCACGAGCCCGACGTAGTGCGTGGCGTATTCGCCGTTTGGTTTATAAAGCACTATGTAGGGTATGCCTACCACGCCACCAAGAGCCTTGGCAAAGCGAGAATTACCCTCGCCGTAAGCGACGTCGAAATTTATCTTATATTTTTTCATAAACGCGTCTATTTCATCCTTTGATTTATCTTCCATTAGTACGCTTACGATTTTTAGCTTACCTTTAAATTTATCGTTTAGATTATTTAGATGCGGTATTTCGGCCTTGCACGGCGGACACCAGGTGGCGAAAAAATTAAACAAAATCGCCTCGTTGTTGCCCTCGACTTTAAAGCCTTTGTCGAATTTTTGTAGCTTCATCTTACTTTCGTCCATCAGCGTTAGCTCAAACGGCGCTTCTACGCTTGCGCTTTGGCTTTGACTCTCAGTGGACGTGGTTGTTATCAGCGTTGCGTCGCTAGTTTTGTTTGTATCGCTTTTATTTTCATCGCCGCAGCCGCTCAAAAGTAGCGCCAAAAATGGTATAATCAAAAGATTTATTTTCATTTAATAATTCCTGTCTAAGATTGATTTTAGGCTTGAATTATACATAAAATTTATGAAACGAGCGTTAAATTTGATAAAAGAAGAGTTTAGGTGTAACGCGAAACGGATTTTGAAAAAAGAGGTTCAAATTTCGGCGCGAGCGAAACACTATAAGATGTTTAAGCCGCTTTTAAATTTGCTAACCGAGCTTAAAGCGAAACGGATTTTGATATTTAATCCACTTTCTTATGAGCCAAATTGCTACATTTTGAGGCGCGAGCTAGCTAAAAAGTATGAAATTTTCGTTCCATTTATGCTTGGTATTAGTTTAGAAATGGTAAAATCTAGGCTACCGCTTATATCTCGGACGAAATTTGGCGTAAAAGAGCCGCTAAGTACCAAGATTTTTAAAAAGCGTATAGATGTGGCTATAGTTCCGACTCTCGGGGTGGACGGAAATATGGCGCGTATAGGTCACGGTAAAGGTTTTTACGATAGATTTTTTGCAAATTTGCCTTACCGACCTACCTTGATATTCGTTGAAATTTTAGACAATTTTACAAATGAAATCATATCCGAAGATCACGACGTTACTTGTGATTTTTACCTGACCCCGAGCAAAATTTACGTAAAAAGAGGAATCTATGATAGAGATTTTAATCGGCTTAGGAACAGGTGCGGCGGGCGCTGGCGTAGGCTATCTCATCGCTAAAAAAATCAACGACGCAAACTACAATATATTTTTAGAACAGGCAAAAGCAAAGGCCAAAGCGATAGAATTTGAGGCCGAACGCACGCTAAAAGACGCTAAAATCCAAGTCCAAGAGGCTGAATTTGAAGCCAAGAAAAAATACGACGATAAAACCGTAAAACTGCAAAAAGAGTACACGCAAAAATTTGAAGAAATCGGTAAAAAAGAGCAAACCCTGCTAAACGAGCAAGAAATTTTAAACGAAAGCAGGGCCGAGCTTGAAAAATCTCGAAACGAAGCAAAAAGCATGTACGAGGAAGGGCTTGGGCTAAAAGCAAGCTATCAAGCCAAATTGCAAGAGGCGCTAAAAGTACTCGAACACGCCGCCGGCCTAACGCAAGAAGAGGCGCGCGAAGAGGTGCTAAAAAAAGTAGAGGAAAAAAGCCGTGCTGAGATCGCTCACATCGTGCGAAAACACGAGGAGGAGGCTAAACGCGAGGCCAAAAAGCGGGTTAACTACATCCTAGCGCAGGCTACGTCGAGGTTTGCGGGAGAGTTTGCCGCTGAGCGCCTGATAAATGTCGTGGATATCAAAAATGACGAGCTAAAAGGCCGCATAATCGGCAAAGAGGGGCGCAATATCAAGACCCTAGAAATGGTGCTAGGCGTAGATATCATCATCGACGATATGCCCCACGCTATCACGTTAAGCAGCTTTAACCTCTATAGAAGGGCGATCGCGACGCGCGTGATAGAGCTTTTGGTGCAAGACGGCCGCATACAGCCAGCGAGGATAGAAGATCTACACAAAAAAGTATGCGAAGAATTTGAAGCCTCGATCCTGGAGGAGGGCGAAAATATCGTCATCGACCTAGGTCTTACCAAAATCCATCCCGAGATAATGAAACTAATCGGTAAGCTAAAATTTAGAGCCAGCTACGGACAAAATGCCCTAGCTCACAGCCTCGAGGTAGCCCATCTAGCCGGCATCATCGCGGCCGAAACGGGCGGGGACGAAAAGCTAGCCAAAAGAGCGGGCTTGCTGCACGATATCGGCAAGGCTTTGACGCATGAATTTGAGGGTAGCCACGTCGATCTGGGCGCTGAAATTTGCAAACGCTATAAAGAGCATCCTGTCGTCATAAACGCTATCTATGCTCACCACGGACACGAGGAGGCCACTAGCGTAGAAAGTGCCGCCGTTTGCGCTGCGGACGCTCTAAGCGCGGCTCGCCCGGGAGCTCGTAGAGAGGTGTTAGAGAGCTTCCTAAAACGTGTCGAAGAGATAGAAAACATCGCAAAAAGTAAAGAAGGCATCAAGCAAGCCTATGCTATAAACGCGGGCCGTGAGATCCGCGTCATCGCAAACGCCAAGCTCATAAACGATGACGAAGCGGTGCTCGTAGCTAAAGAAATCGCCGCAGAAATCGAGAGTAAGGTGCAATATCCGGGCGAGATTAAAGTAAATGTGATCCGAGAAACTAGAGCCATAGAAATGGCGAAATAGGTCAAATTTAGGTAGAAAATGAGAAAAATTTTACTAGCGATTTTTTGCGTTTTAGCGCTCGCGGCAAACGACGAACTCGTGCTAAACGCGTCAAATTCTTTTACGACGACGATGCGTAAAAACTCGGACGCACCGGTTAAGGCTTTGCTCCAAAATGCAAAAGCGGTCGTCGTTTTTCCAAGTATCACCAAGGTGGGCTTTGTGCTGGGCGGTATGCACGGCAAGGGCGTGATGCTCGTGGGAAACCCGTATGCACCCAGCGAAATGATGGTTGTAGACATCAGCGGCGGCAGTATCGGGCTGCAGGTTGGTTACGAAAATAGCTCGCTAGTGCTTTTTATCCTAAAAGATAGCCTCGTAGCCGACATAAAAGACGCCAAAATCACAATAAATGCCGACGCATCGTTTGCATTTGCCGATACGGGCAAATTTTACGGCAGAGTGAGCGATTTTAGCTTTACGAGCGATATCTACGCATATACGGACAACGACGGGTTTTTCGCGGGGGCGAGCTTTGGCGGAGCGGTGCTAGCTAAAACTAACGACGCGCCTCTGAGGATGGATAGCTACGGATATAACGCGCTAATGGGCGCTATCTCAAAATACTAAAGGCCAAATTTGCAAGAGATGCTAACCTCGCTATCGATCTACGGGTACGTGATAGTGTTTTTATATTCGCTTGGAGGCGGCATGGTTGCTATCATCGCAGCCGGCGTGCTAGCTCATCTAGGCAAGATGGACATAACCGTGAGTATCGTACTGGCGGCGGTCGCCAATGCTATCGGCGATACGCTGCTTTTTTACGTCAGCAGGTATAACCGCGCGGCCGTGATGCCGTATCTGGCTAGACATAAACGCAAGCTTGCCTTCTCTCAAATTTTATTCAAGCAGCACGGAAATAAAATAATATTTTTCAAAAAATTTATATACGGACTAAAGACTCTTATTCCGCTTGCTATCGGGCTTACGAAGTATTCGTTTGCTAAATTTAGCGTCATAAACGTTGTTAGCGCGGTAGCCTGGGCGATTTTGCTCGGGCTTGGTAGCTTTTGGGCGGGCGAGGTGTTCGAGCGAGCGTGGGATTTTATGGGCGAAAACGGCTGGCTGATGCCGATTGTGATGCTTTCGCTACTGACGCTCATCTGGGTATATCTACAACAAGCAACGAAAAAGAAAGGAAGGTCGGAATGAAAAAGTTACTCATTGTATTGGTGATTATAGCTGCCGTGGTTTTTGGCGGGCTAAAATTTAACGCAAATAAGGTGGAGGAAAAGTACAACGAGGCTTTGAGTCTAATCAAAGTAAACGGTATGGAGGTCAAAAACAGCGTATTTGAGGGCGGTCTACTAAAGTCGCACGCAAACTACGACGTAGTTTTATCTAAAGGTTACATAAACGAGATCATTTCTCTTGGTGAAGAGTATGGTGCACCAGAGGATCTAACAATAAAAATCGACATGAATATCTCGCACGGCTTTGACAGTTTGCTAGGTAAATTTGAGGTTGCGGGAGATGCCGAGTTTTTAAACGATCCGTATAAAAATTTTATCAAAGAGATATTTGATACTACTAGACCTATCAAATTTCACGCGGACGGTGCTTCGGGCGGAGATAAAAAATTCGTCTTTGAGCTGGTTGGAGTGCAAAAAGAACAAGACGGCAATAAGCTAAATCTTGCCAAATCGTTTTTAAATTTTGATATAAATGGCGAAAAGAAAATAACCGGAGCTACTTTTGTAAACGACTTTATCGATTTTGCTAGCAAACAAGGCGTCGCTATAAAGATAAAAAATATCGACTACGACGTGAAGTACGAAACTCCGATCGAGCCGAAAATGATCTCTAAAGCGCTCGTAAATAGCACTTATAAATTTGAGCTTGGCGGTATAGACGTGATCTCGGGTGCCGAGGCGCTACAAATCGGAAAGATAGCGAGCGACTCAAAACTAACCGTGCTAAGCGATACTTTAACGCAGGATGATACGAGCACTATAGAGAAAATAAAATATGGAAAATATGAATTTAAAGATTTTTTGATCAAAACGAAATTTTCAAATTTAGATAAAGGCGCGTTTGAAGATATTATTAATGCAAAGGGAGAGCCTGAAGCTCAGCTTGCGGCCATAATGCAAGCACTTGATAAATTTATAAAAAGAGCGCCGAAACTTACATTTGAAAATTTAAATTTTAAAAATGCGGCAGGCAAGAGCTATGTCTCAAATTTTGAGATTTCTATCGATCCGGACGGCATAGATACTCAAAATCTGCTCGAAAATATCCCGACCGCTATAAATTTTAGCGGTAAAATCGAGCTTGATACGACGCCTGGCGGGTTTGTATTCGGCAGCAGCGAGGAAAAAGAGGGGATAGATGCTATGCTCGTAAACGGCGGACTATTTATAGAAAACGGCGGCAAATACGTAACTATCTTTAAATACAATAAAAGAACGCAAGACTTGATCTTTAATGAAAATTTATCCTTAAAATCTCTTCTTCAATAAAATTTAGCATGCTTAGACAAATTTTATGTTTGTTTAAGCATGTTTTCTATATAATTCACTTTCCGCTTCACAGAAAGCGAGTTTTTTAAATTAACACTGTTAAACTAATTAGTCAATCTTTGAAATCTAAACAAG
>CAUPXB010000035.1:0-8476 GCA_963515555.1 uncultured Campylobacter sp. | reverse complement strand
CATACGAGAATTTAAACAAAAAGCATGTAGAAATCAAATTTTAAAATTTCAGCGCGATTTACGCCGCAAAACTAAAATCGATTTTAGCCTTAATGCAAAATAAAGTAAATTTTACTTCTGAAGTCTAGGCAAATGCCAGCCAAGATAATACGCCGCAAGCCTAAACACGACGCCAAACGCAAAAAGCCCCATCACCCAAAACACGCTCGTAAATCCCGCATAATCCATCGCAAAATAAATCAGCCCCACGACAATGCTAACCGTCGCGTAAAGCCCGGTTTTAAGACACCAAGGGATCTCGTTAAAAAGCACGTCGCGTATCATGCCTCCGCCCACGCCGTTGCAAAGCGCCAGCAGCACAACGCCAAAGACGTTGTAGCCAAACTGCAGCGCCACGATCGCCCCAACGATAGAAAAACTCACCAAATCCACGGCGTCGGTGGTGACGAAAAGGAATTTTTTCTCGATATCGCTTCGCTTGTGAATGCGCAAAAACGCCGATAAAAAGAGCATCGTCATCACGATAATGCACGGAGCGTAGTGCGTAAACGAATACGGCGGGCGCGAGACGATAGCATCACGCATAAATCCGCCTCCAAGCGCGGTTAGAAGCGCGGCGATAAAGATACCCAGCCAGTCGCAGTCGCGCTTAACCGCAAAGATAAATCCGCTCGTGGCTGCCGAGGCGATGCCGATGTATTCGGCGACGAGGAGCGCAGTCATTTTTAACCTTAAGTTTTTAAACGAGATTTTACATTTTTAAAATAAAAAAGCAGTTAAATTTAAATAATATTTAATTCGTAAATAGCGTACGGTTTGTTTAAAGTAGGCGCCGAAAAAAGAAGCAAAAATTTACGTAAAAAGAGCAAAATTTAAACGCATTTTATGCGGCATATAGACTACGACTTTAACCTACGAGCTACAAGAATTTACCGCTTAACGTCTCGCACACTTATTCAGACCCCATTGGACTAAATTTAGGCTATACCGATAAATCGGCGCAGCCTGCTTGCCGCAAAATTTGCCTAGCCTAAAAGCTAGTCGATCAGCGCAGTCGCCGTCTGTAAGATTATCGCTGCAAAGACGTTTAGACGCGTAAGCGTGAAAATGCGACACGTCCGCCGTCTAAACTATCTAAAGTAGTATATACGCCGGTGCAAAATACGCCGCCGCGCCAAAAAATTAAATTTTAAAATTTTCTATCTCGTTAAAATTTAGATAGCGGTATATCTGCGCCTCTTTGCCCGCAAGCTTTTCGGGTACGATATTCATGTATTCGCTCACGCTCGGTAGCCTGCCTAGCACGGCGCAAACGGCCGCCAGCTCGGCGCTGCCTAGATAGACGCGCGCGCCCATACCCATTCGGTTATCGAAATTTCTCGTCGAAGTCGAAAACACCGTCGCGCCGTCGTTTACGCGGGCTTGGTTGCCCATGCAAAGCGAGCAGCCCGGCACCTCCGTGCGGGCACCCACCGCGCGAAAGATATCGTAGTAGCCCTCCTTTTCTAGCAGTGCCTGATCCATCTTGGTTGGCGGCGCGATCCAAAGGCGAGTGGGTAGCGTGCCGAGCCCACGCAGAGCTTCGCCGAGCGCACGGTAGTGGCCGATATTGGTCATACAGCTACCCACAAACACCTCGTCTATCTTATGCGGGCGCGAGCTACTAGCCAAAAATTCGCTCAGAGTCGCGACGTCGTCGGGGTCGTTCGGGCAGGCTAGGATGGGCTCTTTTATCTCGTCCAAATTTATCTCGATCACCTCGGCGTAGCGCGCGTTTTTGTCGGCTCGCAGCAACTCCGGCGCCGCTAGCCACTCGCGCATTTTCGCCGCGCGCCGCTCTAGGCTAGTCCTGCTCTCATACCCAGCCTCTATCATCGCCTCGATGAGAGCGACGTTTGAGCGGACGTATTCGCAGACGCTTTCAATGCTCAAATTTACCGCGCAGGCCGCCGCAGAGCGCTCGGCCGAGGCGTCGCTTAGCTCAAAGGCCTGCTCGACTTTTAGATTTTCCAGCCCCTCGATCTCTAAAATTTTACCCGCAAATACGTTTTTCTTGCCCTTCTTTTCAACCGTGAGCAGTCCGCGCTTGATCGCGTAGTACGGGATTGCATTTACCAGATCGCGCAGCGTCACGCCCTTTTGCAGTCGCCCGCTAAATCGCACGAGCACGGAGCCCGGCATATTTAGCGGCATCGCTCCCGACACGGCCGCAAACGCCACCAGTCCGCTACCCGCAGGGAAGCTCACGCCGATAGGAAAGCGCGTATGGCTGTCGCCGCCAGTGCCCACGGTATCAGGCAGCACCATGCGGTTTAGCCACGAGTGTATGACGCCGTCGCCGGGCCTTAGGCTCACTCCGCCGCGCGAGCTCATAAATTTAGGCAGCGTCCTTTGCGTCTCAAGGTCGCTTGGTTTTGGATAGGCCGCCGTGTGACAAAAGCTCTGCAGCACGAAATCAGCTGAAAATCCAAGACTAGCTAGCTCCTTGATCTCGTCGCGCGTCATCGGCCCCGTAGTGTCCTGCGAGCCTACGGTTAGGGTTGCAGGTTCGCAGTACTGCCCTGCCCTAACCCCCCGCACGCCGCAGGCATTGCCCACGATCTTTTGAGCTAGCGTGTAGCCCTCGCTCTCGTCCGTTTGCGGCTGCGCAGGCTTTGCGAATATATCCTCCGCGTCCAAATTTAGCGCGGCTCTAGCCTTAGCGCAAAGCGAGCGGCCGATGATGAGCGGTATACGCCCGCCGGCTCTAATCTCGTCAAATATCGTGTTTGGCGAAAGCGTAAAACGAGCGACGGACTCGCCTTGGGGCTTAGCATTTTCGTTTAAATTATCAAATTTAGCTTCGTCGTAAATTTGAGCCGCGTCAAATTTACCCTCGGCGTTCAAATTTACCCGCCCGACGCGTAATATCTCGCCCGCGTACGGATAGATATCCACCACATCGCCCGTTTCTAGCGCGCTTACGTCGGCTACGATCGGTAGCGCGCCGCTATCCTCGGCGGTGTTAAAAAATATCGGCGCGATCGCCGTACCTATCACGATGCCGCCCGTTTTTTTGTTCGGCACGCCCTCTATCTCGCGCCCGAGGTGCCACTGGATGGAGTTTATGCCGCTCTTTCGGCTACTGCCAGTACCCACGACGTCACCCGCGTAGACGACCTCGAGCCCGCTTTTTTTGAGCTCGCCGATCGTCTCCAGACTACCTGGCTGACGCTTAACTAGCATCGCGTTTGCGTGCAGCGGGATATCTGAGCGCGTGTAGGCCTCGCTAGCCGGACTTAGATCGTCGGTGTTGGTTTCGCCGACGACCTTAAATATGACCGCTCTAATACGCCTAGGCAGGCTCTCGCGTGCCTTAAACCACTCGGCTTCCGCCCACGAGCGCAGAACTTCTAGCGCAAATTTATTGCTTTTTGCAAGCTGCGCTACGTCGTTAAAATAATCATGCACGAAAATCGTCTCTTTTAGCACGTTACAGGCGGCCTGCGCTACGGCCTCGTCGGCGTTTTTTAGGCTCTCAAGCAGCACGATGACGCTGTATCCGCCAAGCATCGGCCGCAGCAAATTTACGGCGGCGATTTTGTCAAGGCCGCTTATCTCAAGCCCGTGATTTATAATCTCGTTTAAAAACTCCGCCTTTACCTTCGCCGCGTCGTCTACGCCCGGATTTACGCGATTTGCGAGTAAATTTACGAGCCGCTTTACCATCTTTTGATTTTCGTCTAGCCTTGCGGCGATAATCGCTTCGCCCTCACCGCCCGGCTCCATCGGCGGTACGCGTCCTGAGAGCAAGCCTAAACATTCCCTCTCGTGCGCGCTTTCAAGCCTTAAAAGCTCGCAAACCTCCCTCGTCTGCTCCTCGTTTAGCGGTAGCGGCGGCACGCCTAGGGCCTCACGCTCTTTTACGTGTTTTTCGTACTGCGTTAAAAAGTCCATCGTTTTTCCTTAATCCATTTTTTAAACGATACGATTTTAGCGAAAAACAGATAATAATATAAACTAAATTTCGCTAAATTTGCGTTACTTGATACCAAAGGAGTAAATTTTGCAAAAAGCGTATTTTGACTCGCCTATTGGCGTTTTGGAAATTTGTGGCGACGAAAGCGGAGTCTGCGAGATAAATTTCGTGCGAGATTTTGTCCGTACGGACGTAACGGACGCAAATTTAAAGCTCTGTTTAAGCGAGCTTGAGAGTTATTTTAAAGGCGAGCTAAAAACCTTTAAAACGCGGCTAAATATCGGCGGCACGGCATTTCAGAGGCGCATTTACGAAAATCTGCAAAAAATCCCTTACGGGCAGCGCGTCATGTACGCCAAGCTCGCAGAGATGGCTGGGCGGCCGAGGGCGTTTCGCGCGGCAGGCTCGGCAAATGCAAAAAACAAAATCCCGATCATCGTGCCATGCCACAGAGTCGTCGCCTCAAACGGCCTTGGCGGATACAGCGGCGGCGAAGGGCTGGCTACTAAAATTTGGCTTTTGGAGCATGAAACGAAATTTAAAGACAAAGCTTAGAGTCTTTAAAATTTAACGGTGCAAATTCATCCAAACAAGTACAAATTTTACAGCTTAATTTTAGTTAAGCTCAAGCCTGACTACACGAAGTGCGGCACCGTTTTCGTCGGAAAAACGCGAGGTAAATTTGCCGACTAAACCGAGCAAATTTACCAAAATCTAAATCTAGCAAGCCAATAAACTCAGCCCGTTTCAAAACTCAAATTTAAACACAAAGTTGCCGGTAAATTTGAGGCGAAAATCTATCCGTAAAAAGGCAAAAACAAATTTAAACTGCAAACAAAAACGCAAATTTAACTCAAAAACGCACCGCTTTGGCCGTTTGCACCGTCTTGCCAGGTAGCAAAAATTTTAAAAATAGCAAAATTTATTGTTCAAATCCCCGCTCAAAAAACAACAGCCAAAAACATCTCTTAAGCCGGCACATACCGCTAAATTTTATTATTTACCCTTGGCTTTCGCGAGATCCCTACGATTTAAAAACCATACTATAAACAGAAAAAAGGCGGCTATTTTTAAGCATGCATAGATCGAATCCATGCGTCTCTGTGGCGTTTGCAGTTCATCCTCGTAGCTATATTTGGCGTAAACCTTGCCCGCATCGTCTTCTAGTTGCAAAATTTTATTTCCTAGCGGCATTACCTTGCTATATATAACCGCCCTCTTTTTTATGAGCGGTCTATATTTATTGTCATCTCTGCTATCTATGTAGTATGACACCACCCGGTCGTCGTCTAGCCTCAGTTTTAGCTTTCCGTCGCCTTTTAGACCGTAGTTTGCAGACTCCACCGTCCTACGTTTTTCGTTAGTTCGTTTAGCGGTTTAAAATCGCTATAAAAAATCATATCCTTGATAACAAACAGGATCAAAGTAAGATACAAGCCGACCGTAGCCATCAAAAATGCCGAAAAGATACTTCTTAAGGCAGAGCCGTTACCGTAAAATCCCCTTTTTATAAAAACTACATACAATTTAAATTTCTCCAAATTTAACTCCCGTTACTTGATGCTATTTATCCGCAAAAACCAGCGTAAACACGCCACTAGCGACCAGCGCGATACCGATCCACTCTCGCGCGCTCGGACGCTCGCCCAAAAATACAACCGCAAAAACGACTACCAAAACGACGCTAAGCTTGTCTATGGGCGCTACCTGCGAGGCGGAGCCTATCTGAAGCGCCTTAAAATACGCCAGCCACGACGCGCCCGTCGCAAGTCCGCTAAGTGTTAAAAATACCCAATTTCGCGCGCCAAGCTCGCCAAGTGGCTGCCACTTTTTGGCATAGGTTAGAAACAAAATCAGCGCCGCAGCGATAATAAGCGTCCTGATAAAGGTCGCGAAATTTGAGTCCACGCCCTCAAGCCCGACCTTGGCGAAAATCGCCGTAAGCGCGGCAAAAACCGCTGAAGCTAGCGCCCATAAAGCCCACTCTTGCATGATTTATCCTTTGCAAAATTATAGTCAAATTTTACGGCAAAATTAGCTCAAAAGGGTGCAAATTTAAAATAAAAAAATAAGAGAAAGCTGCAAAGCGATTAAATTTGCCGGTGTTGCAAATGGATTAAGTAGAGTTTAAATCAAAAAGGCGAATGCCTGATTTTTGACATTCGCTTTTAAAATTTGATTTAAAATTTATTTTTTCTAACATCCGAGACGATATTTTTAGCCATATCGTCTATCTCGGCCGTAACCTCGTTTGTGGTATTTACGATCGAGATATTTTGATGAGTAATAGAGTCGATTTGCGTGACTGACTGATTTATCATATTTATGCCGTCGCTTTGTTCTTTGATGCTCTCGCTCATCTCGTTGATGCTTTGAGCTAGCACGTTTGCGTTAGCTTCGATTTCGCTTAGGGATTTTTGAGTTCTTTCGGCTAGTTTTCTTACCTCATCGGCCACGACGGCAAAACCTCTGCCGTGCTCTCCAGCGCGCGCTGCTTCGATAGCTGCGTTAAGCGCTAGCAGGTTTGTTTGATCTGCTATGTCGCGGATGATGACGATGATGTTTTTGATCTCCTCGCTTTGGCGCGTTACGTCTTGCGCCTTTTGGCTGATGGCGTTCATCGAGCTACTCATCTGCTCGATTGCAGCGGCGCTTTCTTGGATGGAGTCTGCTTGCCTATGAGCGCCGTCGGTTAGATTTTTCATAGATTCGGCTAGGATTTTAGCTTTTGCTTCTAGGCTTTCAGCTTCGTTTAGATTTTCTTTTAGCATATTGCTAACAGCTACACCGGCACTCTCTATACCCATGATCATATCTTTTAGATCGCTTTCTAGCTCATCTTTGAGCTCGATTTTAGCGGTGTAATCATTTTTGTTATATGAGTTTAGCACGCGAGCGATGTCTTTTAAATTTGAAGATATTGAGCTAAAGAATTTATTTAGCAAATCTTTTAGTTGCACGAGAGCGGGGTTGTTCGGATCCGCCTTTATAGTTGCGCCCATATGGCCTTTTATCATGAGATTTGCGATGCCGTTCATCTCCTCGATCAGAGCGCTATCTTTTTTGATGCCGTAGACTACTTTATCTATATTTTCGTTGATAGCTCTACTCATAACGCCAAATTCATCCTGCGTATTTACGGCTAACTTTTCAGGAGCCTTAGATACCTCATATGTGACGAATTTAAACGTATCCTCAAGCTTTTCTTGGATAGTTTTTATCGGACTGAGAGATTTTTTAAGTAGTACATAAACAAAAATCGAAAGAGCGACTATAAATAACGCCGCTAGCGCAAGCTGAGCCTTAAGTAGAGGAAGGGTATTGCTAGAAAAAGTATCCGCTCCGATAGCTGCAACAGCTAGCCAGCCTTTATCGTTGATAGGCAAAAGTTTAGCCGTTACGTTCTCGCCCTTATAGTTAGTATAAGGAATAAGTCCGTTTTTATCAAATTTCTTTTCTGCATATTGCTTGGAGAGATATGTAGTAGAGTCGACTGATTTACCGACATTCTCAGGATTTGAGTGCATTAGCATGACGCCGTCTTGATTCATTAAATAAACATAGCCGTATTCGGTCTTGCCCATATCGAGGATTTTTTTGCTTAGAGTTTTTATATCGATATCTATACCTACTATACCGACAAATTTACCGTTTTTTACCGCAGGTGCCACGAAAGTTACGACCAAATCGTTAGTCGAAGTTATGCGAGGCTGCATATAAATAGCTTTATTTTCATTTTTAGCCGCTCCATACCAACCCCTAGTTCGCGGATCATAGTTATCGGCCAAGGTTGTTCTTTTACCGTCCGATTGGAAAAAATAACCATCCTCGCGTCCATAGTAAACATAAGTAACCAGTGAATTTGCAAGCTCTTTTTCTAACACCAAATGACGCATTATATCATCGCCGTCGTCTGAAATTTTCTCGATGTTTGCAGCTATTTTTTTGACCATAGCCAAATAGTCTTCAAAAAACGAATTAGCAACAGTATTGACATCTTTTAAAATTTGAGCCTGATTTTGGCTAACGAGCTGAACGACCTTATTCTCAGCCGTATAATAACTAACCGCCGAAATAGCAGCAAACGAAACGATCAGCGCGACGATAAGCATCACAGCGATCTTGTTCGTGATAGAACGCATTTTCTCTCCTTAGATTTTGATTAAAATTTCTATTTTACTACGTTAAAAATTAAATAAAATTAAAACTTTACATTAACTATGTTTTAAAAGCAAAATCCAGTCCAAATTTATTAAAAATAAGAAGTAATTTTTATGAGAATAAAATATAAAGCGGAATGAAAGCAAAATTAGCGTAGCAAAAATGATAAATTTAATCCAAATTTATACCGCTCCGAGTTAAATCTAACGACTGAATTTTAAACGCCTCGCCGAGTCAAATTTAACCCAGCGAGGCTTTATCAAATTTAAGCCGCAAATTTAGTTAGCGGCTTAAAATTTAAACAAATTTCGGATCGCTAAACGCCGTTAGCTCAGGCGCCTTACCCGTAAATTTCTC
>CAUPXB010000034.1:0-9148 GCA_963515555.1 uncultured Campylobacter sp. | reverse complement strand
CGAGCAAAGCCATGTCGCCACATTAAAAGCGTCGTAGGGGGAGGGGGATTAAAGGGGGTGGGGAGCGACTTCGCAATTTAAGCCCCCACCCCCTTTACAATAAAGTAAAAAACAACCTCAAATGGTTGTTTTTTACGCAAGGAAGCTCGGCTTGCAAGACTAAATTTGATCAACCCAAATTTAGCAGTTTCAAGATGCGGGTCTCGGTGCGTAAAATTTAAAACCGTCAAATTTGAAGTCAAATTTGCCAGAATCAAATTTAGTCTAAATTTAAGCCAAAAGGAGCGAAAATGCTTGGCAAAACATTAAAAACAGCAGGAATAGTCGGCGCTTTGGCGCTATTTTTAGGTATATTTTTAAATTTACAAGGAGAACAGATGAATCATAAAACAAAAGAGTCTGCGACCGCGAACAAAACGATCGTGCTAGCGGGCGGGTGCTTTTGGGGCACGGAGGCCTATCTCAAGCAGCTTCCCGGCGTGGTGAGCACCTACACGGGCTACGCGAACTCAAAGGTGCCAAACCCTAGCTACGAGCAGGTCTGCACGGGCGACACGAACGCCGCTGAGGCCGTCTGGGTCGAATACGACGAGTACGTGATCGACCTGCCGCATTTGCTCAAATTTTATTTTAACACCATCGATCCCACCAGCCTAAACAAGCAAGGCGGCGACCGCGGCACGCAGTACCGCACGGGCATCTACTACACCGATGCGGCAGACGAGGCGGCGATCAGGGCCTTTATCACCGAGCAACAAAAAAACTACAAAGCACCCATCGTGACGGAGGTCGCGCCGCTAGAAAATATCTACAAAGCCGAGGAGTATCACCAGGACTATCTGGACAAAAATCCGCACGGCTACTGCCACGTGACCTTTGAAAGCCTGCCTAAAAAGGGCGAAATTTTGAGTGACAAAAAGCGCGATATGAAGCAAAATTTGCAAAACTACAAAAACAAAGACGACGCAACACTAAAAAATGAACTAAGCGCCATATCCTACGACGTCGTAAAGCACGCCGCGACAGAGCGCCCGCACAGCAGCGAGCTAAACGACGAGGAGCGTATCGGCATCTACGTCGATATCACCAACGGTCAGCCGCTTTTTAGCTCGTACGATAAATTTGATGCGGGCTGCGGTTGGCCGAGCTTCACTAAGCCGATCGACGCGAGCCTAATCGCCGAAAAGTCCGATCTATCGCACGGCATGGTGCGCACCGAGGTCAAAACCGCGATGTCGGACTCGCACTTGGGGCACGTATTTGACGACGGTCCGAGCGACAAAGGAGGGCTAAGATACTGCATAAACGGCGCTGCACTGAGATTTGTGCCAAAGGAGGAGATGGAGAAGGAGGGGTATGGGTATTTGATACCGTATCTTGACGCGCAGTATTCTGCCAAGTGAGGCTTGTCTTTTTCCTTTATACGTCGTTGGAAATTTCGCCAAAGCTCGGTTACGTATTTCGTATACGCGCCCTCGCTCGGCTTATTTCCGCCTCGTCTAAAGAAAAAATACTTCACCTTAACTCTTTAGGCTCAAAGTTGGAGTCAAATTCGGTTAAATTCGCAAATTTGGCTTTAAATTTTACCCACCGAGACCCGTATCGCAAAAACGTTAAATCTTGTTTTTATGCTTTGTTGTAAGTAAATTCTTTCTCGTCCTTAAAGAAAGAATTTAAGAGATTTAAAATCGGCGGAAGTTTATTCTTTATACTCTTTTAGCGCCTTTATCCCTTCGCACTCTTTTAGTTCCGCAAAATCGGCGTGCAGTTTTTCGTGTATTTTAAAAATTTGCACGCCGACGTCGGCAAAATCGCGGTAATAGTCCTTAAATCTTGGATCGTTTTTTGACATCTCGATAAAATTTTTAACCAGCTCGCCGGCTTCTTTTACCATATTTACTATCAGCTCATCGCTTTTTTGTAGTAAATTATTTACACTTTCATCCATTAGCATTCTCTCCTTTTGCTGCTACATTCGCATCTATTTGCTTTTATATTTGGCTGTTTTTTCGCAGTAGTAAATGATATAGATAAATGTTATCATAGAAATATTTATCTCATTCTTAAGAAACAATACGCGGCAGTAAAATTGAAATATATGTCGGCATTTTCGTAGCGCAAGCTTTAGCGAGTAAATTTAAAAATAGTCGCTAAAAAGATAAGCGGTAAAATTTAAATCCAAGCGGCAAAACCGAGTTAAATTTGCCGCTTGGATTTTATTTGAAATTTAGCGAGCATCAAATTTGCCCGCCAAATCAAAGCTAAAATCAAAAAAAGATAAATTTAAGACGTCGCTCCCTCGTTCATCGCGGCGTATTCTTCAAAAGTTCCCTTAAAATCAACTACTTCGCCATTGCCTTTTAGATGGATGATGCGGTTGGCAAATGCGTCGATGAGTTCGCGGTCGTGGCTCACGCAGATGACGTTGCCGCCGAATTTATACAGCGCCTCGCCTAGAGCGATGATGGCCTCAAGGTCTAGGTGGTTGTTTGGCTCGTCTAGTACGAGTAGGTTGCCGCGCTCTAGCATCAGGCGGCTTAGCATTAGGCGGTGTTTTTCGCCGCCGCTTAGGCTACCGACTGATTTTTCCTGCTCGGCGCCGCTAAATAGCATCCTGCCTAGGCACTTGCGGATCTCGTCTAGGTCCTTGTTATTTTCGTCTTGCAGCCACTCGTAGAGTTTGAGCTCGCCGGTGATTTTGTTTGTCGTGTCCTGCGCAAAATAGCTAGGCTCTATCGTCGCGCCCACGTGCACGTCGCCGCTATCTGGAGCTACCTCGCCGATGATGATTTTAGCCAGCGTGCTTTTACCTACGCCGTTTGCGCCGATGATGGCGACTTTGTCGTTTTTTTCGAGCTTGAAGCTAAAATTTTCAAACAAAACCTTGTCGTATTTTTTGCTGATGCCGCGCACCTCTAGGATCTCGTTACCTATGTCGCGCTTGGTGCGGAAAAGTATGCTAGGATCGCGTCTGCTTGATACCTTGATCTCCTCGATGTCGAGTTTGTTTAGCTGCTTTTGGCGGCTGGTTGCTTGGCGGGCTTTGCTCGCGTTTGCCGAGAATCGCGCGATAAATTTCTCCAGCTCCTCTTTTTCTTTTAGCTTTTTGTCGCGTTCCATCTCGTGCTGTTTGGCAACCAGCGTCGAGGCGATGTACCAGTCGTCGTAGTTGCCCGCAAACTGCCTGATTTTCTTAAAATCCACGTCTAGGATGTGCGTGCAAACCGCGTTTAAGAAGTGGCGGTCGTGGCTGATTAGCACCATCGTGCCCTCGTGGCGGTTTAGCTCGTTTTCTAGCCATTTTATGCTATCGATATCAAGGTTGTTCGTGGGCTCGTCGAGGAAAAGAATATCGGGCTTTGGAAAGAGTACTTGAGCGAGTAGGACTTTAAATTTATCTGAGTTTTCGACCTCGCTCATCGGCTTTTCAAAGTCGCTAAAGCCAAGCGAGCTTAGGATTTTTTCTATACGCACCTCGTACTCGTAGCTAGGATCCTCCTCGGCGCTTATCATCTCAAGCTGCGCTAGGCGGTCGTTTATAGCGTCGGTAAACTCCTCGCTCATGTAGAGCTGCTCTTTTTCTTTTACCGCGTCGTATAGGCGTTTGTTGCCGTATAACACGGCGTCCTTGACGCTAAAGTTTTCAAACGCGAACTGATCTTGCCCTAGCACGCCTACTTTTAGCCCGTTTTCGATCACGATCTCGCCGCTGTTTGCTTCGATCTCGCCTGCAAGGATTTTTAGAAACGTCGATTTTCCCGCGCCGTTTGCGCCGATGAGTCCGTAGCGGTTGCCGCGAGTGAGCTTTAAATTTACGTCCTCAAATAGCAACTGTGCGTTAAATCTCATCAATAAATTTTTTACTTCAAGCATATTTTTCCTTAAATTTGACTTTTTAAATCGTAGATTTTGCCAAAAAGTCGTTTAAAATCAGTATAAACTTCGGCAAAAAGGCGTAGCGTGCTACTTGGGTAGGTTATAAAACGAGCTTAGATTTGATAAGTTTATCTTTTTATCGGTAAAACTGCGTCGTTTTAGCTTAAAGTCCAAATTTTCGCTAAAATCCCTCATAAAATCCACGCAATCAAAGGCAAAAATCAAATGCAAGTCGCAAAAATCCGCGCCAAAAATATCCTCTCACGCTCCAAAATCGGTAGCGGCGGCTACGCGATCAACCCGTACGTAGGCTGCCCGCACGGTTGTATCTACTGCTACGCCGAGTTTATGCGCGGCGTCACGGGGCACAAGGAGGCGTGGGGCGAGTTTTTGGACGCGAAGGAATTTGATACGGCAAGCTTGGTTAAATTTGCCGCCTCGCACGGCGGCGAGCGCGTATTTATGAGCTCGGTTACGGACTGCTACAACCCGTACGAGGCGCGGTTTGGAGCTACGCGCAAAGTCCTCGAGGCGGTTGCGGGCTCGGATATAAACCTGCAAATTTTAACCAAATCAAGCCTCGTGACACGCGATATAGACCTACTGCAAACCATGCCAAACGTCCGTGTAGGCGTGAGTCTGAGCGTGGTAGACGAAAGCTTACGCCGCACGCTGGAGCCTCGCGCGAGCTCCGTCGCAGCAAGGATCGCAGCGATAAAAAAACTGCGCGCCGCGGGAGTGAAAACCTATATCTTCGTCGCGCCTATTTTCCCGCAGATCACGCCCGTTTTTGATATCATATCCCGCTACGGCGACGCGGCGGATGAAATTTGGTTCGATAGGCTAAATCTCTATCCAAATTTCCGCGATAAAATTCTATCCTTCATCGGGCGAAATTTTCCAGCTCTTTTGCCGCTTTATAAGCAAATTTATCTTTTTGGCAAGGATGGCTATTTTGAGCGGTTAGCGGATGAGATCAGGCTCGCGGCGCGGGAGAAATTCGGAAGCCAGAGCGGCGAGAGGGTTAGGGTATTTTTTGAACGGAGAAAATCCGGCGCAGATAAATTTGAAAGGCGAAAATGAACGTAATTTTACGGCTTGGCATCGTAGTTTTGATCCTATATATCGCGCTTTTGGCGCTACTTTATTTTTTTCAAGAGAGGCTGATATTTTTCCCGAGCAAGCTTGAGCCAAACCATGGTTTTAGCTTTGACCAGCCTTTTGAGGAGATCAGACTAGACGCGGAGGACACGTGGATAAGCGGGCTTAAGTTTTTAGCGCAGAGTAGGGACGGCGCGCAAATTTACAGCAACGCGCGCGATGCGAACGGCGAAGGAAAAGCGAAAAACGGCGCGGCGATATTTTTCCACGGCAATGCGGGCAACCTGCAAGGCTGGGGCAAGTATGCGCGGTATTTTGCCGATTTGGGCTATGATTTTTATCTGTTTGACTACCGAGGCTACGGCAAGAGCGGCGGCGAGATAAGCTCGCAGGAGCAGCTGTACGCGGATGCGGACGCGATGATGCAGGCGGTTTTGCGAGGGTATGACGCGGGCGAGGTCACGGCGGTCGGGTACTTGGTGGGTAGCGGGCTAGCGGCTCGCGCGGCGCAGAAATACGGAGCTAAGCGGCTGATTTTGATCGCGCCTTATTTTAGCCTAGAGGATCTGGCGCGCGAGAAAATGCCATTTGTGCCGAAATTTTTAATCAAATACAAAATCCCTACGTTTGAGTTTGTCGGCGGTTTTGGCGGGTCGGTGACGATATTTCACGGCGAGCATGACGAGCTAATCGGCGTGGATAACTCGCGCAGGTTGCTTAAATTTCTAAAACCGGGAGATAAAATTTACGAGCTAAATGCCGGCCATAACGACATCCTGAGCCTAGGCAAGCTTTGGGAAAAATTAGCGCAGAAGCTGGGCGAGTAGGGCGAGGCTGCGGCGGTAAATTTGACGAAAACGGGCATTAAAGCCCGCTTTGTCTCTAAAAACAAAATCTCTCGTCGGTTCTATTTTGCTTGCGTATGGCTTTAAATTTAGCCAAATTTTCCTCGTCCAGAAAATAATCTTTTTCTTTTTGCGCGCGTGCCTCTAGGGCTTCTATTGCTTTTGCAAGAGCCGCTTTTCTGTCTGCGTGATGCGACTCAAACTCCGGTAAAAACATAGCTTCATAGACGTTTGCCTTGCTCCACTCGAGCGACTTTGCGGCGATATCTTGCTGCTTTTTAATGTCGCAAAACGCGTATGGATTTACTACGTCGCCCACTAGCTTGATAAACGCTCCTATCGCGCTTTTAACCTCAAAAAATCTACCGTCGTCCAAATTTATAACCTCTCTTAGCAAGATCGCGCGGTTTTTAGCGTTATAAAACCAAAACACCGCCTCGTCACGCAGACCAAGGTCGTAAGCGCGGGCCGAAAGCACGAAAAGAGTTATCGGCGTAACCATCTGCGGAGCGTCCTGTACGATCTTTTCCGCGCTCCTAAAGTCCTCTAGCGTGCCGCTTTTTAGCAGACCGTCGATCTTGTCGTAAACCTTTACATGTTCAGCCTTGCCGTCATTTGCCGAGTAGTACGGCGTCACGTAGATATCGATGCTTTTTACCTTTTCGTCATCAGCCGCCGATACAGCCGCCGCGACAAAACAAAGCGCCGCTAAAAAACGTAAAATTTTCATTTTTTCTCCTTTTAATTTTATTTTGCGTAGTTTATCAAAAAGTCGTTTAATGTTTAAATTCGTGAGTGCGGCGCGGACGCGGATCATATAGATTTGTTGCTGATATCTAAAATTCGATACCTAGCGGCTTTCTCGTTTTGTCATCTCCAGATATAGACAAATGGAATCGGCGTGCGCGGTAATACATTTGATTTTAGACTGATCACGGCAAGCTTAAATTTAATTTTTTATGGATTGCTCTTATTGATATACTTTATCGGCTCGGATTTAGGTTTGCTAAGTAAACTTAGGTCCAAGCTTGGTATTTTATTTATAAAAATCCGCTTTTGGTATTTGCTTTTATTTTTTGTAAATTTTAAGCCCATCGTTAAATTTGACGTTGGCCTTTTTTTGTCGCCGCATACTAAATTTCCTTAAATAAATTCATCTTCACTTTTAGATAAATTTCGCCGCTTACAGCCGTTAAGTCGTTTGGTTTTATTGGAATGTTGGTTGAATTGAAGCTAAATTTAACCCTGAAGTTTTCGCTTCAGGGTTAAAAATCATCGGTCCGATCTGCTTCGGATTTGGTTTAGCCGTATGTTGTGCGTATGTTACATATGGGTGATTTGCAGATACGTATCGCCGCCTTCGGTTATTATGTTGCCGTTTAGCAGGTCGAAATTTGACAATCCAGCAAGCTTTACGAGATTGTCTCCGTTGCTTACGGTTTTATTGGCATCGACATCTCTTACTAGATATGTTTCGTTATTGTAGTAGACTGCATACATAGTATTTGCGTCGGTGGAGCTTAGAGAGCCTAGGGCTGCATTTATGGCTTCTTTTAGATCGGTCTTGCCGTTTGCGGCATTTTGATCTATATTGACGAAATTTGCAACTGCGCTACCTAAGCTTATCTTATCGCCCCTATTTGCATCCGTTATCGTTACGTATTTGCTAGCGCTAGCGTCTGTCGTAGAAGCTCCTAGATTAAACGTATCGTTACCCGCTCCACCGCTGATTTGGAATTTCTTATTAGCCGTTAATGCCGCAGTCGTGATAGTATCGTTTCCTTCGCCGAGGTTTACGGTTATATCTTTGGTTTGGGTTATCGTAAAGGTTACTTTATCGTCGCCTTTGCCGGTATCGACTAGTTTTAGGTTTTTAGAGCCGATTTCTATCTCGTCTTTGGTTTTTGAGCCTTTTACGGTAGTTACGTTATCGTTATAGGCAGCTCCGTCTATAGTGGTTATTTTTGTAGTTCCGCTTGCGTTGTCGTATTCGCTTAGGTCGATGCTTTTTAGATTGCTAGCACTTAGCCCGTCTACCCAAAAATCCGTAATCGTGCCTAGCGCTAGTAGGCTATCCGGATTTGTTATTCCACCTTTTACGGTGATAGTTTCTACTGTATCGTTGGAATAAGCCGTTATACCGGTTATTACGTTTGTTAGATTTGCTACGAAGTCCTTGGCACTGTCCTCCTCCATACCCCAACCTACATCTATCATATCAAAAGTGATCGGAGCGCTACTGCCAGAACGGATTGTTATGCTTTCTCCTACTTTCCAGCTACTAACGCCTCCAAATGTCATAGGTGTGGTCAAATTTGACATCTCAAGCGTTATATTTTTAGCAATTATATAGCCGTCAAGAGTAACACTTTGTAGATAGTTGTGCGTTCCAGTATTTATCGTAACGTTGCCAAATTTAGTATGGCCTTCTATGTCCGCTGCGAGAGTTTTTAAATTTAGTTCCTTAATGTTGCTTGCGTTAATCGTAATATTGCGACCCGTTATAAACTTGAAATCGGCTGTGGAGTCTGGCCCGTTACCCTTGATATCGATATTTACGTCGCCTACGCTATCGATACTGTTTGTTTCTATGGTTTTTTGTCCGTAAGCTTTTATGTTTATATTTTTAACTTCCACTTTATCTGTCGTACCGGTGGCGGAGCCTATGCCAAAATCGTGAGTTAGGTCCTTCGTCCCTATCTTTACTCTAGCATCGGCTACGTTTGTATTTAGATTTATGTTTACGTCGCTTTTCTTGCTGTTATCATTGGTGTTAAATCCTCTTAGCCAGCCTATATCGACGGTTTTTTGATTATTTGCCGTTATGTCGATATTTCCGCCTAAAGACTCGTAGTTGGCTAGCTTTAGAGTAGAATCGGTTATGCCTGAAGCTGCGTTAGCGTTTATACTTAGGCTCTTTGATTTTACGGTTACTGCGTCGGGGGTTATTACGCTAGGGCTAGGTTGATAGCCTATCTCAGCTGAGGCTCCTGCTGCGGTTGCGGTCGTATTAAATTTAGCATCGCCGCCTACGTTGATCTTTTCCCAATCGGTTATCGGGCTAAAGACCGTTATCGGCGTTACGCTCATTTTGAGTGTTTTATAGCCGCTAGCGTTTACGTTTAGATTGCCAGTGATATCTAAATTTCCGTTAGTTCGTATAATGCCGTCTGTTATATCGGAATTTGCGCTATGGTTTAAAGAGAAATTCCTAGCCTTTATGCCACCTGTTACGCTAGTATCGGTCGATACGGTCTCTTTGGCGTAGATTGCGCTCGACCCCTCCTGCGTAAATTTACTAGTCAGACTTACGTCTCCCGCCGCGG
>CAUPXB010000033.1:0-12084 GCA_963515555.1 uncultured Campylobacter sp. | reverse complement strand
AGCACAACCTTGCCAAGGTTGGGGTCGCGAGTTCGAATCTCGTTTCCCGCTCCATTTTTTTCTTACTATTTTTTCCCATTTTTTTATTTTCTTCAGATTTAGCGCTTTGGTCGATGTATTGCGTTTCAAGCGGCAAAATCACGCTTGCGGACTTGGGTTTTACGGACAAAAACGACGAAATTTTAAATTTAGGCGAAAACAAAGCCGCAAAAATAAATTCGCGAGATTTAGCAGAGATTTTAAAAAAGCGCGGCGTAGAGCTTGAGGACAAAAGCGGCGGAGAGACGGTATTTGTAAAAAACTGCGATGCGTTAGCTCTCGTGCAGCGCGCGTTTTTGCAAGAGGTTACGAGCGAGTTTAAGGGACTGCAATTCGTCAAATTTCCGCTTATCGAGCCTCAAAACGAACTTCCTAAAAACTTCCACGAATACAAATTCGATAAAATTTACGTAAATAAAATTAATCCAAAAGGCAGCTTCAGAGCCGGTTTCGTCGCACCAAACGGCTCGCAGCCAAGCGTATTTTTTAGATATGAAATAAACGCAAAAATGCCGGTTTTAAGGGCTACCAAGCCACTTGCGACGCGCCAAATGCTAGGTATCGGCGACTTTGCAAAGGACTGGGTCGAGCTTGGCGAGTTTAGCCACGACATGATGAGTGACGCGCCAAACGCGAGGCTAGCGGCCAAACAAAACATAAAAAGCGGCGAAGTGTTGCGGCTACGGCAGTTTACACCGCTACCGCTCATAAAAAAAGGCGAGCGCGTCAATGCCGTGCTTAGCGACGGGGCGCTTAGCATCATCGTCGAGGTCACGGCGCTAGAAAACGGCAATCTAGGCGAGACGATCAAGGTCAAAAATAACGACAAAAAGGTCTTTAGCGCGCAAATCGTCTCAAAAAAACAGGTGATGATAAGATGAAAATTTTTCTAGGTATCAGCGGCGCAAGCGGCGTAAATCTGGGGCTAAAGCTCGCCCTCGAGATAGCAAAAAGAAGCAAGCTGCATCTGTGCGCGAGTAAAAACGCGATGAATGTGCTAGAAAAAGAGTTAAATTTTACGGATATTTTTTATAAAAACGGCGCGGACGTAAATTTTCAAAATTTAGAACAAAATTTGATACCCTGCAACGAAAACGACTCTCACACGCACGAAGACGCAAAATTTGCAAATTTTAGCTCTGCTCAGGGCGAGCTAGATTTTGGAGGCAGAGACGAAATATCGCAAAACCAAAGCGGTAAATTTGCAGATAATGCGCAAGGTTTGAGCGATAATGGTTTAAAATTCGCAGATTTGGATAACTGCGGCCTTAATGATGCAAACGAGCAAATTTGTAAGTCTAATGGCGGTGAAAAAATCGCAAGCCCTAACGATGAAAAAGCAAGCAAATTTGACGACCGTAAATTTCAAAACCAGTGCGATCTTGATAAAAACCGCATTAAAAAAGACGCCAAGCGGGATGAAATTTATCAAATTTGGCAAGATTTGCAAAATCGCGCCGTTATTCACGATGACTCAGATCTCGCCGCGGCTCCGAGTTCGGGATCGTTTGGCATAGATGCTATTATCGTTGCGCCCTGCTCTATCAACACGTTAGCTAAAATCCACGCGGGCTTTGCCGACACGCTGATAACTCGCGCCGCCGCAGTCGCGCTAAAAGAGCGAAAGAGGCTAGTTTTGGGCGTTAGAGAGATGCCATTTTCTACGCTGGCGCTCGAGCACGCGGCCAAGCTTTCCGCTCTTGGCGCCGTTATTGCGCCGCCGGTTTTGGGATATTATTCGGCTCAAAATAGCCTTGAGGATATGGAAAATTTTATCATCGGCAAGTGGCTTGATCTGCTCGGACTCGAGCATCAAATTTACAAAAGATGGAGCTAAAACAGCCGCGCTAGCCGTAAGATAAAGTCCTGTTTTAGGCATAAAATAGTAAAATCATCCTTTAAAATTTAAAGGCAAAAAATGAAAGCTTGTATCTATCCCGGCACCTTTGATCCCGTCACGAACGGCCATCTGGACGTCATCAAGCGCGCGACTAAAATTTTCGATAAAGTCATCGTCGCGGTTGCGGCTAGCGAGAGCAAGCAGCCATATTTTAGCTTGGCTAGGCGGGTCGAGATGGTAAAAATCTCAACGTCAGATCTAAAAAACGTCGAGGTTGTGGGCTTTGATAACCTGCTCGTCGATTTTGCCAAAAGCTGCGGCGTAAACGTCGTGATACGTGGACTTCGCGCGGTTAGCGACTTTGAGTACGAGCTACAAATCGGCTACGCAAACGCCACGCTTTGGGAGGAGCTTGAGACTGTTTATCTGATGCCGAGCCTCAAAAACGCCTTTATCTCAAGCTCGATCGTGCGCTCCGTTCTTAGCCACGACGGCGACGTTAGCAAGCTGGTTCCAAGCGAAATTTTAGAAACTTTGAAAGGCTAAATTTGTATATTTTATTTGAAGGTATCGACGGCGCAGGCAAAAGCACGCAGATAGCGCGGCTGGCGGCGGCTTACCCGCAAGCGATCGTAACCAAAGAGCCCGGCGGCACGAAGCTTGGCGAAAATTTGCGAGAAATTTTACTAAAGGAAAACGATCTGGATAAAAGGACCGAAATTTTGCTATTTTTGGCCGACAGAGCCGAGCATTTCGGTAAAATAATAAAACCAAACTCGAACAAGATGATTTTAAGCGACAGAGGCTTTGTTTCCGGTATGGCTTACGCGCTGGCGGGCGGAAATTTTAGCTTTGAAGAGCTTTTAAATTTAAATGAATTCGCCCTGCAAGGAAATTTTCCGCAAAAAATAGTATTTTTTAAAGCGGACGAAAGCACGCTAAGATCGCGCCTAAACTCGCGCGCGCAGATGGACGGCATAGAGGCTAGAGGATTTGCGTATCTACTAAGAGTGCAGGACGCGATGGAGGAAATTTTGCAAAAACTAGGCGTCCGCTACGTCACAATAGGCGCCGCCCTGGACGAAGAAAAAATAACGAATTTGATAAAGGAGTTTATAAATGATTAGCGCATTAAGGGGGATGAAGGACGTTTTGCCGCCCCAGTCGGGACTTTACGAGAGGATAATCAAAATCTGCGAAGAGGTCGCGAAAAACTACGGATACGAGTTCGTGCTGGCTCCGCACTTGGAGCAGACGGCGCTTTTTCGCCGCAGCGTCGGGGAGAGCAGCGACATCGTGGGCAAGGAGATGTATCAGTTTGAGGATAAGGGCGGTAACGACGTTTGCCTGCGTCCGGAGGGGACGGCTGGAGTCGTGCGCGCCTTTATCGAGGCTAAATTTGACCGCGCGGGCGGCGTGAGACGGTACTTTTATCACGGTTCGATGTTTCGCTATGAACGCCCGCAAAAAGGACGCTTGCGCGAGTTTCATCAGTTTGGCTGCGAGTGCTTCGGCGAGCCTAGCGTTTATGAGGACGCGAGCGTTATTTTGATGATAAACGAGATTTTCTCTCGCCTGGGTATAAAAACCAAGCTGCTTATAAATTCGCTCGGAGACGCCGCTAGTATGGGCGCATACAGGCAAAAGCTGGTTAAATTTTTAGACGCGCACGAGGGGCAAATTTGCGAGGACTGCAAGCGCAGAAAGCTAACAAATCCTATCCGCGTGCTAGACTGCAAGGTCGAGAGTTGTCAAAAAATCTATGAAAGTGCACCGCTGATAATCGGCAGCCTAAACGACGAATGCGCGGGCGAGTTTAAAAAGCTACAAGAAATTTTAAGCGGCAACGGCGTGGAGTTTGAGATAGATCCAAAACTCGTGCGCGGGCTTGATTATTACTGCAAAACGGCGTTTGAGTTTGTTTCAAACGAGATCGGCGCACAAAGCGCGGTCGCGGGCGGCGGACGCTACGACAGGCTAGTCGAGTATCTAGGCGGCAAGGCTAGCTACGGCGTTGGCTTTGCAATGGGTATCGAGCGCATAATGGAAATCCTGGGCGGCCGCGAGAGCCAGAGCGAAAGAAGCGGCGTGTATATCGGCGCGATGGATGCCGATGGCGTGGATGCTGTCTATAAAATAGCGATAAATTTAAGAAAAAGCACCTCCGTCATCGTGAGCTACGAGCCAAAAAAACTGCAAAAGCACCTAAACGCCGCGGATAATGCAAACGCTAGGATTTGCCTTTGTGTCGGAGAGGACGAGCTAAAATCGGGTAAAATTTGGCTAAAAGATCTGAGCGAAAAGGCTGAAAAAACGCTTGATTTGGCAGATCTGGAGAGTGAGCTTAAAAGGATTTTAAATGTATGATTACGGTTTAAATTTGTGGGGAAATAATAACTTCATCGTCGAAAACGGTAAAATTTGCGTCAATACCGGATCAAAACCCGCCATCATCGACATCGTAAAAAGCATCAGGAGCGAAGGCTACCGAGGCCCGCTGCTGCTGCGCTTCCCTCACCTCATACACAAGCAAATTTCGCAAATTTACAAAAGCTTTGAGAACGCAAAAAACGAATTTGGCTACAAAGGTAGCTTTAACGCCGTCTATCCGCTAAAAGTAAATCAGTATCCGGGTTTTGTAAAAAATCTAGTCCGTCACGGCCAAAAATACGGCTACGGGCTGGAGGCGGGCTCAAAGGCCGAGCTACTGCTAGTGATGGCGTATAACAACGAAGGCGCGCCGATCACCGTAAACGGCTTTAAAGATAAAGAGATGATAAACATCGGCTTTATCGCGGCCGAGATGGGACACAACATCACGCTAACGATCGAGGGACTAAACGAGCTTGAGGCTATCATCGCCATCGCAAAAGAGCGTTTCGCGCCAAAGCCAAACATCGGCCTGCGCATAAGGCTGCATAGCAGCGGATCTGGTATCTGGGCTAAAAGCGGCGGCATAAACTCCAAATTTGGCCTAACGGCAACCGAACTAATCGAAGCGGTAAATTTGCTAAAAGAGGCAAATTTGCTCGATCGATTTAATATGATCCACTTTCATATCGGTTCGCAAATCACCGAAATCCACCCGCTAAAAAAGGCACTCATCGAGGCCGGAAACATCTACGCAGAGCTACGAAAAATGGGCGCGAAAAACCTAAAAGCCATAAATTTAGGCGGCGGTCTAGCCATAGAGTACTCGCAGTTTAAGGAAAACTCGAGCCGAAACTATACGCTTAGCGAGTACGCCAACGACGTGGTCTATCTTCTAAAGACGATGGCGACGCAGCGAAACGAAGTGGAGCCAGATATCTTTATCGAGAGTGGCCGCTTCGTCTCGGCTTCTCACGCGGTGCTAGTTGCGCCGGTTTTGGAGCTCTTTAGTCAGGACTACACCGAGGAAAAGCTCGTACTAAAAAAGAAAAATCCTCAGCTAATCACCGAGCTAAACGACCTGCTAAGCACGATAAAACCGTCAAATGCGATAGAGTATCTGCACGATAGTATCGATCATATGGAGAGTATTCTCACGCTGTTTGATCTAGGCTACGTAGATCTGCAAGACCGCTCGAATGCTGAAATTTTAACCCACCTAATCATCAAAAAAGCGGCAAAGATCCTCGGCACCAAGCAGCACAACGCCGAGCTTTTAAAGCTGCAAGAGGAAGCTCAGGAGCGCTATCTCGTAAACTTCTCGCTATTTCAGTCGTTACCTGATTTTTGGGGCTTAAAGCAAAATTTCCCTATCATGCCGCTTGACCGCCTGGACGTGCGCCCTACCCGTTCGGCGTCGCTGTGGGACATCACCTGCGATAGTGACGGCGAAATAGGCTTTGACGACGAGGAAAATCCTCTGTTTTTGCACGACGTAGATGTGGAAAAAGAGGAGTACTTTTTAGGATTTTTCCTGGTCGGAGCGTATCAAGAGGTGCTGGGTATGAAACACAATCTCTTTACCCACCCGACCGAAGCTACTATCGAGATAGACGCCGAGGGATTTAAGGTGTCGCACCTGCTAGAAAGCCAGTCCATACTTGATATCATGGAGGATCTTGACTACGACATCTACGAGATCCAGGATATCCTAAACGAGCGCATCGAAAAGTCAAAACTCGTAACCGACTCGCAGCGCAAGCAAATTTTAGGCGAAATGTATCTGTTTTTAAACGATAACGGCTATCTAAAAACTATATCTTAAATTTAGAAAAAGGAGTAAAAATGCTATCAAAAAGAGTTCAGGTGCTAGGCGAGAGCCTAACTATCGAGATCAGCACCAAGGCAAAAGAGATGAAAGCCCGCGGCGAGGACGTGATCAGTTTTGGCGCGGGCGAACCGGACTTTGACACGCCTGAGATCATCAAAAACGAGGTAAAATCCGCTCTAGATAAGGGTTGCGGCAAATACACCGCCGTTGCTGGCACGCCCGAAGTGAGAGAAGCGGTCGCTGCAAAGCTAAAGCGCGACAACGGCCTAAACTATGCGCGAAATCAAATAATAACGAACGTTGGCGCGAAGCACTCGCTTTTCAACGTATTTCAGGCGCTAATCGACGATGGCGACGAGGTCATCGTACCGAGTCCGTACTGGGTGAGCTATCCAGAGATGGTCAAATTTAGCGGCGGTAAGCCCGTGTTTATCGAAACTAGCGAAAAAACGGGCTTTAAAATCACGCCTGAGCAACTAAAGGCGGCGATCACTCCTAGAACTAAAATTTTAACGCTAAACAGCCCTTGCAATCCGACGGGCGCGATATATAGCCGCAAAGAGCTAGAGGCGTTAGGCGAAGTGCTAAAAGGCACGAAAATCATCGTAGCTAGCGACGAAATGTACGAAAAGCTAAACTACGAGGGCGAATTTGTCGCGACTGCGGCGGTGAGCGAGGATATGTTTAACCGCACAATCACGATAAACGGCCTAAGCAAATGCGGCGCGATGCCTGGTTGGAGATTTGGCTACATGGCTAGCCCGTTTAAGGAGCTAAATGCTGCCGTAAACAAGCTACAAAGCCAAAGCACGAGCAACATAAACTCCCTAACGCAAGCGGGCGCCATCCCTGCACTGCTTGGCAAGGCGGACAAGGACATCGCGTATATGAAGGGCGAGTTTAAAAAGCGCCGCGACCTAGGCGTCGAGATGATAAACGCTATACCGGGACTTAGCGTGCTTAAGCCAGATGGCGCGTTTTATCTTTTCATCAACTGCTCTGCTGTTGAGCCTGATAGCATGAAATTTTGCAAAGAGCTGCTAGAAAAGGCGAAAGTTGCCGTGGTGCCTGGCGTTGGTTTCGGTATGGACGGATACTTTAGGCTGTCTTTTGCGACCGATCTAGATAGTATCAAAAAAGGTATCGAGAGGATCGGCGAATTCGTAAAAAACTATAAAAGATAGCGTAAATTTGACTTAAATTTGACGCGGCATAAATTTGCGGCGTCAAATTTAAGCTGTGCTGATGGATTAAAATTGGTTTTTTACAAACAAATTCACAGTAGACTTTTTGCAAATAGGTACATATCCAAAATTTTTGCTTTTGTATATTTCAACTTTGAACCTTTTTCGCTATCGAATTCCTTTGTACGAATAATAACTGTATCAAAATCGACCTTGTTTGCATTGTAGAATTTGTTTAAAAATTCTAAGGACTCCTTGTATTTTTTGTTAAAATTCTTAGTTGTGTTAAGGGTATTAATATTAAACTTATCTCCATTGTATATATTTTTTATACTCTGAGATACATATCTGTCGTATGCAGGCACTATTCCTAGCGTACCTAGCATTATTTTACTAACTAATACAAGGTGATTATTATCAGCTTTAGGCGGCATAATACAATCCTTTATACCATTATAAATATCAACAATTCTATCTAAATTATTTCCGTAGTTCTCTATGTCTATATCCCAATCTTTTTCATCTAGGTTATTTATAAATTCAATAACTTTTTTATAGTGCGCAAGATTAGTTTGAAGTAAAAATGAACTACCGCGGAGCATACCCCAGCTAGCTAGGTAATAGCCCAACTGTAAACAATCTTTTTCTAAATCTATGCCAGAATTTTGCTTTTTAAAAAAATAGTTGTAGCAAAAATCAAATGAATAGTATCGGTGATATAAGCTAGTTTTATTTTTTTCAAATTTACCTATTTGAATTTCTATATCGTTTTGTTTCATGTCTGCAACTTTCTTATGTTGATTTTTCCTCTAAATACTCAAATTTCTCCTCAACGTTCATCATCACTTCGCAGTCACAGTATCCACCCTGCTCTTCGAGCCACGCGAGCACGCTCAAAACGTCTTTTACGCCCAAATTTGAGAGAATTTGCTCGGTGAGTTTCAGGTCGTGATCGCAGCCGCGCTCGTGAAGCTGGGCATCCAAAAGCTCGAAAAGTTGTATAAATTTGTCCTCGGGCATAGGCAAATTCTGCCTAAATTCGGCTAGTTCTTTTTCTTTTATAGCTTTTAAAATTTCTTTTCTTTTGCTTTTTTCTGTGGATTTTGCGTTCAAATTTACGCCTTTGATAGTCAAATTTGACGGCGATTATGCAAAGCCGTCAAATTTTTAGTTCTTTTTAAAAAATCTCGCGATCTTAGCTTGTAGTTTGAAAAAATCGGCTAGCTCCATTATCGGATATGCGCCTGCATATTTTTTACCGCCAGCGATATCTTTTGACACGCCGCCGCGCGCCGCTATCTGGGCAAAGTCGCCGACTTTTAAATGCCCCGCCGAGCCGCTTTGTCCGCCCATCACGACGTTGCGTCCTAGTTTGGTTGAGCCCGCGAGCCCCACCTGCGAGACCAGTATCGAGCCGTAGCCTATCTCGCAGTTATGGCCGATTTGCACGAGGTTGTCGAGCTTGGCGTATGCTTTTACGACCGTGCTTTCAAACACGCCGCGGTCTATCGTCGTGCATGCGCCGATCTCGACGAAATCCTCTAAAACGACGTTGCCGTTGTGGTAAATTTTCACGTGTTCGCCCGTTTTCGTGTGCGCGTAGCCAAAGCCGTCGCTACCGATGACGGCGTTTGCGTTGATGCGGCAGCCGTTGCCGATAACGGTGTCGTTGTAGATGACGACGTTTGGGTGGATGACGCAGTTTGCGCCGATTTTTACGTTATCGCCGACATAGGCGCCCGCCATCACGAGCGTGTTATCGCCGATCACGGCGCCAGAGCCCACGTAAACGTTTGGCATTATCTTTGCGCTTGGCGAAATTTGCGCCGGCTGCGGCTTGGAGGCTAGAAGTTCTCTGGCGAAATATTCGCTCAAAATAGCAAAAGCAAGGTGCGGGTTTTCCACCACTACCGCCCTACTTTGCGCGCCTACGAGCTCTTTTAAATTCGACGCGACCAAAATCGCGCCCGCCTTTGAGCCCTCGATAAATTTAGCGTTTTTTTCGCTGTCGCAGTAGCCTAGTTCGCTAGACCCTGCGTTTGAGAGCGAATTTAGAGCCGTGATCTCTAGCTCCTCGCCGCTAAATTCTAGTCCTAAAATTTTATAAATTTCGCTTAGTTTCATCACAGATCCATTAGCACCGAGCCGCCGCGCACGACGTCTGTGGGGTTAAATTTTTTGATAGCTTTGAGGAAATTTTCTATCCTGCTCGCATCGTCGCTAACCATGACGACGATGTAGTTTTCGTTGGTGTTGGCCACTATGCCGTTGTAGGCCTTTAGTATCGCGTCCAGTCCGCCGAAATTTTCGCTAAGCGGGATTTTTACCAGTGCCATTTCTTTTTCGACGAATTCGCCGCTTTCGATGACTTTGTAGGTCGGTATTAGCTTGTGTAGTTGCTTTACGATCTGCTCTAGCACGCGCTCGTCGCCGCTAGTAACGATGCTGATACGAGAAAGCTCGGTGCCTGGGATCGGTGCTACCGTGAGCGTGTCGATGTTGTATCCGCGCCCCGCAAAAAGCCCGGAAATGCGCGATAAAACGCCGTGCTCGTTTAGCACGATGACTGAAATCACTCTTCTTATGCTCATTTTTATTCCTTGCTTTTTAAGATCATGTTGTATATCGCCGCGCCCGCAGGAACCATCGGCAGTACGTCCTCAAATCTATCCACGCGCACGTCTAGCACCGCCGTTTTACCGCAGGCCATCGCCTCTTTTAGCGCTGAGCGAAACTCGTCCTTGGTGCGGCACACAAAACCCGTTCCGCCAAAGCCCTCCGCGATCTTTGCAAAATCAGGCTGCAAGCTAAGGTCGGTCGAGGAGTAGCGCTCGCCGTAGAAAAAGGTCTGCCACTGGCGCACCATGCCTAGGAAATTGTTATTTAAGATGATGTTGATGACGGGTTTGCCGATCTCGGTGGCGGTCATCAACTCTTGGATGTTCATTAGGATCGAGCCGTCGCCGGTGAAATTTACGACGATATCTTCAGGCTTTGCTATTTTTGCTCCGACGGCTGCAGGCAGGCCGTAACCCATAGTCCCCTGACCTCCGCTAGTTATCAGCTGGCGCGGCCTATCAAACGGATAAAACTGCGCGACCCACATCTGGTGCTGGCCGACGTCGGTGGCGATCACGGCGTCTTTGCCAGATTCTTTTAAAATTTTAGCCGTTTCGCGCACGACCCACTGCGGTTTTATGATCTCGTCGCTATCTTTGTAATCCAGCGGATTTAGCGCGTCGTAGCGAGCCAATATCTCGCGCCATGCAGTCAAATTTTGCTCGTTTACGCTTACTTTTTCCACCATCTCCTCTAGGACGCAGTTTAGATCGCCCACGATCGGGAAGTGCGCGTTTACGATCTTTGAGATCGAGCTAGGGTCGATATCGACGTGGATGATTTTGGCGTGTTTGGCAAATTCGCTTAGCTTGCCCGTCACGCGGTCGTCAAATCGCACGCCAAGCGCGATGATGAGATCGGTTTCGCTCATCGCCATATTTGCCGCATAGCTGCCGTGCATGCCGACCATCGAGAGTAGATTTTTATCCTCGTGCGCTAGGACGCCAAGGCCCATCAGCGTTTCGACTGCTGGGATGCCCGTCTTTGCGCTAAATTTACGCACGAGCTCGCTAGCGTTCGCCGCTACGACGCCTCCTCCTAGATAAAGTAGCGGGCGTTTGGCCTCAGCGATGACTTCGAGCGCCTTTTTGATCTGTTTTGCGTTGCCTTTGTAGGTCGGTTTGTATGTCGGCATCTTTATCTCGGTCGGGTAATCAAAATCCCCGACGGCCGCGGTTATATCCTTTGGGATATCGACGTGAACGGGGCCGGGACGTCCAGAGCGAGCGATATAAAAGGCCTCTTTTAGAATGCGCGGTAGCTCCTCGATACTGCGCACGAGGTAGTTGTGCTTCACGCACGGGCGCGAGATACCCACGGCGTCGATCTCCTGAAAGGCGTCCGTGCCGATAAGCGAGGTTGGAACCTGGCCGCTGATTAGTATAAGCGGAATACTATCCGAGTATGCGGTGGCTAGACCCGTGACCGCGTTTGTAAAACCGGGGCCGCTCGTCACAAACGCCACTCCGACCTTGCCGCTAGCGCGCGCGTATCCGTCTGCGGCGTGCACGGCGGCTTGCTCATGACGCGTCAAAACGTGCTTGAAATAACTCTGCTTATACGTCTCGTCATAGATGTTTAGCGCCGCGCCGCCTGGGTAACCAAAAACCGTGTCTACGCCCTCCTCACGCAAGGCTTCCATCACCATGCGCGAGCCAGAAATGCCTTTTATCATCTGTATCGCCTTTTGATAAATTTGACCCCGATTATACAGCTTTAAGGTTTAAAAACGCGTAAAATCGGGCTTAGAATTTGGACCGTGCTTTGAATGGGCTTAAATTTGAGTAAATTTGCGAGCTAAATTTAGAAGGATTCAAATTTGGATAGGCTATTAAATTTGACATTCCGAGACCCGCATCTTGAAAACGCTAAATTTGGTTTTCAAATTTAGTGATACACATTTTTTAGTTTTCTAAAATTTAAGCTTTTTTCTTTTTTTGGGAGGCGGAAGGGGTTTCTACTTACGAAGCGTCGCCCCTTCCGCCCCCAAACCCCCACCAACCCCACTGCACGTTATAAGTTGCTGCACTGCGTGCAGGTTAAATTTGACGCTTGCGCGTCGCGTGTTTAAATTTATATTTTCAGGGTGCGAGTCTCGGTGAGTAAAAGTTGAAGCTGAAATTTGTAAATTTGAACGTAAAACGATAAGGCGAAGTATTTTGAGATGATTTTTGGGGTTTTGAAGTTAAAATTTGACGAAG
>CAUPXB010000032.1:0-13381 GCA_963515555.1 uncultured Campylobacter sp. | reverse complement strand
CTTGCGGCGTATTATCTGGGCTGGCATCTGCCGACATTGCAGAAGTAAAATCGGTTTATTTTTAACGAGGCGTTATTGGATTTATAATGCGACAACGGTTTTGCTTGCACGAAAAGCGAGCCGCGGAGCTAAATTTAATGCGTCTGTGCCCCGAGCCGCCGTACAATTCTACAATTTTGCTTTCGGAAATGCGGGTACGTCTACGAAGTTAACCGTGTGGTAGCCTGGAGGAGTTACTTCCGTCGGAAACGCTTTTTTTAAAAGACCTCTTAAAATATCGCACCTTCTATCTTCTCCGTCATTCATCATGCCGCCTATATGTCCTACGTTTCCCGCTGCTACGGAGATACCCGGTCTTGCCGGATGCTCGGACGTAAAAGGAACGTCGTCTATATTAGAGGCGGCTATGTATACGCACAGATTGCCGCTACCCATGCTTGCTTTTTTTGAATATATAGGTACTGCACCGCCATCCGCCCACGAAGCCAGAACGCTACTTGGATTCGTAAGCCAACCTCTCGGAAACATATGGTGCGTATCCTCTGCGATTTCTATGCCTATACTTGACGCCATATCTACGGGGCCGTAGAAATTAGAAATGGCAGGATAAGTTTTAAATTTTATGTTGCTATTGCCCGTAGCGTTTACGTGATTTATTACGTCGTTTATAGTGGATTTGATCTGCGTAGCCATCGCGACCGCCCACGCATCGTCCCTGCTGGCTTACAGTCTAGGTATGGCTACGGCGGCTATGATACCTATTATGACGATGACGAATATTAGCTCAATCATCGTAAACGCGCGAGTAAAATTCATTGGCTTCGATCTTATGCAATTCATTCTAGTCTTTCTCAAAAAGCTGTTTTGTTTCATGTTTCTCCTTTTTTAGTCTAAAATTTTCGGGATTATATCTAAAAGTAAAGTTAATTACAAGTAAAAATATTAGAAATAGATATATAACAACTATTTTTTAACGATTAAGATAAAAAAGTGATTTGAAAATATGATAACTTATGCTAATCGGTATTCAATTTTAAAATTTAAATTTTGTAACTAACCAGTGTTGTAGATTTGGTCGGCGACACCTAGATGAGCGATGATGGAGTAGATACTTATTGGCAGATGGCGGATGATTTTTGCGAGCAGCGCAGTGAAAATAAAATTTTAGGACATTCGGACAATATCCAAGGCGGTATGGAGCTAGAGTGTGAGCTTGTGACAAACGGCTTTTATTGCGGCGGCGATGAGGATTATAGCGGGCCGGAGTTTGAAAAATTGCGGCAAAATATCGGCGAGTGGACGCTACTACTGCAAATCGGAAGTAACGACGAAAACGAGATGATGTGGTGCGATTGCGGTAAAATTTATCTGTGGATCAGAAAAAACGATCTACGCGAGAAGAAGTTTGATAAAAGCTGGCTAGTGCTGCAGTGTGATTAAATTTGCGGCCTTATAGGATCAAATTTGAGGATTGCTGTGCTAAATCGGCACGAACTAAAAACACTCAAATTTGGCTTTCGTTTGCTGGATAAAAAGACAGAGTCGACGAAATTTAGTAAATCAGAGTCAAATTTAAAAACCTAATCCGCTTTTTGCAGTATCGCCGCGGCGATCGCAAAGCCGCCGTCGTGACTTATGGTGATTTGCGCGTCTTTTAGGTTAAAGTTTTTGATGATTTTTTCTGAGAGCTTTACTTTGGGGGCGTTTTTCTCGTCTTTATAAATTTGAGCGTCAAAGAACGAAAACTCAGCCGAGATCCCGCAACCAAGAGCCTTGCTGATAGCCTCTTTAGCTGCGAAAAATCCAGCTATCGTAGCGTCCGTTTTTGCGATATTTATCTCGTCGTCACTTAAAAAATATCTCAAAAAATCCTCGCCTCGCCGCTCTTTAAGCCTTGAGATTCGCGAGATCGCTACGATATCTATGCCGATCATTGCACCACAAAGTCGGTAAAGTAGATATTTTTTATATGCCCGTCGGCCAAAACCTCGTTTAGGCGGTCGACTATCTCGTCTTTTAGGCGGTTTTTACCTTTTTGGGTGCTTACCTCTTCGTACGTTTTAGATGATAGTGTAGAAACGACGATATCCCTTATTAGCGGTTTTTTCTTGTCGATTTCCGGTGTTAACGTATCGGCGCTAAGCTCTAGATCAACTTTCGTTTTTAGGTATCTCGAACCGCTTTCGCTAAGCAAATTTACGATAAACTGATCGAGCGGATAAACCGGGCCCATATTTACATAGTCGTTTGAGCGCTTGCCCGCCGTATTTTTAGGTGCTGCGGCTTGGACTTGCTCGGTTTGAACCTGTGCCGTTTGCGCTTGCGCATTCTCTTCATTGCCGCCCATTAGTAGGAACGCCAAAAGTCCGCCGACTACCAAAAGAAGCAGTAAAATAACAATGATGATGATGAGAACCAGCCCGTTTCCCTTTTTGCCTTGATTTTCTGAAATTTCTTCAGCCATATATTCTCCTTAAATTTTTAAATATAATTATATCTTAAATTTTCTTTTTCCCAAAACCATGCATTTTGGAGCCTTGAAATGCTTAATTTTTTGAGGCATTTTATTTTTTAAATTGTTAAATAGCAACCATTATTAGCATACTATTCCTAGCATTTTCTGTGCCAAAGTATATTTAGCTTTTAAAGTAATGGCTAGAAAAGTAAATAAATTAAAATCCCGCATACCGTATCTAGGCAATAACCAAGCCCTAAAAAACCACATAGCAAATGCGCTAAGAAATGCAGGCGATCTAAGCGTAGTGATTAGAAATATCGACGCTATCCCTAAAGAGAATATGGATAGCCTAACAAAAACAGGGCTTGAAAAATTCAAAACCGAAATAATCCCCGAAATAAGGCAAATCATAAAAGAAACGCAAGGCGAAACAGCCGAGCAAGGAAGTAAGCTAGAGCAAGCAGAAGCAAAGTAAGAAGTCGTAAAAGGCGAAGCTCCCGGGCAACACCCCGGCGCAAACTTCGCCAATGAGTCTGCGCCTTTGGCTAAAGATAGCCAAGGGCTTGCGTTTTCGCCTTATAAGGACGACGCGCAGCGGGTCGCGCAGACCAATAATGACATTATACTACAAAATTCTGCTAAAGGCGGAGCGGCCTAGCAAGGAAGTAAGCTAGAACAAGCAGAAGCAAAACAAGAAGTCGTAAAGGGCGAGGGCTGGACGATGAGAGAGGGTAAGCTTACTTACCTAGATCAGGTTAAATTTGAGCTTGACGACGTACTAAAAGATCAAACGGGTATAGACGCCGTAACTACTTCGCTGGCTTGGCTAAAATCACAACATCCCGAAATGCATAAAAATAAGAGGGCGATAAAAGAGCTGATAGAATACGTGCTGGATAGGCCGAGCGTAGTAAAAAGCGGTAAAAGCGAAAATAGCGTATATTTAGGCAAAGCAGACGATAATAAGATGAAAGACATAGTAATAGACAAGAGCGATAAAAAAATCATACATGCAAATCGTAGAAGAATGAATGCGGAAGAAAGAGGCCAATGGCAGGGTCGCCCACCATCCCTGCACACCGATACTAAGCCGGCAGGGGCGAATGGTGCAAGTGCACGTTCATTGACCTCTGGCGATATTATATCACAAAATTCGGCTAAAGGCGGAGCGGCCGAACAAGGAAGTAAGCTAGAGCAAGCAGAAGCAAAACAGGAAGTCGTAAAAGGTGAAGCTAAAAATCAACAATTTAACAATACAAACGTAGATTATACTTCAGCCGTAAAAAATATCGTCGAAAGAAAGGAATTAGCCTTGAGGCTAGACCCAAAGGCCGATATATTATCTGTCGTTAAGGACTTTTCTAAGCCGATAAAAACGCCGATTTTTACTTCCAAAATTTCAGTCGATAAGATGCTAAACCATTTGGCCGATAAGATTGACGGCGACAGGAGGCTAGAATACATAAATTTAGTTAAACCGACCCTGGAAAAACCGCTGTTTATTACTCAAGAAAGTATAAACGGCGCGCAAAGATTTAGATTTTTTAAAACTTTTATAGACGAAAAAGATAAGGTTGTAAAATTTTTAAACGTCGTAGAGGATAAAAACGGTGAACTAATCGAAATAACTGCTACGCCTATTAAAAATACAGATTTAAAAAACTTACTGAAAGGTAAAGTGATTTGGGGTGGGGACACACTCTCCGATCTAAGCACCCCACAAACAGCCAAACAAGGATCGGAAGCTGATAAGGCTATTATATCACAAAATCCCGCCGATCGTCTAGTAGAAAAGATAATAGAACTAGACGATGCCGAAAAAATCGGCAATATGCTAAGAAAAACCATCATCAGCAAAGACATCTCTACAAAAACGAAGCTTGCGGCGATCAATGCGGCAAAAAGGCGACTAGTCGCTATAACTGCCAAGAATACGCAAAAAGACGATAAAAAGCAAAAATAAAAGGGCGGATAAATCGCCCTTCCTCTGCTAGATTTAATAAAATTTTTCCGATTTTTCCCCAAATTGTGTATATTTTGACACTATTTTTCTCCAATATGCCCCAAAACTAGGTAGATTTGACACTGCACCTTGCGCGATAATCGCTCTAAACCATACAAAAAGGAGCAATTATGGCAATTACAAGTACGGGCTATCAAGCCCCTGCAACATCTAGACAAGGCTTAAAACCTTCGGTCTACGACAAAATCATTTTAATATACTTGTTCACGGCTGGCAATACCTTGTGTGCTTTTAAATGTTATCTTTTGTTTATTGGTTTATCACTTATACTGTTTTTTAAGAACTTATGTTATATTTATGTCATAAATTTTTTAAAATAGGAAAGCAATGGTACATAAAACAAATGCCGCGAGGTTTTTAGACGGTAAACATATCCCCTACGAGCTAGTCGAATACGAAGTGGATGAGAGCGATCTGAGCGCCATTCACGTAGCTGCCGTTTGCGGCGAGCAAATAGAAAAAATCTACAAAACCATCGTCTGCGAATGCGAGCCAAAAGGCTACGTTGTGGCGTGCATACAAGGTGATTTGAGCTTAAATTTAAAGGCTCTGGCTAGACTTAGCGGGCATAAAAAATGCGAACTTTTAAACTTAAGAGAACTTGAAAAAGTGACGGGCTATATCAGGGGCGGCTGCTCACCCATAGCGATGAAAAAGGCGTTTGAAACGTTTTTTGACGAGAGGATTTTAAAGCAAGATTACGTCTATGTAAGTGCCGGGGTGCGCGGAAAACAGATCAAAATCGCGCCTCAAAGCTTGATAGAAGCCATCAACGCAAAGCTTGGAGACGTCGCCGTTTAGTAAAATTTAACCCAAAAATGCTAAAATATGCCGTCTTAAAATAAAATAAATTTAAAAAGGTAAAATTTTGATAGACGAAATTTTTAGAGAATACGACATACGCGGCGTTTATGAGCGCGATCTAAACGAAACGAGCGTTAAAGCGATCGGGTTAAATTTGGGCCGAGAAATGCTACGTAGGGGCGCAAAAAACGTTAGCGTGGGGTATGATGCTAGGCTAAGCGCGGGTGAGATTTTCGGCTGGCTGGTTAGCGGGTTAAATTTAGCCGGGATAAAAGTCTATGATATCGGCTTGCTACCGACGCCGGTCGGGTATTTTAGCGTGTTTACGGACAAATTTGACGCAAACATAATGATAACCGGCTCTCATAATCCAAAAGAGTACAACGGCTTTAAAATCACGATTTTTAAGGATAGTTACTTCGGCGAGGATTTGCAAAAGTTAAAAGTCGCCGTGCTAGCAGACATCGCGGCAAAAACGCAAATTCCAGACGATCCAAGAGCTGAAAAATTCGACATCGCGACGCCTTATAAAAATTTTCTCATAGAGCAGTTCGGACATTTAAAAAATCTACCGCTAAAAATCGTCATCGACTGCGCAAACGGCGCGGTCGGAGCGGTTTTGCCCGAAATTTTCGAGGCGTTAAATTTAGACGCTCAAATTTTATACCCCCAGCCCGACGGCAACTTCCCAAACCATCACCCAGATCCTAGCGAGGAGAAAAACTTAATCGATCTAAAGGCCGCGCTAAAGGGCGAATTTGACATAGGATTCGGTTTTGACGGCGACGGCGACCGCATTGCGGTTCTAACCAAAATACGCAACATAAAAGGCGATGAGCTAGCCTATCTATATAGCCTTGCGATGAAAAATCCGCGAGTGCTGGGCGAGGTCAAATGCTCGCAAAATATGTACGACGAGATCGACGCGCACGGCGGCAAAAGCTTCATGGGCAAGACCGGCCACAGCAATATCAAAAAGGCGATGAAGGAGCTAAATATCGATATGGCGGCCGAGGTGAGCGGGCATATTTTCTTTAAGGAGAGGTATTTCGGCTTTGACGATGCGACGTATGCGATGTTTCGCGCGCTAGAGTTAGTTGCAAAAGGCTTTAACCTAGACGGCGAGCTTGATAAACTGCCAAAGGTCTTTAGCACCGACGAGATCAAGATAAAAACGACCGACGCGCAAAAATTTAAGCTGGTTGCAAAGCTAAAAGAGGTTTTGGTTGAAATTTACGAGAAGGGCGATGCGCAAAATTTGCTCGCCGGTCTTGGTAAAATAGCCGAAATCATCGACATAGACGGAGTTAGAGTGAGATTTGAGGACGGTAGCTGGGCGCTAGTACGAGCCTCAAATACGACGCCGGTTATCGTTACGAGATTTGAGACCAAGGATCAAAATTTACTGGCGCGGCTTCAAGAAACATTTTTAAATTTGGTCGAAAATTTAAAGCAAAAGGCGTAAAAAATGACAAACGTTATACTTTGCGGAGGTTCGGGCACGAGGCTTTGGCCGTTATCGCGAACACTGATGCCAAAGCAATTCATTAGGCTTTTTAACGGAAAATCGCTCTTTGACCTTACGCTTAGACGCAACGTGCACGCGCAAAAAACGATCATCGTTTGCAACGAGGCGCACTACTTTTTGGCGCTTGACGAATGCGGAAATAAAAAAATAGACAAATTTATCCTCGAGCCATTTGGTAAAAACACCGCCGCGGCGATTACTTTTGCGGCGCTTTGTTGCGATGAGGATGAAATTTTGCTCGTTACACCTAGCGATCATTTGATCGAGGAGGAGGCCGAATACAAAAAGGCTCTTTTGATCGCGCAAAGCTATGCAAACCAGGGCTTTTTGGTGACGTTTGGCATAAAACCTAACGAACCAAACACGGGCTACGGCTACATCAAGGCCGATAAAAACGGCGACGTAGAGCGATTTATCGAAAAGCCAAATTTTGAAACCGCGACGAAATTTATAAAAGAGGGCGGGTATTATTTTAACAGCGGTATGTTTTGCTTTAAGGCGGGCGTCTTTTTAAGCGAGATGAAAAAGTACGCGCCAAGTATTGTAAAAGACGTGACGGCGGCGATAGAAGGCTCGGTAAACGAGCCTTGCCTGCTAAAAATAAGTCCGAATTTTATGGATAAGATCGAGGATATCAGTATCGACTACGCCCTAATGCAAAAAAGCTTAAATATCAAAATGGTGCCGCTGGATGCGGGATGGAGCGATATGGGCAGCTTTGACGAGCTGAGTAAAAAGATAAAAAACGAGGGCGAGTCGCTACAAATCGGCGCGAGTGAAAATTTCATCCTAACTAAAAAACCAACCGCACTAGTAGACGTGCAAAATTTGCTCGTAGTAGACACCAAAGACGCGCTTTTGATCGCCAAAAAAGGCAGTTCGCAAAAGGTAAAAGAGGTTTATAAGCACTTTTCAAATTCATTACCTGAAATTTGCGAAACACACACGAGCGTATATCGTCCGTGGGGCAGCTATGAGGTGCTGGGCGAGGGTAGCGGCTACAAGATGAAAAAGATCGTGGTTAAACCCGGCAAAAGGCTGAGTCTGCAAAAGCACTTTAAGCGAAACGAGCACTGGGTCGTCGTAGAGGGTGAGGCGCTAGTAACCATAGATGATAGTGAGATGCAGATAAAACGAAACGAGTCTATATATATAAAAAAAGGACAGACTCACCGTCTGGAAAACACTACGAGCTCCGATCTCATCGTCATAGAAGTGCAAACGGGCGAGTATCTGGGCGAGGACGATATAGTTCGTATCAGCGACGACTACGATAGAAAGTAGCGGCGGAGCGGATGAAAAAAGCTCTGGTTTGCGACTGGCTAGAAACCTATGCCGGAGCCGAGCGTTGCGTGCAGAGTTTTACGGATATTTGGGATGATTTTGAGGTTTTTAGCCTTGTTGATTACCTTAAATTTGACGATAGGCAAAAGATTTTAAATGGCAAATTCGCTCGAACCAGTTTTATTCAAAATTTACCGTTTGCAAAGAGTAAATTTAGGAGCTATCTGCCGCTTTTTCCGCTGGCGATAGAGCAGTTTGATCTGAGCGAATTTGACGTCGTGCTGTCTAGTTCGCACGCCGTAGCAAAGGGGGCTCTGACGCACTCAAATCAGCTTCATATAAGCTACATACACACTCCGATGCGCTATGCTTGGGATATGTATTTTGACTATTTGCGTCAAAACGGACTAGAACGCGGACTAAAAGCGGTGCTGGCTAGGTATATTTTACATAAAATTCGCCTGTGGGATATCGCCGCGGCAAACAGAGCCGACGTTTACGTCGCAAACTCAAATTTTATCGCTCGCCGTATACGTAAAATTTACGGCAAAGACGCCACCGTGATCTACCCGCCCGTAGATACCGCAAATTTTAAATTAAACGAAAATAAAGAGGATTTTTACGTCACGGTTTCAAGGATGGTGCCCTATAAAAAGATCGACTTAATCGTGCATGCGTTTAACGAAAACGGCAAAAAGCTAGTCGTCGTGGGTGACGGCGAGCAGATGAATGAAATCAGAAATATCGCCAAAAGTAATATTGAAATTTTAGGCTTCAGGGGTGCGCGCGAGACTGCGGAGCTGATGGGTAAGGCAAAAGCCTTCGTATTTGCTGCCGTAGAGGATTTTGGTATAGCGCCCGTGGAAGCTCAGGCCTGCGGTACGCCAGTCATATGCCTGGGTAAGGGTGGCGCGAAAGAGAGCGTGATAGACGGCATCACGGGTGTTTATTTTAGCGAGCAAAACGAAGCTAGCCTAAACGAAGCGGTGGTAAAATTTGAAAAAATAAGAGACGAATTTGATCCGCAAGCGATCAGGCAAAATGCGCTAAAATTTTCAAAAGAGCGCTTTGAGCGAGAGATAAAGGGGCTCGTGGAGAGTAGTTACGAGAGATTTTTAGAGGGCGCGCTATGAGTCTGCGCTCTAAAATCTTGCTAAAAGCTGTGATTGATTACGTCGTCGTTGTCGCTACTGCGCCGATTTGGCTTGCGGTCGTCGCCGTTATAGCAGCAGTCATAAAGTTAAACGAGCCCGGCGAGAGCATTTTTTTCAAACAAAAGCGAATAGGGCGTTTTGGCAAGCCGTTTAACTGCTATAAATTTAGATCGATGCATAAAAATTGGCGTAAAATTTTAGACGACTATCTTGCGCAAAATCCCGCAGAGGCCGAGCATTTTGCAAAATTTCACAAATACGAATTTGATCCGCGCATAACAAAAGTCGGCGGATTTATCAGGCGTACTTCGCTTGATGAGCTGCCTCAGCTTTTTAACGTTCTTAGACTTGAAATGAGCCTGGTCGGGCCTCGTCCGTATATGTTTTACGAAAAAAGACAAATCGGCAAAAATTTAGGCAAGATAACAAGGGTCAGGCCAGGGCTTACGGGACTTTGGCAGGTGAGCGGCAGGAATGAAATTTCCTTTGACGAGCGTGTGAAAATGGAGTGTGCATACGTCGATAATCTTTCGATTTTTAGGGATTTTTTGATACTTTTTCGTACGATTTTTGTAGTTTTAAAATAAATTTTACTCGCAGTATTTTTCGTACCTTTTTTGGTTGACTTCAAGTTTGCTTTCTAAATCTTATTTTGTTTATATTTTGTTCAATAAAATAGAAATTTGTAAATCCAAATATAATCGAACCAGTCGTTACAAAAGCTAAATTTACGTTTCCTAGTAAAAGCTGGCTGAGCCAAATAAAAAGAAAATGGCTGATAAAAATCGCGTATGAAAGCGAGCCTGCGATATCGTTAAATTTGAGCTTAAATTTAAACTTCTCATGCGCCAGAACGATGGCTGCGCCGATCAAGTATCCAAGCATTGTCTCTGCGCCAAAAGCACTAAATTCGTGCGAGTAAAAAAGATAGCCCACCAGCGCTGCTACCGCCGCGTAAAAAACGGCGAGCTTGCCAAGCTCTTTTTGATAGATCAAAAATCCCGTATAAAACATAAAAAATACGCCGCAAACAAGTCTATATCCGTAGATATCGGCATTTATAAAGCCCAAATTCGCCGCTGCATAAACGCCTAGCGAACCGGTAGCTAGCGCGTAGCCCAGCCGTCTAAATTTGATCGCTAGCACGAGCAGGGCGTAGGCCTGAAGCTCGGCTCCTAGCGACCAAGCCGGCGGTATGAGGAAATTTAGCCCCACGGGCGCGTCTATGACGGAAACGTCAAGCCAAAAAAAATAGTTTAGCGGCACGATAAGCGCATTTAGAAGCAAGTTTTTTGCATTAAAATGCGGCTGCAGATACGATGTCGCGCAAAAAAATAGCACCGTAAGTACAAACGCAAAGAAAAACGCGGGATAAATGCGCAAAAATCTATCTTTTATAAAGTAGCTTATTTGAGCGTTTTGCGGCGCGATTTTGATAAAAACCTTTGATGTGACGAGTCCTGCCAGGATATAAAATATCACGACGGCAAAGACGCCGATGTTTTTGCCCGCTAGCCCGATGCCAACGTGCGAAAGCAATACGAAATACGCTAAAATAAATCTAATATAACCAAACATTTTCTTCCTAATTTTTGCTTTTTACGGCATTTTTGGCTGCAACTAACCTGATTTTGCGGCGCGTTTTATTTTTCGTAAATTTCAACGCCTTCCTCATTTGGAGCGCGACCGTTGCAACCTACCAAAAATGACGCCTTTTGCCAAGCTTTTTTACGCAAAGGCGATTGTTGCCTTTTTTAGCCGGATAGCTATGTAAAATTTGCCGCCCGTATTTATATTTTTGCCCAAGTATGAATAAAATTTAAACATCTCAAGTTTTGCCGTTTTTGCGTTTATTTTGGTTTTGATTTTACCGTAAATTTAAGCGTTTTGGGCTTTTGTGCCGGATTTAAATTTTGAAGCAATTTAAAGTAGTGGTGAATTTAAAAATCTCCGCTTTCGCCGAGTTTAACGCTAGAGCCTAAAATTTTGCAAACCAAGTCTAAAATTTCTAAATTTACTTCTAGCGCGTATTCGTCGATGACTTTAAAAACTTCTTGCCTTACATCTAAGCAGCTATCTGCGTGAGTTTTTGCGTAGGTTTCGCTAGCGATTTTAGCTAGCGTAAAAGTATCTATATCTTTTTGCCTCATCGCTGTTTTTAACGTTTTTGAGAGTTTCCATTTTAGATTTTCCATATTTTTCCTTCGGCATTTTTGTGGTACGGGTTTTGGCGCGCAAAATTTACATCCACTCCAAAACCTGCGTGATATCGCCCGCGACAAAGCATTTTAGCCCCTGCGCGTCAAGCGGCTTAGAGGGTACGATCGCGTTTTTAAATTTCTGAGTTTTGGCCTCTTTTAGGCGCTGATCGAGGTTAAATATCTCGCGAATCTCGCCGTTTAAGCTAAGCTCCCCCATAAATACGCTCTCTTTGCTGATCGGACGATTTTTAAAGCTAGAGATGATCGCCGCTACCACGGCTAGATCGGCTGCCGTTTCGCTGATCTTGACCCCGCCGCTCACGTTTATAAAGACGTCGTAATGACCCAGCGGGATCTCTAGTTTGCGCTCAAGCAGCGCTAGTAGCATATCTAGGCGGTTTTTTTCGTAGCCTGTGGAGCTGCGCTTAGGATACGCGCTCTCGCACACGAGCGCCTGTATCTCGACGCTAAGCGCGCGCGAACCCTCCATAGTGATCGTGATCGCCGAGCCGCTAGTAGCCTTGCCTCGCGTGAAAAATTTGCCCGCGACATCGTTGGCGCTGATTAGTCCGTTTTCGCTCATCTCGAAAATCCCCACTTCGCTAGTCGAGCCGAAGCGATTTTTAAATCCTCGCAACATACGCAGCTCGCGGCTGGAGTCCCCCTCAAAATATAGCACTACGTCCACCATGTGCTCCAAGATACGCGGCCCCGCGATCGAGCCGTCCTTGGTGATATGTCCGATGATAAAGACGCAGATGTTTTCGTTTTTGGCTAGGCGCATGAGCTCGAAGGTGATCTCGCGCACCTGCGATACGGAGCCCGGTGCCGAGGCGATTTTTTCGCTATAAAGGGTTTGTATGGAGTCGATGACTAGGATTTTATACTCGTTTTTGCGTACTTCGACGAGGATGTTTTCGAGTAAAATTTCCGTGAGCAAAAAGAGTCCTTCTTTGACCGCGTCTAGGCGCTGGGCTCGCATTTTGATCTGGCTCGCGCTCTCTTCGCCGCTCACGTACAGCGTCTTTTTGCCTTGAGCGGCGAAATTTGATGCGATTTTTAGTAGCAACGTACTTTTACCGATGCCTGGGCTTCCGCCGATCAGCACCAGCGAGCCTTCCACGACGCCGCCGCCTAGAACCAGGTCTAGTTCGCTATTTTGCGTGCTGATGCGCGTGATTTTTTCTATTTCAACCTCGCTGATTTGCTTTGCAAGGCTTGGTTTGGCGGTGCTTTTTGAGATCTCTTTTAGCGTTTCGATTTGCTGCGCGTTTAGTTCTAAAAAGCTATCCCAAGCTCCGCACTGAGGGCATTTGCCGACCCATTTGCTCTGCTGATTGCCGCAGGCTTGACACTCAAATATGGTTTTAGTTTTTGCCATTTTTTTCCTTTGCGCGATTATACTTTAAAATGTTTAAATTTTACTCCGGCTGCGCGACTAAATTTCAAATCGAAACACGCGCATGCGAAAAATGAGCAAATTTAACTCAAATCAACGGAAATTCAACTTTATCTAAATACAATTTGTCAAATTTAAAACTAAAATGGAGCGAAAATGAAACAAAAGCTTAGCAAAAATCAGTTTTTAGTCATCTCGCTCACGCTTTTTGCCATGTTTTTTGGTGCGGGGAACTTCATCTTTCCGCCAAATTTAGGGCGAGAGGCTGGGCAGAATTTTTACGTCGCGATTATGTTTTTCTGCGCTACGGCAGTGCTTTTGCCGGTGCTTGGCGTCGCAGCGATCGCTAGAGCAAAAGGGCTTCAGAGCCTAGTGCGCCGCATAGATCCCGTGTTTGCAGTGGTTTTTACCGCGCTTTTATACCTCACGATCGGGCCGCTTTTTGCGATACCGCGCGCGGCAAATATGCCTTTTGATATCGCTGTTAAGCCGTTTATCGCGGCAGAAAAATAGCAAATATGGCTATTTTT
>CAUPXB010000031.1:0-18422 GCA_963515555.1 uncultured Campylobacter sp. | reverse complement strand
CGCTAAATGCAAAAGAGCATAGCAGCATAGACGCGCACAAGGCGAGAAACGCTTTGTGTTTCATGAGAATTCCTTTCTATGTGGGCTTAAAGAGGCAAGCCCTCTTTGCTTTTAAATTTGAGGGGCAAATTTGTTTTCTAATTTTAACTCTTTACGTAAAAAACAACCATTTAAGGTTGTTTTTTACTTTGTTGTAAAGGGGGTGGGGGCTTGAATGGCGAAGTCGCTCCCCACCCCCTTTAATCCCCCTCCCCCTACGACGCTTTTAGGGTGGCGACATAGCTTTGCTGACGCAAAGCGTCGCGGTTTGGGAAGTAAATTTTATAAATTTACCATCAAATTTAAAAGTACCGCAAGCCGAATTCTAGACTTTAATCTTAAATTTGGCTTGCGATACGAAATTTAAAACTAATTATCGCGAGATGATTTTAAATGTTTTGAAGTAAATTTCGTCCCAAGACTAGACATATAGTCTGTCGCAGGGCGAAATTTACGAAATCATTTAAAAGCGCTCGCGAGAACTTCGTTTTACCAAATTTAGGCTAGATTTTCTCCAGCTATCATCCCAAACACTATGCAATCGGTTATCGCAACCGTTCCCAGCCTGCTCGCGCCGTGCGTACCGCCGGTGATCTCGCCTGCTGCATATAGGCCAGAGATCGGCTTATTCGTCTTACTTGAGATGACCTCGGCTTTGGTGTTGATCTTTAGGCCGCCCATAGTGTGGTGAGGCTTCGGCGATAGGCGGATGACGTAGAACGGTCCGGCTTCGTTGATCTCGCTTAGCGCGCTTTCTTGTTTGCCAAATTCGTCCTTTTTAGCCTTTACGCCTTCGTTATATTTCTTGACGGTTTCTTTTAGCGCATCGGTAGGTACGCCGTATTTTTTAGCGATGTCATCGAGCGTAGCGCACTCGCCTACTAGTTTGCCGCTACCCATGCCTTTTTGGATGATCTCTTCGCTTAGGTCTTTAAACGCCATTTTGGTATCGGCGAAAGTTATCGGATATGCGCCTGGTTTTTCGCGTAAAATTTTAAACTCCGCATCCGCGCGCGTTTTGCGGTCGGCTAGCTCGTTCATAAAGCGCTTGCCCGTGCGCACGTCCACGGCGATACCGTATTTAAAGGTACCTTGCTGAGTTAGGATCGGAGCGGTACCGAAACCCTTCTCATCAGGGCTCGCCCACGGACCAAACTGGATCCAGTCTACCTGCACCGGATACGCACCGATCTCAAAGGCTTTTAGCAGCGCGCCCGCAGTCGCTCCCGGGTGGTTCGTACTATCGACGTCATCGGGGATGCGAGGGTCTTGGAGCTTTCTAAACGCCTTATCGCGGCAAAATCCACCTGCCGCCAAAACGACGCCTTTGTTTGATTTTAGCGTTTTTTTCGTGCCGCTAGTGTTTTCAAGATCGTCGCTGTAAAGCTTATCGTCGAACCTATACTCTTCTCTGATCGTCACGCCCACGACTCGGCCGCTGTCGTCTAGCACGAAGTCGTCAAATTTAGCGCGGCGGCGAAGCTCGCAGCCTTTGTCTTTTAGCGCTTCGAATTTTTCAAGCATCGGCTGGATGTAGCCAGAGCCCGAGTCGTTTGTGGTTAGCAGCGAGCGAGCGACCGTGTGACCGCCGAAGTGCGCGCAGTGCTCTTTAAACTGAACGCCGTTTTCAACTAGGAAGTTATACGCGTCCATACCGCGATCGACCAAGGTCTCCAAAAGCTCGGTGTGGTTGATACCAAGGCCGGCTTTTAGACAGTCGGCGATAAATAGCTCTTTGCTATCTTTGATGTTGGTTTTTGCTTGCACCGGGTTGTTTGCGACCGCCATGCCGCCGCCGTTGATTACGGAGTTGCCGCCGATGCGACCCATTTTTTCCAGGATTAGTACCTTATTGCCTTTTTGCGCCGCTTTTAAGCCCGCCGCAAGTCCCGAAAAGCCCGAGCCGATGATGATCACGTCCCACTCTTCGTCAAATTTGACGTCCTTTGCGTTTAGCGCGCTTGCTTGCGCATTTACCGCGCCAAGCGCGAGCGCGCCCGCACCCGCCACACCTAGCTTTAACAAATCGCGTCTTGACATTTGCTCTTGCATACATTCTCCTTTGGATGAAATATCATAACGGCATTATAATTATAATATCGTGAGTTTGCTATGAGTTTTATTAAAAATTTACTCTGTCAAAGTTATCCCTAAATTTAGGGGATTTAATATAAATTTGACTACGGATAGACGGTTTTATGAGATTTTATTTTTAAGATTTATCAAGACTTTTCCATTAAAATTTAATCTTTATATATTTTTATTTTGGGATCGCCGAGCAGGGTCAAATTTGGCGAAATAGGATCGCGTTCAAATTTTGCTTTTTACGAAAAATCGCAAAATTTAAGCTAATTTCAATATTATTTTGGGTAAATTTCCATTTTTCGGTCCCGTAGCTCAGTTGGTAGAGCACTACCTTGACATGGTAGTGGTCGATGGTTCGAGTCCATTCGGGGCCACCATTTTGCTTCTTTCGGATTCAAATTTTCAAATTTGCTTTATCTTTCGTACCGTAAACCCAAACGCTAAATTTTCGTCAAATTTGCCTACTAAAGCCAAAAGTATATTATGTTTTATTTTGAAGTAAAATTTAATGATTAAAGCGCAAAGGCAACCACCCCTTTGCGCAATTTGGGAGAAAAATGAATCAAAACAATGCAAAGACGAGATAAATGCATGATTCATTCGCTGAAATATTAGCGTTAGTTTTCTTAAAATATAATAAATTATATTGAGGATATTGCCTATTTAACAATACTTAAAATTTAATCAATATATTCTATTATATTCAAAACTCAAATTTGACCGCCGTTTAAACCCAAATCAAATAAAACATTAAGTAAAGCTTAAAAACATTTTAGCTAAAATCAAGCCCAATTCTTTCAGCGTAAGAAAGATGTTTCGATAAAAAGGACGTAAAATGAGCGATATCATCGCATACAAACTGGATGGAAACATAGTCGATACTCAGAGTATCAACGGGCGAGAAAACGCCGCAGAGCCGATTTATTTTGACAACTCCCCTGACGCGCTAAACGTCATCAGACACTCCTGTGCTCACCTCATGGCGCAAGCGATCAAAGAGCTTTATCCGCAGGCTAAATTTTTCGTCGGACCAAACGTCGAGGACGGATTTTATTATGATTTTAAGGTCGATGATGCCAACAGCAAGCTTAGCGACGAAGATCTAGAGGCGATAGAGGCCAAGATGAAAGAGCTAGCCGAAGCTAAGCTTGATATCGTCAAAGCAAGCTCCACGAAAGCCTTTATGAGCGATAAATTTAAAGACGACGAGCTAAAACAAGAGGTACTAAAACGCATCCCCGAGGGCGAAGTCAGCAGCTACAAGCAAGGAAATTTCGAGGATTTGTGCCGCGGACCGCACTTGCCAAATACCAAATTTTTAAGATTTTTTAAACTAACCCGCGTAGCCGGAGCGTATCTGGGCGGCGACGAAACGCGCGAGATGATTAACCGCATTTACGGTACGGCATTTGCCGATAAAGAGAGCCTAAAAGAGCACATCCGCATCATCGAAGAGGCCAAAAAACGCGACCACAGGAAGCTTGGCGTCGAGATGAAGCTGTTTACCTTCGACGAAGAGGTCGGCGGCGGTCTGCCGATCTGGCTGCCAAACGGCGGACGTCTGCGCTCGAAGTTAGAGCAAATTTTATACAAAGCTCACCGCGACCGCGGCTACGAGCCGGTTAGAGGCCCCGAGCTGCTAAAAGCCGACGTATGGAAAAAGAGCGGCCACTACGCAAACTATAAAGAAAATATGTACTTTACGACGATCGACGAGGCAGAATACGGCATAAAGCCGATGAACTGCGTCGGCCACATCAAGGTCTATCAAAGCGACATCCGCTCATACCGCGATTTGCCGCTTAAATTTTTCGAATACGGCGTCGTGCATCGCCACGAAAAAAGCGGCGTTTTACACGGACTTTTCAGGGTGCGCGAATTTGCCCAGGACGACTCGCACATCTTTTGTATGCCGAGCCAAATCAAAGAAAATATCCTAGAAATTTTAAAATTTGCCGGCAAAATAATGGAAAATTTCGGCTTCCACTACGAGATGGAGATTTCGACCAAGCCGGCAAAAGCGATCGGCGGGGACGAAATTTGGGAAACAGCAACGAAAGCTCTAAAAGAAGCGCTTGACGAAAACGGCTTTAAATACGGTATCGACGAAGGCGGCGGCGCATTCTACGGCCCAAAAATCGACATCAAAATCACCGATGCATTGAAGCGAAAATGGCAGTGCGGCACGATCCAGGTCGATTTTAACCTACCTGAGCGCTTCGATTTAGGCTACATCGACGCAAATAACGAACGCCAGCAACCAGTCATGCTACACCGCGCGCTACTGGGAAGCTTTGAGAGGTTTATCGGCATTTTGATCGAGCACACGGGCGGCGAGCTACCGTTTTTCGTAGCGCCTACGCAAGTAGTCATCGTGCCGATTGGCGACGCGCACCTAGACTACGCCAAAACCGTCGCCAAAGAGCTACGCAAAATCGGCGTAGATAGCGAAATCGCAAGCAAGAACGAGAGCCTAAACAAACGCATCCGCACCGCTGAAAAACAACGCGTGCCGATGATTGCGGTGCTGGGCGACAACGAAGTGGCAAATAGCGCCATCGCCTTGCGTGACCGCACGACTAGGGAGCAAAAAGATATGAAGCTGGACGAATTCGTCGAGCTACTAAAATCAAAACTTGCCGAGGTAAGTTTTTGAAACACCAGCGAAAATCCGCTAAATTTGAGCTAGGCGCGGCTTTATGCTAAGCCTGGCTCTTACCAAAATCTGCAAAAATTGTCACGGTGCAATAAATTTCTACGAAAAATACAATAAAAACACAATATTTTTGGATATAATCAACAAATTTCAACTTAAAGGAAAAAACTAATTGGCTAAAGAAAACGAAGTGTTGCTCAACGAAGATATCAGAGCGAGCGAAGTGAGATGCGTGGGGGACGACGGTACCGCATACGGCGTCATCCCAAGAGTAGAGGCCTTGAAAATCGCCGAGAAAATGGGACTTGATCTAGTGCTAATAGCGCCTGACGCTAAACCTCCCGTTTGCAAGATAATGGACTACGGCAAATTCCGCTACCAGCAGGAAAAAAAGCAAAAGGAGGCCAAGAAAAAGCAAAAAACGATCGAAGTAAAAGAGATCAAACTCTCCGTCAAAATCGCTCAAAATGACATAAATTATAAAGTCAAGCATGCGCTTGAGTTTCTAGAAGAGGGCAAACACGTCAAATTTCGCGTATTTTTAAAAGGCCGCGAGATGAGCAACCCTGAAGCGGGCGTCGCAATGCTACAAAAGGTCTGGGAGATGGTAAAAGACGTCTCCGACCGCGATAAAGAGCCGTTGCTAGAAGGCCGCTACGTCAATATGTTGGTAACGCCGAAGAGATAAAAATTCATAAATTTGGGCGATTTCTCGCCCAAATTTATTCCAAAATTCCATCAAAGGAAATTTATGACTGCACAAGAGCTAGGAAAAGAACTGGCAAATATGTATTTTACGGCGAAAGAGTAGCCATGATACATTTGTTTGGTATAAGATTTAGCAAACAAATATTATCAAATAAAATAAGTGCAAATGAAATCATCAAGTATGCAAAATCTCCGGATGGTTCCATAGTGAATAAATCATATTTTGCAGAGATAAATAAGGGCGTAAAGCTAGCAAAATATGTTGAAGAAAAGATAGATTAAAACGAATATGCAAAAAGCAAACTCGCGCAAGTCAAATCGCTACACAAACGATCAGATCAAAGAAATTTTAAAGATACGTATCGAGCTAGCAAGGGGACTTATCTCCTGCGAAATAGCGGAGCGAAAAACGCTAAAAATCATCCCGACCTACCCCGTTCACAATCTAAACTATGACGCCAAGCGAATGCAAAAAACTCTTGTTGGTATAGGCGAGTACGGCTTTGGTTACCCTGCTAACTGGGCGCAAGCGCTGCTTGAAATGACGAGCGGCGAAGAGCGAGCGCAAATTTTTAAAGCCCTAAAAGAACAACAGCGACTATATCTCGAAAAAGACGGTAAAAATAACAAAAAGCTAGAAAAAGTCCTTCAAGCCGCCGAGTAAAATTTAACCGAAAAAACCAAAAATCCGGTCAAATTAAGCCGTAAAATATAAAATTTGCAAGTTGGCGCACAAAATGGCGCCAAAAAAGTAAATTTGATAAATTTGAGCCAGAGTTGACCAAATAATAAATTGGATATGCGAACCGCTTGATAAGTCAAATTTGGCCTTTACAAGCGGCCGCGTTTAAAACCGAATTTTAGGCAGCGATTATTTGCCGACCTTTTTGCAGCACTCTCTCATGAGGCCACCGCTCTTTTTGCAGCATTGCGCGTAGGCTTGCTTTGAGAGAGCGTCATTTTTTTTCACTCTCTGAGGGCCAGCACCGCCCTTGCCGTACTCGTATATCACGCCAAGCTCTTTGCAAGAGCCTGCTTCGTTATCGTTATAGTTATAACAAGCTGCCGTGAAATACTGCACCGCGTTAGCCCACTCTCCTCTAGATACGGCTCTCAATCCATCGCCGTACTCTTGGCCGGCCTGAGCCGAAGACAACGCCAAACACGCCAAAAAGATCGCGAAAATCAACTTTTTCATGACGACTCCTTTGTGTGGATTTATAAGGCGATTATACTACAAAAATGCTTTGATGTTTAGAAAATATTTATGCTATATCGTGATTAAATTTACGTAAAATTTTATCGTTGCATTCAAATTTGAGCCGCGAGCCACAAAGCCGTCCAAATTTCAAAATTACCAAATTTTGCGGTTTAAATTTAACTCTTTTACTATCTGAGTAAAGCTTGCTATCTCGCTCTCGTAAAGCACTATGGTTTCGTTGTTTATTAGTGATTTGCGGATATCTGGCTCAAAGTCGTCGCGCCAGGTCTCTACGGCGATAAATATTTGATTATCCTTAAAAACGGCGTTTACGGGCGCATCTAGCCTGAGGCAAAGCAGAGTAAAATTTTCCATTAGCGCCGGGCTAAGCGCGTATCTAGCGCCGATCTGATCGGTCGCATAGACGTCAAATATCTCTTCAAATCTCACGTCGTCCATATTTGCCTTCTGCCCGTAGATGGCTAAATTTCTTGAGTTTACATGCGAAATTTGAGTTATTGAGCTTAAGGTTTTATTAAAATCGGCCTTAAAAAGCACGCCTCGAAATAGTACGACCGTATCGGTGCCGTTTTTCTTTTTCACCTTTTTGGCCGCGTAAAAGTCGCTAAATTTGACGCTAACGCCATCTATATCGCCCTCAACGAGATCCTCGCTGCTCCGCTCATCGACTCTGCAATCATAAATCGTAAAAAAGTCATCAAGCCCCAGCCCGCGGTCTTTATCGTAGTTTAATCCGTGTTTTTTTACGATCTTTTCTATGATTTGGCGCTTAAAATTCGCCCTAAATTCGCGCCTTTTTGATGCGGTGATAAGCATCGCCGTAAAAGTATAAACAAGCGCGCCTATCGCAGCACCGAAAATCGCGTCTAAAAAATACGCTACTGCTGCGCCTACGCAAACGCCTACCGCAAGGGCGATTAGGCTTGCTTTTTTGACGGCGGCTACTAAATTTACGCGCTCGTTTTCTAGCTCGCCCAGTTCGACAGCAAGTTCGCTAGAGACGAAATTTTGAGCATTTTCGTTTTTAGTTTCCGCAGGTTTTGCATAAAAATTTGCTATAAATCCGTAAATCGAAGGAGCGACAAAAAGAATAGCCACGGCGCCGATAAAAAGGTAGCTAAACGGCTCGTAAAGCCCGTCGTTTAGGAGCGCGCTTGATAGCGCAAAAAGAGCTGGCGCGGCGATCAGGACGGCAGCTACGCGCATGAGTTTTTTGAGCGCGTTGGCATGTTTTGCCTTGGCGTAGAGCTCGTCCGTATCCGCCATCTTTTCTCCTAAATTTGCCTAAACTCGCGAGCTAGTTCTAGGCTCGCCTCGATCTCTGCGCGCTTTGCCATCACGCTTTCGACGTTTGCGCTCAAATTTAGCCCGTTTTCGTCTCCGAATTTCTTTAGCTCGCGCCAAATTTCCTTGATGATTTCGCAACTTTGCGCCAGATAGTCCTCGCTGGCGTTTAGCCGATCTTCGACCGCGCTAGGCACGCTAACGCCCAGCCATTTGATAAACTCCAGCGTTTTTGGATTGCCGGCCGTTGAAAACGTGAGAAATATCGGCTCAGTTATCTTTGCGGCCGCGCAGTCTTCTAAAAATTTACGCGTCATCTGTACGTCAAAAATCGCCTGCGAGATAAAAAACTTCGCCCCAGCCGCGATCTTTTCGCGCATTCTTTGCGGTTCGTCGCCCTTTTTAGCGTGACGCTCGGCGATACACACTCCGCCTACGGCCAAATTTTCAAATTCGCCCGCGATCTCGTACGCGCGAGCCAAATTTAGCCGCACTTTTTGCGAGCTAGACGTAGCTCCGACTAGCACGTTTAAATTTGAGCTTTGTTTGGCTAGAGCCGTGCGAAATGCGTCCTCGTCGTAGCCGCTAGCCACGCGGTAAAAAACGCTCGGAGTCGCAACGCTTAGGTAGTCTCGGTAGTAAATTTCGGGGCTTAACGTCCCGCTAAACTCAAAAGTTCGTTCGCTTTCGTTTCGCTCGCTTTCGTCTTGCACCTCGTAAAGCACGAGCCCGTCAGCATTTATGCCCTCTATCCTACCCGTCCAGCGATCCGAGATGTCGCGCAGCTTGGCCTCGTCAAATTCGGCCTTTGGCGGCGTTAGTCCGTAGAGTACGAGCTCCTTTTCTTTGTTTAAAATTTTTTCTTTTAACATGAAATTTCCAAATTTAAAATGTAGAAAACCGCGCCGTTTGCGGTTAAATTTACGCTGCTACGGCGCGTGCGCAGGATAAATTATTCGCCAGCGACCGACAAATTTGATCCGCGTCAAATTTGAGCGGGTTTTAAAAATCATCGCCCAAAATTTAGCGAACAAAAGCCGCTTCGACCGTAAATTTAAACGGCAAAAGCGGCAAATTTAGCCGAGTCGCAAGCGGTTAAATTTATGAATTTCTTACGATCTTGACGGCTTCGACCATATTTTTTAGGCTCGGCTCGACCTCTTCCCATTTACGCGTTTTTAGGCCGCAGTCAGGGTTGATCCAGAGCTGTTCTTTCGGTAGAACCTCAAGTAGCGCGCGGATCTGGCGCACGATCTCATCGGTGCTTGGTACGCGCGGGCTGTGGATGTCGTAGACGCCAGGGCCTACTTCTTGCTTGTAGCCGACTGATTTAAATATCTTTAGCAGTTCGTTGCCGCTGCGAGCGGTCTCGATGCTGATGACATCAGCGTCCATCGCCTCGATCGTCTTAATAATGTCGTTAAACTCGGAGTAGCACATATGCGTGTGGATCTGAGTTTTTGGCTCGGCCGAGCTAACCGAGAGCTTAAAGCAATCAACGGCGAATTTCTCGTACGCAGGGATGTTTTCGGCGCGTAGCGGATAGCCCTCTTTAAACGCTGCTTCGTCTACTTGGATGATCCGGATGCCGGCATTTTGCAGGTCTGCGATCTCGTCAAATATACAAAGCGCAAGCTGCTTAGCCACTTCGCTGCGAGGTAGATCGTCGCGCACGAAGCTCCAGTTTAGCATGGTCACGGGACCCGTTAGCATGCCCTTCATTATGCGGCTAGTGCGGCTTTGGGCGTATTTCATCCACTCGACGGTCATCGCTTTTGGGCGGCTCACGTCGCCAAAAAGTAGAGGCGGTTTCACGCAGCGGCTACCGTAGCTTTGCACCCAGCCGTTCTCGCTAAACGCGTAGCCCTCGATCTGCTCGCCGAAATACTCAACCATGTCGTTGCGCTCAGGCTCGCCGTGAACTAGCACGTCTAGGCCGATATCTTCTTGAAATTTGACGCAGTCGTCGATGTATTTTTTGATGCCGGCTTCATATGCAGCCGCGTCGATCTCGCCTTTTTTGAAGTTTTGGCGAAGCACTCTTAGTTCGACGGTTTGAGGGAAGCTGCCTATCGTCGTGGTCGGTAGGATGCCGTAGTTTAGGCTTTCGCGTTGGATTTTGATGCGATCTTCAAATTTATCTTCGCGCTCAAATTTGACTAGATTTTTCACGCGGTTTTGCACACTTGATGAGTGGATCAAATTTGACGTCGCGCGGGTTTTAACCGCAGCTTTGTTCTCTTCGTAAATTTTGCTCTCCGCCGCATTTAGCGCTACGCCGTTAGCTAGCTTGGTTATGATTTTGATCTCGTCTAGTTTTTCTACGGCAAAGCTCAACCAGCTTTTGACCTCTGAGTTTAGTTTTTCTTCGTATTTTAGGGTATAAGGCACGTGAAGTAGCGAGCAGCTTGGTCCGACGTAGAAATCTTTGCCGCCGATTTTCTCGCCGATTTCGCGGACTAAATTTACCTTTTCGTCGATGTTGCTTTTCCAGATATTTCGTCCGTCGATGACGCCAGCAAATAGCGTCAAGTGGCTATTTTTGATAGTTTCAAGCGCTTCGAAATTTCTTTTTCCGTGAACGAAATCAAGTCCGATACCGTAAATTTTAGTTTTCGCTACCTCTGCGACCGCTTTTAACGCGTGCTCGAAATACGTCATAAACACGATTTTTACGTTGCTTGCGGCTTCGGCTAGTTCGTTATACACCTTACCGATGACGCTAAGCAAGATATCTTCGTTTTTATCGGTCGCAAAAATCGGCTCGTCAAACTGGACTAAAACCTCATCGTCAAGCGTCGAAAGTAGCTCGAGAAGTTTTTTGTATTCGGCGACTAGAGCGTTTAGGTTTTTAAACGGGCAGCTACCGTCGGTGGTCTTTGAAAGCGCTAAAAACGTGATAGGGCCGATCAAATTTACCTTGCCTTTTACGCCCGCAGCCTTTGCCTCTTCGTATTCGGCAAGGATTTTTGACGCGTCAAGCTTAAACGACGTCTCGGCGCTAAGCTCAGGCACGATGTAGTGGTAGTTTGTGTTAAACCACTTCGTCATCTCCATCGCTACGCCGGTTTTGTTGCCGCGAGCGCAGGCAAAGTACTGCTCTTGTCCGCTCAAATTTGCAAATCTAGGCGGTACGGCGCCAAACGCAACGATGCTATCAAGCATAAGATCGTAAAATGAAAAATCATTTACGCTGATAGCCGAGATTTCGGCGTCTTTTTGGTACTGCCAGTGTCTGTTTTTTAGCGTTTTAGCGACGCTTAGTAAATTTTCCTCACTAAAGCCCTCTTTGCCGGCCCAAAGGCCCTCAAGCGCGCGTTTTAGCTCTCTTTTTTCTCCGATTCGCGGGAAACCCGTAACATAACTTTTTATCATTTTGATTCCTTTAAATTTGATTTCTTATTTTTAAATTTTATGTGCTATAAACTTGCTATTTTGAGATGAATTTGAATGTTGCGCCGAAAATTTTCGTCCCAAGGCTAGGCATATAGCCTGCTGCAGGGCAAAAACTTTAAGCTCATTCAAAGTCGCTCAAAAGAGCGAGCTTAGAAACGGCGGGTGACAACCGCTTTTTCTCAAACTAAAATAAAATTTATAAAAAACTCTACTAAATAAATTTCGCCCGAATTTCAGACGCTGCTTCGCTTTGTTTTTAAAAATGCAGTTGTGATGCACCCTTCGCGGCGATAGAAATAAATTTATATTAATGTTTAAAAACGTGAAATTATTTAAAAATTTGGTTGTTTTTTTAAAGTCGTTTGCGGTTTTTTTGCTAAGATTAAAGAGTCTCAGGCATGGGGCAAGGCATTAAGCTCATCCTTTTGGGGTCAAATTTGAGCCGTATTATAAAGATTTTTAAAAAATAAATCAAGAAGTTTTTATCAAATTTGGGCTAATTTGAGGCAGGCCGCAGCCCGCCTTTTAAATTTGCCTAGTCTTTTTTGCCTTTGTTTAGCGATTTTAGCTTGGCGTCGGTGTCATCGGTTAGCATAGTGAAGATTTCGTTCGTCAAATTTTGCGTTAAAGCCTTGGCTTCCTTCATCATATTTATTGAAAAATCGTTTAACAGCTTGTTTGCTTTGGCTTTGTCTTTTTTGTAGAGTTTGACGTATTCGTCCTCAAATTTAGCCTGTTTGACCGCGAGCGCATCCTCAAACTCCTTGTATGCCTTTTTTACGACCGGCGAATACTTATCATAGTCCATCATCACGAGAGTTTGTAGCTTTCTATACGTCCAATAAATCGACTCGTCATCGGCTTTATACGAGCCTTTATCGTAGCCGCCTATGAATTTATCCAGCCCGTAGTAATACGGCAAATAAACGCCGAGCTCCGACATACCAAGCGCCACATATGTCACTCTACCGATCTCTTGCGGTAGCCACGGGCGCACCTGCATCACGTGCGACTCGTAGGTTCTAAAGACGCTCACGGCGCGGTAGATATTTTTTTGATTTTCGTCTTTGCTCGCGTAGTTATCGTATGCAGTGCCGTCGTAGTGGGATCTAAGAGCGTTTTTTAGATCCTGTACACTTAGTTTTTTAGCCGGTTTTAAAAATACCGGATAGTTGCCGCCGTCAAGGGTCTGCTTGTCTTTTAACTCGGGATTAAACATCTGCTGCACCCAGCAAACACGCGGATAGTTGTAGGTCATATCCCTCTCGTCGTCTCTGGTGTAGGCTTTCGTAAACTGAAATTCGCCGTCTTTTGCCGGATCGTAGGCGCCGTTATCTTTGGCAAATTTGATCAAATTTTTCGATCCCATGAAATTTGGATCGTTTTCTTTGTAGTTTTGTAGTCTGCCCTGATTTGCGGAGACGAAGTATTCGTCTTTTGGTAGTTTAACCGCCATCCAGTGATGACCCGTGCCCGTTTCAAAGTACCAAAGCTCGTTTTTATCCACGAACACTACGCCAAAACCCTCTCCCGCGCCCGTAGTTTCCACGATCTCGCCGAGCAGCTTCACGCCCTCGGCTGCGCTTTTCATGCGAGGCAAAAGTACATCCGGGATATCGTCCTCCGTGATGCCGGTTGCTTCGTTATACGGATCGATTTTTAGCAGTTCGTCTTTAGCATATATGGTCTCGGTGCCGCTGATGCCAACGCCCGCGTCATTGTAGCCGACTGCACCGTGAAGCTTGGTGTGGGAGTTTGCTATCGTCGTGTATCTCATACCCTCTTTTGGTAGCGGATAGGTAAAATCATTTGCCCCGTCATGCGCCTTTGAGCTGTGGACGCCTTTTTGATTGGTTTTTTTCGGATGTATCAAAAACACCTGCGCCTTTATCGCCTTGCTATCGGCACTCCTAGCTATCAGCATAGAGCCGTCGTCTGAGGCTCCCTCTCCAACCAAAATAGTCGTGCAAGCTAGCGCGTTTGCGCAAAACATCGCGCTTATTACCGCCGCAGAGGCGAGAAACTTCATCTTCATCGTTACTCCTTGATCTGAGATAATAAATCTAAGTGAAATTATAGGACTAAAAATATTAATTAAATCTAAAATTTAAGCTGTTTTCAAGATTGTATTTCAAATTTGTTTTGTGTTTTGCCGCGCGACGTATCAAATTTAAATTTCTTAAAGGAATTTTGGGTATAATCCCACTCTTACGCGTAAGGCGTAAAAGAAATTTTAAAAGGATTAGTATGCCTAAGATGAAGACAGTTCGCGGCGCTGCTAAACGTTTTAAAGTGGGCAAAAACAAGATCAAAAGAGGCTCTGCTTTTAGAAGCCACATTTTGACTAAAAAATCTCGCAACCGCAAGAGAGATTTACGCTCGCCTCAGTACGTAGACAGCACAAACGTCGCAAGCGTCAAAGCGATGCTCGGAATTTAAGTTTTTGACGAAAAGTCATTCCAAACTCCCCCGAATTTGGGGCAAGACTCACTCAGTGAGCGCCGATTTGTAAAGGATAAATATGGCAAGAGTAAAAACAGGCGTAGTTAGAAGAAGACGCCATAAAAAAGTTTTAAAACTAGCTAGAGGTTTTTTTAGCGCTAGACACAAACACTTTAGAAAAGCTAAAGAGCAATTAGAAAGAAGTTTGGTCTATGCTTACCGCGACAGACGCCGCAAGAAACGCGACTTCCGCCGCTTGTGGATAGTGCGCATCAATGCTGCGTGCCGCCTAAACGACATTAGCTATTCGCGCTTTATCGCGGGACTTAAAAAAGCAAATATCGAGCTTGATAGAAAAATCTTAGCCGATCTAGCTATGAATGACGCAAAAGCTTTCAGCGAGCTAGCTTCAAAAGCAAAGGCTGCTTTATAATACCCAGGGGCGGTTCCCGCTCCTTTTTCTTTGATTATTTATTTTAATTAAATTTGATCGTTCACCCCCCCCCCAAAAAAAATCACAATAAAACAAATTCCGCTCCAAATTTTAATTTTTGTTTTTCGTTTTTTCCGATAAAATACCGCCTTAAATTTAAGGAATAAAAATGGACATACAAAAACTAAATCAAAACCTAAACAAACTCAACAAAATTTTATTTATTATCTTAGGCATCGCCGCCGCGGTCTGGATCGGCGTAGAAGTTTTTATAGGCAGTAAAGTAGAATACGCAAAAGAACAAATGAAAGAAAATCTATGCGAAGCGTCAAACGTAAAAGAGATGCTGGCGCGACTAAATTCAGGTCTCCCGAGAAAACTAGACGAGATAAATACGCTAGAAAAAATCGTCTGCGAAAACCGCCGTTTTGTTTATCGTTATGCGCTCGGTAAAGGGCTAGAAACAAATGAAAACGCGTTAAATGATAAAGATATCGCCGAGCTAAAAGAGGAGCAAACAAAGGAACTCAAAAAAGAATTTTGCGAAGATACGCGGTTAAAGGCCGTGCGCGATATAGCTGACGGCGTCGATTTTGTTTATTATATAAAAGACAAAGAGCTTATTCGGGTAAAACTTGAAAGCAAAGACTGCAAATAAACTAAAATAATCAACGTAGCTTGCGTCACAAATAGTAGCAGGGCTGGATATGACGACAAACTGCCGTTGCCAAGCGACTAAAGCAGTGTTCAAATAGCATAAAATGCCGTGTCATAACAGGTTAAGCTATTTTTAAAGTCTTATATATGCAAATTTAAGCTGATTTTTTCCAAAAAAGACCCGGTTTCATCTCTTAAATTTTGCAAATCACCGCTATTATCTATAACAAAATCCGCCATAGCGCACTTTTGCTCGATATCCGTTTGCAGCTCCACGCGGTGTTTTGCAGCGGCATGATCGAGCCCATTTCGCTTCATCACGCGTGCGATTAGCGTATCTTTAGGCGCATAAACGACCGCCACTTTGTCAAAAAACTCATATCTCTTGCCCTCAAAAAACAGCGGAATATCAACGAAATAAAGCCTTCCTTTCGCCTCCAAAGCCTGCGCCTGCGATAAAATTTCAGCCGTTATCTTCGGATGCAGCAGCGCTTCTAGCTTTGCAAGCTCCGCAGGGTTTTTAAACACCAGCTCGCCTAGTTTTTTGCGGTCCACAAAAACGCAGGGCGCGGACGAAATTTCCTCATCCGATCTAGCGTTAAATTCCGCATGCGAGGCAGAATTTTTAGCACGCGCTTCTTTTTGCGCGACGTATTGCGCGCCGAAAATTTCAGCCACCTGTGCGGCGCAGCGATCCAAAGCATCATGCGAAATCTTATCGGCGTCGATGATCTCAAATCCGCGATCACGAAGTAGCTCGCAAACCACGCTCTTACCGCTGCCGATGCTGCCCGTGATGACGATAGCGTGTTTAAATTTCAAGGTGTGCCTTTATAGCGTTTTTATTCGATTTTAGCTAAAATCTGCGAAATTATACCATCTTGGAGGATAAAATTTGATAAGCTACAAAGACGCTGGCGTCGATATAGACGCGGGAAATGACTTCGTAAACGCGATAAAACCGTTCGTCAAGGCAACGCAAACTCCGCACGTTTTAGGCGGTATCGGCTCGTTTAGCGGCGCAGTAAGGCTGCCTGCTGGCTACAAAAAACCTGCGATCCTAGGCGCTACCGACGGCGTGGGCACAAAACTGCGACTTGCGATCGATGCGCGCAAATTTGACGGCGTCGGCCAAGATCTCGTCGCGATGTGCGTAAACGACCTCATCTGCAACTTCGCCGAGCCGCTATTTTTCCTAGACTACTACGCGACGGCGAAGCTCGAGATCGCGGATGCCAAAGAGGTCGTAAAAAGCATCGCCGAGGGCTGCAAACTCGCGCGCTGCGCGCTTATCGGCGGCGAAACGGCCGAGATGCCCTCGATGTATGAAAAGGGCGACTTCGATCTCGCGGGCTTTGCTGTGGGTATCGCAGAGGAGGGCGAGATCGACCGCTCTAAATTTGTCTGCGAGGGCGACGTGCTCATCGCGCTTCCTAGCAGCGGCTTGCACTCAAACGGCTTCTCACTCGCGCGAAAAGTGATCGCCGAACTGGGGCTAAAATTTGACGACAAAGTGGACGGTCGCGCGCTCATCGATGTGCTTTTGGAGCCAACCAGGATCTACGTCGGCGACTTTTTAAATTTAAAAGACAAGATTCACGCGCTAGCGCACATCACAGGCGGCGGCATCGTGGAAAATTTGCCGCGCGTATTTCCAGAGGGACTAGGTGCGAAGATCGAACACGCCGCTATCCGCACGCCTGAAATCTTTAAAATCATCGCACAAAAGGTGGTGCCGGCCGAGATGATGAGGACGTTTAACATGGGCGTTGGCATGATCGTCGTAGCTCCGAAAGAAAATGCGGACTTTGTGCTGGCAAATACCGACGGTTATGTCATCGGCGAGGTTGTAAAAGGCGCGGGTGCACAGCTAGTTTAAGCAGGCAAATTTAACTTTGGCTCGCCAGCAAATACGCTACGAGCCAAAGATTTTTTAGGTGGCAAATTTATGTTGCTAACCGCTCTCCTCAAAAACTACTCCTTTTGTTTAAATTTGACCATCATATTTTCTGCAAAATCATATCTCAAACCAGGCAATTTGTTAGTAAAATTTAGTATTTTATAGCATAAAGTTTTTACTTTATCTGTTTGTAAATTTTATATGCAAAAGCCGATTTTAAAGCTAAATTTTAATAAAACTAACGTTAGCGTTTGTTAGCTCTTAGATCCCAAACATTATCTAAAATCCAAAAAATTAAATATTGTATTAAATAAAAATATTAAAGTATAAATTTAATGCTTCTTGGCTAGAATTTGGTAAATTTTAAATATGAAGGACGGGCGATGATCATAAATTTAGATAGACTTAAGGTGCTTTTTAGTGAGATAAACGCGATCAACGACGAGGGATTCGGCGCGGGAATGAGCCGCCTAGCATATACGCGCGAGGATAAGGCCGCCAGAGAGCTATTTATCGCGCGCTGTAAAGAAGCGGGACTAAAAGTACGCATAGACGCGATCGGAAATATCTTTGCTAGGCGCGAAGGCACCCAGCCCGAGCTACCGGCGGTAGCGTTTGGCTCGCACCTAGACACGGTGATAAACGGCGGCGAATTTGACGGGATTTTGGGCGTTTTAGGCGGACTAGAGCTGATTAGAACGCTAAACGACGAAGGCGTGCAGACGCGCAGACCGCTTGAGCTAGTCGTCTTTGAGTGCGAGGAATCAAGTAGATTTAACATCGCGACGCTTGGCAGCAAGGTCATGTGCGGCAAGCTTGGCTTTGAGAAACTTAAAGAGGTGCGCGACTTTCAGGGGCGCGCTATAGGCGAGATTTTTGCCGAGTTTGGCATCGATCTAGCAAGCATCGAAAAGGCAAAAAATTTGACGCCGAACTACGAGAGCTTTTTTGAGCTACACATCGAGCAGGGGCCGCTACTGGATAACGAAAACATCCAAATCGGCGTTGTGAGCGCCATCGCCGCGCCGCACAGATTTAGCGTGCGCGTGCAGGGTCAGGCTCAGCACTCCGGCACGACCGCGATGAAGTACCGTCATGACGCGCTTTGCGCAGCGGCGCAGATAGTGTTAGCCGTCGAGAACGTCGCGCGCGAAAACGCGGCAAACGGCGTGGTAGCAACCGTGGGCAACTGCACGGTAAAACCGGGCGTCATGAACGTAGTACCTGGCGAAACTACGCTACTAATCGATCTGCGCGGTATCGACCTGCGCACGCGCGAAGCGGCCTACGAGCAGATCCTGGGCGAAATCTCGCGCATCGAAACACAGCGCGGCGTCAAATGCGAGATCAAGCAGCTAGCCTTCGACGAGCCGTGCGCGCTGGATGGACGCCTCATCGAGCTAATCGCCAAAAAAGCCGAGCAGCTCGGGCTTAGCTTTGAAATCATGCCAAGCGGTGCTGGGCACGACGCTATGCATATGAGCGCGCTGTGTCCGACGGCGATGATCTTCATCCCGTCTAAAGACGGTATCAGCCACAATCCAGCGGAATTTTCTAGCTGGAGCGATATCGCTAACGGGGTAAATTTGCTAAAAAGCGT
>CAUPXB010000030.1:0-19602 GCA_963515555.1 uncultured Campylobacter sp. | reverse complement strand
AAGGGCGGTTAAATTTGAGTGAAGTTGGGCGGGGAAATTTAAATAAAGGCAAATTCGGCTAAATTTAAAAGCCGAATTTAAAAAAGAGCGGCGAAGGCTCAAATTTAACCCTCGTCGCGAGAAATTTATCGGCGCAAATTTACACGTCCAAAAATCGGCGCGCAAAAAACAAATTTACCTAGATAGCTTTAGCAGATATCCGTCCTGAGTCTTTTCGATCTCGTGCTTGTAGCTGCCGTCGAGGTCAAAAACTACGCGGTAAAATTTGCCGTGCGAGCCAAAAAGCGCCGTTTTAAACGCGCCGCAGTCAAGCTCGTCTTTTCTGGTATTTACGTCCGTTTGCGAGGCGAAGTCGATCACGACCTTGGTACCTTTGCTGATAGAGTAGTCCTTTAGCTTCTCGTCGGTCGTGAGGATTTTTATCTGCATCGGATAGATCTCAAATTTCGTCTGCTTATAGACGATCTGCTTTTGCGGTTGCGGCTTTTCAAGCGGTTTTATGACGACGTCTTTTAGCGGCTCTTGCGTTGTCATGTTGCGCTCGGTAGGCTTTGGCGCGACGTCTATCGCGGCCGCTTTTGGCTCCTCTTTAGTGACCGAGACGTCGGGCTTTTCTACAACGACGGGCACTGCGATCTTGCTTAGCAAAAACTCGTCCTGCCACGAGATGCTTTTGTTTATATCGACGGTTTTTTCCTTGATACTGCCGTCGAGGCTTTTGTATTTTAGCGTGACGGAGATGAAGTTTCTAGCGTCGGCGGGAAATTTGAAACTCTGCTTTTCAAAAGGCGGCAAATTTTCCACGACATTGCTGCTAGCCATGCTCGCGTTTACATCGCCCGAGGGCGCAAAAGGATTTTCTCTGCCAAAAGCCAGCCCGCAGGCCAGCGCCAAAAGCCAAATTTTACCGATTTTCATAACTCCCCCGTTTTTTAAATTTTCCGACTAATCAGCCGCCGCTGCTTGGCTCGAGCTCTTTTAGCTCGAAATACGCCTTTTGCAGCTGGGCGTTTTGTTTTTTTAGCGTTTCTACGTCGCGTTCTAGCTGCGTTTTTTGCTCTTGCAGGCTTAGCATCACGTCTAGCGAGCGTTTGCCAAAGATTATGTTGCCCACGTAGATACCAAAACATATCACGCAAAACGCTATAAGCGTAAATCTGAGAAAAAGCCTGAAATCAAAAGGCCTTTTCTCGACGTATTCGTCTAGGACTTCGCTCAAATTTGATTTCCCAAAAACTCGTCCGTCTCGCGCTCGATCTCAAGCAGGCGGTTGTATTTTGCGTTGCGTTCGCTTCTTGAAGTCGCGCCCGTTTTGATTTGGCCCGTATTCATCGCGACGGCGAAGTCCGCGATAAAGCTATCCTCGCTCTCGCCACTTCTGTGGCTCATCACGCAGCGGTAGCCTTTGCGCTGCGCTAGGCGGATCGTCTGCATGGTTTGGCTAACCGTGCCGATTTGATTTGGTTTGATTAGGATCGCGTTAGCTACGCCTTTGGCGATGCCTTCGCGCAAAATTTTCTCGTTCGTTACGAAAAGATCGTCGCCCACGAGCTGCACTTTAGAGCCTAGCTTGCTCGTTAGCTTCGCCCAGCCCGCCCAGTCGTCCTCGCTTAGGCCGTCTTCGATCGAAAATATCGGGTACTTCTCGCAAAGCTGCGCGTATCGCTCGATCAGCTCTTCGCTGCTAAATTCCTTGCCCTCTAGCTTATATTTGCCGTTTTCGTACAGCTCGCTAGCTGCGACGTCGAGGGCTAGTTTGATCTGCTCGCCTGCTTTATAGCCCGCTTTTTCGATGGCTTGCATGATTAGTTTGATCGGCTCTTCGTTGTCGTTTAAATTCGGCGCGAATCCGCCCTCGTCGCCAACCGCCGTGCTGTGGCCGGCCGAGTTTAGAAGGCCTTTTAGCGTATGGTAAATCTCCGTCGCCGCTCGCAGCGCGTCGCTAAATTTATCAAATCCAAACGGCATAATCATAAATTCTTGAAAATCCACGCTGTTGTTCGCGTGCGCGCCGCCGTTGATGATATTAAACATCGGCACGGGCAGTACGCTAGCGTTCGCACCGCCTAGGTAGCGGTACAAAGGCACGTCAAGGCTCTTTGCCGCCGCGCGCGCTACCGCCATAGATACGCCAAGCACGGCGTTCGCGCCTAAATTTGAGTAGTTATCGGTGCCGTCAAGCTCTCTCATCTCATCGTCAAGCGCCTTTTGATCAAACGCATCCAGCCCGATCACAGCCTCCGCGATCTGAGAATTTACGTTTTCTACCGCCTTTAGCACGCCCTTGCCGCAGTATCTCTCGTCTTTATCGCGAAGCTCCAGCGCCTCGCGTTTGCCCGTGCTTGCGCCGCTTGGGACTATCGCGCTTGCTACGGTGCCGTCGCTTAGAGCCACGGTCGCCTTTACGGTCGGGTTGCCGCGGCTATCGAGTACTTCTATCGCCGTTACGTCTTCTATAAATACCATTATTTTATTCCTCCGTATTTTCTTCTATGCTTTCGCTTTCGTCGTCGCTATCTTTGCCGCCCGCGCCGCTTATTAGCTTATCTAGGCCGATCGAGCTTTTTATCGTCGCTACGATCTCGTCTGATATCTCGGGGTGCTCTTTGAGATAGGCTTTTGCGTTTTCGCGGCCTTGGCCGATTTTGGCGGCTTTGTAGCTAAACCACGCGCCGCTTTTGTCGATGATATCGAGCTTCACGCCGTAGTCGATGATCTCGCCGTCGCGACTGATGCCCTCGCCGAACATTATGTCGAATTCCGCCGTTTTAAACGGAGGCGCGACTTTGTTTTTCACGACTTTTACCTTCGTGCGGTTGCCGATAGGCTCTTCGTTTTGTTTTAGAGTGGCGATTTTTCGCACGTCTAGGCGCACGGATGCGTAAAATTTAAGCGCATTACCGCCCGTAGTGGTCTCAGGCGTGCCGTAACCCATAGCGCCGATTTTCATACGAATTTGGTTGATAAATATCACGGTCGTGTTCATCTTGTGCACGACGCCCGCGAGTTTGCGCAGCGCTTGGCTCATAAGTCGCGCTTGCAAGCCTACGTGCTGATCGCCCATATCGCCCTCGATCTCGCTTTTTGGCGTTAGCGCCGCGACGCTATCGACTACGATCAGCTCGACTGCACCGCTTCTAGCGAGGTTTTCTACGATCTCAAGCGCCTGCTCGCCAAAATCTGGCTGGCTGACGTAGAGATTTTCGGTATCTACGCCCAAATTTGCCGCGTATTTCACGTCTAGAGCGTGCTCGGCGTCGATAAAGGCGCACGTAGCTCCCGCTTTTTGCGCTTCGGCGATGATGTGCAAGGTTAGAGTCGTTTTGCCCGAGCTCTCAGGTCCGTAAACCTCGATAATACGGCCCTTTGGGATGCCGCCTATACCAAGGGCTAGGTCAAGACCCAGCGAGCCAGTGGAGATACTATCTATAGCCTCGACCTGTTTGTCTCCCAGGCGAATTAGCGTACCCTTGCCAAATGCTTTATCTATCTGCTTTAAAGCCGCGTCTAAGGCCTTTTTCTTGTCCGAATCGTTTGTCGGCGGGACTATCTTTTTCTCTTCTTTTTCTTTTGCCATCGGCTTCCTTAAATTTAAAATAATCGGGCTGATTTTATCAAATTTGAGATGAATTTTTGATTATTCACGTAAATTTGAGACGTGTTTGGACGCGGTCAAATTTAGCCTAAATTTACGCCTTTTTTAAAACGTAAAGCAGCTCGCTCACGTGCGTCGGACGGCTGGCTAGATTTCTACTGCCGCGAAAGGCGTTGTATTTTTGCTCCAAAATTCGCACTTCGCCAAGTCCGGCTAAATTTTGGCTAAATTCCTCGCGCGCGATGAAGCCCTCGGAGTTAAACGAGATGAGCACGAATTTAGCTTTTAGTTTTGAGATCAGCTCGAAAAATGCCGGCGCGGCGGCTGATTTTTGATTAAACACCGAGCGATTCCAGTCCCTAGCGATACCGGAAACCCGCGAGATTTCGCTCGGGCGCTCGTAGCTAGCGATCAAATTTAACATAAAGTAGTTCGAGCCGTAGGGGTGCTGGTTATACGGCGGATCAAGATAGACTAGATCAAGCGGCGGAAGCTCGGCGGCAAGCCCATTTGCGTCTCGCCTTTGCACGTCAAATTCGACGTTAAAATTTGAAAAAACGGGCTTAAGCAGGCTAATGTCGGCCGTGATGCGAGATAGCGCGTGTTTGCCGCGTCCGCCAAACTGCCCAAGGCCGTCCTCGTTTTTATGAAAACCCTTGAAAATACCGCTGGTGTTAGCGTGCACGCTGGCTGAATAAAGCAGCGGCGCGATGAAAAAAACGCGCAGCTCCTGCGGCACGAGCGCATCGATCATCTGGCGCGCTGTGTCGATGTAGGCGGCGTTTTTCTTCGTGTAAAAGACGCGGTCGGTTGCCAAAATATTTGCCTCGTCTTTTGGCGCATAAAGCTCGCAGATAAAGCCCTCGCGTAAATTTGCGCCGATCTCTCGAGTTAATTTTTCATGCCAAAAATCAAGCTCTTTTTTAAATTTTGCGTCCGCGTTTGCGAGGTAACACTCGTTTGTTACGCGACTATAAAGCTCCAAATCGTTTGCGACGATGAAATTTGCGTGGGATTTAAAAAACCGCGACACGATGCCGCTGCCGCTAAAAAGGTCGCAGCAGCTTAGTTTTTCTTTGCCGAGCGCCTGTTTTGCGATATTTACGCCTTGTTCGATAAAGCCTAAAAGCGAGCGTTTGTTGCCCAGATAAGTTAAAATTTGCTCTTTTAAATACGCCTGATTTTCCATACTTTTCTTTATAAATTCCGCATTTTTATGGCGATTGTAGCAAAAATTTACTATAATTTCGCAATTTAGCCGCGCGCGAAATTTAAAGCGGAGCAAAAAGGATAAAATTTGAAGATTTTTAAGCATATAAACGTCGCCCACTCGCCCGACGCCGACGATATTTTTATGTATAAGGCGATTGATTTTGGTTGGGTGAGCTCCAAAAATCTAAAATTTAGCGCCGCCGCGCTTGATATCCAGACGCTAAACGACGAGGCGCTAAAGGGCACCTATGAGGCCACGGCGATTAGTTTCGCGCTATATCCGCTTATCTGCGACGAATACGCGCTTTTGCGCACGGCGGTGAGTTTCGGCGAGGGCTACGGACCAAAGCTCGTTAAGAAAAAGGGTGCGGTTTTAAAGCGAAATTTCAAGGTCGCGCTCAGCGGCAAACACACGACAAACGCCCTGCTTTTCCGCATGGCCTACCCGCAGGCGCGCATAGTTTATAAAAATTTCCTAGAAATCGAGGGCGCGGTTTTAAGCGGCGAGGTGGACGCGGGCGTGCTGATACACGAGAGTATTTTGGACTTTTCGGACGAGCTTTGCGTGGAGCGCGAGATCTGGGACATCTGGAGCGAACTAGCGGACGAAAATCTGCCGCTGCCGCTCGGAGGCATGGCGGTTCGCCGCAGCCTGCCGATAACGGACGCCATAGAGTGCGAGCGCGTGCTAACCGAGGGCGTACGCATCGCCACCGCGCATAAGCCGTTTTTATCGCACATGCTCATGGAGCGAAATTTGATCCGCGTCGATAAAGAAAAGCTAAAAACCTATCTAAATCTCTACGCAAATGATAACTCCATCTCGATGAACGAAACGCAGCTAAAGGCGGTAAACAGACTCTTTGCGCTTGGCTATGAGCGAGGATTTTACCCGCTGCCGATCAAGGCCGAAAACTACCTCGTGCCGACCGAGTACAACGATATAAGGTTTAGCTAATGCAATCAACGCTCATAGAACTCGGTATCGAAACCTTTAAGATCGCGCTATATCTGAGCTTTCCTATGCTGCTAGCGGGCCTATCGGCGGGCCTTATCATCAGTATATTTCAGGCTACGACGCAGATAAACGAGATGACGCTAAGCTTCGTGCCAAAGATCATTTTAGTCGTCGTCGTGATTATATTTTTGATGCCGTGGATGGTCTCGATGATGGTCGATTTCACGACGCGCATGATAGAGTTTATCCCAAATTTCGTGCAATGACGCAGCTTATAGATTTTTCCAAATTTAGCTCGGTGCGAGTGGGCGGCGTGCACGAAGTGGCGGTGCTAGAGAGCGTAGAGGACGCGCTAAAGCAGGGATTTGCCGGGCGCGTGATGATAGGCGGCGCGAACAACCTACTCGTTTCGCCAAACCCGCCGCCGATGATGATGCTAGGCGGCGCGTTTGATTATATAAACTTAAGCGGCGACGTGCTCAGTATCGGCGCTGCGACAAAATCGGGCAAAATTTACAACTTCGCAAAAAAGCACAATATCGGCGGGTTTGAGTTTTTGCAAAATATCCCTGGTACGCTCGGGGGTCTTGTTAAAATGAACGCGGGGCTTTGCGGTGTTAGCATCAGCGACGACTTGCTCGCGGTGCGGCTGGGACGCGGCTGGGTAGAGCGCGAGAGGATAAGTTTTAGCTACCGAAGAAGCGGTATAGATGAGCCGATTTTCGGCGCCGAGTTTAAAATTTCGCGCGAATTTGACGCAGCGCTCGCCGCCGATTTTGCCACTAAGCGCGCAAATCAACCAAAAGGCGCTAGCTTTGGCAGCTGTTTTGTAAATCCGCCCGGAGACTACGCAGGCAGGCTGATCGAGGCCGTAGGACTAAAAGGCTACGCGATAGGCGGGGCTAAATTTAGCCAGCAGCACGCAAATTTCATCATAAATTTTAACGCCGCGAGCTTTGCGGACGTGACGGGACTCATAAATTTAGCCCGCGAGCGCGTTTTGGAGCAATTCGGCATAGAGCTAAAAACCGAAGTGGTCGTGGTTTAGGTTAAAAACATAGCAAACAGGCTATAATGCTTAAGATTACTCGCAAGGAGGGTCTTATGAAAAAGTTAGCTTTAACCTTGTTTTTAGTATTTTGTTGCCTGTCGGTAGCACAGGCCGGGCCAAATCACAACAACGGACTAGCGGCAAAATCCAAAGGCCAGTGGAAGGACGCGGAGAACTACTTTAAGCTAGGCTGCTATAAAGAAAAGGTCGATTCTTCTTGCAAGGAGCTCGGGCAGCTTTATGAGTTTGGCAAGGGCTCTGACGTCAAAAAAGACTCCGGACGCGCAAAGCAGGCCTATGAAAAGTGCTGCGAGATATCGTTTGGCAAGAGAAGCGACTGCTGCGATAAAGTAAAAGATAAAACCGCCGTAAGCGCTGAAAAAGGCTGTGAAAACAACGACACGGCGGCTTGTATAGATTACGCTTACGAAAAACAAGACGTCAAATAATACCAAAAAGCTTGCGATCTGGGCTCAAATTTAGGATGTCTATGGACGGGCTACTCATACACCGAGGGCAAAAACGGCGCCGAGCACGATCCTAAAAAAGGCTTTGAGATATTTTCAAAACTTTGCGATAGCGGCTACGACGACGGTTGTAAATTTGTAGCGATGGGCTACAGAGACGGCAAAGGCGTGGAGAAAAATATAGACAAAGCAGTCGAAATCCTAAGCCAAATTTGCCAAGGCGAAAGGTTTGACGGATGCGCGAAGCTGGGCGAAATCTACCAAGACGATACCTACGGCAAAAAAGACGAAGCAAAAGCGTACGAGTACTATCTCCTGGCCTTCACGAAAAAAGAGCATGAAGCCTCCGGAAAATACGTAAAAGATAAAGACAACGCCGCAAAAACTTGCGAAGCAAAGATCGCACTAGGATACGAATACGCGGGCTCTACGTACTACCAAGAAAAGCAGTTTCCCAAAGCCGCGGAGTATTTTGACAAGGGCTGCGAGCAAGGCCTAGTCGAGTCTTGTCTGTTTGCAGGCTACACCTACTACATGCTGCCGGCCCAAAGCGGAGTCGCAAAAGATATTGAAAAGGCCAAAATTTACTTCAAAAAATGCTGCGATATAGGCTCGGATCAGTGTTGCAGCACTCTAGAAAATATCAAATAAACCTCGGCCGCAAATTTAACCGTTTGCGTCCAAATTTATCTTTTAAACCATAAAATCATACGATTGCGGAAGTCAAATTTAGCTAACGCCGCAAATTTAAAGCGTGCTCGCGAGCCAAATTTGATGGTCAAATTTAGCGCTAAACCCTAGCCTAGATAGTAACCCGCTAAAGCCGCGACGATGGCGAGAGTAAGCGCGGCCGTTAATTTATATAGCCGCAAAGCTCCCACGCAACGACTTTTCATATCACGGATTTTAAGCGGCTTGCTAGCTAAATTTAGCTCCGCAAGCGCCGCATCAAATTTACCGCAATCAAGCCTCCCATCCGCAAAATCTCTAAAAATCAGCGTATCAAAGTGCAGCCTAACGTGCAGATAAAATAGCCCCGCAAAAGCCGTCAAAAAGCCCGCAATCACGGCAAAACGCGTAAAAATCGTAAGGCAGACGGCCAGCTGAAGCAAATTTAACAAGAAAAACAGCCTATGCGTCGCCAAAAACCTAGCCGTAACCAGCGCCAAGGCCCTGTCGTCCGTCCTTTGGCGGCATTCGCGCTCCCCGCCTTGTGCCGCTTTTTCGTTTTGCTCCGCATTCGTCATTTTCTCTCCTTATTTTGGGCGTTTGGTTAAATTCCCGTTCATTTTCGCCGATAAATTTACAATGTCGCTTGTTTCCAACCTGCAGATTTTTTAAATTTGATCCCTCAAACCGGACTTGATCAAATTTAGCCTGCGCCTATTTCGCGCTTAAATTTGCCGTACTTGCTTTTGCGAATTTAGCTGGTCTTTACTCCGCTTTCAAATTTACGCGGGCTTCTGCGGCTAGCCGCGTTATCCGCACATGCAGCGAGCTAGCGACTGCGATCTTTTCTCGGCGAGATTTTAGCAAATCTAGCGCCTCGTCAAAGCCCAGTCCACCGTAAATCACCATCCAAGCAAGCAGCACCGACGCGCTCCTGCCGTAGCCCAGCGCGCAGCACACTAGCACCTTTTTGCCGTTTGTCTCAGCAGCTCGCTCGTTTGAGCCCGCGAGAGTTTGCCTAACCTCGGCGATCTTGCTTTCGTTTGCCGAGCCGCGGGTTTGCAGATTTGCCCGCGAGCCCGCTTGCCTGCGAAATTTCAAATTTAGCTCGTTCGCGTAGCCCGCCTTGGCGCTAAAATTTGATCCTAGCTCCGCCGCCCTTTGCGATAAATTTGCGCCGCTGCTAAAAGCCATTTTCACGAGTCGCTCAAGCTCGTCTGCGCCGCGCCTCAGCTCGTCTGCACTCGGCGTTATCATATCTAACATAGGTAGGCTCGCGCAAATTTGCGCGCCGCTAGGCCGCTCAAACTCAGCCGCGAGATCTAACACGGCGTCAAATTTGCCCGCCACCTTAACCGAGCCAAGATAGAGCCCGGGCAAAATCTCGTCTGAAAGCCGGCGTCCGCGCAGCCAAAAGAGCGCATTTAACCGCGCGACACAAAGATAGGGAAAGAGCAAAGCCTTAGCCGCGGCGGCGTGACGGCCTTGCCCGTTTTTAGCAAAAACTCCTGCGCCCAAAAACGCGTAACCGCAAGCGATCAGTGCAAAACTAAGGCTCGCCCACGATAGCCACAGCATCCACGCGCCCCAAATTTTAGCTCCCAAAATCGCCGCAAAAAGCGTCAAAAACGTGAGCCCCAGATATAGCGCCGCCCATTTGTAGCGCACGGACTCCCTAGCTATGGCAAAACTAAGCGGCGCGCCCTCTAGCGGGCGAATCAGTAGCACGAGGCATCCCGCAGCCAGCCCCGTCGGAATGTCGATAAAATGGTGCTGATACGTGGTCAGCACGCTAAGGCCGATGAGCGCAAACCACGCGACAAGCGCCGCTTTAAGCCAAACCGCGCGCGCCTTGCGAAGGTAAAATGCGCCCACCACGACGCAAAGTATGATGTGCAGCGACGGAGCTTGATTAAACGGGAGGTCAAAGGCAGCTAGGCTTGAGAACAAAAAGCCGCTAAAGCCTGAAACTGCGGGCTTTTCCCACGATATCTGCAGAGGAAAAGCGATAAAAAATAGCGTCGCGATCATCTGCGCGGCCAGCAGCTGCGTGACGTAACGCGCGAGCTCCCCGGCGTCACGGCAGAGGAAAAATCCAAGCGCGTAGAGCAAATTTAGCGACCAATACGGCACGATACTCCACGCCCAAAACGGTAGCGCGCGCTCCCACGCGAAATAAATCTCAGGCACGTTCGCGCGAGCGCTCGCGAGGGCGTTTGTAGCGCCGTAGCTAGCGTAAAATATCGCCGCAACGACGACTAGCGCGACCAGCTGCGATAAAAACAATTTCGTTTTCATTTTTGCCTTTTTTGTTAATTCTATCAAATTTTAGCGGATTTGTGTTTTCACGGCTTAATCGCCGATATCGCTCGCTTGACATAAAAGCGTAAAATTTAACCGCAAATTTTACTCACCGAGACCCGCATCTTTAAGGTGCTAAATTTGGTTTGGTTAAATTTGGTGTTGTGCATTAGCTTTTTGCGCAAATCAACCTTTCTTGTTAGGGGGGAAGGGGTTTGAATTACGAAGTCGCTCCCTCCCCCCCCCTAACGATCCCCCAACCCCTACGACGTGAAAGGTTGCTGCACTGCGTGCAGGTTTATGTGGCACTGTCGCGCCGCACGTTTTTTAGTTTAGCATTTTTGGGGTGCGGGTCTCGGCGAGTAAAATTTGACTTCAAATTTGAACGTAAAAAGTCAAGGCGAAGTATTTTGAGATGGATTTGAATGTTGCGAAGAAATTTTCGACCGAAGATAGAACATGTAGTTCATCGAGGGAGAAAATTTCTAGCTCATTCAAAGACGCTCAAAAGACAAGCCGTTAAATTTTAACGACCAAACTCACGCTAAATATCCCATCCCCATCTATCCATTCACGAACCTTTTTAAACCCCGCCTTTTCCACGAGCTGATCCATCTCGGCTTGGCTGCGGCGGCGCATGATCCACGCAGCGCCCTGCCTGTGGCTCGATAGAGCGCGCGCGATCATCTCGAGCTGAGGGTGCCACGGCTGGTTGGTGTAGATGAGGTAGCCGCCGCTTTTTACACTGCTTGAAAAGCCTTGTAGCGCGGTGCGCACGACCGAGTTATCAGGGAAAAGTTCAAACAGCCCCGACACGACGCCTAGCGTATATGCGCCCTGCAGACCCTCGTAGCTAGCGGCTTCGAACGCATTTGCCTGAGCAAAGCTCGCGACGTCCTGCAGCCCGCGCTCCTTTATCATTTCGCTACCGGCTTTTACGTTTATGTCGCTGTAGTCGCGTAGCGTTATGCGCTCAAATTTATGCCCCTGCGCGGCGTCTAGTATGTATCTGCCGTGTCCCGAGGCGATGTCTAGCAGTCGTAGCGGCTCGCCGCGCTCCTGCAGCTTTGCGACGGCTTGATCGATAGCTAGCTTGATATTTCGCTTGCGCTCTCTGATACCGCGCCAGCCGATAGCGTTTAGGTAAAATTTGTCGATAAATTTAAAAAATTTATTCGCTCCTTGCGGCTCGTTTCGGTAGATGTAGTCAAGCGTACTGCCGCTGTCGTAACCCGTATTTTCGCCCACTTTTAGCCCGCCGACCCACGGCGAAACCGCCTGCATAAATACTCGCTGAAATTTAAATCGCAAATTTTTCGGGCTAAATCTCGGCAGCGGCGTAGCTAGCCTATCGGCCTCCTCGCGGCTAAAGCCGTATTCGTCCGCGTGCGTGCAGTCCACCTCGCTAAAAGGCGCTCTAAACCTCTCGCCGACGAACTCGCGCACGATCTCAAAAGCTCTCTCCCGCTCGCTCTCGCCCAGCGTATCGTGGTAAAATCCATCTAAAACCTCGCGCCTTTTTACGCGCGCGCCAAGAGTGTTGTAAAACTCGTGCTGCGGGGCGTGCTCCACGACCCAGTCATCACCCGAGATCAGCAGTAGCGTAGGCGTCGTGATCGCGGCAGCGTCCGAAACCACGCGCTGCGCCGCCTCGTAAAGCCCCAGCAATATGCGCACCGAGATCGCGCGAGTGATGAGTGAGTCGGCGTCGTAGCTAGCCTGGCGCTCCTTGTCGTGCGTGAGATAGTGCGCCTTGACGTAGCTGTTTACGAAAAAATTTCCGCGGGCGCGGTAAATCGCCTTTAGACCCGCTCTAGCAAACGGCACGTAAAGCTTCACGCTAAAGGCCGGACTAGCTAGCACCGCGCAGCGAACGCGCGGAGCGTAGTCGTGCAGCCACGCCGAGACCAGCACCGCGCCCACGCTTTGGGCTATCACGGCTAGATTTCGGGTATCAAAGCCAAATCTCTGCTCGATATGCGCCACAAACTCATCCACGTCGGCGATGAGGCGGCCGATACTCGGCGCGTCGCCCCTCTCGCCGTCACTCCTGCCGTGTCCGCGCTGATCCCAGGCAAAATAGCTAAAACTCTCATCCGCCAAGCCGTCCGCTACGTGCGTCGTCCTGCCCGAGTGCTCGTGCCCGCGGTGAAATATCGCTACGGCTTTGGCGTTTGGCGCGGCTTTAAATTTGAGATTTTGCTCGGCGTTTCCGCTAGACGTCTCGCTCAAATTTGACGTGCCGCATTTGCTAGCTTCGTTTAAATTTGAGTCCGAGTTTTCGCCGTTGTTTGGTAAATTTTGCTCCTCAAATTTACCCTCGCCGCTTGAGCCTAGTTCCGCATTTTCGTCTGTGCCGCCTGCTTGCTCGCTAGTCGAATTTAACGTTTCGTTTGCGGCCCCGGCGCTTAAATTTGACCCGTCAAATTTATCGTCCTTGCCGAAATTTACTTCGCCTGCGCCCGGATTTTCGCACGCTACGTCCGCAGCCAGGCGGTATCTGTAAAATATCCTAGCCCCGTCGCTCGTTATAAAGTAGCTCTCTTTAAACTCCATTTTTCGCCTTTCTTACTTAAATTTATCGGTTTTTACGCTTATTTTATCCTAAAATGCCCCGTTATCTCGTAAACATTTAGCACATCCTCTTCCTGCGCGCCAAGCCCGATGTTGTGGATCACGAGCGGGGTTTTGTTAGCGGCAAATTTATCCGAAACTATACCGATGTGCGGTCTGCCGTTATCCAGCCGCCACGTCACGATATCGCCGGCTTTAAACTCGCCTTTCGTCTCGTAGCCCTTGCGTTTTAGATAGGTCGCGATGTTTGGCACGCGGCGATGATCGATGTTTTTGTCGGTCTTTTTTGCGCCCCAGTTTTTTGGATAGGCGCTAAAATTCGCACTCATATCTTCGTGGATGAGCCGCTGCAGATCGATATCCTGTCCGCGCAGCGCCCTTACCACGACGTCGGTGCAAACGCCTTTTATCATATCCACGTCGCCCATCGGATAGGCTAGCCTCTCGTACGAAGGATCGTAAAACAGCGTCCGTCCAACCTGCGCCCTAGCGTCTTGCACGAGCTTCCCAGCCGAAAACGCAAAGGCTAAATTTGCCGCGAGCGCTAAAAGTAAAATTTTGCTCCAAATTTTCATCAAAACCTCACGCGTAAAAATATCTAACTATATGAAAAAATATCGGCGCCGCAAAGCACAGCGAGTCCATACGGTCAAGCATCCCGCCGTGCCCGCTGATCATGTAGCCCCAGTCCTTGACGCCCAGATCGCGCTTGATCGCAGACATAACAAGCCCTCCTAAAAAGCCCATCATACAAACGGCAAGCCCGATGAAAAACGCCCCCGCCGCGCCAAAAGGAGTGAGATGATGCAGGCACGCAGCCAGCGCGCTAGCGCTAAGTACGCCGCCCGCAAAGCCGACCACCGTTTTAGACGGGCTGATGCTAGGAGCGATCTTGCGTTTGCCAAAAAGCTTGCCCCAGATATACTGCAGCACGTCGCTAGACTGCACGACTAGGATCAAAAACAGCATCAGCTCCATGCCGCTACCTTGCTCAAGATCCAGCAAAAGAAGCGCGGGGATGTGCGAGATACAAAAGACACAGATCATCAGCGCCCACTGGATCTTCGTCGAGCGCTCTAAAAAATATGCCGCGTCGCCGCAAATAGCCGCCAAAATCGGCAAAAACAAAAATCCGTAAACCGGGATAAATATCATCGCCATCGCGTACCAATCGGCATAAATAAAAATATACTGCACTGGCAAAATCACGTAAAAGCACGCCACGAGCGCGATGTGATCGCCCCTGCGGATGTAGATGAGCGACAAAAACTCGCGCAATGCGGCAAAAGATACGAGCAAAAACAAAAATATCACGGCGTTTTTACCCATATACGTAAACGCGAAAATCACCAAAATCATCGCCCACCAGGCATTTATGCGCGAGGTCAAATTTGAGACGGTTTTGTTCTCGGCGCCAAATTTCGCCTTTAGGATAAAAGCCACGACGCTAGATACGACTAGCACCGCGATGAGTCCTAAAAATAGATTTAATATATGATTTTGCGGGTTCATTTTAGGGCCTTTTGGTTAAATTTGAAGCTAAATTTGACGCCTGCTTCGGAGCTCTCCGAGCTAGTCAAATTTGCGCGCGCTTGGTTTGCCGTGCGGACGGCTTGATTGGTTAAATTTTTTATGCGGTTTAAATTTGCGTTTGGGTCAAATTTGATTTGCGGCAAGGCTGGCGTTTCGGCCTGGGTTTCGCGTTTAAATTTGACGCTTTTAGCCGTCATTTTAGAAGGCTCGCCGTCAAATTTGTCGTAAAAATCGGTCGCAAATTTTCTCTTTTCGTTTGACGGATTTACGGGGCTTAAATTTACCGCCATCGCCAGAGCCGCCAAATCAGGCTTTCGTTCTGTCATTTTGCGTCTCGCCCATCGCTAGCAGCGCGTCTTGCGTCTTTTGTAAAAACTCGCCCTTACCCTCGCCGCTGTAAAATATCTCCTTGCCCACTATCAGCTCGCAAAGCAGCGGGATGGGTATCATAAAGCCCTTAGGCAGGACATTGCGCGCATTTTTGATCCAAATCGGCACCAAAGGCACGGAGGGGCACTCCTGCGCCAAACGAAATACCCCGCTTTTAAACGGCTGAAGCGCGAGGTCGTCGTTCATCTTGCGCGTGCCTTCAGGAAAGATGATTAGAGAGTGCATTTTTAGCGCCTCGCACATTTGCGCTAGCGCTTCTAGCGGATCTTTGCGGCGACTGATTAGAACCATGTTAAACACGTTTTTAGCAAGAAACCTGCGCACGGGCCCGCCCTCCCAGTACTCCGCCGCCGCGACGGGGCGCACGCGCTTTCTCACGCGGTATGGCAGCGAGACGAAAATCAGCAAAAAATCGCCGTGGCTAGCGTGGTTGGCGTAGTAAATTTTAGTACCCTCGCCGATATTTAAAAGCTCCTGCGGTGGCCGTACGCCCGTGATAAATATCGTGATACGGCAAAGGATAAAATCAAGCGCGGCCGCTAAAAACTCTTTCATCTTTCGTCCTTTTTGTTAAATTTGCCTTGTTTGCGCGTTAAATTTGGCGAGTGGCGCCGATTTGCAGCGACACCTGCCTGCGAACGGAGCAGGTTTTAAAGCTCGGAATTTTAACTCGCAAATGCTCATGATACTCCAAATGATTAGACTTAGCGCAACCTAGGCTGATCTTGGCTGCGACTCTATCTTACCGCCCGTAAAACCGCTTTGCTGGTTTTAGTAAAATATAATGAAATTCTTTTATATATTTGCCGTTATTATACCCAAATTCGCATTTTTTAAGCGCGGCAAGAGACTTGCTCTATTTGCCCCTCTGCGGCAGCTTAAATCTTTAGCTAGATTGTTTTGCGCAGCAGTGAGCCTTAACTCCATAATGAACTAATCTGCCGCGCTTTAGTTAAGAATTCTAAAAACTCGGTCAAATTTGAGTATCAACCGTACTGTCGTAAGAAATTAAATTCTCATTTTACAAATAAATTTGATAAAATTTAGCCGTTTCTTGACGGCGATCAAGTCGTTATTATAAATAAAATCTTAAAATCTTCAACTAATTTTTTTATAAAGGATTTTCTATGAGTTACAATCAAGAGATGTTCTGTCATCAGTGCCAAATGAGCGCGCCCGAGGGCTGCGGAGCCAAGGGCCAAGACCGCGGTACCTGTGGCAAAAATTCCACATTAAGCCTGCTTCAAGACACTATGGTTTTCGGGCTTAAGGGCCTTAGCGCCTACCGCCACCATGCGCACGAGCTCGGCGCCGATACTAGCGCGGTCGATACCGTTATGGCGGACACGCTGTATTTTACGCTGACGAACTCAAATTTTAACTTTGACGAACATATTGCGCAGCTGATGGCCGTCGGAAGCGCGGGCGTGCAGATGATGGATATTTTAAGCGAGGCGCATACCGCAAAATTCGGCGTACCGACCCCGGTTAAAGTTAGCCAAAACAAAGTCGAGGGCAAGGCGATTTTGGTTAGCGGACACAACCTGCACGCTCTTGAGGCGCTACTAAAAGCAACCGATGGCAAGGGCATCAATATCTATACCCACTCCGAGATGCTTCCTGCGCACGGTTACCCGGAGCTTCGTAAGTATCCGCATCTAAAGGGCAATGTCGGCAAGGCGTGGTTCGATCAGACCAAGCTTTTTAACGAATTTAAGGGCGCTATTTTGATGACCACGAATTGCATCGTGCCGCTTCGCTCGTCCTGTAGCTACGCAGATAGGCTGTTTGGCTACTCTATCGCTGGCACAGACGGCGTCAAGCATATCCAAAACGACGATTTTACGCCGCTCATCGAGTGCGCGCTTGCATGCGGCGACGTGAGTATGGACAGCGACGAGAGCTTGGTGACGGGCGGACACTATAAGACGATTTTGAGCCTCGCGCCGCAAATTTTAGACGCGATCAAATCGGGCAAGATCCGCCGCTTTTTCGTCATCGCAGGCTGCGACGCGCCGGGTAAAGGACGCGAGTATTACCGCGAGCTAGCGCTTAGCCTGCCGAAGGACTGCGTGGTTTTGACCTCCAGCTGCGGTAAATTCCGCTTCAACGACGTGGATTTTGGAACCGTCCCTGGCACCGAGCTTCCGCGCTACATTGATCTGGGTCAGTGCAACGACAGCAACGGCGCGGTCAAGATCGCTCTGGCGCTAAGCGAGGCTACGGGCATCGCCGTAAACGACCTGCCGGTCTCGATCGTGCTGATGTGGATGGAGCAAAAGGCGGTCATCATCCTGCTTGCGCTGCTTAGCCTGGGCGTTAAGAATATCAACGTGGGCCCTACGGTGCCTGAGTTTTTCAACGACGAAATTTTGGGCTTTTTGGTGCAAAATTTCGGCCTTCGCCTAATCAGCGGCGACGCGCAGGCGGATCTGAAATACTTCCTGGGCGAATAATCTTTTCGGGCGCGCGGCGGCGAGACGGCACGCTAAGTTGGCTGCAATAAATTTGCCGCCAACCGGTATGAGCGAGACTTAAATTCCATAAAGCATTAAATGGACTGCATAAAATTTTACTACACCTATGCGGTCCATTTAAGATTGTGTGAACTTTGAAAAACTTAAAACAGTTTCAGCGAGAGGATTTTTCGCATGATTTTTGTAATATCTTGTTAGAGTTATCGTTTGTGCTTTTTTGCCTAGTTTGCACGCCTTATCGTAGTATATAGTAGATGACTTATGATCACTACCCTCTATATAAGCGGCATATATCGCGCAAGCTACCCAGTTTCCCGCAGAATCGCAACCCGCCTTATAATCCTCAGCGATTCCAGCTTTAATTACATTTTGCGTAGATTTTAAATTTTGCGTTTTAAGCTCGTTGGATTTGCTGCAAAGTTACTTTAGTTATTCGTTAAATAGAGTGTTGTTTTGAAATACGGAATCTGACTTCTTTTTGCCGAGTTCGCAGGCTTTTTTATAGTATTTCGCCGCCTCTTTATTATCCTTTCCTTACATAAACATAGCAAACACCCCGCAAGCAAACATATCATCGTTGTTATCGCGATCTTTTTTCTGTTGCGCTGACATCTTTGCCATATCCGCATCATTGCCGCTCATAGTAGCCGCTACAGTGCAGCCCTCTTTATACCCCGCATCGCACGCCTTTTGAAAAAACTCAAGGGCTTTTTTGTTATCTTTTTCTACCACTTTTCCTTCAAGATAAAATCCTGCCAGTCCAAAGCAGCCAAGAGTATAACCGCCGCCACACGCTTTTTTATAAAACTTAAAAGCTTTTGCCAAATCTTTCTTTATACCCAAATCGCCGACCTCTGGAACGCCTTCATATGCCGCGCCGAGATAACCGCAAACTTCCACATACGTCATGGTTCCATTTTTATTGGTGAAATCTTTGCCGCTTTCGCATATTTTTTCCGCCTCACTTATAAACTCCTCAATCGTTGGCTCTTTTGCCTCCGCGACAAGCATAAAAGAGCCAAAGCTAAAACGTTTTTTTTCATTTCTTCCTTCTTAAATATTTTTCGTATCATCTCATTTTTTACTGTCAAATATTGTCATTTAGTGTAGATAATTTTATACGCATTCCATATTTTTAAAGAATTATAGAAGCGAGCCATCTCTCTTTTAATAAGCGCCAAAATTTAAACAAAATATCGCTTATTTGGGACTCTTCGGCACCCAGCTTGCCGCTTGACGTAAATTTTATAAACCAGTTAGCCTTAGCAATAAGATAACTTTAGTAAAAACAGAATTTACAAATTTGACATGCTTGCCAAATGTAGTTTTTTGTACGGCTATCGCAAGCTCTTATTTTAAATTTGACTAGCTTGCATCGTCTATAAATTTGGCTATCTTTTTGATGAAGTTTTGTCACGACCGTGCTACATTTTTCGGCTATTTTTTAAATAATTTATCTGAGTGCGGATTGCGATTTATTGCTTGCCTACTAAATCTATGCTAGTTTTATAAAACTTTTAAACCAAATTTGGCCATACCGTAAACTACGCCAGATGTTATAGCATTGCAGCGAAATATTGTTTTGGGATTTATATCGTTTGATTTATGAGCGTATAGGTGTAAATTTGCATAAATGTATTATCCTATTTTTTAGTACATTCCCCTCAAATTTATGCCACGTATTTTATTAAACTAGCTTTTTAACCCAATTCTAACGCGATTTATGCAGGTAAGCACAAGCAAAAGCGCCACCGCGTAAAGCGCCCAACTAAACCATGAGGGCAGCTGACCAAATACCGCATATATAGTGCCTATAAGCCCGAATACGAATGCGCGATCGCTCTTACCCATAGGTCCATCGTAACGCCTACCGCTACCGTGCACCTGCCCCAGAACGCCTAAAAACTCGCTCATAAAGGCCAGAAAAATAACGAGCGAGATAGCACCCCAGCCAAAAGGCGCCACAAAAGCAAACGGAATATAAAGAGCGGCATCAGAGATGACATCGGTAGCTTCGTTTAGATAGCCTCCTAGCGGCGTTTTTTGATTAAATTCGCGAGCCAGCATGCCGTCGATAGCGTTTAAAGCCATACGTAAAAACATCCAAATAGGTAGGAGAAAAAATAACGCTGAAATATCGGCAAATTTAGTAAGTAGCGCGCCTAATAAAATGGAGATAATGCAGGCCGTAAGCGTAACTTGATTTGCCGTAATGCCGACATTATAAAGACGCTTTACTAGCGGACGAAGTAGGTTTTGAAATTTTGGTTTTAACCCGTAAATACTCATGATGCTCCAAATAGTTTTGATTTAGTATTTTCCCCTAAAAATACTTGAATAGAGTTTAATTATAGCTTGAGTACACTTTAAAGTAC
>CAUPXB010000029.1:0-24118 GCA_963515555.1 uncultured Campylobacter sp. | reverse complement strand
GTAAATAAAGAAGTCCCAAACCTCATGCTGATCGCTTGCAACGGCATGGCGACGCTGCCGCAGCTAAAAGAGCTAAAAAGCGCGGGCGTGTTTAGCTACAACCACAACCTCGAGACCTCGCGCGAGTTTTTCCCGCAAATTTGCTCGACGCATAGTTGGGACGAGCGCTGGCAGACCAACATCGACGCCAAAGAAGCAGGTCTAATGCTCTGTACGGGCGGCATTTACGGCCTTGGCGAGAGCGAGGCGGATCGCGCGAGCTTGCAAGCTAGCCTTGCGAAGCTAGATCCCTTTTCTAGCCCGATAAATTTCTTTATCCCAAATGACGCGCTACGCGTCAAACGGCCGCCTATGACAGCGGACGAGGCGCTAAAAATCATCGACGACACCGTCCGCGCACTGCCTAACGCTCGCGTGATGATAGCAGGCGGTCGCGAGAAAATTTTAGGCGAACGCCAATACGAAATCTTTGATCACGGCGTGTCCGCCGTCGTCATCGGCGACTATCTCACGACCAAGGGCGAAGTCGCTAGCCGCGATATCGCCGAGTTTAAGGCGCGCGGATTTAGCTTCGCGACACTTTGCCACTGATGTAAATTGCTTTTAGTCGGCTACGGCAAATTTGCGGGCGCGATTTTTGGCGGACAACCGCCAAATTTGGCCTGCTCTTAAAATGTGTTTTGGAGTTTAGACACTGCATTTTGCTAAAATTCTAAATTTTACCCACCGAGACCCGCACCGCGAAAACGCTAAATTTGGTTTGGCTAAATTTAGCGTTGCACATTAAATTTAATCTTTCTTGTTAAGGGGGAAGGGGCTTGAATTACGAAGTCGCTCCCTTCCCCCTTAACGATCCCCTATCCCCTACGACGTGAGAAGTTGCTGCGCTATGCGCAGGTTAAATTTGGCGCTGTCGCGCCGCACGTTTTTTTAGTTTAGCATTTTTGGGGCACAGGTCTCGGCGAGTAAAATTTGACTTCAAATTTGAACGTAAAAAGATAAAGCGAAGTATCGCGAGATGATTTTTCGAGTTTTGAAGCAAAATTGAGCGTGCGCTAGGCATATAGCCTGCGGAGCGAAAATTTTGCGAAATCTCGGAAAAGCGCTCGCGAGACAAGCCCCAGCGGGTCAAATTTATCAAAGAATAAAAAACCTTAGGCTATAATCCCCCATTTACAAAGGACTTTCTTGCAGGCAAACGGGCTAAATATTCTCATCGCGCTAGCTTTTATCATCTTTACGTCGCCGTATTTTTCTAAAATTTTACGCATTCCTATCGCGCCGGTGGAGATTATTTTGGGTTCGGTAGCGGGATATTTCGGCTTTATCGGGCACAATGAAATGTTTAAAATCGTGAGCGAAGTCGGCTTTTTCTACCTCATGTTTTTAGCGGGCACGGAGGTCGATCTCAAGCTATTTTTCACGATAGATAAAAAGATCCTAAAAACGGGCGTCGTCTATCTGGCGATACTCTACCTACTCTCGGCGCTGCTGACGTTTTCGTTTGATCTAAACCGCCTTTTTATCCTCATCGTGCCGCTGATGGCCGTGGGCATGATATTTACGCTATTTAAGGAGTACGGCAAAAACGAGGAGTGGCTAAATATCGGCATGCTCATCGGCTCGATCGGCGAAGTCGTGAGCATCACGCTGCTAACCTTCGTCGGCGCGTATATGAAATTTGGCGCGGGTAGCGAGCTGGCGTTTTCGATCATATATTTGAGCGGATTTTTAGCCGCGGCGGTGATCGGGTACAAGACGCTAAACGTGTTATTTTGGTGGTATCCGCAGCTGCGCGTCATCCTGATGCCTCACTACGACAACTCCGAAAAAGACATCCGACTGTGCATGGCGCTGTTTTTTGGCATCATCGCACTTATGCTGTATTTAAATTTAGAGATTGCGTTTGGCGCATTTGTGGCGGGGACCTTTATCGCGACATTTTTCGATCACAAAAAAGACCTCCCGCACAAGCTTGCTAGCTTTGGCTTTGGCTTTTTGGTGCCGACATTTTTTGTGCATATCGGCTCGACGTTTAAGCTTAACGCCTTTATGATAGACGGGGTCGTGCGCGACGCGGCGCTGATAACGGGCGTCATGATAGGCTTTAGGCTCGCGGCTAGCACGGTGTTTTTAAACATCCTAGGGCTAAAAAATACCGTCCTTTTCGCACTATCGCACTCGATGCCGCTAACGCTTCTCATCGCCGTTGCTACCATAGCCTACAAATCAGGCGGCATAAATGAAAATTTTTACTTCTCTTTCATACTAGCAAGCCTAACTCAGGCTATAATAGTCACGATATGTATTAAAATTTTAATGAGCGTAAAATCAAATTTACAAAGGAGCTAAGATGAGCGATACGGTTACGTTAACCGACAACAGAAACGGCAAAAGCTACGACTTTCCGATACTTCATGGTACCATGGGGCCCGACGTCATCGACATCTCGACCTTTTTTAGCGATACGGGGATGTTTACGTTTGACCGCGGCTACAGCTCGACTGCGATGTGCAAGAGCACGATAACCTACATCGATGGGCTAAAAGGCGAGCTGATGTACCGCGGCTACGACATCGCATATCTTGCCGAGCACAAGACCTTCATCGACGTGGCGTATCTACTGCTAAACAAAGAGCTACCAAACGATCAGCAATACGATGCCTTTAAACTCGAGCTTAAAAAACGCAGTTTCATCCACGAGGGCATGATGAAACTATTTGACGCCTTTCCGGACAAGGCGCACCCGATGGCGATCCTGCAGGCGGCGGTGGCGGCGCTCTCTGCGTTTTACTCCGATCACCTAAACATGGACAAGCCAGAAGAGTACCACGAGATGGCGATGCGAATAATCGCCAAAATCCCGACCATCGCGGCGTTTTCTTATAGATTTTCTCGCGGACTGCCGATCATTTATCCAAATTTAGACCGCGGCTTTACGGAAAATTTCCTCTACATGATGAGGAGCTACCCTTATGAGCACGTAAATTTGCGTCCGATCGAGGTCAAGGCGCTTGATACGGTCTTTATGCTGCACGCCGACCACGAGCAAAACGCTTCCACGACGACCGTACGCACGGTAGGCTCGACGCACGCGCACCCGTATGCGTGTATCGCCGCAGGTATCGGAGCGCTATGGGGCTGGGCTCACGGCGGCGCGAACGAGGGCGTCATCCGCCAGCTAGAGCAGATCGGCTCGGTAGAAAACGTCGATAAATACATCGCCCGCGCCAAAGACAAAAACGATCCGTTTAGGCTGATGGGCTTTGGTCACCGCGTGTATAAAAACTTCGATCCGCGCGCAAAGGTACTAAAATCTATGTGCGACCAGCTGTTTGACGAGATCGGCATAAACAGCGAGCTTCTAAAAATCGCCAAAAAGGTCGAGGAGATCGCGCTAAACGACGAGTATTTCATCTCGCGCAACCTCTACCCGAACGTCGATTTTTACTCGGGACTGATTTTAAAGGCACTTAGCATACCAAACGATATGTTTGCGGTTATTTTCGTCATCGGTAGGATCCCCGGCTGGATCAGTCAGTGGATAGAGCTAAAGGAGCAGGAGAGCATCAAGATCGTGAGGCCGAGGCAGCTGTACGTGGGCGAGACGAACAGGACGCCAAAGTGACGCGTCGTCTTTTGCGCGCCTTTAAATGAGCTAGAAAATTTTGAGCTGCGACAGACTATTTGTCTAGTCTTGCTCAAAATTTCCGTCGCAACATTTAAATTCATCGCAAAATACAGCCGCTTATCGATTTGCGTTCAAATTTGAGCTCAAATTTATAAATTTAACTCCATCAAAATTTACGAAACTCGCGACGCTTTGCGTCAGCAAAGCAGTGTCGCCACCTCTCACGTCGTAGGGGTTGGGGGATTGTTAAGGGGGAAGGGAGCGACTTCGTAATTCAAGCCCCTTCCCCCTTAACAAGAAAATCAAGATATTAAAAATACAGCAAAAGAAACCAAAATGCAAAAATTACTAAACCTGGCCAAGCTTGCGGCTACAAAAGCAGGCGACGAGATAATGAAATTTTACGCTCACAAGGGCTTTGATGACGAGATTTTAGCAGCTCGTTCGACTTTACCCGAAAGCGCGTGTAGCCAAAACCGCAGGGATTTCGAGGTAAATTTAAAAACCAATCATTCGCCCGTGACCTCGGCCGATCTCGCGGCAAACGCTGCGATATTTGAAACGCTAAAAAGCTCGCAGATCCAAATTTGCTCGGAGGAAAAGATTTTGGGCGAGTCCGCGCGGACGTTTTGGCTCATCGATCCGCTAGACGGCACGAAGGATTTTATCGAGGGTAGTGGCGAGTTTTGCGTCTGCATCGCGCTCATAGAGGACGGGCGCCCGGTTCTTGGCGTCATCTACGTGCCCGTTACCGGCGAAATTTATAGCGCGGCAAAGGGCGAACGAACGCAAAAAGAGTTCTATAAAAACGGCGCATTTATCCCGCAAATTTTAGCCGCAAAAGAACATGCGCCGCAAACGATAATCAGCGGCAAACGCGGCAAAAACGTAACGGCCGGCAAGCTCGCAACCGCCCTAAATTTGGGCATCACGCGACTAAGCTCGGCGATCAAATACTGCCGCATCGCCGAAAACCTCGCGGGCGCTTACATGCGCTACTCGCCAAGCTCTATCTGGGACAACGCCGCGGGCGAGATGATCGCCGCGTGTGCGGGCGCAAAGATGATCGACCTAGCGACGCTAAAAGAGCCGATCTACGACGCCGCCTCACTAAAAAATAATGAATTTATCGTCATCGCAAAGGATTTTTTAGCCCGCGAGGATAAAATTTTACGAGCGATAAAAGAGCTAAATTTATAAACTAAAAGGCGACTCGCCGCATTGCAAATTTAAACGGCTCAAGTAAATACCATTATATAGCAAAGCCGAATTTAAGCCACGCTAGACGAGAGTCGATAAATTTCATTTAAAATTTAGCTAAAATCGTAGTCAATTTTCAAGCCCCAAGTCGCCAAACGTTTAAAGGAAACATTTGTTAAAAATCATAAAATCAGTTCTTAGCGTCATTTTCCAGGCTAGAATTTTATTTATCCTTTTTTACTTTTGCGCCTTCGTTACTTTTGCGCCCATGGCATCTATCTTGGGCGCGGAGACTGGCCAAATGACGCTTTCTGCGCTATTTAACCCGCTCACGATACTATCTTGCGCATTGCTTGCCGTTTATATCGGCTTTAGGGTCGCAGCATATAAAAATCATGGCATAGATTGCAAAATGGACGCCGTATTTTTCTTCGCTTTGAGCTGGATATTTTTTATGCTGTTTTGCTTGGCGACGCTTCTTGCGACCATTTTATTTTTGGAGGATTTTAGAAGCTTGCCGTCGCGAGAATTTTGCTCGCTACTTTTAGTTATGGCGGTTGTTGCGGCGTGGCGCACGCTTAAGAGCTCGGAATACAAATTAAGCGTATTTTACGAGCGAAAAGCCGGCGCAAAAACAAGCATATATAAAATCTTAATTTATTCAGTCTTAGCGTTTGCGGCGATTGTCGCGGTATTTTTTTAGCAAAACGATTTTAGATTCTATAAATTTGGCGCTTTTAGTTCACCGCGCCAAATTTAGATTTGCCGTGCTTTATACTCGCCCGCTCGCAACAGCGCCACAAAAAGCTAAATTTGACGATAGAAGTCGCCAAATTTGAGCTAAAAAGCAAATTTTGGCCAAAAGCCGAATCTAAATCCTCGTTAGCTCGCTTCTAGGACTCGCCTGCAGATCAAGCCCCGCAAACTCGCCGCGCAGGTATTTTTCGCGTCCCGCGCGCGCGATCATCACGGCATTATCGGAGCAAAACTCCAGCGGCGCGCAGATGAGCTCGCAGCCGTATTTCTCGCACAGAGCTTGCAGACGGGAGCGCAGATTTAGATTCGCGCTTGCTCCGCCCACGACGCCAAAACGCACAAATTTGCGCTGGACAAAAATCTTTTCCAGCTTGTTTAAGATATGCTTGCAAGCCGTATTTTCAAAGGCAAAGCAGATGTCGGCAACGTCCTGCGCGCCGAGATTTCCGCTTGTGGCGAGCTTTTCGGTTTCGATGCGAACCTGATTTTTTAGCCCCGAGAAGCTATACGCCGTGCGCGCGTCGCCAAGCAGCGGCACGGTAAATTTAAACCTCTCGCGCCCGCTCTTTGCCGCCTTTTCGACCGCTACGCCGCCAGGATACCCTAGTCCCAGCATCTTTGCGACCTTGTCAAAGCTCTCGCCAAAGCTATCGTCCATCGTCGCAGCCAACACACTCACGGCCCCGTCCGCGCCGATATCTAGCACCATCGTGTGCCCGCCGCTAACGAGCAAAACGCCCGCGGGCAGCTGCACCTCCTGCGACAAAAATAGCGAATACACGTGCCCGGCGAGGTGATTTACCGCGATTAGCGGCACGCGCAGCGACGAGGCGAGCGCCTTTGCCATCGCGACGCCGCCCACTAGGCTCACGGATAGCCCCGGCTCGTTCGTGACGGCGACGGCTTTTACGCGCGGTAACTCCGCCTTGATCTGCTCTAAAATTTTAGGCAGCGCGGCCGTATGCAAGCGCGCGGCTAGCTCCGGTACCACTCCGCCAAATGCGCAGTGCTCGGCATCTTGCGAGATTTTTTTGTGAAATTTTAGCTCCAGCGTGTCGATGTCCAGTAGCGCCACCGAGCTATCGTCGCAGCTGCTTTCTATACCCAAAATCAGCCCATCCGCGCCGCTATTTTGTAAATTTTCGCTCATTTTATTGATTTTCCTTTTTTAGCGCATTTTACCGCTTTTTGCTTTCGCGGTTATAAATTCGACTCGCTTTTTGGCAAAGGCGGTAAAATACGCGTGCCAATCGCTTGCCGTAAATTTGCGACGAAACCGAATTTGACGCACCGAGACCAGCACTTTTAAGGTGCCAAATTTGAATTAGTCAAATTTAGTTAGATTCTTTTCGTAAAAAACAACCGTTTGAGGTTGTTTTTTACTTTATTGTAAAGGGGGTGGGGGCTTAAATTGCGCTCTGCTTTGCAGTTGCGAGCGTAGCGAAGCAAAAGAGCTCCCCACCCCCTACGACGCTTTTCTTCATAGGGGCAACTTGTTGCCGTCTCGTAACAAGCGAAGCGAAGTTAAAGGTGGCGACACAGCTTTGCTGACGCAAAGCGTCGCAAGTTTGAATCGAATTTGATGTTTTCGAGATGCGGGTTTCGGAAACTCAAATTTACAAATTTGACTTCAAAATTAAACAGAAAAAGATAAGGCGAAGTATTTTTGTTCTAGACGAGGCGCTTTTCAAATTTGGCGACGGGAGTTACCTCGTCGGTAATGACCGAGCCAAATTTAAAAGCAACGAAGTATAGGACAAAAAGACAAGCTGAAAATTTAAAATTTCTCCTCTCTTATTATCTTCCCCCTCTCATCATACTCCCGCTCGATCTTATTTTCATAGTCGTTGAGCGACTTTAGTCGGCCGTTTGGATAAAACGTCTTTACCCAGATAAATACCGTGTCTTTTTGGTAGCTCGTGTTTTCGATCTCGCCGTTTTCGTCGTAGTTTTCGTAGTAATCCTCTTTAGGCCCCGAGCGCACCGTGATAAAGTGCTTTTGGCGGGGTTTGCCGCTACTAGAGTAGGAGAAGTTGTTATTGTCGGAAAAGATACCCAGCATCACGTCGAATTTATTGCTCGATTTATATAGCCCCGCGACGTTGCCTTCGTCAAAGGCCTCTTTGACTTCGACGTTTATGTCGTCCCACAAGCGCAGCTGTAGCGTGCCGCTATGCATGCCGTCCGCATGATAAAAATCTATCTCAATCCAGCGCTCTTGGCCGCTTTTGATAAATTTGACGATCTGCTTTTGCGGGTGATGCAAGGGCGGCTTGATGTAGCCGTATAGCCTACCGTAAAATAGCGTCTCGCCGCCCGGAGTATATATGCGCTCATAGACGTTGTTTAGCTCGAGGCGGCTTTCCGGATCGTACTCGCCAGTCCTTTCTACGTCGTAGCTAAACCTCATCTCCAGCTCGCCCGTTTGCTTGCCTTTTAGCTTTGGTCGCGGGGTAAATTTTAGCTCGCTCGGGGATAAAATTTGAGCGTTTTGCTTCGCGGAGCTCTGCTTTTCGCCGCCAAATGCCTGCGACGAAGCGGTAAAGCTAAGCGCTAAAAATAGCGCGAGAAAATTTTTCATTTTTATCCTTTAATTTTATGCGTCTTTAAAACGAGCGTGATTATAGCGTTAAATTTGGATAAATTTTTAAATTTTACTCGACCAGACCCGCACCGCGAAAACGCTAAATTTGGTTTTGTAAAATTTGGATTTTAGTCTTTCTTGTTAAGGGGGAAGGGGCTTGAATTACGAGGTCGCTCCCTTCCCCCTTAACGATCCCCTATCCCCTACGGCGTGAGAAGTGGCGACATTGCTTTGCTCTGCGAGCAAAGCGTCGCTAGCTTGAATAAAATTTGACATTTTCAGGTTGCGGGTCTCGGCGGCTCAAATTTACAAATTTGAACAACGGAAGTCGGGCGAAGTATTTTTGCGTTTAGACGAGGCGGAAACGACGGAGGCGAGGGAGCGGACTAGTCGTCCGTGACCGAAGCCGACTGAGTTTCCAACGACGTATAAACAAAAAAGACAAGCCGCAAAAGGCTAAATTTTCAGCCCGTTTTCGTACCAATCTATCTTCCTAGTCAAATACATCACCAACGCGATCACCGCAAATATCATCACGCTGCCCATCAAAAGCGCGTAGTCCTCGGACTGCAAGATACCGTAGAGCAAGCAGTAGCTAACCGCATGCACGAGAGCGATAAATACGCCCCATTTGCGCGCCCGAAAGATCGCCGAGCCGTAAAAAAGTATCGTCGCGCACACGGCTGCGGCAGCGATGAGATAGCTAGCTAGGAAGCTGATATGCTCGGAAAACGATAGCACGAGCAGGTAAAACAGCACGTCGGCTGCTCCGATGAGTAGGTACTGGATCGGATGGATGCGGGCGCGGCTATAAATTTCGCATAAAAATATCGCCAAAAACGGCACCGCTAGAAACAAAATCGCATAGGTCACGCAGCGCGCGATTAGCGAGTAGTTGTTTACGGGACTGATGAAGCTAGCCTCGACACTCTCCAGCCCCATCTCGCGCCTGCCGTCCATGATCCACGCCTGCGGAACGCCTGTGCTAAGGCCCGAGATCTCCCACTGCGCGTTAAAGCCGCTGCTCGTAACTTCGCGTGATTTAGGTAGCCACCCGCCGCTAAAAGACGGCGAGCTCCACGAGGATTTTACGTCAAATTTATTATCCTGCCCGACGGGAACGAAGCTCGCGCTCTGCCCGCCCTGCATAGATAGCGCGCCCGCTAGCTCAAAGCCGCCGCTTGCTAAATTTGCGGGTAGCTTATAGTGGACGCTTTGGGCAAAGGGCGAGTATTTAGGCGGCGCAAAAGACTGCGCGAGATCCTGCCCGTTTGCTTTTAGCGCGGGAAACGCAGTAAAGGTCTTTTTGCTGCCTACGCCTAAAATCAGCGTCGCCTCGCTTAGCAAAACGTCGCTTTCCGCGATATTTAGCTGCTCGAAATTTAGCGGGGCAAATTTGGCTTTTAGCGCGACTTCGCCGTTAAAAACGGGCACGCTAAAGATACCGCGCTTTAGATACTGCGGATTTAGCTGGGTCGATAGCTCATAAGACTGCGGCGCTATCATGATTTGCTCGGTAGTCTGCGATACCGTAGGTACGCCGTTTTCGCTATAGATCGCCGCTTGCTTTTTATACGGCACGGAGATCAAAACGCCCTCGATCCTAAGCGGGCCGCCGACTGGCTGCATGATGGACTCCTCGGCGGTGCGTTTGACGTAGGCGCGGTCAGAAATCATCGAACTGATGAAACCTAGCGGGATAAGCAGCAGCAAAAGCAGGACGAAAATGATGACGGGCTTCGTCCAAAAGCCGCCCCTGACGCTGTTTATGATTTTGTTTTCCATTGGATTTCCTTTTGATTTTTTTCACTGCGATTTTAGCTAGAAATCGTAATAAATCGGTAAAAAAGGTTGTAAATTTAGAGCAAATTTGACGACAAATTTAGCCGCGCCGCAAGCTGCGCTTTCTAAGGTAGCTATAAATCCAAGCTCCGAGCAATAAAACCGCCGCGAGGCAATACATATAAAAGGCCGCGCCGTTTTCATACTCCACGTCCTGCGCGGTAAAGATGGGCTGCGACATTTCGGGGTTTCGCGCCGCCTCGTCCGCGATCTGCGCCATCACCTCATCATCATGCACGTCTAGCGTGATCTTTCGCAGTTCGATGAAATTCGTCCGCTTATCCAGATGCCTGCCGCTGCGACCCGTGACGTAAACGCTATGCGAGTAAAAATTTAGATAATAAAATCCCGCGTCGTCCTTCAAAAGCTTTTCCGAGATCTGCCGCACGTCGCCTTTAAACGGATTATCTCCCGCCCTTTTTAGCGCGCTTAGCCGGCTGGCGTCTGCGCCAAATTTATAATAAACGTACCAAAACGCGTCCTTGAGCCAGCCCTCGGTACCGCTACCGCGCGGATGATTTAAAATTTTATCCTTGCTTAGATAAAATATGCCGTTTTTGCTCGCAAATAGCATGTATTCCTGATGGCCGCTCTGAAAATTTAACGGCGTATAGGGCTCGTTTGCAGCCTCAAACCTCTCGCCATCCATCAGTACCGCGCCCGTAGCGGGATCAAAAAGAAACTCTATGCCGGCGTTTGGCTCCACGAGATACATCTGCTCGCTAGGCGTGAAATTTAGCCTCTCGCCGCCTTTATAAACGCTACGTCCGTCGCTCAGCCACCGATCGGCCGGGCGAAAGTGCGCGGGCAGCTCGGGGCTGTCTTCGTATATGATTTTTCGCCTTATCTGTTTTAGATTTTTTGCATCCGCGCCCGCTAAAATTTTACCTTCGTAAAATACCCGCTCGCCGTCGGTTGCGACATACGGGCTCTCGGTCAGAGGCGAGATGGGCGCGCTAGTATCGAGTCTAGCGTAGGGATAGTTATACTCCTGCGGCCACTTTGAGAGCCCAAAGGCGTGGAAAAATACCTTGTAAATGTAGCTTATCGCGCCGCCAGTGCGCTGCGTGACGTCCGAGCAGAAGTAGCTCACGCGCCCGTCGCTGTAGTATCGCGCTCCGATCTTTTGCGTGCGCGCGGGATCCAGCCCCGACATCTTGCGAGCGCCGCAAAATACGCGGTTAGCGTCCATACCGACGTTTGTGTAGGAGTATCTGCCGGTATCAAGCGCGCGAAAGCTCGCCGCGTCCGCACCGCCCTCTAGCTCGTATGGAGCGAGATTCCAAGAGCGTAGGTAAATTTTGCCGCCGATGTTGTAGTAATCACTGTGGCCGATCTTTTGCGCGTCCGCGGGCAGCTCGCGCGAGCGGTCATACACCGATAACTCATAGATAAAAACGAGCGAGACGAAGAGCGGCACGAAAAGTACCGCAAAGAGCAGCCTTAGCGCCTTTTTATCAAATTTGCTTAAACTATCTGCCTTTTTCATAAAGCAATTATATATCTTGCTAGTTTAAAACGTTAGAAATTTGCGAGCGTTTGCAGGGGAAATTTTAAAATTTAGGTGCGGTAAATTTGACAGCGAAAGCTGCGGGTAAATTTGACGCCGAAATTTGAGCTCAAATTTACCCGCAACCGCGCGAAACGACTCAAGCTCCGCGCAAATTTAACTTAGTACCCGTCAAAATGCTTGGTCTTCGGTAGTACTAAATTTAACGTAATTCCAATGAGCGCGCCAAGCCCCACGCCGCTAAAGCTCATCGCGCCGAAATCCAGCACCATGCCGCCGATCGCGCAGACGAAGATGAGCGCGACGATGATCATATTGCGCGGCTCAGCCAGATCCACGCCGTTTTTTATCAGAGTCTCCATGCCAACGCTAGCGATGATACCGAAAAGCAGCAGCATGATGCCGCCGATGACGGGAGCGGGGATCGTCGAAAGCGCGGCGCCGAGCTTACCCACGAAGGCGAGCAAGATCGCCGTAAGCGCGGCAAAGGTCATGATAGCGGGATTGTAGGCTTTCGTGATGCTAACCGCGCCCGTAACCTCGGAGTAGGTGGTGTTCGGCGGGCCGCCGAAGCAGCCTGCCAGCGACGTCGCGAGCCCGTCACCTAACAGCGTGCTTTTAAGCCCCGGATTTTTTAGGAAATTTTCCTTTGTGACGTTGCTGATCGCAAGCATATCCCCGATGTGCTCGATCGCAGGGGCGATCGCGATAGGCACCATGTAGATAACCGCTTCGAGCTTAAAAACCGGCGCGGTGAAATTTGGCAGCGCAAACCACGGCGCGTTTAGAATCGGCGTAAAATCCACGATCCCGACAAACAGCGACGCGCAGTATCCAGCCGCGATGCCGCAAAGTATAGGCACGAGGCGCAGCATACCGCGACCAAACATCATAACGACTATAACCGCCGAGAGCGAGATGAGCGCGATAGTAAGCGACTGTCCCTGCGTATAGAGTGCCTCTTTGCCCTTGCCCATGACCATATTTACGGCCGCTGGCGAGAGGATGAGGCCGATCGTCATGATGACGGGGCCCACGACCACGGGCGGTAAAATTTTATGCAAAAACCCCTCACCTTTGAGCCTAATAAGCAAGCTCAAAGCCACGTAAAACAGCCCCGCCGCGACCACTCCGCCCATCGTCGCAGCGATGCCCCACTCCTTCACGCCAAAGCTAAGCGGCGCGATGAACGCAAAGCTAGACGCGAGAAAGATCGGCGGGACGTTTTTGCGCGTGATTAGCTGAAACAGTAGCGTGCCGATACCCGCCGTAAACAGCGCCACGGACGTATCAAGCCCCGTTAATATCGGCACCAGCACGAGCGCGCCAAACGCGACGAATAGAAACTGTACGCCAACCAGAGCGTCGCGTAGCCTGAGATTGTAGCCTTCGTATTTTTCCATTTTTCCCTCTTTTTTATTTTGCGGCTTATTTTTTGATTCTTGAAATTTACGGCATTTGTCTTGTTTTGCGGCCAAATTTAAACACAAAGCGATTTTAAAATTCGTGAAATTATAACATATCGGCGACGATTACGGCGACGAAAATGCGCCGTTTAAAGCAAATTTTTCGAGTGAATTTTAAATTTACTCGCCTAGACCCGCACCGCAAAAATGCTAAATTTGGTTTTGTCAAATTTAGCGTTGCAGATTGTGTTCTTTGAGTAAAAAACAACCGTTTGAGGTTGTTTTTTACTTTATTATAAAGGGGGTGGGGGCTTAAATTGCGAAGTCGCCCCCACCCCCTTTAATCCCCCTCCCCCTACGACGCTTTTAAGGCGGCGACATAGCTTTGCTGACGCAAAGCGTCGCGGATTTTGTAAATTTTGATGGAGTTAAATTTATAAATTTGTAAATTTGACTTCAAATTTGAGCGTAAAGAGTCAAGGCGAAGTGTTTTTGTTCTAGGCGAGGCGGATTTAAATTTTACGACGGGAGCTACCTCGTCGGTAGTGACCGAGTAAAATTTAAATTCAACGAAGTATAGAGCAAAAAGACAAGCCGCTATTTAAGTAGCTTTTCCGCCCACGCTCTCACTTCTAAATCCACTTCAAAAATCTTACTCTCGCTCTCTATCTTCTCGTTTTCAAACCTCTTTGCCGCAGCTAAAACCGTTTGCGAGATATCCAAAAATCCGCATTCGCCGCGCAAAAATTTATACACGGCGACTTCGTTTGCGGCATTTATCGCAACGCCGAGATCGGGGTTTTGCAAAGCTTGGTCTTTTAGCGAAAAGATAGGATATTTTTTCAAATTTATCTCGCCGAATTTTATATTTTTTAGCGTTTTTAGATCCAAATTCGGCACGATTTGCCCGTTTTTTGTATCGGCCGCGCTCAAATTTAGCGCTCCGTCCTCGCCCAAAATCGCATGCGCGATGGCTAAAATCATATCGGTTTTGGATAGATGCGCCGTAGTCGAGCCGTCGGCAAACTCCACCAGCGCGTGCACCGTGGACGTGCGCTCGATGAGCGCCTCGATATCCCGCACGCCGTAGAGCCAAAAGGCCTCCAACACCTCAAAAAGCTTGTTCGCCATCGTCGCGCTATCTATCGTGATTTTTGCACCCATGCTCCAGTTTGGGTGCTTTAGCGCGTCAGCTGCAACTACGGTTTTTAGGGCTTTTAGCGGGGTTTTGTAAAAGGCGCCGCCCGAGGCCGTGATGACGAGCCTAGCGACCGGGGTTTTGTTCGCGAGCAAGAATTTAAGCCCGAAATGCTCGCTATCTACCGGATTTATCGCGCCTCTGTCTAAAAATTTGCCGCCCGCGACGAGGCTTTCTTTATTAGCAAGCGCCAGCTTTTTGCCCAGCTTTTGCGCGGCCAGGCTCGGAGCAAGGCCCGCAAAGCCGACCAGAGAGTTTACGACGCGCTCGCTCTCGCACTCTTTTAGCATATCGCAGATACCCTGAGCGCCCGCAAAAACGCGTTTGTGCTTTACGAATTTAGCAAATTGAGGCTCGGCGATACAGACGAATTTGGGCTTAAATTCGGCGATTTGCTCGTTTAAAAGCTCGTAGTTTGACGCACAGCTCAGCGCCTCGACGTTAAGGCCGAATTTACGGGCTAGATTTAGGGTATTCGTCCCGATCGAGCCCGTCGAGCCCAGTACTACCACGATAGCGTCCAGAGCATCGCGGCAACGCCGAAAAGATAGCCGTCGATGCGGTCAAGCATACCGCCGTGGCCCGGCAGTAGCGTGCCGCTATCCTTGACGCCCGCTCGGCGCTTTAAGTAGCTCTCGAAAAGATCGCCCCAAACGCCGAAAGTCGCGACCAAAAACGCCGTGATGAGGCTGTGCCAAAAGCTATCGGTCAGCACCCAGCCAAAGCCCGCGCCAAAGACCGTAGCCACGGCAATACCGCCAGCCACGCCTTCCCAGGTTTTGTTCGGCGAAGTCTGGCTAAAGGCGTGCTTACCGCAAAATTTGCCGACGAAAAACGCCCCGCTATCGCACGCCACGACCGTTAAAATTAGCCACGCCAAGTAGCCGACGCCGTAGAGCGAATAAAGCATCCAGATGAGAAAAATCGGCGTCATCGGATACAAAAACGGCAGCGCGGGCGTTAGATTTTCGCTTTTAAAATGCGCGAGAAAACTAACAACGAGCAAAACTGCTAAAATAGCGATAAACACGGGGTTTGAAAAGGGCGTAAGTAGGTAAAAAATAACCGCCACGAGCGCAAGAGAGCCGCCCTGTAGGCCGTAGAGCTTTTGCGCTTCGCCAAAGGCCGTATAAAGCACGAAGCCCAAAATGGCGAAATTTAACAGATAACTATCGACGAAAAAGATGACCAAAACCGCCGCAAATAGCGCGACGCCGGTGATTATACGCGTTTTCATGATTTTTCCTTTTTTGAGTAATAATTGTATAAAATTTTCGCTTAAAAGCGCTGAAATTTAAGGCTAAATTGCGTTTGCAGGCTCGCTTTAATCGGTAGTTAAACTTGATAATTTATTTTTGCTTGAAGCGAGCAACAAATTTGACGATTTTTGCCAAATTTTACCGAGCGCGGCGCTATACCTGGCGTAAATTTGACAGCCTGCGCCAAATTTTATGCTTGCCAAAAAACGAAGTATCAAATTTAAAATCAGATAAAATTTGCTCCGCACCCGCACCACAGGCGGTGCCGACTAACGCTCGGCGCGTTCACGCATTTGGCTGCTATGCACCGCTTTCCCGCGGCAGATACCTCGGACGCTAAATTTACGCCTGAAACGAGCCGATTTATTACGCTTTAAATTTTTTACGTTCGATACTAAAAAGGCAGAAGCTCAAATTTGTGCAGAAAACGGCTCAAATTTAAAGTCAAATTTGACCGCCTAGCTTCGAGTGGCCAAATTTGAGCGAGTAGGTTAAATTTTAAGATCAAGATGCTGAAAAACGGGCGATGCCTGCGGGAAGTCGTTAGCCGCGATGCGCTCCTCGGAGTTTTCTCCGTCCTCGTTCTCGGAGTTTGCGTTTTCGCCATTTTGCTCCGAGGCGAGCTCGCCCTGCTCCTGCCTGCCTTTTTGCTTTTCGTGCTCGTTTTCGGGGTCGATTTTGTAGGTTTCCTCGGTCGGTCGCACCTCGGAGACCTCTCGTTTTTCGTCGCTTGCTAGCGATGCAGAAAACGGCTCAAATTTAAAGTCAAATTTGACCGCCTAGCTTCGAGTGGCCAAATTTGAGCGAGTAGGTTAAATTTTAAGATCAAGATGCTGAAAAACGGGCGACGCCTGCGGAAAGTCGTTAGCCGCGACGCGCTCTTCGGAGTTTTCTCCGTCCTCGTTCTCGGAGTTTGCATTTTCGCCGTTTTGCTCCGAGGCGAGCCCCCCCTGCTCCTGCCTGCCCTTTTGCTTTTCGTGTTCGTTTTGGGGGTCGATTTTGTAGGTTTCCTCGGTCGGTCGCACCTCGGAGACCTCTTGTTTTTCGTCGCTTGCTAGCGATGCGGCTGCGAGATTTTGCAGGTCAAATCTATTTTGGACGTCGGCGACCTTGTTTGAGACCATATTTACGTTTTGATTGATGAAAATCGTGTTGCCAAGGGGTGTTACAGCCATTTTCGCCTCCTGTTTTAGTCGTGCTTCGTTACTAATATCGTCTTAAAATTAATATAATTTACATTTGCGCCGCTCGTAATTTTGACGTTGTTACGTTTGGTAAAATCAACCTCGTACGTCCCGCCGCCTTTGACGCTAAAATTTACGCAAATTTTCGCCGCAAATCTCAAAATTTCCTCGCTCGGAGCGCTTTTTGCGGTTTTGATGATGACATGCGCGGACGGCAGGTCTTTTAGATGCATCCAGACGTCGTCTTTTTTCGAGTTTTTTAGTAGCCAGACGTTGCCTTTTTCGTTGCGTCCGATGCTGATTTTATAGCCCTCGACGTAAAAATCCTCGACGTTTTGATTTTGCTCTTTTTGCTTTGCGGCGCGGGCTTTTTTGGGCGCTAGGATTTCTAGCTCTTCGGCGCTTTTAGCTTCATTTACGAGCGTTTGTAAATTTGATAAAAACTCCAGCTTTTCGGTCAAATTTTGCCGCTCTATCGTTAGACCCGCCGCCTTTTGCTTTAGCCTTTTTGCTTTGGCAAACATCGCGTTTGCGGCGATTTTTGGGCTGTCATCTAGCACTAGCCGCACCTCGCCTCGCTCGAAATCATTTAGCGTTACCTCGCGCTCGTAGTCTCTTAATGCGTGTAAATTTGATAGAATGAGCCCCGCGTTTTTGCTTAAAATTTCGCTTTGCGCATTTAGGTCGGCTTCGTTTTCAAGGCCCGCTAAAATCTCGCTTAAATTTTGCATTTTTCGCTCTATCGCGGCCGATTTTACGGCGCGCAGATTTTCTAGCTTTGCGTTATTTACGCGCTTAAATTCCTCGCTAAAATACCGCGCAAAATCGGTTATCGGCGGCATCTGGCGCTCTTTTATCGTAGCCGGCGGCAGCTCAAGTAGCTCGCGCCCCGGTTTTATCACGCGAAAATTATTATCTATATGGCGCAAAGCCTCGATTATGACGCCCTTTTCGTCCGTGATGATCGCGTTGGTAAATCGCCCCGTGAACTCCAAAAATAGGCTTGAGGCGAGGCTTTTATACGAGCCTTGGAATTCGCACTCCAGCTTTAAAATTCTATTTCCCTCGGGCACGCTTAAATTTAAAATTTTAGCCCCCCAGAACCTCTTTTTAAGCGCGACGTCAAATGGCGCTTTGTACTCTTTGACGTTTAGAAAATCAGGATTTGCGTAGATCGCGGAGTCGGCCTTGCTAAGGTCGAAAAACAGCCCGAGCTCGCCGTCAAATTCTATAAATATAGCCATATCGCCCGCGCGTCTGATTGCGGTTATTTTTTTAAATTTGCCTAAATATGTTTCGATTTGTTTTAAATTTGAGTATTTCATAGCCGAAATTATAGCTTAAAATCGGACCGAAATTTAAGCGTGAGAATAATATAATGATAATGCATTTTAATTTGTACTCTTTGACGTTTAGAAAATCAGGATTTGCGTAGATCGCGGAGTCGGCCTTGCTAAGGTCGAAAAACAGCCCGAGCTCGCCGTCAAATTCGATAAATATCGCCATATCGCCCGCGCGTCTAATTGCGGTTATTTTTTTAAATTTGCCTAGAAAAGATTGTATTTGTTTTAAATTTGCGTATTTCATAGCCGAAATTATAGCCTAAAATCGGGCCGAATTTTAAGCACAAGAATAATATAATGATAATGCATTTTAAAACGGAGAAAAAATAAATGAACAAATTTAGCCTAAGTTTAGCGGCCTCGTCGCTGCTTTTAACTCAAATTTTCGCCGCCGACGTCGCGCTGCAAGGCGTAGAGATTAGCGAGAGCGCAGACGACGGATACCGCGCCAAAACCAGCGAAGTAGGCAAAACAAATACGCCTATTTTAGAGATCCCGCAGACGGTAAACGTCGTAACCCAGCAGCAACTAAAAGATAAAAAACCCGAGACTCTAGCCGAGAGCCTTCAAAACGTGAGCGGCGTTAGCTACGGAAACACCACGGGCGGTATCTTTGACTCGATCATAAAGAGAGGCTTTGGCGGCGGACGCGACGGCTCGATCATGCGTAACGGCGTGCCCGCTAGCGTCATGCATAGCTTTAACAAAACCGTAGAAAGCGTCGAGGTGCTAAAAGGCCCGGCTAGCTTGCTCTACGGTGCGCAAGAGCCCGGCGGCATAATAAATATGGTCACTAAAAAGCCAAAATACGACTTCTCAAACGAAATTTGGGCCGGTATCGGCAACCGCAACTACTGGAACGCAGGCTTTGACGCCACGGGACCGATCGCTGATAGCGGCTTTGCGTATAGATTTATATTTGATATGATGCAAAAAGACTACTGGAGGGAGTTTGGCGAATATAAAAACGTCCTCTTTGCGCCTTCGCTCTCGTATAAAGGCGATGATTACCGCATAAATTTAGCCTATACGCACACGCGCTCGACCGATCCAATCGACCGCGGTATGTATCTCATTCCAAGCACGGGCAAGCTACTGCCGATAGATAAGAAAAGACGCCTTGACGAGCCGTTTAATAAACTAAAAACCAGACTCGACACCGTAGACGTAAATTTTGAAAAAAATATCGGCGAGGACTGGCTACTGCGCGGTGCTTACGCGTTTTCCCGCTCAAAGCACGAATACGGTCACATCAGGCTAATGAACGTAAATTTAAACACGGGCGTTGCAGCTAGACGAAACGAGGCATATGAAGGATTTATCCACCGCACGCACGCGGGGTCGTTAAATTTAAACGGTTACGTGCAAACGGGCGAGATAGAGCACAACTTGCTATTTGGCATAGACGCAAAGGAGTACTACCGCTATAGACCCGGCGCGCTAAACAGCTACAGCTCGGGCACGACGCACAGAAACTTCCCGATAAATATCTACAGTCCAGTCTACGGCACAGTCGCCTATCCGTCCGACCGAGCCTCCGGCATCCAGTATCAAAAGCTAAGAACGATCGGATTTTACGCGCAAGATAGTATAAATTTGACCGAAAATTTGATCTACTCTTTGGGCGTTAGATACGAGTACTACAACCAAGTTGCGCGCGGCACGACTAGCGGACCAAACACCACCGATCAGCAAGACGGCAAATTTACGTGGCAGACGGGGCTTTTATACCTGCTAACGCCGGAGTGGTCCATTTATACCAACTACGCGCAAAGCTTTAGCCCACAAATGGCGATCAGCGGCGACGACATCGGCGACATAAAGCCCGAAGAAGGCAAAAGCATAGAGCTGGGAACTAAATTCCAAAACGATAGCATAACGGCTAGCGCGGCGGTATTTAACATCGATAAGAAAAACATCATGCGCACCGTAAATAGCGTAAGTACGCCTGTGGGCGAGGCGCGCTCGAGAGGATTTGAGTTTGACTTTAACGGCCGCGTGACGCAAGGGCTAAGCGTGGGCGCTAGCTACGCATACACTAAAACCGAGGTGCGCAAGGATAGCGGCGCGTTTGCCGTGCTAGTGGGCAAACCGCTAGAGGCCACGCCTAAGCACCAAGCCAGCCTCTTTGCCAACTACGACTTTAGCCACCTAGGCGCAAAAGGCCTAAGGATCGGCGGCGGAGCGAGGTACTTTGGCTCATGGTACACCTACTACATGAGGACGAATTTACCGGCCGTGCCTGCGGGAACGGGCTTTAAGATGGACGACGCGGTCGTTTACGACGCTTTTATCAGCTACGATACCAAGATCGCGGGCTACGAGACGAATTTCTCGTTTAACGTCAAAAACTTGACCGACAAGCTCTACTATACGTCCTCGTCGACCGGCACGCAGGCTAATATCATACCGATACAGCCGGGGTATGCGAGGCAGTTTATGCTGACCGCTAGCGTTAAATTTTAAAATTTAGCGGTTCGTCTTTTTGGTTTATACGTTCAAATTTGAAGTCAAATTTGGCTAAATTTGCAAATTTCGGCTTCAAATTTGACTCGCCGAAACCTGCATCTCGACAATGCTAAAAAATTTCACTCGCCTTTCTTGCGTTTTCGCCAGCAAACGGTAAAATTTTCCGTATTTTGGTTAAAACCGAATTTTTCTAAAAACGATACTGCGCCTTTGTTTTTGCCGATCGGCGTGATGGCCCACGTCGTGGTATGAGCGAATTTTTTATTAAACGCCTCCATCAGGGCCGTGCCGATCCCTTTTTGTTGATAATCTTTGTGCACCATGACGGAGTAAAGATAAGTGGTCGCAAAGCCGTCTCTATCGCTAAACGCGTCTAAAACGCCGACGGTTTTTTCGCCGATTTTGGCGATGGCGACATAGTCGAAATTTCGAAACATATCGTAGTGGCTCCAAAGCGGCGCGGTATCGACGTATTTTTGCTCAGTCCAGCCTATGCTTAGCTGAATCTCGTCGATGTCTCGCGGGTCGAAATTCGCGCTGTTTTCCAAAATAACTAAATTTTCCATCCATTCTCCTTTAAAAAATGTCCGCAAATTTTAGTCTAAAAACGCTTGGAGATATCTTACGTCTTGATAAGCATTGTCAATACTAGGCGCCATCGCTGCGACATAATGAAAAATTTTATAATTTTTCGCTAAAATCGCTAAATTTTAAAAACGCGCGGCATCCGCAAAAAAAGGAAATTTATGCAAAACTCAAAGCAAACCATCACCGAAAAGATTTTCAGCGAGCACGTAGGGCGCGAGGTTTTCGCGGGCGAGATCATAGAAAGCGACATCGACATGGTCATCGGCAACGACATCACGACTCCTATCTCCATCAAGCAGTTTGAGCGAAGCGGCGCGACGAGGCTTGCTAACCCGGACGGCTTTAGCGTCGTGATGGACCACTACATCCCGGCCAAAGACATCCTAAGCGCCAACCAAGCTAAAATCAGCCGCGATTTTGCGTATAAGCACGATTTGAAAAACTATTTCGACGAGAAGGACATGGGCATCGAGCACGCGCTTTTGCCCGAAAAAGGCCTCGTAGTACCGGGCGACGTCATCATCGGCGCCGATAGCCACACCTGTACGCACGGCGCGCTGGGAGCCTTTGCCACGGGTATGGGCAGCACCGACCTAGCCTACGCGATGATAACGGGTAAAAACTGGTTTAAAGTGCCTCCGACTATCAAAGTAATCTTTCGCGGCAAACTTGACCGCCACGTCTACGGCAAGGACCTCATCTTAGAGATCATCCGCCGCATCGGCGTAGACGGCGCGCTGTATAAGGCGCTGGAGTTTACGGGCGAGACGATAGAGAGCCTCGACATGGACGGGCGCTTTAGCATGTGCAACATGGCGATCGAGGCCGGCGGCAAAAGCGGCATCATCGCGGTCGATGAAACCACGAAAGAGTTTTTAAAAGGTAAAAATTTACGCGCCGAGCCGAAGCTGCACTACTCCGACGAGGGCGCAAACTACGAGCAAATTTTAGAGATCGACGTTAGCAAACTCGATCCCGTGATCGCCTATCCGTTTTTGCCTAGCAACGGCAAGAGCGTGCGCGAAGCGGTAAAAGACGATATCGCTATCGATCAGGCATTTATCGGCAGCTGCACGAACGGTAGGCTCTCGGATCTACGCATCGCGGCTGAAATCCTAAAAGGCCGCAAAGTAGCGCGCAAAACCCGCCTCATCATCACGCCTGCGACGCAAAAGATCGCCTTACAAGCGCAAAAAGAGGGGCTGATGGATATTTTCGCGGAAGCGGGAGCGGTTGTTAGCAACCCGACCTGCGGCGCGTGCCTAGGCGGATATATGGGGATTTTGGGCGTCGGGGAACGCTGCGTGAGTACGACAAATAGAAACTTCGTCGGCCGCATGGGAGATCGCACGAGCGAGGTGTATCTGGCAAACTCGGCCGTGGCTGCAGCGAGTGCAGTAATGGGCAAGATTGCCGATCCTCGCGATCTTTAAAATTTGACGGCTTGTCTTTTGAGCGCTTTTTGCGGAGCTGGCTAAAATTTAGCTCGGCAGACTATATGTCTAGCCTACGCTAAATTTTACCTGCGCAACCCCAAAAATCATCTCAAAATACTTCGCCTTATCGTTTTACGCTTAAATTTGAAGTCAAATTTGCAAATTTGAGTCGCCGAGACCCGCACCGCAAAAATGTTAAACTAAAAAACGTGCGACGCGATAGCGTCAAATTTAACCTGCACGCAGTGCAGCAACTTCTCACGTCGTAGGGGTTGGGGGATTGTTAAGGGGGAAGGGAGCGACTTCGTAATTCAAGCCCCCTCCCCCTTAACAAGAAAATCAAGATATTAAAAATACGGCAAAACAGTGCAGAAAATTTACATTCAAATTTGAAGTCGAATTTGCAAATTTGAGCCGCCGAAACTCGCGTTAAAAATACCAAATTTAACTTCGCCGTATCGGCAAAGTTAGCGGCTTTTATCTCTTAAAACGCCGTGATCGTCGCCAAAAGTCCAAAAATTATCCCCGGCAAATTCGCAGCCGCTAGCGGATAGTCTCTTTTAGCTTTTAGCAATCCGTAGCTAGTCCAGATCGTGCAGTTTATCGCTGCGGCTAGAGGCTGGATAAAAGGCGTTTTGTTGCCCTCAAGGTTGCCCATTATCTGCGGGATATAAGAAATATACATGATAACCGACAGACATGTGCCTATCCAGCCTAAAATTTGTAAATTTTTCTCGCTCATTTTTTCTCCTTTGAAATAAAATCCGCATTATACTACTTTTTCGTGCAACGACGCGAAATTTTATCTTGCCCGCCGCCGCGTTTTAATCCTCGAATTAAGTCGGATTTAGTAAAATGTAGCCTAATTTAAAGGAGATCAAATGGCTTACGTAACCTACGACAAGGCAAAATGGCACTGGGGCGCGAAAAATGCGCCGACCGACATCCCGCATAAAAACGGCGCGACGCACATCGCGTTTTTCTTCCGCTGGTGCATGGAGCGCAAGCTCTACTCCAAGGACTTCGCGGCGGATTTTGCGGACGATATAGCGCGGATGGACGATAGCTTTGATTATCGTCAGTATTTTTTGGGCGCCATGGACGGCGTGCTGAGCAGCGAGGAGCTAAACACCGCGGGCAAGGCCTTTGCGAAGGCCTACTACACCACGGACCGCACGAAATTTGCCAAAACGCACGGCTGGTATTTGCAAGATTACGACGATTTCGTCGCGCGAAAATTCGGCGATAAAAACTTCGACAACGCCTATTTTTACATAGAAAATTCGCCGCAAAATTACGCCGAGATCAAGGCTATCATCGACCGCCGCTACGAGGAGTTTTTAGAAACCAAAAGCGCGGATAAATAAACCAAAATTTGCGCCGAGCGCAGTTTTAAAAGGCGGGGTTCAAATTTGTGCGCACAGGAGCTTAAGCAATTCTAGCATTTGCCCTAGCATAGATCGTAAATTTTAGATCGGTTGCGGCGTTTGCGGATTTAGCCGCGCCTTGTTGCAAGGCTAAAACTTAGGCCGTTAAGCCAAATTTGCCGGCAAACCGCTTCTAGTTGGCGCCCCCCGCTACTTAAACCGCGGAGTCAAATCTCCCGCACCCAGCGGCGACCCCCGCCGCTTTAGGCAAGCTCTGCTCTATTAAATTTTTCCCCTGACATTTTGTCTCCTTTTATCTATTTGCTTTGTAAATTTGAGTTTGAG
>CAUPXB010000028.1:0-24764 GCA_963515555.1 uncultured Campylobacter sp. | reverse complement strand
CGAAAATTTTACGAGATCAAGCAAAGATGCCCGCGAGACGACGCGTTAAATTCTACAAAGATTGTAAGATTTTAGGTTTTGAAAACGCTGTTATAGGTTTAATCTCCCCCTTAAATTTCTCGATTTGAGCAAGCACGGTGTGAGCCGAGTTACTTTGCGCGAGACTTGACGTGCCTTTGTCAAAGGTCAAAACGTTTACGCAACCGTGCTGGCAGAGGCTCTTTTCGCCCCATTTTTCAGGGTCGTACCACGCGCCCTCGCAGATAGCTACGACGTGCTCAGGCACGATGTTGGTGACTAGTACGCCCGCTAGTATTTCGCCGCGGTCGTTAAATACGCGAGCGACGTCGCCCGTAGCTAGTCCGCGCTCTTTTGCGTCTTTTGGATTTATTAGCACCGGCTCTCTGCCGCTAACTTCGGCGAAATTTCTGATGATAGAGTTGTTTAGCTGGCTGTGCAGGCGGTAGCGAGAGTGCGGGCTAACGACGTGTAGCGGGTACTTTTTCGTCGCATTGCCTAGCCACTCTTTTGGCTCGATCCACGTAGGCATCGGCGGGCAGTCGGCGTAGTTCATCTTCGCTATCGTCGGCGAGTAGATCTCTATCTTGCCTGACGGCGTACCTAGGCGATTTTTAGCCGGATTTTCGCGGAAGGCGGCTAGGCGAGTGTAGAGCGCGTTGCTCTCGTCGTCTTTTTCAAATCTCACGAATCCTTTTTCGTAAAATTCCTCAAAGCTAGGCATGCTTAAATTTAGCCCCTTGGCCTGCTCGGCCGCGTCGGCGTAAAATTCTTTCATCCAGCCGAGCTCGTCCTTGCCCTCGCTAAACGCCTCGCCGTAACCCCAGCGTTTGCAAATTTGCTCGCAGATCCAAAAGTCGCTCTTGCTCTCGCCCATCGGCGCGATGACGGGCTTATAGGCTACGATGTATTCGCCGCTGTCGCCGGTTTGGTTTATGTCGTTGCGCTCGACTTCGATAGCTACGGGTAGTACGATGTCGCTAAATTTCGCCGTGCTGGTCCAATAAGGCTCGGCGGTGATGACGGTTTCGAATTTTCTCCACTGTTTAACTGCATTATTTACGTCTTGATGGCGCGTAAACATCGAGCCTGAGGCCATATACGCCACTCTCATGCGAGGTAGTTTAATCTTAGTGCCGTCGTAGTCGATCTCTTTGCCCGGATACTCCAAGGCCTCGATGCTGCGAGAGGACGGAATGGTGACGTTTTTAGCGTCTTTCCAAGGAGCCTTGCCTAAATTTTCGTATTTTTCGCTAATGCGCGTGCTGATGCCTTTTAGCGTCGGCGAAATTTTATTCGTCATACCGCCAGAGTCGTATCCTAGGCTAAACTCAAAGCCAAGGCCTTCTTTACCGATATAGCCTAGCATCGCGTTAAGAGCTATAAGCGCCCAGAAAGGCTGCTCGCCGTGGTCGGCTCTTTGAAGCGCGCGGCCTATAAGCACGGTCGTAGGCTCTTTTGCCAAAGCCTCGGCGAAGCTTTTTATCTTATCCGCCGCTACGCCGCAAATTTTGCTCGCCCACTCCGCGTCTTTTACGACTTTGTCGGTCTCGCCCATAAAGTAGTCTTTAAATTTATTAAATCCGACCGTGTATTTTTTGATAAATTCCTCGTCGTAGAGCTTGTTCGTAAACAAATGGTGGCACATGCCGATAATTAACGCCGCGTCGGTATTAGGGCGTACGATGATATTCTCGGAGCCGAAGTAGCGCGCCGTATCGTTTATCATCGCATTTACGCTATATGTTTTAATGCCCGATTTTTTAAGCTCTTTTATACCTACGTAGCCCTCGTGAGTAGGAGGCACGGATGAAATTTGATTTGTTACGATAGGATCGGTCGCCCAAAATACGACGTTTTTAGCGTTTTTAACTATCGCCGCCCACTTAGTAGGCGTATCATAAACCGCGCTTGAGCCTAGCACGTGAGGCATGATGACAAGCCCCGCTCCCGTAGAATAATCGCCGCTTTCTTCCACGTAGCCGCCTAAAATTTTAAGCATCCTATGAGCGACCGTGCGCCCCCAGCTAACCTTGCCGCTGCCGCCCCACCAGTAGCACTCGCCGTAGATCGCTTCGCTGCCGTATTTCTCGTGAGCTTCTTTTAACGCCTTGGCGGCAAGATCAAGCGCGACGTCCCAACTAACGCGCACGAACTCCTCTTTGCCGCGCAGTTCGGATTTAGCCGCGCCCTTGGCTTTTAGATAGCTTTTACGCACCATCGGATACAGCACGCGAGCCTCGTTTTGCACGCAATCAGGCAGGCTATAATTCATCGTATTAGGGAATTTATCGCCCTCGAAATCGCTAACGGAAACTATCTGATTTGAGTTGGTATTTGCCCAAAAAAGCCCAAATCTGTTCGCGCCGAATACCTTTTTGTTATCGAAAATCGTCTGCGTAACGCCTTCTATCCTGCTAGCCTGCGCGGCCGTAGCCGCCAATGCCGAAAATTTGATGAAATCTCGTCTTTTCATCGGTTTCTCCCTTATTTAATTCTCGCAGGAGCAAGCCCCCGCGCATTGCGCTTGCAGTCGCGAAGTCGCAGACCCAAGCAAAGCCAAATCGCCGACACTTGCGGCACCGGCGCGATTAGGCAACTCGTTTTTCCATTATTTACTTTTAAAACCCATATTTTATTAGCGGCGCTCGCTTTTTTGTAACGCGGCTCTTTAGCGAGCAAGACGCCGCAAATTAAATTTGCCGCCGCAAAACATAAAATCCAAATTTAAAGAACAAGCGTCGCTAAATTTTACATTTCAAGCGACGAGCAAATTTGATCTGGGCGCTAGGCGCGCCAAAGCCCTATTCTACAGCCTTTGCGTTATGCTGTAGGTATTTAACGATCAAATTTAGCTCCGTCTCCTCTAGCGAGACGTAGTTCGTATCGATCATCGACTGTAAATTTGCCGGCCACTGAGCCGCCGTAAAGCTGTTTGGCTCGTGCAAGCGGTGGCACGCCGAGCAGGTCTCCTCGTACTTTTGTTGAGCCTGTTTGTATAGCGCGTTTGCGTCGCTACCTAGCGCGTCTGCGGCGACCTCGTACATGCCCTCGACCTCATACCAAAGCTCGCCGTAGTCGTCCTCGACCTCTTTTATTTTCTTAAAATTCGCCTCGCTTTCGGTATCAAAAACCGCGAAAATCTCGACGTTTTTGACGCTTCGCTGTATCTGAGCCAGGTAGTTTGCCGAAACGGCGCCTTTTACCTTGATTTTAGCTTTTGCGCCGTCTTTAGAAACAACCTCGACCGGCGTCAAAACCTCGATCTTACCGACTTTTTTACCGTCTAGCGATATGTCGGTCGTCTTTGTTAAAACCTCGGCGTTTAAGCTTATCGCCGCCGCACAGGCCGCGATCAAAACGAATTTAAAACTTTTCATCGCACTTCCTTAAGAAAATTTATTAATGTAATTTTATAAATTTACGGCTTAAAATTACATCGCTATATTTTATTACGAAGCGGGTTTTGTATATTAAAAGAGTAAAATTTGAAGTAAGAGCGCGGCAAACTGGGTCAAATTTGAAATTTGCTCAAATTTGCCGCGAGAGTAAAAGCCGCGCAAACGGCGGCTAAATTTAAAGAGCGATCAGTGCTTTTTAAGCCCCATCGCAGCGACATCTAGCGCGATCTCTTCGTTATTTATCGTGACGAGTCCGCACTCTAAAATTTTACTTGCGATCGCGTGCGCCTCATCAAGCGAGTGCATTTTATACGTGCCGCACTGATACTTGTTTAGCTCGGGGATGTCCTCTTGATTTTTTACGCCCAGGATATCCTTCATCGACGCCGTCCACGCGGCCTTGACTGCATCCTCGCTCGGCACGCCGATCACGCTCATGTAAAAGCCCGTCCTGCAGCCCATCGGCGAGATATCGATGATCTCGGCATTTGCGCCGTTTAGATGATCTCGCATAAAGCCCGCAAATAGGTGCTCGAGCGTATGGATGCCTTTTTCTGGCAAAATTTCCTCGTTTGGCTTGCAAAAACGCAAATCAAACACGCTTATATCGTCGCCTTTTGGCGTTTTCATCGTCTTTGCCAAGCGCACTCCGGGCGCGTTCATCCTCACGTGATCGACGCAAAAACTATCTAGTAGAGGCATATTTTCTCCTTATTTTTAACATAAATTCGGCGTGATTTTAGCTAAATTTTTATTAGCCACGGCTTGATTTAAATTTGCATTTACGCAAATTTACTAAGCCGATGGCCAAAAAAACGCAACCGCAAAAGTGGCTGCTTTAGCTAAATTTATACGGCTGACTATTTATTCGTATGCCAAAATGCTAGCGAGCCCGGATTCATAGGATCTTGAGAGAGTCCGATATCAGCGATCGCATCGTCTATAGCGATAACGTTTCGTCTGGCGGCATTAAAGAAGGTCTCGGCAAAATTTACGTTCCAACCTTGAGTTTTAAAAAACCCTCTTTGTCTTTCGCTAACGGCGTCATTTGCTCCTTCTATTTGGAATCCAAACGGTTCTAAATGAGCGCAGCGCACGAAGTCAGCAGCGTTTGCCACTACGTCAAACCAATGCGGCGGGATCTCCTTAACCTGCTCGATAGAGTGGCAGGTGAAAACAAAGGCCCTTTTACCCAAATCTAACCCTTCAAGACTAGGCTCTAGGTGATTAAAATGGAAAAATTTAGCATTCATTTTAGGCGTCGCAGCGGCTAGTTTGCTAGCGATTTCCACGCCGCTTTGGGTAAATTCTCCACCAAAATACCGCACATCCGTCGGTCCGCCCCTATAAAAAATTTCAATCAAATTTCGACCGTATCCGCAGCCAAGCTCCACGATACTATCGTAAGGCCCCGTCTCGTCGATGATATCGATCAGCATATCATAGAAGTTAAACGACGAGTGAAAAGGCACGATTAGCTCAGCTCCTTGTCTAGTGGTGAGCCTAGCAACCGGGATTTCGACGAATCTTAAAACATTCGTACTAAAAAGCTTTCGCTTCTCCCAAACCATCTCGTTTGTAACGTTATCCAAACTTAGCTCACTTAGCCGCTCTTTTTTCTCCAGCATTTTTACGGCCTGATAGCTATTGAGTCCGTTTTTTAGGCACTCGTCCATAAATTTAGCCCTTGTTGCCCATGCTTTTTCATAAAAATTTTGCCAATACTCCTCTTGATACGCCATATTTTCTCCTAAATTTAAAAAATAAATTTAATTCTACCTTTAAGATTTTAAAGAAAACTGAAATTTAAAAGATTGGATTTTAGTAGCTAGAATGGTTTTTGTTGAGATTAAAAAATCGGGCAAGAAGCCCGACTAGAAGTATTAAATTTTAAGCAAAATAAGGTTTGATCTGCTCTATCCAAGCGCTGATTCTAGGCTCGGTTTTTTCGCTTTCGTTATCGGCATCAAGCGGCAGACCGACGAATTTACCGCCTCTTACGGCCTCTGATTCGTCAAATTTATATCCGTCCACGGATACTGCGCCCACGACGTTTGCGCCCGCTTTTACGACCTCGTCGTATAGCTTGCCCATCGCGCCGCAAAAGCTATCCGCGTAGCTCTCCGCATCGCCCGTGCCAAATATCGCAACCGTCTTGCCGCTAAGCTTTAATCCGCCAAAATCAAACGCATCCCAGTCGTCTTGCAAGTCGCCCGTACCCCAGGTCGAAACGCCCAAAATTAGCTTGTCAAAGCCGTTTAGCTTAGCCGCGTCGCAGTTTGCTACGTTTAAAAGCTCGTTTTCTAGCCCCAAATTCTCGGCTAAAAAGCTCGCCGCCTCCTCAGTATTTCCCATACTGCTTCCAAAAATGATACCTATCATTTAAATTTCCTTTAAAAAATATGATGACTTATCGTGTAGGGCACCAGTCGCAGCGATCCGCCGCATCCGCACTCCCGTTTAACCTCGATGTAGCGCGAGAAATTCGCATTTCTCGGAGCTACGATAAACATCCTGTCAAACTCTCCGCCGCTAAGCGCCTCAAAGCCCCTAGCGATCTCGCAGTTAGCCAGATGAAACCGCTCTTTGGTTATCTCCTTAAAGCACGGCATAACGCCGAAAAGCTTGCGCCCGCCCTGCTCGGCGAAGATAATCCCGTCTTGAAAATAAACGTTTTTATCAAAATGTTTGGCGCGTATTTTATCATAAACAAACTGAGAAAACATTATGTCTGCGTCAAAACAAATTCCGTTTTGGGATTTTAGCATAACGATTAGCTTGGCGGCCGGGTGTTTGGGGGAGACCGCTAGCGGCGGGACGGCGTCAAATTTGCCTGATTTATAGGCGCAGATAACGGCGTTTGATGCGATACAAAAGCTTGAAATTTTGCTTCGGCTAGGATTTTTAAAAGCGCACAGATCATCGATGCGTTTTAGAAAAATTTCCTCCAAATTTAAGCCCGAATACGCATAAACAAGAGGAATTTTTAGCTCGCGACCTGCGCAACAGTTGTATAAATTTATAAAAATTCGGGCTTTATTTACCGCATCAAGCCCTGAAAAAATACTTGGAGTTATTTCTCCAATACCTGATAAAAAGCCGAATTTCATCTATTAGTCTTTTACCTTGCAGCATCCAAATTCCTTATCTAACCCAAAGACTTTGCAATACTCGCTAAACACGCAGCTGACGCTTCTTTTGGCGCAAACGATTGGGATATTGCGCTTTTTGGCTTGGTTTTTTATCGTTTTCATCGTGTTGTGGTTTAAAAAACTGGTTAACATCACGACGCACTCGGTATCTTGCGGGATGGGTTTGCGATTTACGCGGTTTTCGTTGCGCGCGTCCCAGTGCTCGATCGCTTCTGCGCCGAGGTCTTTTAGGACTGCTTTTATAGGCGTTATCTCGTCGGCTCCGATAACTAAAACTGACATTTTGTGCTCCTGTTTATTTGATTGTGATTATTATAAAATAGATTAGCTAAAAAATAGCTTAGTTATGATAGTTGTTATCAGTTAAGTGCAAATTTGTAACGCAAGTTAAATTTTACGAGAGAGTTTTAAATTTGACTGCTAAAATTATCTTTTGGGATCAAGAAACAGCGATCAAATTTGACGAATAGACTGCAAGAGCAAAAAGCTCAACGTTTTTGCTCTTAAATTTGGCAGAAAATAAATCAAATTTGGGTTCAAATTTGCCCGCCCAAATTTGCCGCCTTATCAAGCTCCATCTGCTTTTCGAGCAGTTTAAACTCATCAGCATATATTAGCGCATTATCGACGCACTCGAGCCAAAACTCCAGCGTCCTCGCGTCTTTGCCGAAGTGCTTTTGCAGTAAATCCTCGACGTTCATCACGCCGCACTCGCGCAAAAACGCCTTGTACGCGCCGATAAATTTATCGCCCGCCCGCCTAAACTCGCCCAGCAAAAACTGCGAGAGCAGGTAGCCGACGGTGTATGGGTAGTTGTAGATGTATTGATCGGTCTTGTAAAAATGCAGCTTAAAGTACGGCAAAAAGCCCTCTGCGTCCTGCGTTGTATCGCCGTAACGGCCTCGCCACGCCTTTTGCATGAGCTCTTCTATCTGCGCCGTGCCGACCGCGCCCTTTTGCCTAGCTTTTAAAAAGGCAATCTCAAAATCAAACCGCACGCCGATGTGCAACATGAAATTTGCCGCCGATTTTAGCTCCTGCCACAAGATGTCAAAGAGCAAATTTTTATCCGAGCTGTTTTTTTGAAGATAGTTTCGCAGTACGGCTTCGTTAAAGGTGCTGGCAGCCTCCGCCAGCGTCATAGGAAACTGCGTGTGCAGCGCGGGTAGATCGCGCATGATCCAGTAGTGCCACGCGTGCCCGAGCTCGTGCGCCTGCTGGATCATATGCGCCTGCGTGCCCATGTAGCTAGAAAACACGCGCGGTTGCCGAAATTTATCAAACCTCGTATAAAACGCGCCGCCTGCTTTGTTTTCGCGCACCTTCGCCTCGATCCAGTTTTTCTGCAGCATCATTTTGATAAATTTAGGCATCTCCTCGCTAACCTCGCCTAGAGCCGCACACATCGTCTCTATCGCCCGCCCATACGGGATCTCGTCAGCACTAGCAAACGGAGATGGCGCGAGTAGATCGCAGGCGTAAATTTTACCCTGCGGAAAATACTTAGCGCGCAGACTCACGCACTCTCTGATCCTATCCGCTCTTTGATCCAGCGCCGCAAACATCGCCGTTACGGCCTGCTCGCTGATTTTATTTTGCTGCAGGCTAGGCGTGAGGATGTCCGTTCCCGCCGCCCTAAATTCGCCCAGCCTAAATCCCTGAAGCAAATTTAAAACGTCGGCGTACAGGCTCGCGTGCCTAGCGTAATGCTCCGCCAGCCCCTCAAATACGCTCTTTCGCAGCACGGCGTCGGGCGAGCCCTTTAAAACGCCCGCGCATTTTGAGAGATTATAGACGCTTTTTACGCCGTTTTTATCAGTAACCTGCACGGCGATGAGGTTGTTTAGATGCCTAAATACGCCGTAAAGCGGAGCAAAACTGCTAGCCGCCGCGTCCTCGTAAATTTTACGCTCCTTCGCGTCAAATTTAGCCCGCCAGCTGTTTTTACGCTCTCCGTAAAGAAACTTTATCCGCGCAAACTCCTGCGTTTGGCGCGCGCTATCGGAGGGATCCAGCTCGTCCATCTTTTCAAAAATAATCTCTTTGATCCGCTCAAGGCGCAAAAATTTCTCTCTGATTTTCGCCTCGGCCGCGCCTGCTCGCTCGTCTTTGGTGTCGTCGCTTGATTTGCAGCGGCAAAATGCGAGCAAGGAGTTCGCCTCCTCAAAGCCGCGCTCGTATGCGTTTATAAGCAAATTTAACTCGCCGTCAGAGCTTAGCAGCCCCTCTATCTCGCCTAAAATTTCGTCTAAATTTGATAGCGCGTCCGTAAATCTGGCGTCGTCAAAGTCGCCGTACGCGTCCTCAAACGTCCATCTAGGAAGCTGCATTTCACACCTCACAATGAGAGTAAAAATACGAAAATATGGTGGCTAACTAGACCTAGGACCGCAGGCACGCTGCAGCGCTTGACGATATCGAGCGGACTGCACTTTAGCATGCCCGCTATCGCGACAACTACGCCCGCTACGGGCGAGAGAGGACGAGCGATAGTGGAAGCCTGGTGCATCGGTAGCACGAGCATAACCGAGCTCACGTTTAGTTTAGCCGCGATATGCGGCACCATCTCGATGAGCGGGTAGAAGCTCGCGCCGTTTGAGCCCGAGATGATCGTAACTAGCGTCGTGATGACGACGAAAAGCACCGACATGCCAAAGCCGCCAAATCCTAGCGAATTTGCGAGTTTTACGATGCTATCAAGCATGCCTAGCGCCTTAAAGCCTTCGGCAAATATACCGGCTGCGATGATAAGGATCACGACGCCGCTTAGGCTCTTGCCCATCGCTTGGAAAAATACCTTGACCCCTTCGGCAATCGGGTCAAATTTAAACCTATGCCTGACCGCCTCAAAAAGCATCGCGATGACGACTGAGAGGATGATGATCGCCGAGATGTCAAGCTTGATAGAGGCGATGCAGTACTGCGAAAATACGACCACCAAAATCATCGGTAAAAACGGCAGTATCGCGTAAATTTTAGGCGCAGTGGCCTGCGGATTTTGCACGGCGCCGTCAAATTCCATCACTTCGCCAACGTGCTCACTGCATACCCAGCCCTCTTTTTTATCGAGGTATCTGTTCCAAAAAACGAGCGCGATACCCATCACGATCGAAGTCGGAAGCGCGGCTGGAATTTTATAAATGAAAACGTAATCTAAAATGCTAAGCTGCGTAGCCTTTGCCGCGGCGGCGGTCGATGCGCCGATGAGCACCATCGAGGCGGCTCCGGACATCGCGCAGATCGAGCCCACGGTGAGCTTGTTTAGCCCAAGCGAGATGAGCACGGGCCCTAAAAGCGCAAGGCATAGCACGCCAAGCCCCACCGCGCTAGTGATAACCATGCTGATGAGCTTAGCCACTGCAAATGCGACGAATACCATGACGTATGGATTTTTGATCCTAGCAAAGCGTTTCGCAGCGATAGAGACGAAAGCGTGGTTCGCCCCGATATGCGTCATGTAGCTAGCAAAGCCCACCATAAACATGATGATGAGGCCTAAATTTGCAAATCTGTTTGAGAACATATATCGAATAAACTCGATGATGTTCAGGTATGCATTGCCCGTTGCTACGGCCTGTTTGGGCATGAAATTTCCCGTACCCAGCGCGACCGAGCAGATCAACATAAAAACGCCCGAAAGAAAAAGCACGAGCGGTGCATACTTGCCACGCACTATCGCCCAACCCACTATAAACAGCACTACCGTGCCGATAATAATACCCGCAGCAGCCATATTTTGCTCCTTTTTAGTGTTTTTGTGTATTAAATCTAGAGCAAATTTTACTACAAATATTGATATATTAAGCTAAAATAAAAATTATTTTTTAATTTTTTTAGACTACTCTTATTTTATGTAACTTTGATTTTTATTAAGATTTTAAACTAATATACGAGAATTTGACGTAAATTTTGCTGAAATTTGAGTTAGATTTAACGCTGCAAACAGCATAAAGCGCGCCAGAATTTGATAAATTTGCGCGGCTAGCGATAAAGTAACACGCAACAAATATGCAGCGAACGCCGAGCATTAAAGCCTACAGGCGACATTTTGGCTAAATTTGGGTTAAATTTTTATGCTCTTTACGCTACATTGGGCAATATAAATTTATGCGTACCAATCTCATTGCGCGCATAAATTTATAGACTACCTCGCCAACTTAGTCGCTACTATGTTTGTCCGCCTGTATTTCAAAGCCGAAATTTGTTAAACAGGCTTTTTTGTCCTTATTTTAACCATACTGCAGCCATTAAGCGTCTAAGCGTGCCGTAAAATCTAAACGCCTACGACAGCGCCAGCTCTACCGCCTCGTCGATGTGTATCTGCGTCGTATCGAAAAGCCGCACGTCCGTATCCGCCTGCGATACCAGCATACCGATCTCGGTGCAGCCCAGTATCGCGCCTTGCGCACCCGCATCCGCCATTTTGTCTATCACGTGCAAAAAATCCCGCTTTGAGTCGGGCGAAATTTTACCCAGGCAAAGCTCTTTGAAGATGACGTCATTTATCATGCGCATATCCTCCACGCTCGGGATTAGCACGTTCACGCCGCCCTTTTGCAACATCTCTTTATAAAAGCTCTCCTTCATCGTGTAAATAGTGCCAAGTAGGCCTACGCGCTGCACACCGCTTGCAAGGAGTCGTTTCAGCGTAGCCTGCGCTATATGCACCACAGGCACGCTCACAGCGCTTTGCACGGCGTCAAAGCACTTATGCATCGTGTTTGTGCAGATGAAGATAAAATCACACCCGCCGCCCTGCAATATCCTCGCGTGTCGCGCCAAAATTTCGCCCGCCGCATTCCATCTGTTTTCACGCTGGCAGGCCTCGATCTCCTCGAAATTTAGACTGCTAAGCAGGATCTCAGCGCTATTTAGCGCGCCCAGCCGCTCGTTTACTTTGCGGTTTATCTGCTCGTAGTAACTCATTGTGGACTCATAGCTCATCCCACCGATCAGGCCGATCTTTTTCATTTTCGCTCCTTAAAATTTTGGGCTAAATTTTAGGATTTAAAATTTAATCTAAGATAAAATCATGCAAAATTTAACAGACTAGCAAAAGGCGAAATACCACGAATTGCGGAAGCTAAATTGAAAGGGCGCCAGGCTCGAAGGACAGCCCAAATTTAGCGTACTCGCGTCTAAATTTAGCGTGCCTACAATCCAAATTTAGCCGTAAATTTTGCTTTTTGAGCTTGTAAAATTAGGCCAGCTCAAAGCCTCATTTTGATTATCGGATAGGGTGTGCCGGAGTCAACGTCCTCGCCGTTTCGAAGCCCGCCGACATAAGGACTGCGTGCGCTAACCTCGCCGCTAACGTAATAGTCGGTAAATACGCCCTCTCGCCTGTCCGCCTTAAAAATGCCCTCCTGCTTTAACGCGCCGCCCTCGTCAAAGTAGTAGCGGCGGTAGCGCCCGTCGCGAACGTCATTTTTGTATTCGCTCTCGCCCATCAGAGCGCCGCTATCTGCGTGGTAGTGCTTAGCCGTACCCTCGCGGATGCCGTTTTTTAGGGGGTATTCGTTTGAGGGTTTGTCTCTGCCGTCAAAATAGTCCCTATATCGCACCGCCGTGCCGCCCTGCACGCCTATCTCGCGTATGAGCGTGGGCGGCAGCGGTTTTAGCCTCGGATAGACCATGCCCATCGCATTTACGTCATATAGGTTCTGGGCGCTGTAGCGCAGCATCTTTAGCGTACCATCGTAGAGCTTACCTTTTACGTAGTATAGGCCGTTTTTTAGGCTCGCTTCAGGCTTCATTACGATTTTTGGCTCCAGCGCCTGCGCGCCGATCGCTAGAAGCGGAAGTAAAAATAGAAATTTTAGGATTTTCATGGTTTTTCCTACTTTGTTTTATTTGGGTAATTTTAAAATTTGAAACTAAATTTAAGGTGAAGATGAGGCTAAAATCCGTTGTTTGTTTTTGTTTCTCAATAATCAATTCGCAAGTTAGTTTTTGATAGTATTTCGCGTAATAAAAATTTTAGCATACGCTTGATAACGAGGTTTAAAAGTGAATTTAGATATAGATAAAATTTTGGATGCACCAAAAGAGAAAATTGAGCAAAATGATCTTGAAAGACTTAAAGGGCTTGGAATTCTTAACAAAAATATATATCTTTTTGATACACTAGAGCGGCCTGGAAAACACTATTGGGTTAAAAAATGCGAGTACGACGGTCAACCCTTTTTCATTTTTAATTATTTTTCCTTTAGTTCGGATCCAAGCCTAAAAAATCATATAGATTTAAAAAAGTATCTACAAAGCGATGAACCAAACATCATCCTACAAAACTGCAATATAGAAAATCAAAAGGATATAAAAGACTTAAACAAAATCAAGCAAGCCATTATAGCTACCAACTCCGAATTTCCTAATATTAGCTCGTGTGAATTTTTAAAAGAGGTTTATGTAGAGGGCTATGCGTGTTTTCATTCATGCACATTTAACAATGATTTCGTGTCCAAAAATGCCAAACAAGACATATCTTTTACAAGAAGTATTTTTAATAAGTCCTTTACATTATCTACAGAAAAAGAGTTGGGAGAGGTAAAATTTGAAGCCACTCATTTCAAGCAAAAATTTACTATGGACATACGAAAATTTAGTGTTTTATATTTTTCATGTGCCGAATTTGATTGCGAACTTGCTTTGGACGCAAGGGAGTTTAACGGGACAAAGATAGATTTTACCAAGGCTATGTTTAAACAAAAGGTAAGTTTTCACAGGAGCATATTTAACTGCGAAATGCTTTTTAAAGAAGCTTGTTTTGAGGACAGCTTGATTTTTACAAAAGCTAAATTTAATGATGTGGTAAATTTAAGTAAAGTAGTTTTTAAAGAAGAGGTACATTTTCATGGAACTAAATTTAACAAAGCGATAATAAGTGAAACAAATTTTGAAAATAAAGCCGATTTTTCAAATGCAATATTCAATGAAAAGGCATATTTTAGAAATGCTATTTTTACAAAAACCGCAAAATTAAATAATATATTGTTTAAAAATAATGCATATTTCAAAAATACATTATTTAAAGATTTTGTTGATTTTGGTGAGACAAATTTTGAAAATAATGCTAACTTTTATAGCGCAAATTTCGAAAAGCCAGTTAATTTCTCATCAATTATTTTTAACGACGCTTTAAATTTCGTAAATGCAAAAACGGATTTTACTTACGAAGAGCTTAAAAAGTTTATCGAGGATACAAACACCAACAATATAGAAAAATGCATAAGTGCAACAAATGACTTTAGGGACGGGTTTAGACTCATGAAACACGCTTTAAACAACAAAGGTAATGCGCTAGATGCAAGCTTGTTTCACCGCCTGGAACTATACTGCAAAGAGCTAGAATTAGAATTTACTCTTGAAAATGCAAAAGATAAAAATAGCGAAAACGATAAAGAAGAAGCCAAGCCCAAAAGCAAAAGTCGTATTGAGCTTTTTTTGGATTTGATAACACTAAAATTATATAGAAATACGAGTGATCATCACACAAATTTATTTCAGATAATAAACTTTGCTATTCTAAGTATTGCTGTGTATGGATTGTCTTTTTTGGTTTTAGATGATTTTTTATTGAAATCAATGATCGATAGCCCTAAAATATTGACGTTGTTGCTGCTGTTTATTTTTCTAGTTGGACTACTAGCATGTTTATTGTATTTTGTTATGAAGTATAAAATACTATGGGCGACTGTACCGATAGGAATTTTTACATATATCGTTTTCATTACACCAGGCTTAGTTAATGCTTTTGATTACTCTGTTTATGTTGTTGTTTTTATACTTTTATATGTGACATTATATGCTTTGTCGTTTTATTTATTTAGATTTAGTTTTGTGCGTTTTATGACATATTTAATTTTTATGGCTATTTTTTTGGATAAACCTGTATTAATAACGCCGTTTATTGGTATTTTTACATCAGAAAAAATAGCTGAAAGCAAATTTGAAGAATACATAATAAAATACGATAATAATGGCTTGAACGATATGCTTCTGGATGCAAATTTTACTAATATAAAAGCAGAACATAAGATCAATTTTATAGTTAAAAATAGAAAAATAATTTTAGAAAGATTGGATAATAGTAGAACAAACACTCCTTTAATTGATTTTGTGAAAAAATACATAAAATATTCAAAGGAACCCATGGATAATAATGTCAGCTACAAAAATTTAAATGAAACCACTAAAAAATCGTATGAAAAGGCTCTAAATGCTCTAAAATACGATGAAGCAATGCAATCAATACAAAAAAGTGCAAATTTGCTTTATATTTTTATTATGCTGCTCGTCATCTACTCTCTTACAAAAACCGCACGTAGAAATTCTGTAGTGCCTAGCTAGAGGTTTATGTGGCTATTAGTGGCAATAAAGCGAGCAAGCCTTTTTAAATTTGCTCGTTTCTTAAATAGATATTGGCGAAATTTGGCGGCGATTTTATTTTAGATTTTGCCGTTTTCAATAACAGACAAGTAAATTAGCTAAATTTAGATAAATAAATTTAGCCGTCTCTTAATGTATCTGCTACGACCGTCCACTCGCGCACGAGCCTTTCAAAATTAAAATTTGCATTTGCTGGGCTGGTCGAGGGTAGCTTGATGGGCTCTCTGCCAGTTGCGTTTAAAATTTGAGTTTTTAGATGTTTTTCGCAGATTTCATGCGCCTTGCCGCCGTTTGCGTAGACTTGCGTGATATTTGCGGTTTTAAAGATCGGCTCTAAATTTGCAGGCTCGACGGCGGTCATTTTAGCATCGCTTGAGCCCTTTATCTCGCACGAGATCGCGGCGTCGTAGATAGCAATGCGGCAGGTGAGCAGGAAATTTATCTTTTCGTCCGTGCCTTCTGGCAACGGAGTGTTTAAAATCCCGGCCAGCACGCGCCAGAAGCGATTTTGCGGATTTGCGTAGTAAAAGCCAAATTTACGAGAAACGACGGAAGGGAAGGAGCCGAGGATTAAAATTTTAGAGTTTTTATCGAAAATAGGTTTAAAAGGATGGGTTTGGCTCATTTTGCGCCTTTTAAATTTGCCGCGTTAAATGTAAAATTTTTAAATTTGAAAGCAAATTTAACCGCCCGAACGAGCGGCTAAATTTACAGATATTTTCTCCCACCCATCAAATTTAAGCGAGAGAAATTTGCGCCCTACTCGGCTGCGGTGTCGGCAGGGGCATCCTCGGCGCTCTCAGGTGCGCCAGACTCGATCTCGTCGCTAAAGTCAGCCAAACTTAGGCGTTTTAGCTGACGGTAGCGTCTTTGCGCGTCGGCCTTGTTTTTAGCTAGCAACTCGTCTGCGTGCTGCGGATTCGTCTTCTTAAGCGAGTTGTAGCGAACTTCGTTTAGCAAAAACTCCTCGTAAAGCGACCAATCAGGCTCTTTTGAGGTCATTTTTAGCGGGTTTTTACCCTCTTTGATTAGGCGCGGATCATAGACGTAGGTCGGCCAGTAGCCGCATTTTGTCGCTAGCTCGCCCTGATCGCCCGAGAGCGCCATGCCGCCTTTTATACCGTGCGCGATACACGGCGAATACGCAATCACGAGGCTAGGTCCGTCGTAGGCTTCGGCTGCGGCGATGGCTTTTATCGTGTTTGCCTGGCTCGCGTTTGAGTTGATCTGCGCGACGAAGATATTTCCATAGGTCATCGCGATGTAGCCTAGATCTTTTTTCTGCATCGGCTTGCCGCTGGCGGTAAACTGCGCTATCGAGCCCGCGCGGCTTGATTTTGAGCTTTGACCGCCGGTGTTTGAGTAGACCTCGGTGTCAAGCACGAGCACGTTTACGTTCTCGCCGCTAGCTAGCACGTGATCAAGCCCGCCAAAGCCGATATCGTACGCCCAGCCGTCGCCGCCGATGATCCATTGGGATTTTTTGACGAGGTATCTTTTTAGCTCTAAAATTTCTTTTACGCCCTCTACGCTTAAATTTTGCTCCAAAATCGGCGTTAAAATTTTAGCGATTTGCGTCGTTTTCTCGCCGTCGTTTTTATGCGCGATCCAGTCGGAGTATAGCGCGGCTAGGGCATTTGGCGCGGCGTCTTTGGTGCGTAGCATCACGTCTTCTATGCGGTGGCGTAGCGTCTCTACTGCGACGTTCATACCCATGCCAAACTCCGCGTTATCCTCAAAGAGCGAATTTGCCCACGCTACGCCCTTGCCCTCTTTGTTCGTCGTATAAGGCGTCGAAGGCGCGCTACCGCCGTAGATCGAGCTACAACCGGTGGCGTTTGCCACTATCATGCGGTCGCCGAACAGTCTCGTCACAAGACCAATATAAGGCGTCTCGCCGCAACCCGGGCATGCGCCGTGAAACTCAAATAGCGGCTGAGCAAAACCAACGCCCTTGACGCTTTCTTTGCTCATCAGGTCGTCTTTGTAGGTTACTTTTTTAAATAAATAATCGGCGTTTTCCTGCTCGTTTTTCTCCATCTCCTCTGCTAGAGGCACCATGACGAGCGATTTTTCCTTGCTTGGGCAGTTTTGAGCGCACAGCTCGCAGCCCGTGCAGTCAAGCGGGCTAACTTGGATTTTATATTTTAGCCCTTTTACCTCTTTGCCTTTGGCGTCTAGGACGTGATCTTGCACAGTTTGCGGCGCGGCAGCGAGCTCATTTTCATCGATGAGAAACGGCCTGATGACCGCGTGCGGGCAGACGAAGGCGCACTGGTTACACTGGATACAATTTCCCTCGATCCACTTCGGCACCATCACGCCGATGCCACGTTTTTCGTAGGCCGTCGTTCCTGATTTAAAGTGTCCGTCCTCAAAGCCCACAAACGCCGAAACAGGAAGGCTATCGCCCCTAGCGGCGTTGATAGGCTTAACGATTTTTTCTATAAATTCGTCGCCGACGTATTTTTCCTCCGCGCTCGCGTCATCCGTCAAATTTGCCCAGCTAGGGTCGACGGCGACCTTAACCAGCCCGTCCGCGCCCATATCTATGGCCTTGTAGTTCATCTCCACGATCGCTTCGCCCTTTTTGGCGTAGGCTTTGTGCGCGTACTCTTTCATGTATTTTTGAGCGTCGGCAAACGGGATGATGTCGGCGAGCTTAAAAAACGCCGACTGCATGATGGTGTTCGTGCGGTTTTTTAGCCCGATCTCGCGAGCTAGCTTAGTGGCGTTGATGATGTAGAAATTTACCTTTTTAGCGGCTAAAATTTTCTTTACTTTATTCGGCAGTTTAGCAACCGTCTGCTCGGCGTCCCAGATAGAGTTTAGCAGGAATGTCCCGCCCTCGCGGATACCGTCTATGACGTCGTAAATTTCAAGATACGCCGCAACCGAGCAGGCTACGAAATGCGGATTTGAGACGAGATAGGTCGAGCGGATCGGGTTTTTGCCAAAACGCAGATGCGAGCGAGTGTAGCCGCCCGATTTTTTGCTGTCGTAGGCAAAATACGCCTGCGCGTAAAGCTCGGTTTTATCGCCGATGATTTTGATGGAGTTTTTATTCGCTCCAACGGTACCGTCCGCGCCAAGGCCGTAAAATAGGCACTCTTTCACGCTTGAGTCGCTTAGCGAAATTTTCTCGCCGACTTTTAGCGAGGTGAAGGTCACGTCGTCTTCGATACCGACGGTAAAGCCGTTTTTAGGCTCGCTTAAATTTAGATTTTCAAAGACGGCTAGCATTTGCGCAGGATCGACGTCCTTTGAGCTTAGGCCGTAGCGACCGCCCACGATCACGGGCTGATTTTTGCGTCCGTAAAACGCAGCCTTGACGTCCAGATATAGCGGCTCGCCCAGGCTTCCAGGCTCTTTCGTGCGGTCTAGCACGGCGATCTTTTCTACCGTCTCAGGCATCACGTCAAATAGGTATTTTAGGCTAAACGGACGATATAGATGCACTTTTAGCACGCCTACTTTTTCGCCCTTTGCGCGCAGGTGATCGACGACTTCTTCGAGAGTTTGCGTGACAGAGCCCATCGCGACCACGACGCGCGTAGCATGCGGATCGCCGTAATAATTAAACGGTTTATAGTCGCGTCCCGTGATTTTTGAAATTTCTTTTAGATACTCCGCCACGATATCAGGAATCGCGTCGTAGTAGCGGTTAGCTAGCTCGCGCGTCTGAAAGTAAATATCGTCGTTTTGAGCCGTACCGCGAGTTTTCGGGCTCTCGGGACTTAGCGCCTCGTCTCTAAATTTTTGCAGAGCCTCACGGTCAAGAAGCCTATCAAAGTGCGCGTAGTCAAGCACCTCGATCTTTTGTATCTCATGGCTCGTACGAAATCCGTCGAAAAAGTGCAAAAACGGTACGCGACCCTTGATCGCCGCTAGATGCGCGACGCCCGCGATATCCATGACCTCTTGCACGGAGCCGCTTGCCAGCATAGCAAATCCCGTTTGGCGACAGGCATAAATGTCCTGATGATCGCCAAAGATAGAAAGCGCCTGAGCAGCGATAGAGCGCGCGCTCACGTGGATGACGCCGGGTAGTAGCTGGCCTGCGATTTTGTACATATTCGGGATTTTTAGCAAAAGTCCTTGCGAAGCCGTATACGTCGTAGTTAGCGCGCCTACTTGCAGCGAGCCGTGCACGGTGCCTGCAGCCCCGCCCTCGCTTTGCATTTCGACTACTTTAACTGGCATGCCGAATAGATTTTTCTTGCCCTGAGCCGCCCACATATCGGTGTAGTCAGCCATCGGCGAGCTAGGGGTGATCGGGTAGATGCCTGCAACCTCCGTAAATGCGTAAGCCGCGTGTGCCGCAGCCTCATTTCCGTCCATAGTTTTCATTATTTTAGCCATTTTTCCGCCTTAAATTTTCTTACGATTTTTAAAAATCTTTTATTATAGAGCTAAATTCCAAAATCTATCATTAATCCGCCGCTTTACATTTTCAAAAAAGATTAAATTTAATAATCCAAAGCATCAAATTTGAGCTACAATCAAAAAATATTTGACGGCCGATTTTTCTAAATTTGCTAAAATTTAGCCGCTAAATTTTAAAACAAAGAAGCTACGCGTAAAATTTTATCCGCTAGCCGCATTTTTCGCCTTATGTTTTTGCGTCGTGGCGGATGAAAATCGCGCAGGCGAAGCAAAACCCGCGACAGACTACCGCGAGGAGATGCGCCGCTAGTCATCACCATCTCGCAGTACGGCAAAATTTGATAAAAACTTTATCGTCATCCCGCAAAACGGGCTTGAGCTCATTACCGAGGACGGCTCAGCTAGCGGCGAGCTGCAGCAGGGCTACCTACGCGAGGTCTCGGCCGTGGGCGCCGAGTCGCTGTTTTACGGATACCTGGGCGACGACGAGCCCGCTCTGGCCGACATAATCGAATATACGCTTGGGCTCTGCCGCCTCTACGCGCAAAACGGCGTGCGGGTGCTAGTTGCACAGACTACTGCTCGGCTGCGAGCGATGTAGACGCCTCGTATTGGCGCAATAAAAAACGGTTTTCTTTCTTTTGCGGCGGATAAAAGCAACCTAGCCGCCGTTCAAAAGTATCCAAGCGCCCAGTATAACGCAAACACCAAAGATATAAACACGGTTGCAGACGCCAAAAACTTTTTGTATCTGATTAACAGCGAAAAATTTTCTACAAAACTCCAGCTTATCGATACGCTCAAAAATATGGATTACGATATCATAATAATGGATTTGTTTCACTTCGAAAAAGCCTACACCGCGTCCAAAATACGGGAGCTTAAAACAAAACACAACGGCGGAAAGCGGCTCGTGATCTGCTATATGAGCATAGGCGAAGCAGAGGATTATCGGTATTATTGGGATGGCGCCTGGAAAACCGGAAAGCCTGCCTGACTCATGGAGGAAAATCTGCGCTGGAAAGGAAATTATGTCATCAAATACTGGTATGCGGATTGACAAAAAATAATTACGGGAAACGACGGCTCATATCAAAAAAAGATTCTCGACGCGGGTTTCGACGGCGTTTATCTTGATATAATCGATGCGTTTAAGTACTTTGAAAAAGAAAGCGCACGCAGATAAGTCAAATTTGCCTTTTTGCTTGCGAGCTTGCCGCAAATTTGACTTAATTTTTGCCCCGCGAGCGGCTAAATTCTAACGCAACACGATAGAAAAAATAGTCGTTTAGTAAGCCTAGACATAGGCTTTGATCGTTAAATTTAACCGACACGGCCACAAGCCAAGCTCATCTACCTGCTATAAATTTAACCGCTTCAAATGCGTTTTGAAAGATCAAATTTGAATGCTCGCGCAAATCAGCCTCATTGCCATAGCCACAAACTAGCCCGACGCCCGCAATCCCGGCACGCTTCGCCGCTTCCAGATCCATCGTCGTATCGCCGATCATAAAGGCGTTCGCCTTATCTTGCGCGCTTGTGTTGCCTAGGCACTCAAGGGCCCTATTTATGGGCTCAGGGTCGGGCTTCGGATTTACGACGTCATCTCTGCCGATCACGGTTTTGATAAACTTCATAACGCCCAAATGCTCAAGCAAAATGACTGAAAATTTCGACGTTTTTGTCGTTACGACGCCCACGTCCGCAACCTCGCTAGCAAGCACCAATGCGCCCGCCGCGCCCTCAAGTAGCGATGTTTGCTCCAAAAAAATCTGCTCGTATCGCGCCTTGTACGCGGCGATATAATCGGGTACGAGATGCGTCGGAGCGCCAAGCCCGGCAAACATAAAATCAAGCGGATGGCCGACTAGAGCTTTGACGGCTTCAGGGTTTGGCGTGGGTTCGCCATGAGCGCGAAACGCCGCACCAAATCCATCAAGAATTGCGGGCGTCGAGTCGATAAGCGTACCGTCAAGGTCAAAAAGTATGGTTTTTTTCATCTTGCTTCTTTCGTTTTTTTTGATTGTACTACCATAAATTTGACGGCATTTTCGCGTCAAATTTACATTTTAATAAACTTCGATTTTACTTTTTGTATTTTAAAATTTGCCTTAAGATAGCTTTTGTAAATTTTTGTTTTTTAAATTTATGCTTTTTGGCTTTGGACTAAATTTTATGCGACCACGCTCTGGGGCACCAAAATTACAGATTTGTTAAAATGTTTATGCTGTCAAATTTGACTTTAAAATATGAATTAGATTTCAAATTTAGCGAAAGTGGCGAAATTTAAATTTCGTAATACGATAGATAAGCTATACGTCAAAATTTGTACATTTTTAAAGGGCTTGTGCGGTATTGATTTTGGATCAAATTTAATCTATTTGCCTTATGGAACCAAATAGGATGCGAGCATAAGACCAATCTACAACATACCACACAAAAAAGTCAAAGAACCAAGGAAAACCGTGCAATCAAGCAAATCAAATTTGATTGTCTTGTTTTTTATCCTGATAGCGGATGCTAAGCTGCGGCGATGGTATAGAGATGCCTTGGGCGTCGAATGCAAGCTTAACGCTCTCTAGCATAGCAAACTGCACGTCGGAAAAATCATCGCTCGCACACCAAAATCTAGCGGTCAAATTTACGCTATTTTCGCCCAGGCTTCCGACGCCGACAAACGGCTTTGGCTCTTTTAAGATCTTTTTATTTTCGGCAGCCAGACTTAAAATAATTTCTTTTGCAAGCTTTAGATCGTCTTTATAATCTATGCAAAACACGAGCTCGACGCGTCTAGTGCCCTCTTTTGAGAAGTTGATTATATTGCTACTTATGATGCGTCCGTTTGGGATAATGATGGTTTTGTGATCGGCTGTACGTAAAACGGTGCTAAACATATTGATCTCTTTGACTGCGCCTTGCACGCCCGCGACCTCTATGTGATCTTTGAGTTTAAACGGCCTAAAAAATATTATCAAAAACCCTGCGCCGATATTTGAAAAGGTATCTTTAAACGCCATACCGATAGCAAGACCGATGGCACCTAGTGCAGCAACAAACATAGATGTCTCTACACCCAAATTTGCGATCGCAGCTATAATTACAAAAGCCATGAGAAGCGTTTTGATGATATTTAGTAAAAAACTCGAAAGAGTTTCGTCAAGTCTAGAGGAAATGATTAATTTTGATATAAGATTTGAGATCTTAGCTACTAGCCATTTGCCGATCAGCAAGATGGCGATAGAACCTAAAATTTTTAAAGAATAGGACGAGATTAACGACCAAATAAGTTCGAATTTAATCTCATCCATGCATTATTAAGCTAGGCTAATTATTTATTAAATCTAGCTTCAACGCGTCTATTCTCAGCGCGTCCTTCTTTTGTTTTATTTGAAGCGACAGGTTTAAGCTCGCCGTATCCTACAGCAGTGATCTTGTCTGCGCTTACGCCAAGTTCTTCAAGAGCTTTAGCAACTGCATTTGCTCTTTTTTCAGATAGCTTTTGGTTGTAAGCTTCAGCACCAACGCTGTCTGTATGTCCGCTTAGAACTACGCGGTAGCCCGGGTTTTCACCCATAAAGTTAGCTACTTTCTTGATCTCCTCAAGATATTTTGGAGTTATTTTATAGCTATCAAATGCAAAGTTTACGCCGATATCTCTAAGAACGATAACCTTCTCGCAACCAGTCTCGTCAACTACTACGCCTGCCGGTGTATTTGGGCATTGATCAACATCGTTTAAAACGCCGTCGTTGTCATCGTCAAGGCTTACAGGAGCTGGAGCTGCCTCAACTTTTGGAGCTTCTGCAACTACAGGAGCGTTTTTAGGAGCAAAACCTACTGCAAAACCTAGAGTATAGAATAGGTTGTGGTCGCCATGGTTAAATTTAATAGCGTCTACAGCTTCAGCACGCAATGCGAAGTTGTCGGTGATTTGGTATCTTAGGCCAAGACCGTATTGACCGAAACCGCCGTCATCGTTTTTAACGAATCTTTTTGAAACATCTTCATATCCAGCGCCAAGCAAACCGTAAAGAGATAGTTTTTCAGTTAGACCGAAATCTTTAATAGCGTTAACGAAATACCTAGTAGCTTTACCGTCTACGCCATATTCTCTTATTTTATTAGTATGGCTAACACCAAGCTCAACATGATCTAAGAAGAAATTCTCAAGGTTTCTTCCTATTCTTAAACCAATAGCAGATTGTTCGTTAACTCCTAGGTTTCCCTCAGGGTGAACTCCGCCGATAGTTGGAGTTAATTCATATTTGTAAGCTGAATCAGCAGCAAAAAGAGCTGTAGCAGCAACTAAAGCAATAGCAATCTTTCTCATAGAAAATCCTTTCATGGTGAAATGTATTTTTTAATAATATCACAAAAATTATAAATTTCGTTTTAACATCTGATATTTATAAAAAATATAATTAAATAATCATAAATATCAATGCACCTCAAATTCGCACCGCTCTCAAAACTATTAGCGTTTAGAGAATTGCGGGCTTCTTCTAGCTTTTCTTCTACCGAATTTCTTACGCTCGACAACGCGTGAGTCGCGAGTTAGTAGACCTTTTGGTTTTAGCGTTGCTCTAAAGTCGGTATCAAATAGAGCCAATGCTCTTGATATGCCGTGTCTTAGCGCCTCAGCTTGAGCAGAGTATCCGCCGCCTAGAGTCGTTGCAGTTACGTCTACAGAGCTCTCTTGTTTTGTTAAAAGTAGAGGTTGAACTACTTTTAGCTTGATAGCCTCGTGTCCGCCGAGCCAAGTGTTTAGATCGAGTCCGTTTACTAAAATTTTACCGCTGCCCGGTTTTAGCCAGACTTTTGCTACGGCAGTTTTTCTTTTACCGGTTGCATAAACTTTCGCCATGATTATTTTCCTTCTTTTTTAGCTATTTGAGCCGTATGCGGATGCTCGCTGCCGGCGTAAACTTTTAGTTTTTTTATCATCTCTCTGCCGAGTTTTGTTTTTGGAAGCATTCCGCGAACGGCTAGCTTGAACAGTTTTTCAGGTTTGTCAGCCAAAAGCTCGCCGAATTTCTCGCTTTTCGTGCTACCGAAATATCCTGAATGGCGGTGATAAAGCTTTTGCTCGGCTTTATTATTGCCTGTAAATTCGGCCTTAGAAGCGTTGATTATGATAACGTAATCGCCGCAATCGACATTCGGAGTGAAATTTGGTTTATGCTTACCGCGAAGTAGCGTAGCCACCTCGGTTAGCAATCTACCAAAACGCTTGCCTGCCGCGTCAAGCACGATCCACTCGCGCTCCACTTCGTTTGGTTTTGTTATTTTCGTCATTTTCTTACCCTTTAGATAATTTTAAGTCGTGATTGTATTCAAATGCACCTTACAAATAGCTTAATTTAAGCTATATTTAAATATCAACGCTTCGAATTTCGTCCCGCAAAGCGTAAAATATCGC
>CAUPXB010000027.1:0-27526 GCA_963515555.1 uncultured Campylobacter sp. | reverse complement strand
AAGCGATAAAATCAGGCATACTGACCGCCGAGGAATTTGACGCGTGGGTGGTGCCTGAGGATATGATAGCGCCGAAGGAATAAATTCGGTCGCTTGATTTTTGTGCTCGGCAAGATTAGGGCGATTTTGCCGAGCCTTCTTTAAAATCCATAAATTTGAGAGCGAAATTTACGGTTGCGCCTTAAATTTTACTCAAATTTGCCGATATACTTTTAAATTTAAAGGCACGGCGATGGATGTAAAACTAAACATAAATTTAAACTCAAATTTGATGAGCGTCAGCAAAAGCTCAGCGGCGACTAGCGCGGCAAATTTAAAAAACGTAAATTTGCAAAGCGGCGATAGGGGCGATATCTTGCGCGGCGCGTCAAATTTGCCTAGCGGCGCAAACGAGGGCGAAAGCAGCGCAGATATCCTAAAAAAACAGCTAGAAAAACTACAAAAACGGCTAAAAGAGCTTGAAGCCGCGATCAAGCGGGTAAAAGCGAGCAAAAATCCATACGTAAAAGATATGGCGGCATCGCTTGAGACGCAAAAGGGAGCGGTTTTTGCGCAGATAATGCAAATAAGCGCGCGAATTTTAGAAATGCAAGGCGGCCAGAGTAAAATTTGACGCCATAAATTTGTATTTCAAAAGCTATTTTTAGGACTTTTCTCGTAAAAATCGGACTAAAATTTAGTCTTAAAAAACAGCGGGATTCAAGGGCGCTTTAAGTTAATGGCGCGCAAGAGGAAGCTTTTGGCGTTTTCGGATATACTTGCTAGCGCGCTGCCTCACAGCGTATTTTTGCGCAGTTCAAAGGTTTACGCGGGCGAAAATTTACCGCAAGGCGAAACGAGCGAACCGCAAAATGCACTCTCAAATATCACTCCAAGCGTCGTTAGCGCCTATCTAAAAGGCGAGCTAAAAGAGTGCGAAAACGGCGTTTTTAGCGACGTTTTCGTTTTTGCGGACGGCAAATTTACTCCCGTGACGAAGGCAAATTTTAGCGAGCTTTTGGAGTTTGCTTTTAAAAATTTAAGCGCGGGCAAAAGCGTCAAATTTTACTGAGCTAAACGAAAATTTTAATCTTTTAATGCCTACAAATCTTAAAAATTTACCCAAAATTTTTATCGCAAACGAAGCTGAGCAGGTTGCCCTAGCAAGCTACGAAAAACCAGCCGTTACGCTAAAAATGGCGGCGATCTACCGCGGCAATCACCCAAACTCGCCAAGATTTTTTGACGTCTGCGCGGCTAGAGACATTTTCATCTATGTGCTTTGCGACAAGCTTTTTAAAGCGGGCGTAAATTTTACCTCGTTAAAGGCGCAAAAGCCGCCGTTTAAGGCCGTAGTGCTTGAAAACGGATATATTTTTAGCGGCTCTAGGATTTATTATTCACGCGCAAATTTGAGCAAGGTGGAGGGCGCTGCGGATAAAAATCTAGCGAATTTTAATCTCGCAAAAAAAAGAATTTGACGAAGAAGGTGGGATTGTTAGGATATTTTTAAGCAGGTTTAAAGACGATGAAGTTAAAATTTACCCCAAATTTGATGATTTTAACGTCTTAAATTTCGCCTTACCAGCAAGCTTTGACGAGCTTTACGCGCAGATAAAGCGCGAGGAGGGCGGCAAGAGTTTGCTTCAAAAATACGGCGAAAGCTTTAGCCTGCCGCGCGGCGAGCTTGGCGTACAAAACGGCTTTTTCGGGCTGTTTTGTATGGTCGGGGCGCTGCTTGGATTTGATAGCGATGCGCAAAAAGCGGGAGAGATTTTACTGCAAAACGCGAGCGATTTTAACGGCGCAAAAGGGCCTAAGCTCGATTTTAAAATGCTAAACAAAACGCATTTTGACATCGTTAAATTTGCTAGAAGCGGTATGAGTTTTAGGCTCGCTGGCGTCGATGCTAGGCTGCTTAGCTACGGATACGCCGAGTCGTTAGCGTATTTTTTGAGCGATTTTTCGGACGCGCTAAAGCAGGATTTTAGCGTACGAAACGCGCTGCTTTGCGGCTCGCTTTTTGAGAACAAAACGCTTGCAAATTTGACGTTAAAGCATCTAAAAACAGGCTTAAACGCCAAATTTAGCAAAGAGTTTTTGATTGAAGAGATGTTTTAAATATGAAATTTCAGGCTTAGTCCAAGGTGTTGGTTTTCGCCCCTTTGTTTATAATCTAGCCCTTAAATTCGGCCTTGCAGGCGAAATTTACAACGACGACGAGGGCGTGAAACTAACGCTTTGTGGACGCGATGAGCAGATAGAAAAATTTGAAAAAGCGCTGCATGAGGAGCTACCAAGCCTCGCTCGCATCGACGAGATGAGAAAAAACGAGCTAGAGGACGCGAAATTTGACGAGTTTAAGATAGTCGCCTCAAAATCAGCCAAAAAGCACGCGCCTATCTTGCCCGATTTTGCCCTTTGCGCAGACTGCGAGCGCGAGTTTTATGACCCCGCAGACCCGAGGTATCATTATCCTTTTATTAACTGCACCAACTGCGGCCCGAGGTTTTCGATTATCGAGTCGCTGCCTTACGACCGCGCAAATACGACGATGAATGCGTTTAAGATGTGTGAATTTTGCGGCGGCGAATACAAAAATCCGCTAAATCGTCGCTATCATGCCCAGCCGGTCTCCTGCCCAAACTGCGGGCCCAGGCTTGCTCTAAAAGACAAATTCGGGCGGGTTTTAGCGCGGGATAACGAAAGCGCAAAGCAGGCAGCGCGGCTCATAAACGAGGGTAAAATTTTAGCCGTAAAGGGGCTTGGCGGATTTCATCTGATGTGCCGTTTAAAGGATGATACGGTAGGGCTACTAAGAGAGCGAAAAAAGCGCCCTAAAAAGCCATTTGCCGTGATGTGCAAGGATATCTCGCGCGCTAAAAAATACGCACGAATTTTACCTGAAGAAGAGCAGCTTTTAAGCTCGAATTTAAAACCGATCGTCGTTTTGCAAAGCTTGCCAGGTGCGCGGGTTCCGTCAAATTTAGCGCCGGGGCTTAATAAAATCGGCATATTTTTGCCCTACACCGGCGTTCATCTCTTGCTTTTTGAGTACCTAGAGGGCGACGTCATCGCTACCTCGGCCAACGTCTCTGGCGAGCCCATCATCTACGATGAAAAAGACCTGCGAGAAAAGCTGGGCAGCGTGATAGATTTTTATCTAGATAACGACCGCGAGATACACTCGCCAAGCGACGATAGTATCGCGTTTGTAGCGGACGGCGAGCCTATCTTTATCCGCACCAGCCGCGGCGTGCATCCTAAGTTTATCCGCACGAAATTTAAGAGCGAAAAGACCGTTTTGGCAGTCGGAGCGGAGCTAAAAAATCAGTTTGCGATCTTTAAGGACGGCGAGCTGATGATAAGCCCGTATATCGGCGATCTAAAAAACGTCGCGACCTATGAGCATTTTTGCGCGCTAATCAATCTTTTTAGCGAGATTTACGAGCTAAAATTTGACGAGATCGTAGCCGATTTGCACCCGCATTTTTTAAACCTAAAATGGGCGCGCGAATACGCCGCGAATTTCGGCTCAAATATAACGCAAATCCAGCACCATCACGCGCATTTGCTATCGGTGATTTTAGAAAACGATCTGGATGCAAAGCGCGAGTATTTGGGCTTTTGTTTTGACGGTACGGGATACGGCGCGGACGGAAGCGTCTGGGGCGGAGAGATCTTAAAAATACGCGGCAAAGAGTACGAGCGGGTTTGTAAATTTGACGAAATTTTACTAATCGGCGGCGAAGCTAGCGTAAAAAATATCCGGCAGATAGCTTATGCCGCGATTTTAAAATATGATTTAGAGAGCGAGGCGGAGGCGTTTTTAGCCAAATTTGAGCCCGCTAAGCTAAAAAATCTAAAAATCTTGCACGAAAAGCAAATAAACTGCGTCAAAACCAGCTCGCTTGGGCGTATATTCGACGCGTTTGCGGCGGTGATCTTGGGGCTTGATAGCATCAGCTACGAGGGCGAGGCGGGGATGAGCCTAGAGGCACTTTTTGATGCAAATTTGGACGCCTGCTACGAGTTTGAAATCAGGAGTGACAAAATTTGCTTTAAAGAGGCTTTTAAAAGAGCTCTAAAAGACGATACTAAAACGGCTGCGACGGGCTTTATAAAAGGGCTTGTAAAACTAGTAGCGGACGTAGCTTGCGCGCAGCCTAACGACGTCTTGCTAGCCGGCGGCGTTTTTCAAAATAAAGCCCTGCTTGAAAATGTAATTTTAATTCTTAAGCAAAAAGGTAAGAATTATTACATAAATAGAAATTTTACCGCCAATGATTCGAGTATAGCTATCGGTCAAATCGTGCTTACATTAATTTAGATTAAAGTTTTCTGATGTATAATATCTAATAATTTCTTTAAGGAGGCGATAGTGGAAAATATCATAAGATTCAGCGTCTCGTTGCCAAAGCAGTTATTAGACGAACTTGACAACAAAATAAGCGCTCAGGGCTATGCTTCGAGAAGCGAGTTTACTCGTGATCTGATTAGGGAAAAAATAGTAAATGACAGCTGGAAGGACGCAGATGAGGATCTTATCGGCGTTTTGACGCTCATTTATTTGCACCACCAAAACGACCTCGTCGTGAAAATGATGGACATCGAGCACAAGGCGAACCTGCATATCGCCTGCACGACTCACGTCCACGTGGATCACGATAACTGCCTAGAGACTCTGATACTGCGCGGTAAAGCGGGAGCTATCGAGAAATTTTCCGAAAAAATGGGCGGACTAAAAGGGGTTAAATTTGCAAAACTCACCAAGGCCGCCATCCCGCGCTCATAGCGCTTAAAATGCGGGCGGGTCTGATAAGCTCTATCAAATTTGCCCGCAAAAATCTCTTTTTTATCGCGCATTTAGCCCTTTGATGTTAAAATCGCCGGAATTTATCGCTATTTTTATCCTAAGGCTAAAATTTGAAACATATCTCTTTTAAAAATTTCGTCCAAAACGAGGCTAGTTCGGGTATCTTGCTCATCCTTGCCGCGATTTTTGCGATGATATTTCAAAACGGCTTTTTAAGCGAATTTTACAACTCCTTTTTACGTATAAACATGGGCGTGGTTTTTGGCGAATTTAGCCTGCAAAAGCCGCTTATTTTGTGGGTAAACGACGGGCTCATGGCGGTTTTTTTCTTTCTTTTAGGGCTTGAGCTAAAGCGCGAGATAGTCGAGGGCGAGATGCGAAATCCTGCTCAGATCGTGCTACCTATCGTGGGTGCGGCCGGCGGCATCGTCATGCCTGCGCTCGTTTTTTACGCGTTTAACCACGCCGATGCTTTCGCGCTAAAAGGCTGGGCGATCCCGACCGCGACGGACACGGCGTTTGCTTTGGGGCTTATCATGATCCTTGGCAAAAGAGTGCCGGCGAGTCTTAAAATTTTCCTCGTGACGCTCTCTATCATCGACGACGTTTGCGCGATTTTGATAATGGCGATATTTTATAGCGGCCATCTATCTGTAGTATCGTTTATGGTTGCCGGAGCGGCTACTTTGGGACTTTTGGCTTTAAATTTAGCCGGCGTAAATAAAAAAGCCTGCTACGTGATTTTAGGCATTATCCTTTGGGTGAGCGTGCTAAAATCGGGCGTGCATGCGACGCTAGCGGGCGTCGTGGCGGCATTTTTCATACCGCTTAAGGCAAAGGATGGCGAGGGCTCGATGCTAAAGCAGATCGAGCATGACTTGCACGGTTACGTCGCCTTTTTCGTGCTGCCGGTGTTTGCCTTCGTAAATGCTGGCATCTCGCTAAAAGGCATCGGGCTGGAGCAGATTTTCCATCCCGTATCGCTGGGCGTCATACTTGGACTGTTTGCGGGCAAGCAGCTTGGGGTATTTGGCTTTTGCTTTCTTGCGATCAAATTTAAGCTCGCAAAGCTACCAAAATACTGCAATCTGGCCCAGTTTTACGGCCTTTGCGTACTTACCGGCATCGGCTTTACGATGAGTCTCTTTATAAATTCGCTCTCCTATCACGACACCTACGAGTTTGCCTACGCCGATAAGCTCGCGGTACTCATCGCGTCGCTGATCTCGGGCGTGACGGGCTACGCGATGCTCTACTGGGCCGGGCGACACAGGATAATGAAATGCGTGGAGTAGAAAAATGATGATATTTCATAAAAATTTTCTCGCAGACGAGCTTGCGAAATGGCGAGAAGAAGGGCTATTAAGCGACGAGGCGGCGCTCAAGATAGCAGCTAGATACGATATAGATTTATCGGGCGCAAACGAGTGGCGAAGCTTTATATTAAAGCTCGTTGCGTATCTGTTTTTGGCGCTTTCGCTATTTACGCTTGTAGGCGCAAACTGGGAGGAGCTGCCGCGCGCTGTGAGGCTAATCATAGTGCTTGGCATACTCGCGGCGGTAAATTTTAGCGGAGTTTTGGCGCAAAAAAACGGCAAAGAGACGCAGGCTACGACGCTGTTTTTCTTGGGTAACTTTTGCTATGGCGCGGCGATCGTTTTAGTCGCGCAAATTTACCATCTAGGCGAGCATATGCCTAACGGTGTGCTGCTGTGGGCGGTCGGAGCTTTGGCGCTCGGGCTTGCTACGCGTAAGTCCATCATCGCATTGCAAGCTCTTGTTTTGGGGCTTATTTGGTTTTTGATGGAGTTTGAATTTAGCGGCGTCTCGCACGGATTTTTGTTATTTATAGTAGCCTGCGCGGCGGTGCTTTGGCGCGACGACTCGAGGTTGCTGACCGCTGCGCTTTTTGCGAGCGTGTTTGCTTATATCGTCTCTTTCGTGCTTTACGAGCGGTATTTTCTAGCTGATTTGCGCGTGGACGATGCGCTTTACGGCGTTCATTTTTTTACTCTTAGCTACTGCTTACTTGCCGTTTGCGCCTCGTTTTTGCTTGAGAGGGCGGGTAAATTTGAACTCGCGTTTTACCTTAAAAACATCGGCATCGTCTGCGGTGCGGGCATCTTGTGCTTTGATATGTCGCTTTACGAGGACTTGCATTTTTCTCGTCCGTGGTCTTACGGCACCCAGAACTACGAAAATGTTTTAAACGGCGTTACATTTTTAAAAAGCGTGTTTGGGGCGTTGTTTATGGCTTTTTGCGCAGCCTCTTTGGGACTTGCGTTTTACTTTAAAAAATACGCCGCTGCAATAGTCGGAGTGCTTTTGATCGCGCTACCGTTTATCTTAGACGCGTTTGCGGGCTACGAGGAGGGCGTGTTTTCGCTCATCGGCGTTTGCGTCGCGGTCGCTCTCATTAAACAAAATAATATGAAATTTGGCATCGCGCTCATCTTTTGGGTGGCGTTTGTGCGATATGTCGATCTAGTTGGTGATTACGTCAGTGCTAGCGCGCTGTTTTTGGTATTTGCGCTGGTGGTGCTCGGGGTATCTAGGATCTCTAAAAAAAGGAGCGCGAGATGAAACTAAAGCTGATTTTTGCCGCGGCGGTATTTCAAATTTTAGCCGTGATCGCGATGCTTGCGTATGCGTATGCGCCGATATATTTTGGCAAAGAGATATTGCTGCAAACTACGCTTTACGATCCGCGCGATATGTTTCGCGGCGATTACGTGCGCCTTAGCTACGGCTTTGCGGGCGTTTACGAGCTGGACAAAAGATACTCGAATTTGAGCAAAAGACAGCAGCTGCACGGTGCTAAAATTTACGCCGTTTTAAAGCAGGACAAAGACGGCAAATATAAATTTGACAAATATAGCTTTGAGCGGCCTAACGGCGGGACGTTTTTAGCGGGCAGGGTTGATTATAATACCGCAAATTTCGGCATCGAGGCCTTTTTCATGCCGCCTAAAAAGGCGCAGCAGATGGAGCGAGATATGATGGAGTTTAACGCCACCGCCGTCATCAGCGTGATGGATAACGGCAAAGCTCGTATCAAAGATATCGTGCTAGAAAAACCAAACGCAGCAGAATCTAACAATCGTTAAATTTACGGGCGGCTGGAGGGCTAAATTTGACTAGACTTACCCGAACTCAAATTTAGCCCGAGCCGTCAAATTTGGCGCGACTCAAATTTGAGTCAAATTTTAACCCCTCGCCGCTATCATAAAAATCTCAAAGTATAAACAAAACGCAACGAAATAATATCCGCAAGGTATGAAACTAAAGCGGGATTTTAACATCTAAGAGTATAATAACCCCAAAAAATCGCTAAGGAGAAACAAAATGTGTAAAGATTGCGGATGCTCGCTGGGCGGGCACGACCACGCTCATACTCACGCCGATGGCACGACACACTCGCACGCTCACGATCACGGCGTCGAGCACGGACACGGCGCGGCTCACGAGCATAGTCACGGCCATGCGCACCCGGCGCTAAACGAGAGCAAAACGGTTGAAGTAATAACTAAAATTTTATCCCAAAACGACGAAGAGGCCGCGCACAACCGCGCTCATTTGGACGAGCACGGGATTTTATGCGTAAATCTCATGAGTAGCCCCGGTAGCGGCAAAACTACGCTTCTTGAAGCTACAATAAAAAGCGGTAAATTTAAAATCGGCGTCGTCGAGGGCGATCTAGAGACCAACCAAGACGCCGACCGCATAATAAAAGCCGGCGGCAAAGCCCATCAGATCACGACCGGGCAGGCATGTCACCTGGATGCGTTTATGGTGCACGAGGGGCTTCATCATCTGCCGCTAGAGGGCCTTAATATAGTTTTCGTAGAAAACGTCGGCAACCTCGTATGTCCGGCTAGCTACGACGTCGGCTCGCACTTTAACGTCGTGCTGCTATCGGTGCCTGAAGGCGACGATAAGGTGGCCAAATATCCCGTGATGTTTCGCGCCGCCGATCTCATCGTGATAACTAAAACTTCGCTGTTGCCGCATTTTGAATTTGACGTGAAAAAAGTCGTCAAAGAGGCTCGTAAACTAAATCCAAAAGTCGATGTTGTCGAGCTTGACGCAAAAACGGGCGAGGGCATGGAGAAGTGGCTGGATTTTTTAAAATTTAAAAAAGAGCTTAGATAATGTGCCTATCAATCCCGTCAAAAGTGGTCGCGATCGACAAAGATAACGTCGCTACCGTAGAGACGCTAGGCGTGAGTCGCCGCGTGAGCCTCGATCTCATCGCCGAGCCCGTGGCTGTAGGCGAATACGTGCTCATCCACGTCGGCTACGCGATGGAGAAAATCGATACGAAATTTGCGCTAGAAAGCATCGAAATCTACCGCCAAATCGCCCAAGATATGCAAAACGGCCAGATCGGCGCAGACGAGGGCGACGCGGGACTAGGCGCCATGCAAGCGGCGGCAAATAAGCCGGAATCAAAGGAAAAAGCGTGAATCTAATCAATGATTTTCGCGATAAAGAGCTTATTTTAGCGCTTTCAAAACTCATCAAAAAAGAGAGTGTAAAACCGCTAAATATCATGGAAATTTGCGGCGGACACACGCACTCGATCATGAAATTTGGCCTACCGCAGCTAGTCGGCGAACATATAAATTTCGTCCACGGCCCCGGCTGTCCGGTCTGCGTGATGCCAAGAAGCCGCATAGACGAGGCGATCAAGCTAGCTCAGATGCCAGGCGTCATACTATGCACTCTAGCCGATATGCTCAGAGTCCCCGGCTCAAACACCAGCCTGCAAAAGCTGCGCGGCGAAGGTTGCGACATCAGAGCGCTATATAGCCCGCTAGACTGTATCAAAATCGCGCGCGAAAATCCCGAAAAGAGCGTGATATTTTTCGCGATCGGGTTTGAGACGACGACGCCTATGAGCGCAAATTTGGTCCAAAAGACGCTAGAACTCGGACTAAAAAATCTATTTTTCCATATAAATCACGTTACCGTCCCAGCACCCGTGCGAGCGATCCTAAACGACGAAAACGTCAAGATCGACGCGTTTTTGGGACCTAGCCATGTGAGCGTGATCACGGGATATGGCATCTACGAGAGCATCGCGGCCGAGTATAAAAAACCTATCGCGGTTAGCGGATTTGAGCCGCTTGATCTGATGGACGGCATCCTAAACCTCGTCCGCCAGCAAAACGCGGGCACGCACGAGGTCTATAACGAATACGCCAGAGTCGTCACGCGTGATGGAAATCAAAAAGCAAAGGCGCTTATAGACGAGTTTTTCGAGCCGTGCGACTTCTCGTGGCGCGGTCTTGGCGCGATCGCGCAAAGCGGTATGAAGCTGCGCCCCGAGTACGCCGAGCTTGACGCGAGGGTCAAATTTGACTGCAGCGTGCAAAGCAAAGGCGAGAGTAAGGCCTGTATCTGTCCTGAAATTTTACGCGGGCGAGCAAAGCCTTTTGACTGCAAAATTTTCGCCAAATCCTGTACGCCAAAAACCCCGGTGGGTTCGTGCATGGTCTCTAGCGAGGGCGCATGTGCGGCATACTACAAATACGGCGACGTCAAAAGCGCGGGCTAAGAGGAGGCAAATGTGAGCAAGATAATGCTAAGCCATGGCGGCGGCGGCGAAGAGATGAACTCGCTCATAAACGAGACGATTTTTAGGATATTTGATAACGAAATTTTGCGCGAGAGCAACGATAGCGCGATACTAAATTTCAGCGATTTTTGCGCGGACGAGAGCGCTAAACGCTCCACAAATTCGGCACCAAAATTTAACGGCAAACTAGCCTTTAGCACCGATAGCTTCGTGGTTACACCGATATTTTTTAACGGCGGCGACATCGGCAAGATCGCTGCGTGCGGTACGATAAACGACCTAGCTATGGTGGGCGCCGAGGCAAAGTACCTAAGCTGCGCGCTAATAGTCGAGGAGGGCCTAGAGATAGCCGAGCTAGAGCGCATACTAGGCTCGTTAGCCGCGGTCTCTCGCGAAAACGGCGTGCGCATCGTTTGCGGCGATACGAAGGTCGTACCGCGCGGCAAATGCGATAAAATTTTTATCAACACGAGTGGTATCGGCGAGATCGTCTGCGAGGGCGTGGAGCTAAAAAGCCTGCGCGCGGGCGCAAAAATCCTGATCTCGGGCGACGTGGGCAGGCACGGCGCGGTGGTGCTGGCTAGCCGCGAGGAGCTCGATCTGCAAAGCGAGCTAAAAAGCGACTGCAAGGCGCTAGTGGGCGCGGTAAAGGCGCTGATAGAAGGCGGCGTAAAGCCTCTGTGCATGCGCGACGCGACGCGCGGCGGACTCTCGGCGGTGCTAAACGAATGGGCGAAATTTAGCGGCCTAGACATCCTCGTTCGCGAGGAGGATATCAAGGTTAGCGACGAAGTGACGGGCGTTTGCGAGCTGTTTGGCTTTGAGCCCTACGAGCTAGCCAACGAGGGTACGTTTGTGCTGGCCGTAGATGAAAAAGACGAGACGCGCGCGCTTGAGATTTTGCGCAAATTTGACGATAACGCAGCTTCGATCGGCGAGATATTAGGCGTCGCAAACGGTCGCGTCATCCTGCAAAATGCATACGGCTCAAAGCGCTTTTTAGAAGCGCCAAAGGGCGAGCTTTTGCCTAGAATATGCTAGGCGCGGCGATGAGTAGATCAAATTTAAAAGCGCTAGATTTTCGGGCCTGCACGTCACGAGAGCGGGCTCGCAAAATTTATCAAATTTACGCCCTAGACGCGTGCGTAAAAATAAAATCTACTCCATCCGCAAGCGAGGCAAGCCGATGCACGAACTAAGCATAGTGCAAAGCCTAGTCGCGCTTTGCGAGAAAAACGCCGCCGCAAACGGCGCGAAAGAGGTCGTGCGCCTCGAAGTGCGTATCGGACGGCTAAGCGGCGTCGAACCTCACTACCTAGAAAGCGCGTTTGAAGTTTATAAAGCCGGCACGATCTGCGAAAATGCCGAGCTTTTGATCGCCTTGCAAAACGTCGCCGTGGAGTGCAAAAGCTGCAGTTTTACCGGCGAGCTTAGCGAAAACGACTTCACCTGCCCGGCCTGCGGCTCGCAGGAGCTTGATGTCACGGGCGGCGAGGATATGCACCTCATGCGCCTTGAGATGCGGTGATTTTGCTGCAAATTTTAGCTCAAATTCTGTGTTTAAATTTGAGCCGATTTTTAAAATTTACTTCTAAAAACGCGGCAAATTTGACGAAACTCTGTCTACTTGCCTCTTTAAAACGCATCTAGATAAATTTAAAAGGAAGCTAGATGCCTAAATACTCATTTGAAACCATAGAGCAAATGCTGCTAAAATGCGTAGCCCAGGGCGGCGAGCCCGAACTTGGCTTTTGCCTGCGCGGCGCGCTATACATGATTATCGCCTATGCGGATCGCTGCTCGTTTCAAAGGTGCGCGGATGAGACGGGCGCAAACGCGAGCGGTGAGCGGTATTTCGCCACGCTGCGAGAACTCTACGCCGCGCCTCAGATAGACGGATGCTCGCTAGAGGAGCTTTGGAGCGAGGCGGATGATTTTTACTGTCCTAATTTTGAGCCGTGAGATTGCAAGATTTGTGCGGACGGGCAAATGCGCGGATAAATTTAAAAGGAAATAAATGAGTTCCGCTTGGGATTATAGCGCGAATGAGCGCAGCGCGGACGGTAAATTTAGCGCGGAATTTGAAGGTCATGAGATAGCCCATGGGCACGCCGAGTTTGGGCGAGCTACGGCTTTACGCGAGCGCCGAGGCGCAGGATTTAAATTTGAAGCGCAAAGAAAGCTAGAGCGAGAGCAAAAACGTAAAATTTTTAGCCAAAGCGGCGAGATTGAGCAAATTTTACTTAGCGAGCAGGCTACGGCGTGTTTTACGTTTTCGGACGATTCGCGGTTTTTGGCATTTGCCCAGTAAACGGCTGATAAAATGCAGCTCGTAAAGGTGCTGCGGCTAGCGGACATGAGTATAAAAACCGTTGACGGGCTCCAAAGAGTCGCGGAGTTTTTGTCTTTTAGGGACGGTTTGCTGGAGATTTTAGACTCGCCGATTTTTATGCCCGAAAGCTTTTGGGTGGACGTTCGCGAGCTTTTTAACGATGAGATCAAAAGCTAAATTTGACGCCGTAAAACGTCCGAGCCGTTAGCGATAAAATTTAAAACGCAAGCAAATTTAATAAAAATCGTAGTCCCGGCAAGACGGCGCCAAACGCCAAAACCCGCCGTGAATTTACAAGAAATGTGCAAAATCTACGGTCGGCGCGCTAATTTTTAGTGCCGTTTTTGCCCTGAGAGAGTTTAGCGCGTCTGCGTACTAGATCTACGCCGGATTATCTTGCTAGCTTTGGCGCCGTTTTTATCAAATTTGACTCGGAGGCGATTTCGGCTTTGCGGCACCAAATATTGCAGCGACATTTGGCGTTTTGCTCGCGGCTTTCACGGCCTATAAAGTATAAAAATCCGCAGCGAGCCTAGTCTATTTTAAGGGCGAAATTTTTGCTATGCGGCCATTGACGCTGCGATTTTGGGCTTTGTTTTCGACTCGGTTTTTTAAGTATAGCGCTCATGCTTGCCGTTCAAAAATAGCAAAGACCGCAAATTTGATTAAATTTGCCAATAGCCAGCGAGCGCCTTGCGCAGATGAACGGCGCAGAGTATCAAATTTGGCTTCAAATTTAACCCGCAAACTAGCGGCGCAGACGCCTGAAAGCTCGTCAAATTTACTCAAATATCAAAAACGGCGCTTCAAGTACGTTTCTGATTATCTTAAACGGCGAGAGAAGCGCGTCTTGCAGGATTTGCGTCGAGTATTGCGGCTTTTGCAGAGTTCCGCGCACCTTGATAACTGTCGAGAGCGTGCGGTCTTTGCCTAGCACGATCTGATTTATGAGCGGGATTTTGTCGATGATGGAGCTGGCGTCCTTTAGCAGCTTTAGCTCCAGATCCACGTCGATCTCTTTGGTTGCGAGATTTATCGTGCCGTGTCCGCCGATATCGGCGCTCGAACTTTCTAACTCGATGGCTAGGAATTTTAATACATCGCCTTTTTTCTCAAATAAAATTTTGCCAAATTTCACCGGATACCCGTCGGCACCGAAGTCCGGCGTCTTAAACACGAGTAGAGACGGTACGGAGTTTAAAAACGTGAGAAGCTGGTTGTAAAACGTATAGTCTTTTAACGTGGCGCCGATCAACCTTACTTCGCCCTTAAAATCATCGGTGCTGCCGCCTAAAACGCGCATTTTAAAGCTACCGCCCTCAAAGCTCTTAATGTTAAAAATCGAGTTGATAAACTCGCCTCTGATGTCGTTTGCCCACATTTCAAATTTTTTGTCCGATTTTATGAGCGAAAAGTTGCCGCGAGCGGGCTTTGCGTCAAATCTCACCGTCCCGCCCACACTTTGGCCGCTATATGCTAGCAGATCTAGAGTCGCGTTAAAATCGTTTAAAATCAGCTTTGAGCCCTTGGCTTCAAACTCGATATCGCCGTCTTTTTCGCTCAAATTTTCTCCGCCACTAAGCACAAGATCGAGCTCTTTTATAAAAAGCTCCGTTTTGCCGCCCGCGATTTTGAAATTTAGACCGCCGCTTTTGCTTTTGCCCGTTGCGCCTTTTGCGTTTACGTCGATGGCAAAGCTATCGGCGTCGTACGGCGAGCCGTCTTTTTTAAGTAGCGGAGTTTTAAATTTAACGCCGTTGGCCTCGATGCTAAGATTTTCAAAATCCTTGGTTTTTATATTTACGCCGCCTTCTGATATTTTCAGGCTTTTTAGCAGCGGCGAGTAGGGCAGTAGATCGCGCGAGTCGGGTAAATTTATCTCGTTTTGCGCGCCGAATCTTAAACCCACGGCGGCGGGCGAAGCGATATCTAGCTTCGTATCCTTGCCGCTAAAATCAAGCCTAGCCGCAAACGGCATCGCGCCTAGTTTTAAAATTTCGCTCTTACCGAAGGCTAAATTTAGCCCCTTTAGTGTGCCGTTTATGTCTCCTGCGAGCTTGCCTAGATCAAGGTCTACCGCTGCGTCCGCGCTAAAAAAGTCCATCCCCGTATTTTTCGCGTTTACCTTTAGCTTGTCGTTTAAAAGCTCGACGTCTGCGGTATCTACGTTAAATTTAGCTCCCGCGATCAGAGTCTGCCCGCCGGTGATCTTAAATTTGCCTTTTGGCGTCACTTCTAGCGGATCAAATTTGATATCAAGCGCGAGTTTGCCGTCCGTTTTGCCGCTTAGCTGTTCAACGGGAACCTCGATGTCGTAGGCTTTTAGTATAGAGTTTACGCTTTTGTCGTAGAGGGCCGAGGTTTGCAGATTTAGTGTGAGTCCAGCGCCTTTTTCCTCGAAAATTTTATAGATTTCAAGAGTGCTTCCGTTTAGATTTTTGCCTTGCCATTTCGGGTTTTTTAGCGTGAAAAATAGCGAGCCTTTTTTTAGTTCGACATCGACCCCTTCGGCTGTGGCGGCGGGTAGTTTTTCGTGAAATTTAACCTTTACGTTTTTAGAAAATCCCTGTGCGCTAAGCTCGTTTAGATAGGGTTCTTGCTTGTCTAAGTTAAATCTGCCTCGAAGCGATTTTACGAAGTAGTTATCCGCCGTGATATAGCCGTAGATCCAGTTTTTTATCTCTTTATCTAGCCCCGTTTTTGCTCCCAGTTCGTCCATAAAGCCTCTTAGGCTAGTCGCGTTTATGTCGCTTAGCTCGTATTTTAGCTCGGCTTTTTTGAGGTTTATAGCGGCGTTTCCGTTTAGCTCGTGGCTAGAAAACGTGCCGTTAAAATCGTAAATTTGACGCCTCAAATCGGCATTGCTAACGCCGCTTAAAGTGATGTTAAAGTCCTTAAACTCGAGTAGATAGATGTTTGCGGTGATGCCGTCCTCGGTATCTTTAAAATTTGAGCTAACCGCCAAAAACGGGCTATCTAGATAAAAAACGTCGTCTCTGTAAAATAGCGTGGACTCGCTGTTTAAAAACTTAACGCGCTCGAGTAAGATTTCCTCAAACAGCCTGTCGATCCAGACGATGTTTTTGGATAGATCTAGCAGCGCGTCCTCGGAGCTATCCTTGGCGCTTTGTTTAGGTATTTCTATATTTTGCGCGCGTAAAATTATTTTTTTATCGAGTTTTATATATAATTGCTCTATTTTAAAGTCGCCCGCGTCGATATTTTCTATCTCGACGCCGTGTTTTAGGACGGCTATAAAAATGACGAATATCAAAACCGCAGGGATCAAAATGCGCCAAATTTTCTTCATTATCAGCGAGATGATTTTCATATTTTTTCTGAGCTTTCTTGTTTATCTTAGCCGCCCGGTGAGCGTGAGCGAGGTCATTTTCGTGCCTCAGGGCAGTACGCTTGGGATTATATCATATCTAAGCGAAAAAAATACGGACGCAAATAAATTCGACGCCGTGATCTTGCGCGCTATGGGGCATGTGCAAGCAGGTTGGATAGATCTGGGCGCGGCAAAGCTTAGCAAGCTTGATTTTTTATATAAGCTCACGACCGCAAAGGCGGCTCTAACTCAAATAACGCTGATCCCTGGCGAAACGACGGCCGTGTTTTTGCAAGAGGTTGCAAAAAAGCTAAATTTGAGCGAGGCGAAGCTAAATGAATTTTACTCTAAATTTGCTCCGCTAGAAGACGGCTTTTTAGTGCCAGAAACCTACAAAGTGCCCCTTGGCGTAAACGAAGAACAACTAGCGACACACCTCGTAAATTTATCTAAAAAATCACATGAAAAAACGGCGACCGAGCTACTTGGTAACTACGATGAAAAGCGCTGGAGAGAGTATCTCGTCACGGCCTCTATCGTGCAAAAAGAAGCCGCGAACGAGGATGAGATGCCGCTTGTGGCCTCTGTCATCCAAAACCGCCTAAAAAAGGGCATGAAGCTGCAAATGGACGGCACGCTAAACTACGGACTCTACTCGCACGAGACGGTCACGGCCGAGCGCATACGAAGCGATAAAAGCAAATTTAACACCTATCTAAACGAAGGCCTGCCGCCAAGCCCCGTTTGCACCGTGGGGCTAGCTGCGATCAGGGCGGCGATAAGGCCCGCGCAGAGCGAGTTTTTATACTTCGTGCGTGATAAAAAGACGGGCAAGCATAAATTTAGCGCGACATACGAGGAGCACGTAGGCGCGATAAATTCCCAAAAATAGCCTATCAAAAGGCATTTTAATATAAATTTGGATAAGATTTTGCGAAATTTAATTAGGAGAAAAGATGAGCGACATCGTCTATACTAGAACCGACGAATCCCCGCTGCTTGCTAGCTACTCGCTGTTTCCGATCCTGCAGGTGTTTTTGCGCGCGGGCGGCATAGAGATAGCCCAGGCCGACATAGGGCTAGCCGCGCGGATCATCGCCGCTTTTAACGACAAGCTGCCGCCTGATCTGCGCGTGAGCGACGATCTGGAGATGCTGCGAAATTTGACGCAAGAAAAGCGCGCGAATATAATTAAGCTGCCAAATATCTCGGCAAGCTTACCTCAGCTAAACGCCGCTATCATGGAGCTTCGCGCTAAGGGCTACGATCTACCGCCATGCCCGTCCGAGCCAAAAACGCCTGAGGAAAAAAACGCGGCCGCCAGATACTCTAAAGTGCTAGGAAGCGCGGTAAATCCGGTGCTACGCGAAGGCAACTCAGACCGCAGATGCGTTAGCGCGGTAAAACGCTACGCCCGCGAAAACCCATATAAAATCACTCCTTTTGAAAAAGATAGCAAAACCGAAGTCGCCTATATGAAGGGCGGCGATTTTTACTTCTCCGAGCGCTCGATTAGCTTTGAAACGGATGAAAATTTACGCGTCGAGTTTATCTCAAAAAGCGGCGAAAAAAGTGTGCTAAAAGAAAATTTGGCGGTAGAAAAAGGCGACATAATCGACGTTAGCTTTATGAGCGCGCGAGAGCTAGACGCCTTTATAAAAGAGCAAATCGCGGACGCGAAGGCAAAAAATTTGCTCTTTAGCGTGCACCTAAAAGCTTCGATGATGAAGGTGAGCGATCCCGTGATTTTCGGGCATTTCGTGAAGATTTTTTTCGCGGAAGTTTTTGAAGAGTTTGCAGACGAGCTAAAAAGCGTAAACGTCAGCGAAAACAACGGACTAAAAGACCTTTTTGCGCGGATTTTAAATTTACCTCAAGCTACGCAAGAAAAAATCAAGGCCAAATTTGATGAAATTTACGCAAATAGGCCAAATTTGGCGATGGTAAATTCGGCTGCAGGCGTTACAAATTTACACGTTCCTAGCGACGTTATCATCGACGCTTCGATGCCCGCGATGATAAAAAACGGCGGCAAAATGTGGGATAAAGATGGTATAGCTCGCGAAACCAAAGCCGTGATACCAGATAAAACCTACGCCGTCGTTTATGAGGCCGCGGTCGCCGATATCAAGGCAAACGGTGCGCTAGATCCCGTTAAAATCGGTAGCGTCTCAAACGTAGGTCTAATGGCTAAAAAGGCCGAGGAGTACGGCAGCCACGATAAGACATTCGTGATGAGCGAAGCGGGCGAAGCGCGCGTGCTAAATACAAAAGACGAAATTCTATTTAAATTTGAGTTAGAAAAAGGCGATATATTTAGGATGACGCAGGCCAAAGACGTCGCCGTGCAAAACTGGATCGAGCTGGCGCTAAAACGCGCGAAAATCACGGGGCAGAAGGCGATATTTTGGCTGGACGAAAACAGGGCTCACGACCGAGAAATTCTAAAAAAAGTAAGAGCGCAGCTAGCTAGCACCGATACTAGCGGGCTTGATATAGAGATCATGTCTCCGGCGACGGCTTGCAAAAAGTCGCTTGAGATCATGAGGCGCGGCAAGGACTGCATCAGCGTCACGGGCAACGTCTTGCGAGACTATCTGACCGATCTTTTTCCGATCTTGGAGCTTGAAACCAGCGCCAAGATGCTCTCTATCGTGCCTCTGCTAGAGGGCGGAAGTATCTTTGAGACGGGAGCCGGAGGCAGCGCACCAAGGCTCGCCGAACAGCTGCTGGAGCAAAATCACCTAAGCTGGGATAGCCTGGGAGAGTTTTTGGCTCTAGGCGCTAGTCTGGAGCAGCTGGCGGGATTTAAGCAGAGCACCGAGGCGCAAATTTTAGCCGATACGCTAAATTCGGCCGTAGAGCGCTATCTAAAAGAAAACAAGGTTCCGCGGTTTGAGGTCGGGCAGCTAGATACGCGCACGAGCCATTTTTATATCGCGCTTTACTGGGCGAGCGAGCTTGCCGCTAGCGGTACGCAGCTGGGCGATAAATTTAAACTCGTCGCCCAAAATCTCGCGAAAAACGAGAGCATAATCGCGGATGAAATAAACGCGGCGCAAGGACGAAAGATCGATGTTGGCGGATACTATAAGCCGGACGATAAAAAGGCGAGCGCGGCGATGAGGCCGAGCGCGACGTTTAATCAAATTTTACAAAATCAAATTTTATAAAAAAGGAAAAAAATGAAAATTTCAGTTATCGGAGCCGGAAACGTAGGCGCGAGCGCGGCTAGCGCTATCTTGCTAAGAGGCATCGCAGACGAGATCGCGCTAGTTGATATATTTGGCGACGTGGCGCGCGCAAAGGCGATCGATCTATCTCAGAGCGCGGCGGTTTTCGGTCTGGACGTGAGCGTTGCCGGCGGGGATGATTTTTCGTTGATTAAAGATAGCGACATCGTGGTCGTGACTGCCGGAAGCCCTAGAAAAGAGGGGCAAACCAGAGAAGATCTGCTGCTAAAAAACGCCGGCATCGTAAAAGGCACAGTGGAAAAAATCGCCAAATTTGCCCCAAATTGCGTCATCATAAACGTAACCAACCCGCTTGACGCACTCACGTATCTAGTCTATAAAACTAGTGGTTTTGATAAAAGTAGGGTGCTAGGCATGGCTGGCGAGCTAGACTCTGCGCGCCTAAAATACGAGATCTCTCAAAAAACAGGGCTAAAAAACAGCGCATTTAGCGCACACATCATAGGCTCTCACAACGACGATATGGTCGCTCTACAATGTAACGTGAGCGTGGATCTGGGCGGAGAATTTGACGCGGTAGCGCAGGAGGCCAAAACTGGCGGCGCGAAGATAGTGAAGCTGCTTGGCACGTCGGCGTACTACGCTCCTGGCGCGGCTGCTGCCAAGATGTGCGAGGCGATAAAAACCGGCAGCGAACAGTGGCTAAGCTGCTGCGTGATAGAGGGCGAGTGCGCGGGCGGCAGACTCGTTAAGCTAGGCAAGGGCGGCGTGCGCGAGATAAAAGAGCCAAACGCAGAGGAAAAAGCGGCACTTGAAATAGGCGAATCGCAAACAGCTGCAAATATCAAATTTTTAAAAGAAAGCGGGGTAATCGCGTAGCCGATGCTTGTAAATTATAAAATTAAAATTTACGCCCTGTTTTTAGCGGCTTTTATGTCGGGGTGCGCTAACGTTTCGTCAAGCGCTCCCAAAAATACGATGTTAACGAAGCAAAGTAAAACCCAAGCTACTACTTCGCTAGAAAAGGATAAAATCCAAAATTGGGGAAGCAAGACATTTTATGGTAAAACCGGCGACCGACTCGACGCAAAAGAAACGGCCCTGCTAAATCTCCTGCAAGGATATATAGGTAAAAGAGACGGCGGCGACTGCTCGGGCTTCGTAACGCTTGTGAATAAAAAATTAAATCGAGACTTTTTCGACGAAAAGGAGCTCGATAAATTTTACACCAAGCACGGTCTAAAAAGCGAAGCTATGTTTAAGCTTTATGAGAGTAAAAATCTGATCGCCTTTGACGATCCAAAAGTCGGAGATTTGGTATTTTTCAATAACACAACCAGAAGCACGAAAAATAACAAAAAAGCAAAAATCGTCACTCATGTAGGCATAGTAAGTAGCGTAGAAAAAGACGGCACGGTTGGCTTTACGCATCATGCAAGAGGCAAAAATGCGGTGGATTTTATGAATCTAAAAAATAAAAACACGCGTAAAAAAGGCAACAAAGAGCTAAACTCCTATGTCGTATCTTGCAAAAATAACAATACGTCGTGTCTTGCGTCAAATAGATTTGCGGGATTTGGCAAAGCCAGCGTAAGGAGAAACTAAGTTTAGTTATTTATGCTTATCGCTTCAAATTTACCGCCGTATCCGTTAAATCATCTTTAAATTTACGGATCGGCGGCGGTAAATTTGACTTTCTAAATTTACTCTACGCAGAATTTACAGCAATATCCCCAAAAATCACAAAATATCCGCGCGAGCGTTTCAAATTTGCTCGCTTTTATGCAAAAAGTCTCCAAATTTTATTTTACTGCCTGCTTTAAATACCAAATTTAACTTAAATGCTATAAAATTATCGTTATGAGTTAAATTTGATAAGGAAAAATATGCTGATAAAAACTGATGCGCCCGTCTGGGTCGATATCTCGCGCTGCAAGGCGTGCGATATCTGCGTGAGCCGCTGTCCTGCGGGCGTGCTGGCGATGGCCGTAGAGCCGCGCGCTGTGCTAGGTAAAACGATCGAAGTGGTACACCCGGAGGCCTGTATCGGGTGCCGTGAGTGCGAACTACACTGTCCCGATTTTGCGATTTACGTGGCGGAAAAGGGATTTAAATTTGCCAAACTAACTGCCCAAAGTAAAGAGCGCGCGACCGCCGTAAGAGAGAATAAATTTGAAAAATTAGAGGCGGAGCAATGAGCGATTTTTTAAATAATAACGGCGGCAAAAGAGAGGTCATCGCTAGCGGAAACGAGCTAGTCGCGCTTGCGGCGGTGGAGTGCGGGTGTAACTTTTTCGGCGGTTATCCGATAACGCCAAGCAGCGAGATCGCACACGAACTAAGCGTGCTGCTGCCAAAGCACGGCGGTAAATTTATCCAGATGGAGGACGAGATCGCTGGCATCTCGGTAGCTCTTGGAGCCTCGATGAGCGGGGCAAAGGCGATGACGGCAAGCTCGGGCCCCGGCATCTCGCTAAAGGCTGAACAGATCGGACTTGGCTTTATCGCGGAGGTGCCGCTAGTGATCGTAAACGTCATGCGCGGCGGACCTAGTACAGGGCTGCCTACCCGCGTGGCGCAGGGTGATTTGCTTCAGGCGAAAAACCCGACTCACGGCGACGTAAAAAGTATCGTTATCGCGCCATCTAGCCTAGAGGAGTGCTATACACAGACCGTTCGCGCGTTTAATCTAGCCGAGCGGTTCATGACGCCCGTGTTTTTGCTACTAGACGAAACGATCGGACACATGCATGCAAAGGCTGTATTGCCGCAGATTAGCGAGCTAGAAATCTACTCGCGCAGGCAGTTTGAGGGAGATCCAGCGGACTACCGCCCATATAAAGCAGCTCCCGACGAACCCGCTACGCTAAATAAATTTTTCGGCGGTTACCGCTATCACGTCACGGGCCTGCATCACGGCGAGACGGGATTTCCGACCGAAGACGGCGCGGTCGTGGACTACAACATCAAGCGTCTTTTTAACAAAATAAACGCGCACGCGGATGAGTTCGAGCTTTGCGAGGAGTTTATGCTAGATGACGCGGAGATTTGCATTATCGCGTTTGGCTCCGTGGCTCGCGCGGTAAAAGAAGCGGTGCTAAATTTACGCGAAAAAGGCCTGAAAGTAGGTCTTTTTAAGCCTATCACGCTATTTCCGACGCCAAGTGCGAAACTACGCGAGATCTCGGCTAAATTTAGCAAAATTTTGATCTGCGAGCTAAATTTGGGTCAGTATACGGGCGAGATAATCAAAGCCACGCTAAGAGAGGACTTTAAGACGCTGCTAAAAGCCAACGGTCGCCCGATCAGCCCGCAAGAAATAGCGCAAAAAATAGGAGAATTTGATGGCATTTAACTACGACGACTACCTACGCACCGACAAAACGCCGACTCTGTGGTGCTGGGGCTGCGGCGACGGCGTGATACTAAAGGCGCTAATCCGCGCAATCCATAAGCTCGGCTGGGATATGAACGACGTATGCGTGGTATCTGGTATCGGCTGCTCAGGGCGCTTTAGCTCCTATATCAACTGCAACACCGTCCACACCACGCACGGTCGCGCGATCGCCTATGCCACTGGTATCAAGCTAGCAAACCCCGATAAACACGTCATCGTGGTAACCGGCGACGGCGACGGGCTAGCAATAGGAGGCAATCACACGATCCACGGATGCCGCAGAAATATAAATTTAAACCACGTTTTGATAAATAATTTCATCTACGGGCTAACAAACTCCCAAACGAGCCCGACCACGCCGACAGGATTTTGGACGGTGACGGCGCAGTACGGTAACGTCGATCCGAATTTTGACGCGTGCAAGCTCGCAACCGCCGCAGGAGCGACCTTCGTAGCGCGCAGCAGCGTGATAGAGCCCGCAAAGCTGGAAAAGATATTTGCCGAAGGCTTCGAGCACGACGGATACAGCTTTTTTGACGTATTTTCAAACTGCCACATAAATCTAGGCCGCAAAAACAAAATGGGGCAGGCCACGCAGATGCTAGAGTGGATCGATGATCGCACGGTTAGCAAGGCTAAATTTGACGCGATGAGCGAGGATGAGAGGGATGGTAAATTTCCGCTCGGAGTGCTGCACAAAAACGAGTCGCGCATGGAGTACACCAAGGCCTACGACATGGTGATAAAAGCCGCTAGAGACGGCGAGAAAATCGATTTTGGAGCGCTAAAATGAAAAAGCAGTTAAGATTCGTCGGAGTGGGCGGTCAGGGCGTGATATTAGCCGGCGAGATTTTGGCGGCGGCTAAAATCGAGGAGTGCGTTTACGGCGTGAAAGCCTCGACCTACACCTCGCAGGTACGCGGCGGGCCGACGAAGGTCGATATCATTTTGAGCGAGCGCGAGATTTTTTACCCCTACGCAAACGAGGGCGAGATCGAGTTTATGCTGGCTACCGCGCAGGTTAGCTTTGAGCAGTTTAAAGACGGCGTAAAAGATGGCGGCATCATCGTCGTGGAGCCAAATTTGGTACGTGCTAGCGACGAGGACAAAAAACGGTGGAAAATCTACGAAATACCCATCATCTCCATCGCTAAAGACGAAGTGGGCAACGTCATAACCCAAAGCGTCGTCGCGCTCGCAGTCGCCGTGCAGATGAGCGGTTGCTTGGATGCTGAGCTAGTTAAACGCGTAATGCTCTCAAAAGTGCCTAAAAAAGTCTACGCTGAGAACGAAAAAGCCTACGAGTTGGGGCTCAAATACGCCGAAATTTGCATAGAAAACGGCAAATAAAAGCGTGATTTGAAATAAGATAAATTAAGTATCATTTCGTTATAATTCAGGTATTAATTTATTTGATTTTAAGGAGAACGAAATGAGCGTTGGTATTTTTTACACGACGACAAAGGGGCACACAAAGAGCGCGTGCGAGTATCTAGCCGGCAAAATAGGAGCGCAGCTAATAGACGTAAAGGGCGCTGGGGCAGAGGATTTTGCTAAATTTGACGTTATCATCGCAGCGGCGCCTAGCTACGGCAACGGCGAGTTGCAGTCTGATTGGGCGGAGAAGCTGCCGCTTTTAAAAGCCGGCAGTAAAGGCAAAAAAGCCGCCATCGTAGCCATCGGCAATCAAGCTAACCACCCGCAAACGCTTTTTAGCGGCGCGGTGGATTTTCTGCCGTATCTAAAAGATGCGCAAATTTTCGGCGCTAGTGACGTGGACGGATATAAATTTAACCACTCTGCATTTTTACTAAACGGCAAATTTATCGGCCTAGCGCTTGACGTTAAAGGCGATGAAAACTACGCAAAACGTATCGACAAATGGATTGAGCAAAACAAGTCTAATTTTTAATTTTCTACTTCACGCCGCTTCGCTAGTTAAATTTGCGGAGCGGACGACCTTTTCTACTCACGACATTAAATTTATTAATTAACGGCGACGGCAAAATTTGGCGCTTGCGACAATGACTCAAATTTGATAGTAAATTAGCAAAAAAGCAAGATGTAAAAAGGGGCCAAATTTAGCCCCTTTTAGTTTTAAGTTTAGCTTAACGTCGTGTATCCGCCGTCTACGTCGCTAAATCCCGCGCCGTAAGCTACGCTGGAGATTTTGACTAGAGTGTCGCTGCCGTCTTGATAGCCTTCTTCTCCGTCTGTATTTAACGCCAGATATGCATTAAATTTATCCGCTCCTACGTTTTCTAAGAAATAAGCACCCTCGCCGTTTTTCAAATTTGCGAGCCTTTCCGTCAAATTTGACGAATCCGTGCCATCCGCCGCTTTTGAAATTTTTGCGATATTGTCAGGTAGTTTGATTTTTTCGTTTTTAGATATTTTCATCATACCCGTGCCTGATTCTATCGATATCTCTTTTTGATCCGGATTTTGGGCGATAGTTTCTTTGACGTCAAATTCCTCTTTGCTCAAAAACGATCCGTTGTTTATCTGGGCTTTTGAGATGAGAGTTATTTTATCCGAGTTTATATTTTCATAGATTTTAAACGTCGTTTGCGTATCTCCGATCTGGGCTACGGCTTTTTTATCTAGCGTTTTGTCGGTTATAGTCGCAGTACCTTTAAGTCCTTTTGTTACGTCGCTTAACGGGCTTAGATCCCAAGGCTTAGATAAATCCATCGTAAGTGGCGATTTTGTCGTTAGTATCGAAGCGTCGTAATCTGAGCTAACGTCAAATTTTACCGTTTTATTGGCATATTCTGCGCTTGTTATTGTAGCCGATTTTATCTGTTCGTTTTCGTAGGTTACGTCTACGGTTTTGTCGTTTTGACTGTACGAAGAGTCTTGTAATACCTGCTTTATTGGCTTGTTTGAAGCGTCGTAGGTTTTTGTGACGGTTTGGATAACCCTACCACCTTCATTATTACTTAGGGCTTTTACGATCTCGACGTTTGGAGTGGATTTGTCTATCTCGTAGACCTTTGCTCTAGTTTGCCAACCGGTCGTATTTAGCGCCTTTTCGTTTTTATCGAAAAATACTCCTTGGGCAAATTTAAATCCGCTATTTTCGTCTTGAGCTCTTTCAAAAACTATTTGGTACGTCTTGTTGGCCACCGTATCTTCGTATTCCCAGATTTTAGATTTTCCATCTACTACATCTTTAGCTGCCGCATCTTCAAAACTAGACGGAGTCGGAACGGTAAAATCAGGCGTTAATTTCTTATAAATCGAAGTTGCGCCTTCTTTTATCCCTGTAAAATAGCTTCTAGATTCGACATCTTTTACCTCTATCAAGGTATCGCTATCCTTTTGATAGCCCTCTACGCCGTCGGTATTTAGCGCCATATAGGCATTAAATTTATCTTCTCCTACGTTTTGCAAGAAATACTGTGCCTTACCGACTCCTAGTGTAGATAGTTTTTCCTCGATATTTTGTAGATTCACGTCCTCTTGCGCTTTTGTTAGCTCAGTGATGTTTGATGGAAGCGTGATTTTATCTTGAGCGTTGTCTAGTACCGCCATTTTTGCGCCGTTTGATAGATTGTTCGTGTCGGCGTTGATGCTTATTTTTTTCAAATTTGTATTTTCTTGTATGGTCTGGGCTATATCGAAAGTATCGACTCCGTAGCTGCTATTGACCGTATATGCAGCCTTTGACACTAGCGTTACGTCGTCTGAGAATCGTCCGTCGTATGCTCGGTAGACCACCTCGTCTTTTCCGATATCGGCGGTCCATTTCGTATCTAGCGCGCTATCTGTTACCGTGACTTTACCTTTGTAGTTGAAATTTGGCGTAAGAGGGCTTAAGTGTTCTGGCGAGCTTGCGTTTAGATACAACTTGCCTTTGTAGTCCAGATTTTCGCTATCTTTGCTGATCTCGAAGTTTATATCGGTATTTGCGTATTTTGGATTGGTTTTGCTAGCATAGCTTAATTTGCCGTCCTCGTAGGTTAGTGTGAGTTTTTGTCCGTCGCTTCTTTCTAATATTTTTTCTTCCAGTGCGCCTTTGTCGTCAAATTTATCTCTAGTGACGTCGCCTGTTTTTGAGACGCTAGGCGTGTATTCTTCGGTTACTTTGTAGCCGTCTTTTTCGTAAATTTTATAAGCTTTGATCTTGTAGTCTTTGATCATATTTTCGCCGTTATAAAATTTGCCGTCCGGCATATCGACTTTTATATCCGAGCTCTCAGGCCGAGCGTCTCTTTTGCCAAATTCTATCCTATACGTTACGTCCGTCGTGTCGTTTGAGTATTCCCAGGTAAAGGCCTTGCCGTCTTTTACGTCGATTGGTTTCATGGCTGCTTTGCCGGTTTGCTCATTGACCTCATACACTCCGTTATCTTTGTCGTCCCTAGATACTACGTCTTTTACGGCGTCGTATTGTGCTTTTATGAAATTTATCTTTGCATTATCCGTGCTATCTAGGGTTTTGATAGCGTCTACGTGAGATTTTATATGCTCAAAATGCTTAACGATATTTGCCGAAGTATCTTTTATTACAAATTTATCGCCATTTGCTTTTTTGTCTTTTAGCGCTATAAAGGTAGCGATATCTAACGTAAAATCTTTACTATCGTCTATGAAAAATTTCTCTACCGAGCCGCTTTTTATCAAATTTAGATGATCGCTCGTTGCGTTTTGTAGCCAAATTTTACCTTCGGAAATTTTATTTAGTAGCGCCGTAGTAGCCTTGCTCGCATCAAGCGTAAAGCTGCCGCTAAATTTAATAGATAGGACGTATTTTAAATTTGAGGCGATTTTATCTATATTGCTTTGTATATTTCCAGCTTCGTCTTCTATAGTAAACGAAGTATTTTCTTCCACGTGGCTTGCGGTTTTTTCAAAAATGTCTTAACGTCGACTTTTTCTATGGTCGGTTTT
>CAUPXB010000026.1:0-31116 GCA_963515555.1 uncultured Campylobacter sp. | reverse complement strand
TTTTGATGTAGGCGTGGTAGTTTGAGCCCGTTATCACGCGCTCTTCGCTTGCTTGAAGGTAGGTGTCAGGGCTAAATAAATTTTGCTTTTTTAGGATGATTTCATCGATCTTGTCGTAGTCTCCGACGCCGGTGAATAGATCGACCTCCGGTAGCTCCTTCATCAGCTCCTCGCGGTATCGCTGCATGAGGCAGCCCGTGACTACGAGCAGGGAGCCTTTTTTGCGCGCTTCGTGCATATCAAGGATCGCGCGGATGCTTTCTTCTTTCGCCGAGTTAATAAAGCCGCAGGTATTTACGATGATGACGTCGGCGCTTGCGACATCTGGCGTGATATCGTAGTTTGAGAGGCGTCCGAGCATGATTTCGGAGTCCACCAGATTTTTGTTACAGCCTAAGGATACTAAGTGAAGTTTACCCATCTTATACCCACAGATTGTCGATCAGACGCGTTTTGCCAACGTACGCGGCGACTAGGATGATAGTGTTGCTCGGCTCTATTAGCGAGATTTCGTTTAAATTTCTATCCGCGATCGCGACGTAATCGACGTTTAGCGGCTCTAGAGTTTGTAGCATCTCGCCTTTTATCGTTTGTGCGTTTAGTTCGCCAGCAGCGATCAAATTTGAAGCTTTTTTAAGCGAATGTGAAAGCTTAAGCGCCTCTAGCTTTTGCCCCTCGTCTAGGTAGGCGTTTCGCGAGCTAAGCGCCAGTCCGTCGCGCGCTCGAACGATCTCGCAAGGCACGATCTCTAAATTTAAAAAACAGGTCTTTACGAAATTACACACGATGAGCAGCTGCTGCGCGTCCTTTTTGCCCATATAGACGCGCTTTGCGTTTGTTAGATTAAAGAGCTTATTTAGCACGCGAAGCACGCCGTCAAAGTGTCCGGGGCGAGTCTTGCCCTCAAGTACGCTTGCTAAATTTTCAGGCGCGCTGATTAGCGGCTCGGTATCAAAATATAGCTCCCTAGCCTCAGGTGCAAACATCGCATGCACGCCCAGCTCCTCGCAAATTTTAGCGTCGTTTTGTTCGTCTTTAGGATAATCTTCAAAGTCCTCGCCGGCTAAAAACTGCGCCGGGTTTACAAATGTCGAAACGATCGCGGTTTTGTTTTCCGCTACGCACTTTTCTATGAGGCTAGCGTGCCCGCCATGAAGCGCGCCCATAGTAGGTACGAAGCCGATATCTTCGGGATTTGCCGCGACGAAATCTCGCAGCTGTTCTACTGTTCTTAAAATTTGCATTTTCTCTTCTTTAAAATTTATAGAAATATAAGACTAAAGATTATATCAAAAAAAACTAAAGGTATAAATTAAGTCTAAGCAGCAGTCTGTTTAGCGAGTATTAATCAATAAATAATAAAATTCTTCTCACGAGCTTTAGCTCCAAAATAACAAAAAAAGGAACAAAAATGGCTACTCAAGAGATAAATTTGGAGTCTTTAAAAAAAGATATCGACTCTTTAAAAACAGACTTAAAAGACATTGTAAAGTCCATTAAAGACGCAGGTACACAACGCGCAGAATCTGCTAAAGACAAAATCCTAGATCAGCTAAATAGCGACGAAATTAAAAAATATATAGACGATCTAAGACTAAAAGGTAAAGACGGTATAGAAAACGTAAGCGACGCAATAAAGCAAGACCCGATAAAAAGCATTGCTATCGCTGCAGGCGTTGGATTTTTAGCCGCTTGGTTGCTAAAAAAATAATGGCCGGCATATCTGAATTTATAGTTTCGGTAGTAGAGCTCTTAGACGCTCAAGCCGACGACATTAGGTGCTCTTTTTTAAGGAGCGCCAATTCGGTTTTATTAAATACGATAACTAGCGTAATCTGCATTATAGGTTTGGTATTTTTCTTACTGGGGCTACACACGCTCCTTGAAAAAACTATCGGAGAAATTTGGGCGTATTTTGCCTGCTCTGCTGTAGCTTTTTTATCTTCGATTATCGTATACAAGGTATTCCGTGCAAAGTGATATAACAAAAGCAAAGCTAAGAATAGTGGTATCGATGCTAGAGAACAAAAACACAGATAAAAAAAAGCTAAAACTCGAAGAAGCTAAGCTAAATTTATTACTAAATGACCCACTACCAAACTTTTCAACAGAGCTCAACCTAATCAATAGAGGCAATATTAAGCAAGCCTTGATATCCATAATAGATAAACATTTCATAATACCTACTCTAAATAAAATTTTATAAACAACCTTAATCCAAATATGTTATAATCACGCCAAAAAGCACAAAAAAGGTCTTAAAATTTGGATAATTACGAATACACGGAACTCCTAAAAACACTAAATACGAAAGTAGAAAATATAGCTGGCGTCGTAAAGCCTGAGAGTATCAAAGCTCGCCTAAAAGAGATCGAAGAGATGGAAAACGATCAAAATTTCTGGCAAGACATCGCAAAAGCGGGCGCCATCGGCAAGGAAAAGACGAAAATTTCAAACATCTTAAATAACTTCCTAAACGCCAAAAGCGCTGTAGACGACGCAAAAGATCTATATGAGCTGGCAAACTCTGAAAACGACGAAGAGACTATAAATTCGCTATTTGCAGAGGCTGGCGAGCTTGAGGATAAGATAGTAAATTTAGAGATTTCTATGCTGCTTAGCGGCGAAGACGACGGTAAAAACGCCATCGTCACTATCCACCCGGGCGCGGGCGGTACCGAGAGCAACGACTGGGCTAGCATGCTATACCGCATGTATCTGCGCTTTTGCGAGCGGGAGGGCTTTAAGGTCGAAACCCTGGACTTCCAAGAGGGCGAAGAAGCAGGATTAAAAGACGTGAGTTTTATAGTTAAAGGCGTAAATGCTTACGGCTATCTAAAGGCCGAAAACGGCATCCACCGCTTAGTACGAACCAGTCCGTTTGATAGCGCTGGTCGCCGCCACACTAGCTTTACTAGCGTGATGGTAAGCCCCGAGATCGACGACGATATCGAGATAGAAATCGACGAAAAAGACCTAAAAATCGACACCTACCGCGCGGGCGGAGCAGGCGGCCAGCACGTAAACAAAACTGAGTCCGCCGTGCGCATCACTCACGCGCCCACCGGCATCGTCGTGCAGTGTCAAAACGACCGCAGCCAACACAAAAACAAAGCCACCGCGATGAAAATGCTAAAATCGCGCCTGTACGAGCTAGAGCTAATGAAACAGCAAGAAGCCGCCGGCAGTGTCGAAAAAAGCGAGATCGGCTGGGGCCATCAGATCCGCTCATACGTGCTTTTCCCGTATCAGCAGGTTAAAGACAACCGCAGCGGCGAAGCGTACAGCCAAACCGACGCGATACTAGACGGCGATATAAAAAAGCTCATCGAGGGTGTTTTAGTAAGTCAAAAAAGCATAAACTAGAAAGGAAAAATATGGGAATTTCAGCTCTTTTAAACCAACTAGGCTACAACGAAAACGACGCGACCACCGCGCAAGTTAAGCGCATCCTAAACAACTGCGACGGGTTAAATTTAAGCAGCATAATCACGCTAAACGACCACCTAAAGCCGCTTGGCAGCTTTGTCGCAATGAGCGGCAGCGAGGACGTGTTTAAGATAAAAAACGCGGGCAAAACGCCTGACGCGCAAAGCGACGCGCTAAACGTGATCGAAAACTGGGCTGAAAAAAATAAGATAAGCATAAAAAGAATAAACGAAAATACCCACTACATACTAGGTAAAACCATATGACAAACTACGATATCATCGTCATCGGCTTTGGCAAGGCCGGTAAAACGCTCGCCGCAAAAGCCGCAAATTTAGGTAAAAAAGTTGCCGTTATCGAAAAATCAGCGCAGATGTACGGCGGCACGTGCATAAACGTCGGCTGCATCCCGACAAAAAAGCTAGTAAATTTGAGCAAAGAGGCAAAATACGTCAATAATAACGTCGCAGGCGAGTATTTCACGCTTAGCGTCGAAAAGAAAGACAAGCTAATCTCCGCGCTTAGAGCCAAAAATTTCGCGATGCTTGACGGCAATGCAAACATCGACGTGATAAACGGTACGGCCAAATTTACAGACAAAAATAGCATAGAAGTCTCGGCCGCAGACGGCTCAGAAAGCCTGCTTACCGCGCCGACTATCGTTATAAATACGGGCTCGGTTAATGAAAAACCAAGCTTTGAGGTTAGCTCAAATTTAGCTTACGACAGTACGGGGATTTTAAATCTAAAAACGCTTCCAAAACACCTAGTGGTCGTAGGCGGCGGGTACATCGGGCTTGAGTTTGCATCGATGTTTGCCGAGTTTGGCTCAAAAGTCACTATCGTAGCTCGCTCGGGCCTACTAAAAAACGAGGACGATGACGTGAGAGATAGCGTAAAAACGCTACTACAGACGCAAGGGATCGAGATTTTAGAGGGCTGCGAAGTTAAAAATTTAAAAGATAGCACGCTAAATTTCACTCAAAACGGTGAGGCAAAAAGCCTTGACGCGGACGCATTTTTACTAGCGACGGGGCGCGTAGCGGCGACTTCGGAGCTAAATTTGAGCGAAGCAGGCGTACAAACCGACGCCAAAGGAAACGTGCTCGTAAACGAGTTTTTACAAACCGCCCAGCCGCATATCTACGCGGTAGGCGACGTTCGCGGCGGGGAACTTTTCACATACACGAGCCTAGATGATTTTCGCATCGTCTTTGACAAGCTTTTTGGCGCGGGCAAACGTAGCACGCTAAACCGCTCGCCTCACGCCAGCACGCTTTTTACCGAGACTCCGCTAGCTAGCATCGGACTAAGCGAAAAACGAGCGGCGGCGCAAAATTTAGACTTTAAAGTCCTAAAACTCGCACTAGCTGCAGTCCCGGGCGCAAAGGTAGTCGGCAACGAAACGGGATTTTTAAAAGCGATCGTGGACGCAAAAAGCGGCAAAATTTTAGGCGCGGCGTTTCACTGCGTTTATGCAAACGAGCTTATCAACGAGATCGCCATCGCAATGGCCCTTGGCGCGGGCGCTGATTTCTTTAAAAATCAGATTTTTACGCATCCTAGCATCAGCGAAGCGCTAAACGACCTCTTTGGACAATTTTAAAACTACGGAAAGGTAAAAAATGAGAAATTTACTTCTTGCTTTTATCGGGCTTTTATTCGTAGGATGCGCAGCTTCAAGCGGCGGCCCTAGCGACAACCCGGACTATGATTTTAACAAACGCGCCATAGAAGTACTAAAACCCAAATGCGAAAGCGGCAACTACTCCGCGTGCAACGATCTTGCCATCAGTTATCAAAATTTGCAAGATCATAAAACCGCTCTAAAATACTATGAAAGAGCGTGCAAAAACAACTATCAGGCGGCTTGTACAAACCTTGCCAACATGTATCAGACCGGACTTGGCGTGAGCAAAGACGCAAACAAAGCACTTGAAATCTATAGCGCCTCATGCACGAACGGCGGGGCGTACTCTTGCTACTACTTAGGCGAGTTTTACCGCTCAAACGCCGACGGCAAGGAACCCGACTACGTAAACGCCATGTCGGCCTACGATAGAGGCTGCAAACTAGGCGACGTACCGTGCTGCACAAACACGGCGGTGCTTTACGAACACGGTCTAGGCGTGGCGCAGGATGAGTCAAAAGCTAGAAGCATCTACCGCTCGGCGTGCTTTAGCGGCGACACATCCGCATGCGATAATCTAAAGAGAATGGGCAGAAAACGCTAATATAAAACATCAAATTTAACGCCTTTAAATTCGGCGTTAAATTTACTACGGCGAGTCAAATTCGGCTCGCTTTTTTGCTTATAAATTTACTCCCCGAAAAACCCGCATCTTGAAAATGCAAATTTAAAACTATCCGTTAAATTTGACGTCGCGCGCTCATAAATTTAACTCCGCAAATTTACCTTTACGATATGCGGTAAATTTTACTCGCTTGGCTAAAGCTGCGTAAATTTGAGCGCATTTAAAACAACAATCCTTTGCCGCAAATAACAAAAATAAACAACGCCAAATTTGAGTAAATTTGATAAAAGATATAAAAAAGGGGGGGCTCAAATTTAAGCCCCCAGATGCATGAGTTTAGAATAAAAATTAAAATTTATAAGAGACGTTAACCTTAAAGTTTCTGCCCGGCTCCCAGTCGATCGCGTTCGCATCGCCCGTGTACTGGGCCATTCTTTGAGAGTGCGAAACGTAGGCTTTGTTAAATACGTTATAAACGCCCGCGTTTATCTCAAGCCCCTTAAATTTACCGCTGCTTGGCGCATAAGTGAGATAGACGTCGCTCACGGCGTAGCTCGGGATATGCACGGCCGCGTCGTTGCCGGCACTCGTCGTGTCTTTTGAGGCAAAATAAATAAGATTATAGCCCACAAGCGTGTCGATAGCGTTTACCGAATACTCGGCGTTAAAGGTGTATTTGTCGCCCTGGTCGCGGTAGCCGATGATATTTGACGTGTAGTAGCCGCCGCTGCCGTTTCTTACGCGGTCTTTATATCTTACTTTTTGATGAGTATAGCTAGCGCCTAAGCTTAGCGCGTCGAGGTTTAACCTCGCCAAAAGCTCGACGCCGTCGATATCCGCGCCGCCTGCATTGATCCTATAAAGCACAGGATTTACACGTCCGCCTGCTGCGTTATTATCTACGATTAGATTTTTGTATTTGGTTTTAAAGTATTTAGCTACGAAGCTAACGTGTCCCGTTTCGCTAAACTCGCCCTTGTAGCGTCCGCCGATCTCGTAGCTATCGCCCGTAGTAGCCTTTAGATCAGGGTTTGCTCTGTATCCTAGCGCCGCACCCCTACTAGCGCCGCTAGCTAGCATAGACTCCATAACGTCAGGTCCCCTAAACACTTTAGCATAGCTGGCAAATACTCCAAGCCCTTTCATAAACTCGTAATCAAGCGCGAGAGCGGGCGTAAACTCATCAAATTTGTATTTGTACCCGCCGATATTTGCGCCGGTGCCATTATATGTCTTTAGCTCGTGACGCTCGTATCTGATACCCGGAGTCACGGTAAGTCCAGCAAATTTGATCGCGTCCTCTAAGTAAAACGAGTAGTTGTTTACTTTTTCAGGACGGTTGTTTTGCGGTTTATTAAAGTTCTCGCTATGGTAGTACTCCGCGCCGTATCTTAGCGTTTGAGTCACGTCGCCTGTTTCTACCACTGTTTTTGCTTTCGCGCTTAGACCTCTAGTTTTTACGCCCCATTTGCTACCGTCGATCCTCTGATGTTTCGTATGATACGCCGTTACGTCTAGATTTAGCAGTTCGCTCGGCGTAAATTCGTACTTTAACGTCGTCGTGTCGCGCTCGTATTTGCGGTAGTCATCATTTGTATGCCAACTACCAAATTCTGCTCTTAAAGGATAAAGCCCTTTGTAGTGATTGTGTTCGTGAGAGAGCGATATCCTGTGCGCGTCTAAAAAGCTATATCCGAGCTTAAAAAGATAGCTAAGGTCGTTGCCGTCGCCGCCGATTTTCTTACCGTTACCGCTCTTGCCGTAGTCGTAGCCTTTGTGATTTATCGCGGCTAAAAAGTCAAGCCCCTCGACCGGCGCGGTAAAAACCATAAGACCTTGCGAGAATTCGTCGTTATTTGAGGCGTAGCCCGTTTTGATTTTAGCGCCGATGATTTCGCCCTCTTCCAGTAGGTCTCTAGCGTCCACCGTCCTAAAGGCTACCGAACCGCCAAGAGCTCCGGCACCGTTTACAACAGAGCGCGAGCCGACCTCAACGTCGATGGCTTTGATCAGATCGGGGTCGATCAGTAGGTCTGCGTTGTGGTGAAAGGTATTTCCGTTTTGCTTCGCGCCGTCGATCGTGATATTTAGGCCGCGGTCGCTCACGCCTCTCATGTAGATTTTTTGATTCATGCCGTTCGTGCCGCCTACGTAAACGCCGGGAATATCGCGCATGACGTCTTTTAGTATACCTGCGTTTCTCGTGCTTATTTTTACGTCGTCTACGCCGTAGCCGCCGCCGGTGCTGCTTACCTCTACGCCGCTTAAGGTTACGTTCTCGGCGGCATTTGCGCCGATGGCTAAAGCCGCTACGAAAGAAATCTTCGCAACATTGTTAAAACTCATTTTTTCTCCTCTTTAAATTTACGAAAATTTGCGCTGATTTAGAAAAACATTTAAATTTTGTTTTCTTTAATCTGCCAAAATTTTTGAAAACGAATATTACAATCCTAAGACTAAATTTTAGATAAATTTATATAAAATATTACTTGCCTATTCGTTATTGACAATAAATACCATAATCTGATATAATTCACGCGCAAATTTTATAAGAAGGCATTAAATGGAATTTCTCAAACACAACGTCGATTACGTTATCATCGGTATTTTAGGGCTTATGAGCTTTGTCGTAGTATGGCTCACGATAGAGCGTTTGATCTTTTACGCAAACGTTAAATTTGAAAACTACAAGAATCAAGACGACTTTGAAGAGAGCGTAACTAGAAATTTAACAACGCTTTATATAGTTTATTCAAATGCGCCGTATATCGGACTTTTGGGTACGGTCGCAGGTATTATGGTGACCTTTTACGACATGGGTATGAGCGGCGGCATCGACACTAAAAGCATCATGGTCGGTCTGTCTCTAGCGCTAAAAGCAACCGCGCTAGGCCTAATCGTCGCGATACCGACGCTAATGATCTACAACGCGTTTATGAGAAAAGTGGACGTTTTAGTAAACCGCTACAAGGCTTCACGTGAGAATGCCTAAAAAAGAGGGATTAAACGTAATCCCGCTCATAGATATTATGCTCGTTTTGCTGGCTATCGTGCTTAGCATCTCTACCTTTATCGCTCAGGGCAATATCAAAATCGACCTGCCAAACAGCGAAAGCGCGGAAAAAAAGCAAGACGAAAACGATAAAATCGCGGTTTTAATTAATAAAGATAATGAATTTTTCATAGGCGAAGATAAAATCGCCGAGGAAAATTTAAAAGAAAAGCTAAACGAGATAAAAAACGAAACGTTAATAGAATTAAAAAGCGATAAAGAGAGCAAATTCGACTCGTTTATCAAGGTTATCGACATACTAAAAGAAAAAAATCATGAAAACTTCGCTATCACGACAACAACTGAATAGACGCGCCAGCTTTACGGGGCTTGGCGTTTCTATCCTGTTGCACTCTATTCTCATCGGGTCTTTTATCAAATTTTACGAAGAGCTAAAACCGATGCCGGAAGAAAAAAGCGTTAAGATAGCGCTAAATACCTTTACGCCGCCAGCAGCTCCGCTCCCGCCGGCACCTACCCCACCCGCCCCACCGCCTCCGGCACCGCCTGCGCCTCCTCCGCCAGAGCCCGTCGTCACGCCGCCGGAACCGCCAAAACCGGTCGAGCCGCCTAAGCCGATAGAAAAGCCAAAACCGGTGGAGAAACCAAAACCGATAGAAAAGCCGGTGGAAAAACCGAAGCCAAAGCCTAAACCTACGCCAAAACCGGTTAAAACGCCTGAGCCTGAGCCGGAACAGCAAGTCGCACAGGCAGCACCGACCGCACAGCCGTCGCCGCCGACCCCTGCACCGTCTGCGGCACAGCCAAGTAGCGCTCCAAGCTCGAACGTAAAATCAAATTTACCGCCTAGCGGAGCGGAAACGGTTGGGGAATTTAACTTTGCGACATCAGCCGGCGACGAGAGATTTTCTAAGATCCAAAAGGCGATACAAAAGCACCACAAATACCCTAAACGCGCGCAAAAAATGCGCCATCAGGGCGTCGTAGAGGTTAGCTTTTTATACAAAAAAGATGGCACCGTCCGCGACGTAAAAGTGATAAAAAGCTCGGGCTTTGAGACGCTAGACGAGGCTGCGGTCGAGCTCATAAACCGCGCCGCGCCTGATTTTCCGACGCTTGATCGCGACTATGTCATTAAAATCCCGGTTAGCTACAAGCTCACGTAAATTTAAGCCGTTTTTGCGGCTTAAATTTTATCTTTTATTCTACAAATTTGACGGAGTAAATCAAAAAATCGGCCACTATGTTTATAAATTAGAACCGCTAAAATCGGTCGCAATCAAATCAAATTTAGCGCCGTAGCAGGGCTATAAATTTGCCAAATTTATAGCCCGAAAGTTTAAATAAATTTGCCAAACGGTTTGCCCAAGCGACCGATCAAATTTGCGCCGAACGATCTTGTAAATTTTATTTAAACGCCCTTTTATACGAATTTTCTATCAGCTCAGCGCACCCTAGCTCACTCATCGCAGCCTGCGCAAAATTTGGATTTCGCAGCAGCTCTCTGCCATAAGCCACCGCGTCGCAAACGTCGCCTAGTAGCAGCGCCTCGCCCTCAGACGCCTTTGTTATGAGTCCGACCGCGATCACCGGGATGCTAACGGCCTGCTTTACCGCCTTAGCATAGCCAGCCTGATAAAGCGGCGTAGGTGCGGGCGCGCTATCCGTGCGCTCAAAAAATCCGCCCGCCGAGACGTGGATAAACGCCGCACCCAAGGCCTCGAGATCTTTTGCTAGCCGCACGCTATCCTCTAGGCTCCAGTCGCCCTTCACCCAACTTTCCGCGCTTATGCGCACTCCGACGGGGATTTGTACCGCGACTTTTATTTCGGTTAAAATTTCTTTTAGAAATCTCGTGCGGTTTTCGAAGCTCCCGCCGTATTCGTCATCTCGCAGGTTAATCCCGGGTGAGAGAAATTCGCTGATGAGATAACCGTGCGCGGCATGGATCTCGATCGCGGCGTATCCTGCGCGCTGGGCTCTAATCGCAGCCTGAACGAAAGCTTGCTTGACCGCAACAATGTCGTCCGCGCTCATCTGCCTCGGCGTTTTGCAACTCTCGCTAAATTTCAGAGCGCTAGGCGCGATCAGCCCCTCGCACTCGCTTTTTTTGCCGGCATGCGCGAGCTGGACGGCCATTGCGGCGCCGTATTTGACGCACTCTTTGACGAGCCTGGCGTGCGCCTCTAGCTGCTCGTCGTTCCACAGCCCTAGATCGCGGCTCGTGATCCTACCTCTAGGCTCGGCAGCCGTGGCCTCGACGATGATAAGCCCGACGCCTCCTAGCGCGCGAGCGGCGTAATGCAAGCGGTGAAAGCACCTAGGTAGGCCGTTTTCGTTTTTAGCCTTGTACATACACATCGGCGGCATCACGATGCGGTTTTTGATCCCTAGATCGCCGATTTTTAGCGGCGAGAAAAGCAAACTTTGCATAATAAATCCTTCAAAGATTATTTGCGGTTATTTTAGGATATTTGTTTAAATTTATTAACTCGTACGGCAAATTTTAGCAACCACTGCGAGAGCGCAAATCAACCGTAAAGACTATCGAGTCGCAACGGTTTTATGTTAATTTGCATCGAATTTGAAAATTTACTCGCCGCCGTTAAAAATAGAAGCAAAATACTCATCTATATCCGTGCCGTCTTTTTATCTATTTTAGTATTGGCTTTACGCCGGCATTCCGCTATAGCGAACAAAATTTGCCTTATCAAGGCTAATTTTTCTCACATCCTCGCCGCCAACCGTCCCAGCGGTAAAGCTCGTAAAATTTAGATATATCGCCGCAAAGCGCCCAGTAAAAAAACGCGAGTAGCTAAGCTGCGTATCTTCCCATTCGCCGCTATCTAGCGCGAAGTAAAAGACGTTGCCCGCTTTGCCATCAAAGGCACCGCCGTTTATCGCAAAAAATCCACCCAAAACATCGTCTGCCACGAGCAAATAGCTAGGCATCTGCTCTGCTTTGCTAAAGCTTTTGCCAAGGCTAAAACCGTAAATTCCGCGCTTCATCCGCTCACGCCCCGAGCCAAGCACACGTAGCCAGCCTCCATCTATCACGATGCTGCCGCACCCGTAAGCAAGCGCGCCCATCGGCGATCGAGTAGTTACCCCAAGCCCCAAAAGCTCGCTTTACACCCTGCTTTCATCATTCGGCAAAATCTCGTAGTCGTTTTTGACCTCTCTTGGCTGTCCTTCAACTAGGGCCCAGCCAGGCTATGAGTTCATCTAAAGCTCTCACTGCGTGTCCTTTTGGTCAAATTTGATGGAATTTAAAAGAAGAATTTGGCGAGTCGCCCCGCCAAATTTATATTAGTAGACTATTTTGCGTCCCAAGCTAGGATCGTGTTGCCCTCGGCGTCAGTCGCTATGTCGCCCATACCCATGATGTTGTAGCCGCAGTCGACGTAGTGAACTTCGCCGGTCACGCCGCTAGCAAGGTCGCTAAGCAGATACATCGCGCTTTTGCCGACGTCTTGCGTCGTGACGTTGCGTTTGAGCGGCGCATTGATCTCGTTGTAGCGTAGAATCATCCTAAAATCGCCGATGCCGCTTGCGGCAAGCGTTTTGATCGGGCCCGCGCTGATAGCGTTTACGCGGATGCCGCGCGTGCCAAGATCGTGAGCGAGATAGCGCACTGAGCTTTCAAGAGCCGCTTTTGCGACGCCCATGACGTTGTAATGAGGCACGAATTTCGGCCCTCCGAGGTAGGTTAGCGTGAGCACCGAACCGCCCTCTTTTAACACCGGCAGCACCGCGCGAGTAAGGCTTAGTAGCGAATACACGCTCGTACCCATCGCGATATCAAAGGCCTCCTTGGTCGTGTTTACGAACTCGCCCTCTAGCGCTTCTTTTGGCGCGTAAGCCACTGCGTGCACGACGAAATCAATCTCACCCAGATCTGCTTTAATGCGATCTGCAAGGCCGTCAAGGTGAGCAGGATTGTTTACGTCAAGCTCATAGACGAATTTGCTCCCAAACTCCTCCGCGATCGGCTCTACGCGTTTTTTCAGCGCATCGTTTAGGTAGGTAAACGCCATCTGCGCACCATGCTCGTGACAAGCTTCGGCGATACCGTAAGCGATAGATTTGGCGTTAGCGACGCCGACGATGAGGCCTTTTTTGCCTTTTAAAATCATTATTTCTCCTTTAAAATTTGCTTGGCTTTTGAGCGCTTTTTGGCAATTTTGTTAAAATTTTGCTCGGCAGACCATCCGTCTAGCCTACGCAAAATTTTAACTGCAAAGCCCCAAAAATCATCTCAAAATCCTTCGCAATTTGACTTAAAAATTTGCAATTCAAATTTGAAACCAAATTTGATAGCGGTAGTATCGCGAAGCTAGACTAGGCGACTTAAAATTTTGCGACGGGAGTTACCATATTAGGTAATGACCGAGCAAAATTTTAAGACAACGAAGTATAGCGATGCGAGACAACGCGTATAAGCTCTAAAAACTTCGATGCGTCCCAGCTGGCTGTGCCTACCAAAACCCCATCGCAGCTTTTTATACCTGCGATATCAGCGATATTTGCGACGTTTACGCTGCCGCCGTAAAGCAGCGGCGCGCTCGTCTGCTCGCGGATGAAATTTAAAACCACTTCGATCTGCTCCGTGCTCGCGCTCTTGCCCGTACCTATCGCCCAAATTGGCTCGTAGGCGATCAGTAGCCGCTCGTAGCCAAGGTCGATATTTTTTAGCTGCTCCGCCAAAAACTCCTTCGTGCGACCCGCTTCGTTTACGCTCAAATTTTCGCCGATGCAGTAGATGATCTGCCAGCCCGCCTTTGCGGCAAAGTCGAATTTGGCTCGTAAAAGCTCCTCGCTCTCACCCAGCTCGCGCCGTTCGGAGTGCCCGATCAACACGCTTTTTACGCCAAACTCGTCCAGCATCGCCTTGCCGATCTCGCCGGTGTGAGCGCCGCTTTCGCACGGGTAGAAATTTTGCGCGCCGAGTTTAAATTTATGAGCCGCAAGATCAAGCGCGCTAAACGGAGGAAATACCGTCACGTCGTCGTTTGTGCTTAAATTTGCGTCTAAAATTTCAGCGTACTCTCTAAAGCTCGCTCTCGTGTGATTGCACTTTAAATTTGCTAAAAACCTCACTCCATGGCCTTTCTAAGCGGTTTTATGCCGGGTAGCTCTTTGCCCTCGATGAGCTCCAAACTCGCGCCGCCGCCAGTTGAGATAAAGGTCATCTCATCAGCGTCCCCGGCGCGCTCGACGACGTCGGCCGTATCGCCTCCGCCCACGACCGTAGTCGCGTGAGTGTCGATGATGGCGTGGCTCATTTTGATACTGCCTTTGCTAAATTTATCCATCTCAAAAACGCCCATCGGCCCGTTCCACCAGATGGTTTGCGCGTCGGCGATGACCTCTTTAAAGAGCCTAATCGACGCAGGCCCGATATCTAGCCCCATCCAGCCGCTAGGTATTTCTTGAGCGGGGACGAATTTCACGGCGCTTTCGGCCGAAAACGTCTGAGCTGCTACGACGTCTACGGGTAGGTAAATTTTAACGCCAAGCTCCCTGCCCTTGCGCAAAATTTCGCGCGCATCGTCGATGAGATCTTCTTCAAGCAGCGAATTTCCGATATTTTCGCCGAGCGATTTTAGAAACGTAAACGCCATACCGCCGCCGATTATCAGCTTATCCACGCGCGGAAGCAGGTTGTGCAGGGCTTGCAGCTTGCCGCTTACCTTACTACCGCCCACGACCGCCACAAACGGACGCGCAGGGTGTTTGATGAGATTTTGAGCGAAATTTATCTCTTTTTGCAACAAAAATCCCGCCGCCTTATGCTTCTCGTCGTAAAATTTAGTGATCGCCTCGACCGAGCTGTGCGCCCTGTGGCAGACGCCAAACGCATCATTTATGTAAAATTCGCCGTATTTAGCGAGCTCACCGGCCAGCGCCTCGTCGTTTTTGGTCTCGCCCTTTTCAAAGCGCAAATTTTCAAGAAGTAAAATTTCGCCAGGTTTTAGCGCGGCGGCTTTAGCTTTCGCGTCCGCTCCGATGACGTCCTCGGCAAATATCACGTCTCTATCGAGCAGCCTCGAAAGCCTCTTTGCCACGCCTCGCAGCGAAAATTTCTCCTCAAAGCCGTTTTTGGGACGTCCTAGGTGGCTAGCCAAAACCACGCTGCAGCCGTTATCTAGGCAGTAGCGGATCGTTGGGATCGCAGAGCGTATGCGGCGGTCGTCGGTGATGTTTAAAAACTCGTCCATCGGCACGTTAAAATCGCACCTGACAAATACTTTCGCGCCGCCCAGCTCAAGGTCGTTGATCGATAAAATTTCACTCATTTTTCACCCTTTAAATTTACTTCGTAGCCACGATCTTAGCTAGGTCCACGAGCCTTGTCGAGTAGCCCCACTCGTTGTCGTACCACGCAAAGACCTTCACCATATCATCAGCTATGACCTGCGTAGTGTCGCTGGCTACGATACTGCTGTATGCGCTCGTGCAAAAGTCGCTGCTAACTCTATAATCGTCATCGACAAATAAAATTCCCTTTAAATTTGACTCCGCAGCCGCTCTAAACGCCTCATTTATCTCCTCTTTGCTAGCCGGTCTTTTCAAAACCGCCGTTAGATCGACCATAGAGACGTTAGCGACCGGCACGCGTACGCTTTGTCCGTGCATCTTGCCGTTTAGTTCGGGAAGTACTTTTGCGATCGCTTTTGCGGCTCCGGTGGTTGTAGGCCCGATATTTAGGGCCGCAGCGCGCGAGCGGCGGAAGTCTTTGGCCTTCACGTCTACTAGGCTCTGCCCGTTGGTGTAGGCGTGGATCGTGGTCATGAGCCCTTTTACGATGCCAAATTTATCATTTAGCACCTTTGCGACGGGCGCTAGGCCGTTTGTGGTGCAGCTTGCGTTTGAGACGATCGCTTCGCCTGCATATTTATCGTCGTTTACGCCGACTACAAACGTCGCCGTGTCGTCTTTTGCCGGAGCGCTCATGACGACTTTTTTGATGCCGCGAGCTAGATAGGGCTCGCATTTTTCAGTGGTCAAAAACTTGCCAGTACACTCCAAAACCACGTCTGCGCCGTAGTCTGCATAGCTAAGCTCGTTTAGATCTCTTGTTGAAAAAACTCTTATCTTTTTGCCGTTTACTTCTATAAAATCGTCGCTTATCACCTTAACGTCTTGCTTAAATTCGCCGTGCACGCTGTCGTATTTGAGCAGATAGCGCGTCATGTCGCGCGTCGCCGTGTCGTTGATAGCGACAAGCTCAACGTCGTCTCGCTCTAAAATAATACGAGCAGCGCACCTGCCGATACGTCCAAAACCGTTGATCGCGATTTTTACCATGTTTAGCTCCTTGTGCTAGATTTTCCGGTCGCTTTAGAGCGCCCAGAAAGGTTATTTTCATGCTTTTAGCTTTTTGAGCGCTAAATTTACCAGCGTTTGCTTGTCGCTTAGCGCGTAAATTTAAGCCGTCATAAAGCCCGCCTTTTGCAAATTTAGCCCTGCACGGACGCCAAAAGCAAGCCCGTCAAAGCCCAAAAATCCCCAAATTTTACAAAATCTCCATTTAATTTGCGCTTTATCGGCGAATTTTTTGATTTTCAACCGAAATTCACTTCAAATTCGCTAAACTGCACCGAAATTTTAAAGGCAAATTTATGAAAATCGCGCTTTTCGGCGGTAGTTTCGACCCGCCTCATCTCGGGCACGACGCCGCCGTTAAGGCCGCGCTAGAGCAGCTAGACGCGGACAAGCTCATCATCATGCCGACCTTTATCAGCCCGTTTAAGAGCGAGTTTTCCGCTCCACCGCTGCTTCGGCTAAAGTGGGCGAACGAGGCTTGGGCTGCGCTGCCTAAAGTCTGCGTGAGTGACTACGAGATCGCGCAAAACCGCCCGGTACCGACTATAGAGAGCGTGCGACACATGCGGCAAATTTACGCTGTGAGCGAGCTTTATCTCATCATCGGCGCCGATCATCTAGCAAGCCTAGACAAATGGCACGAGATAGACGAGCTCTTTAGGCTCGCGACCTTCGTCGTAGCCAGTCGCGACAACGTAGTCGTGCCTGAAAATTTTAAAATTTTAAACATAAACGCGCCCGTTTCGTCCTCGCAAATCAGGCAAAATTTGGACAAAAACCTGATGATACCGTGCATAGCGGACGAGGCGGCGAAATTTTATCAAGGAAAAACATGCAAGAAAGAATCGAACGAATCATCAAAATCCTAGACGCCAAGAAGGCCGAAGCCATCGAGGCTATCGACATGAGCGGGCGCGAATACATCGCAAAATGCGTCATCATCGCTACCACGATGGGCGAGCGCCACGCCTACTCGCTAACGGACGACCTAAAAGAGGGACTAAAGGACGAGGGCGAGCAGTTTTTGGGCATCGAAAGCTCCGGCGACTGGGTCGTGATCGATCTAGGCGACATACTCATCCACCTCATGAGTGCGCAGTACCGCGCCAAATACAATATCGAAGAGTTTTTAAGCAAGCTAAAAGAGGCGAAAGCATAAGCCAAATTTAGCTTGCCGCACGGATGGCGTCAAATTTGCCTAAAGCATGCAAGGGCGGCAAATTTGACCAAAGCCACCGCTGCTATAAACGGTAAAATTTGCTTGATCTCGCAAGTCTGCGCGTTTGAATATTTGAGCTAAAATCCGACGCGCAGGCTTTTGCTTTTATTTAAAAAAGTCAAATTTGAAGCGGACGTCGTCAAATTTAGCGACTTTTCAAACCCATACCGCAAAGACTGGCGGCACGAGCTGGAGTTTAAATTTGACCGCTCAGAGTTTATGGACGAGCTTAATAAGATCACCTCTATCACAAACTCCCAAATTTCCTAAGTCCAAATTTACGCGCCCAGACAACTATCTTTTTGACGTGATAAATCGAGCCAAATTTTACCCTGATCGCTTGACGGCGCAAAGCCCGCAAATTTAACTGGCGTAGCAAAAATGAAACTAAAAACCTACGCTAAACTTCTCCTGACCGCAAAATCTCCCGCGGCAAAAATCCAAAAGCTAAATAAAATTAAAAATTATCTTGCAAAATTTGACTTTTAAGAGGACGAGCAAAAAAAGGGAGGGTTGCGGTCAAATTTGGTACCAAAGCCGGCAAGATGAGTTTTGCAACCTTGAATTTCGCCCGTAAATTTAAACATAGAGCCGATGGTGAGCGGGATACGAAACACAAATTAGACGCATTTGGCGGCAAGGCGATCTTGGCGGCGAAATTTAAAAGCCGACTACCATGAGTTTTTCCTGCGGTTTTTAGCGACTATTTTATAAATCAAAAGGCCACCTTAAATCTATTTTTTATATAATCAACCAAAGTCAAGACAAAGGATACTTATGTTTAGAAAAACTTTTGCTTTATTGATTGCGCTCTTTACGGCGCATTTGTTTGCGGGCGACGCGTACTCGCACACGAGCGAGTCAGCCCAAAAGGGCGTAGCGCAGGCTCAGATCGCGCTTCCAAAAAACGTCACGGGCGGCGATATTTACGTCGGACTTTTTAAAGACGCCCCAAAGACGCAGGCCAAAGCGCCAGTCGTAGTTTTCCTGCACGGCTCGTCGGGTATCAACAACAAAATAGGCCTTGACAAATGGCAAGAGTGGCTCGCAAAAGAGGGCATAGCAAGCTTTATGTTTGATAGTATGGCTCTGGAAAACAGGATAACATATAAATCTCCGGCAGACAAGGAAATTTATGAAAAGGTCCATTCGCTACGCTCTAGCGAAATCAAAATCGCCCTGAATGCACTAAGAAACACAGAGTGGGCGGATACGAGCAAGCTGTTTTTAGCCGGCACCAGCGAAGGCGCGGTGGCTGTAGCCAGATACGAAGGCAAGGACTTTTTGGGCAAGATTATAAACTCTTGGTCGTGCGAGGAGAATTACTTCGTAAAAGAGCACAAAACGGCGCTTAGCGATACGCCGGTTTTAAATTTAGTAAGCGATCAGGATAAATATTTTTCTCAAAAAAATAGCTATCTAGGCAACGAAAACGCCACCGGAAACTGCGCCGCAGCTTACGGCGACAAGAAAAATGCGATAGTTTTACTCTTGCCTAATGCTCCGCACACGCTCATAAATTTGCCCGCCGCGCGCTTTGCGACCGTTTCTTTTATCAAAAGCATACTTGAAGGCACGTTTGACGCCGATACGGTCGGCGACTAACGACTGATAAATTTGCGGCGACGAGGTCTATAAATTTTGTCGCCGCGCTTTTTGCCGATACGTAAAATTTGAGCCAAATTTGAGCGGCCTAGCAGCAAAATACTTCGCTTTAGATTTTTGTATTCAAATTTGGTTAATTTGTTTTAAATTTTAGCATTCAAAATTTGGGTCAAATTTGACAAATCTTAGCTCCGCATTTTACTTGTCGAGACAGGCATTTTAAAAACGTTAAAATTTGAGCCGCTATGCCGCGCACCTCTCACCACCGATAAATTTTATCCTCGTAAGCGATCAGTCTAAACTCCTCTTTGTGGTTGCCGTTGCCGATCGTGTGGCTGTCTTGGCCCGCGCCCAGGCGTAGTTTATGCAGCCTGCCGCCGTATGTACCGACGAATAGCACGCTGCCGTCCTCGCTTAGAGCCATAGACTTTATCGTGCCGCCAAGATAATGACGCCAAATTTTACGCCCGTCCTTGCCGACCGCTTTTATGTAGCCGTATGCGTCGCCGAGGATGTAAAAGTCACGCGTCGCCACGCCCGCGTAAACCCTCATCGCATCGTCGATCAGCGTGAAATTTTTCTCGCCATCTTCATCATACGAATAAGCCTCAACCTCCAGCCCTCGCTTTAGAGCCGCCCTGTCCACGCCGATCGTAACGCCGTTGTAGAAGTGGCAGGAGTTCGTGATGAGCTGCGTATCGTCCGCGCTAAATAGGCAAAAATGCGGATACGAGCTCTGCGCGCCGATGCCGCCCAGCCGCTCGCCATCGCTATCCATCAGGACGTGATCGCTATCTTGCTCGCCCGCGACGATGAGAGCGTTGTCATTTGAGAGCGTCGCGTTTGCCATATCTATCTCAAGTTCGTCGTCGTCATCGCCCTCATCCTCGTAGATCGGATGGATAAACTTAGCGCCGCTTTGCGAGATCAAAAAAATTCCGTCGTGGGCAGCCAAAAGCACCTTGCTACCATCGTTAAAGGGTAAAATTTCAGCCTCGTCGTAGATGATCTCCAGCTCGTGGCTAAATCTCGCCACCAGCTCGCCACCGCTCTTGCCGTCGTAGCCCCTGATCAGCCATACCTCGTCTTGATTTAGCAGGGCGTAAATTTCGTTTCGCTTGGACTTGCCCACGGCGATGACGCCCTTTGCCACCTCGCTCACGCGGTCGCCCTCCAGCAGATACAGCATCTTGCCGTCGTCGTTTGAGGCGATAAAAAGGACGTTCTCGCCGCCAAGAGGGCAAATTTGATCGATATCTCTTAGCTTTTTTCTCAACTTTTTATCGAAAATGACGTTTGAGGGCGGAAAATCGGCTCTAAATTTCGCCGTCTCGCCACGCTCGTTGGCATCCTTTAGCAGCTCAAAAACCGCCTCGCAAAGCTGCGTCACACCCTCGCGCTCATCGACCGCGTCCTCGCCCTTGTAGGCGTCCCAGCCGTGCACCTCGGCAAAGGCCACCATATCGTTTACGGCCTTGGCGTATTTCTCGCCCTTTTCATTCCACTCTTTTTGCCACTCCTTTTGCCGCTCTTTTTTGAGGGCTTCGCGTTCTTTATTTTGCATTGATTTCCTTTGGATTTTGTTTGCCGCGGCTACCGCGCGTCGCTTGGAGATTTTATCAGGTCGGTTTAAATTTAAGGCTAAATTTACTATCCTCAAACGCTTTTTTTTTTGGGGGGGGGGGGATAAAATTTACACAAAAGCGCTCTTTTTGACAAAGCCAATTTAAAAGCGGAAAATTTAAAAAAGCTCGGCAAAAAGGCCTCGTGAATTTGCACAATGAGGCGGTAAATTAAGACGGCAAAATTTAGCGAGTTTAAAAAGCTTAAATTTATACCGCCAAAACGTGCGCTCCCAGCCAAAGCTCATCCACTAAGACTTAAAACTCGCTAAATTTAGAGCGCAAATCAGGATTTAGCCTAGTTTTTGCTAAAGCCTCGGCTACCCGCTTCTGGGCCGCTAGCCGCAAATGCAGCAGCCGCTCTCTCCTCGCCCCCGTCCGTATCGATCAGGCGGTAGCCTAGTCCCAGAGCCGCCCCCAGACCGTTTTTATCTTTTGAGCCGTCAAATTTATCTGCGCTAAGCCAGGTAATCGGTATCAAAATTCTATTATTTAGCGTGAGATACGGCATCATTGCGGCAAGCTTCTCGCCGAGATTTTTCGCGCCGCTTAGATCTACGCCGTCCATCAAATTTGCCGCACTAGTCTTGCAAGTCTGCTGGGCAAATAAATTTAGCCCCGTAGCAAACCCAGCCGCACAGGTCGCCGCGCCTTTTATGAAGTCCCTTCTTTTCATGTTCGCTCCGTTTTTTGATTTATCGGTTGCTGCGCCAAATTTACAAACCGCGCGCCGAGCAAACCGTACCGCGCACAAATTTGTTTAAAATCACGGAAATTTAAATTTGAGTTGCACCAAACGACGTCCGAAAAAGCCGCATTTAAATTTATCCAAATGCGGCCGAGTAGAAATTTACGCTCGCCAAATGCGGCCAAAAGAGTCAAAAAGTAAAATTTAGATCTCAAACGCGCACGAGCTTTGCTGTCCGCCTTCAAAGCCCTTTTTAAACCACGTCATGCGCTGCTTTGACGAGCCGTGCGTGAACGAATCTGGTGTCACGCGGCCTTGGTATTTTTTCTGTAGCGCATCGTCGCCTATCGCGCTCGCGGCGTTTAGCGCCTCTTCGATGTCGCCATCTTCTAGCACCTTGTAGCGCCCCATGTAGTGCGCCCAGACGCCCGCATAGCAGTCGGCCTGCAGCTCGACCTTGACTTGCAGCGCGTTTTGCTCTACCGGGCTTTTAGTGCGGGATTTTAGCTCGTTTACTTTACCGAGCGTTCCTAGTAAATTTTGCACGTGGTGTCCGACCTCGTGGGCGATCACGTAGGCCTGCGCGAAGTCGCCGGCGGCCTTGTATTTGGTCTCTAGCTCGTCAAAAAAGCTAAGGTCGAGATAGACTTTTTTATCCGCCGGGCAGTAAAAAGGCCCCGTCTGCGAGCTCGCCATGCCGCACGCGCTAGAGACCGCATCTCTAAAAAGTACCAAACTAGGCTCCTTGTACTGCGCGCCGCCCGCCTTAAACACCTTGCTCCACACGTCCTCGGTCTGCGCCAGCACGGCTGAAACAAAGGCGACCTTTTCCTTCTCCTGCGGGCTATCTAATGCCGCCCTTTGAGTGCCCGCGCCGCCGCCATCAAGTAGCGCGAGAGGATTAAAGCCCATAAAATACGCCACTGCGCCGATAACTAGCACCACGCGACCGATATTTGAGCCCAGCAAAAATCTGATAATCGGTATGAGCGCGCCCAGCGAACCCATGCTATTTACGCTGTTTTGCCTTCTATCCTCGACGTTGTCGCTTCGTCTGCTGTCTTGCCATTTCATTTTTACTCTTTCATTTTGGATTTTGCGTTTAAATTTAGCCGCGGTTGCGCTGTTTTTCTTGCCACTTGGCGCTAAATTTTACGGCGCATTTTAGCGACTATTTATAAATTTATCGCTTTACTCCGCGGGCTAGTTTAAATTTGACGATAAATTTCGAGTTAAACAGAGTAAAAACGGCGCGATATAAAAACCGCGCTAGTCAAATTTGGGGTCTTAAATTTAAAATCTAGCCTTAAACCCGTCCAAGATTCTAGCCGCTAAGATCCCAAAAACTATGCCGATGCCGTCTGCTACGATATCTAGCAGACTAAAATAGCGATTTGGCACAAACGACTGCGCTGCTTCTATCTGGATGCCGTAAGCTAGCAAAATAACAACCTTTGCGCCCAAATTTAGTCTAGAAAAGCCAAAATGCAAAGTAACGTAAAGCGCGGCGAATGCGATGAAATGATTTGCCTTATCCCAGCTGTTTTCGATGAGTTTTATCTGTGCGGGCGTGAGGGCGAGATACTCTATGGCTATCAAAAATATAAAGAAAAATGCGGCGGAAATTTTAGAAATATTCATGGATTTTAAAGGGGTTATTTTAAACGAGAAGCGCCGCTTGGCGCTTCTAATTTTACTCAAATTTGACTCTACATCTTGTCTTTTGCGGCGATGCCCATTAGCCCTAGAGCCGTTTTTATCGAGAGTGCGACGACGGCGAAAAGCTTTAAAAGCTCGTCTTCATTCTCGCTGCCTACGACGCGATTTTCGTTGTAAAATTTATGAAAATTCGCAGCCAGGCTCTTTAGATAGTCGCAAATTTTATTTACCGCGCGCGTATTAAAGCTATCGACTAAAATATCGTTTAGCGTAAGCGCCTCAAATAGCAAATTTTTGCCGTCCTCGTTCAAATTTATAAATTTAACGCCCGCGACATCGGCGACGTTTTTGCCCGCTTTTGCGAAAATTTGATTGATCCTTGCGTGCGCGTAGTTGATGTAAAATATCGGATTTGAGCTGTCCTCGCGCTTTAGCTCGTCCACGTCAAACTCCAGGTGCGTGTCGCAGCGCTTGCTAAGAAACATAAATCTAAGCGCCTCATAGCCGATCTCCTCGACCACGTCGCTCATCAGCACGACGTTGCCCGCGCGTTTGCTCATCTTGTAGGCTTCGCCGTCTTTTAGCAGGCTCACCATCTGAGAAAGTATGATCTCGAGGCGATTTTCATCGTATCCAAGCAGATGTAGCGCGGCCTTCATACGCGCGATATAGCCGTGGTGATCGGCGCCCCAGATGTTGATGCAGCGATCAAATCCGCGCCTGAATTTATCGTCGTGATATACCACGTCGCCGGCCAGATAGGTGCCGCGACCGTCTTCGCGCACGATGACGCGGTCCTTTTCGTCGCCGACTTCGCTTGATTTTAGCCAGATTTTACCCTCGCTCTCGTAGATGCCGTTCTCGCTTTTTAGGCGATCTAGCGTGAGCGGAAGCTTGTCGTAGTAGCTCTTTTCGCTAGCCCAGTTATCGATGAAAATTTGCGCGTCGGCTAAATTTTGCTTGATCAAAACTAGCACCTTATCCTTGCCAAACTCGGCTAGCTCGAGATTTCGACTCTCGTCGTAAAATATCTCTTTGCCGAATTTTTCAAGCGCTTCTTTTGCGATAGGCCCAATGTAGTCGCCGCGATAAAATTTCTCCGGATACGCCACGTTCTGCCCAAATAAATTTTCGCGCGCCCAAAGCGAAATAGACGTACCTAGAAGCTCGATTTGATTGCCTGCGTCGTTGATGTAGTATTCAGTCGCGATATTTTCGCCGATGTGAAGTCCGACGCGAGCTAACGTATCGCCGAAAACCGCGCCCCTAACGTGCCCGATGTGAAGCGGACCGGTCGGGTTTGCGCTGACGTATTCGAGCAAAATTTTCTCGCCGCTAGTTGCACCGCCTTTTGCGAACTCGCTCGGATTTGCAAGGCTAGCGGAGGCAAATTTATCTAAAAAGCCCGGCTTTAATTTAAAATTTATATAGCCGTTTAGCGCCGTCGCCTCGAAAACTTCGCTATTTTCAAATTTAGACGCTAGTTCGGCGGCGATGGATACTGGGGATTTTTTGAGCTGTTTTGCTAGGCTAAAAGTAGGCATCGCGTAGTGCGCCAAGCCCTTATCTTTTGGCTTTTCTAGCGCAAATTCAAAGTCCACGGCGCCTTTTATCTCGTTTATTACGCTTTTTTTCAACGCCTTTCCTTACGCGTTTTTAGCCGTATCTTCAGTCTTTGCGGCGGTTGCGGTTTCTTCTTTTTTTTCTTCTACTTTTTCTACGTTCTCGGCTTTTTTATCGTCTTCCATTTCCGATTTGAAGCTTTTTATTCCCTTACCTAGGCCCTTTGCGAGCTCAGGGATCTTTTTCGCTCCAAAAAGCAAGACCACGATAAGTAAAATAATAAGCAATTGTTGGACGCTTGGACCCATTTTTTCTCCTTTTTGATTTTCGTTATATTAGCATAATTTTATCAATTATTCCATTTGTTAATAATCTCTTTTGCGTCTAAATTTGACGTTTTTAGGCGCATAGAGCGCAAAATCCCGCGCAAATTTTCGTAGCAGCTTTGCAAGTCGTCGTTTATCAAAAAATAATCGTACTCTAAGATATGCTCCATCTCGCCGACTGCGTTTATCAGCCGTTTTTCGATAGTTTCCGCACTGTCGGTGCCGCGATTTTGCAGCCTTGATTTTAGTTCGTTTTTACTAGCCGTCGTGATGAAAACGGAGGTGATATTTTTGGTAAATTTTGATTTTGCGATATTAAAACCCTGCACGTCGATGTCAAAAATCGCTATTTTGCCCTCTTCAAGTGCGTTTAAAACGGGCTTTAGCGAGGTACCGTAGTAGTTGCCGTGCACGCACGCCCACTCCAAAAACTCATCCGCGTCTATCCCTTTTTTAAACTCGTCTTCGCCTATAAAATAATAATTCACGCCCTCGATCTCGCCCTGCCTCGGCGCTCTTGTTGTGCTTGATATCGAAAAATAAAGATCGTTTTCCTCTTTTAAAAGACGGTTTAAAAGCGTGCTTTTTCCGCTACCGCTGGGACCGGAGATAATTAAAATTTGCCCCTTCAACTACTTTTCCTCAAAGCTTATATTGATTTTTATATTGAGATTTTTTAGAGCTTCTCGCAGTTCGCCGTCTTGCAGCGAATTTTCCAGATTTTTTGCTACGGCGTCTGAAATTTGAGCCTTAAGCTCGTCTATTTTTGAGGCCGTTTGAGATTTGTGCGAGCCTAAACCCGCCGCTTCGCCGCCCTCAAATACGCTTTCGTTAAGCGCTAATGCCATATCTTTTTCGCTGATTTGCTCGATATCGCCATATTCGCTCGGATCAAGCTGCGGCTCTGTTTCAGGCTCGTTTTGTAGGGTTTCAGGCTCGCTGATTTCTTGTGCGTCTTGCTCGAGATTTATTTCCGTCTCGCTTTGATCGTCTGCGGCAAAAATATCATCCGCAAGCTCGTTGTCCAAAATATCTTGAGCTAAATTTTCCTCGCTCGCAAAATCCTCTTTCTCCGCCTCGCTCGCTACGTCCATATCATCTAGTAAAGACTCATCGCCCAAAGCGCTATTTTTGACCTGCACCTCTTGCTCGTCTGGCTCGTCGGATTTCATATCCATATCGGCGAAGATATCCTCTTGCTCCTCAGCTTCTTCTATTGCAAATTTATCGTCATTTTCCGCTTGCTCAAGGCTTTGCACAGCTTCAGGCTCGTCTGCGCTATCCATATCGACAAACTCGGCTATATCAGGCTCGTTCGCCGCCTCAAATTTAGTATCCAAAGGCTCGTCGCCAGCTTCTAAAGCCTCAGATAGTTCGTCCATCTTATCTATTTCGTCGATTTGATGTTTGATATCCTCGATACTACCGTCAAAATCAAGCTCAAATTTATCTTGAGTCTCTTCATGCTTATCTTCGCCATCTGCAACAGACTCTGCTGCGCCGAGTTCAGGCTCGTCGGCTATCTCCAATTTGCCATCAAGAAGCTCATCCGGCATATCCAAATCAGTAGAAAGCTCATCAAATTTATCGTCTTTCGCAGCGATTTCAAACTCCGTCGGCTCATCGTTTGCATCGTCTAAATCCAGCTCATTGCCTTCGAGCTTCTCGCTTAGCTCGTCCATATCGTCGATTGCTTTTACGATCTCGTTTAGCTCGTCAAAGGCGCTATCTTTGACTAACGTCCCTTGCAAATCATCCTCAAACTCGTCATCTAGCTTAAACTCGCTTGAATCCGACTCCATAATCTCGTCTTCAAATACATCCCCGGTTGGATCATCTATAAACTCAAATCCCTCGACCGACACTTCAGCGGTTTCATTATTATTTGTCGCAGCAGGCTGCTCGGCGCTCTTTGTTTTGCTCGCCAGATCCTCCACGATAGTGATAAATTCCGTCGGCAAAAACGGCTTTGGTAGTATCCTGTCGGCATATTCAAAGGTCGGAGAATTTTTAGAAGAAAGATATAAAATTTTATTTGCGAATTCTTTTAGGTTCGTCTCTTTTACATCAATATCGCTATCCAAAATAAGCACGTCAAAAACGCCGCTAAGCTCGCCTACATCGCCGATTTCAACGTATTCGTAACCCATTTTGCTAAGAGCCAGCGTCGCCAAACGCGATACTGCGGGGTTGGCGTTTACAAGAACGATTTTCACGAATTCTCCTTTTAATACCTAAAAAACGTATTTTAAAACATTTTCCATTACTTCAAGCTTAGTTTTAGAAAAATAGCGACGGAAGATCGTTGATAACGCGAAGCACGAGCTGTCTAAAAAGCTCCATCATGCCAGCTAGTATCGCGATCAGCACGGCAAAGCCGATCGTGATCTTGATCGGATAGCCGACTACTAACAGGTTAAACTGCGGCATCGTTTTCATCAGCATACCGAAAATCAGATCCGAAAGCAGCGAGAGCGCCAAAATCGGGAAGGAAATAATAAAGCCGAAAGTGAACAAATTTATCATGGATTTTGAGGCGTACTGCACGATATCTGGGCTCGGGTAAAAGCCGCCTAACGGAACGTGCGTGAGGGAATTTGAGATAAAAAGCAGGATCAAATGATGCCCGTCAAAGGCCAAAAATGTCATGAGTGCGAGGAAATTTATGATATTTGAGATCACGGGCGAGCTAAGGCCAGTCTGTGGATCAAGTACCGAAGCCATCGAAAAGCCCATTATCATCGATATCTGCTCGCCTGCTAGCTGCAAACTGGCAAAAACGATGTGAAGCAGCAGTCCTGCGCAAACCCCCAGCGCCGCCTCGCTCACGATCTCTACGGCCAGATAGTAAATCTCGCCGCTTTTGATACTGGCAAGCGGAAATAAAAATAGCGTTAACAGAAACGAAAATGCAGTCTTGACGCTCATGGGGATTTGCTCATGCCCGTAAAATGGGAAAAATAGCATCAGCCCGCCGATACGCGTAAACAGCAGCATAAAGGTGATGACGCGCTCGGGCGCAAAAAACTCGACTAGCTCCACCTGACTCTTTCGTTTTAAATTTAAATGCCGTTATTTTAGGGTTAAATCCTTGAAAATTCGGTAAATTTGAAAGACAGATGAAAATGTGCGGAAATTTAGGCGTGATCAAGGGCTACAAAATACCGCTTTGTCTGCCAAATTTTATTCGTGCCGTTGCTACTTTTTAAATTTAGGAGGTTTAAATTTGGCGGCTGCTTTTAGCTTTTGTTTTGGGCTAAATTTTAGTTTGCCGGGGGTAAATTTAAAAAATCGCTACGCTTTATAAAATACGGCTACGAGACTAAATTTGATCATAAATTTTGTTCTTTCAGAATTGGTCGCTTTAGGCGCTTTGCGATAAATTTAAACTCAAAAAATAGCTCACAAATTTGAGCTTAAATTTTAAGCCATAAATTTGGCAAATCGTTGCTGTAAAAATATTCAAATAGCTTCAGGAGAAATTAAAGAGAATTTTTTATCTTCGAGGCGATAAACCTCGTCGCATCTTTGTGCAAGCTCGTTGTCGTGAGTGACTAAAACCAGCGCCGCATTGTTTGCTTTGATGTAGTTAAACAGTGTTTGCATCACTTCATTTGCGGTCTGTTTGTCCAGATTTCCCGTAGGCTCGTCGGCAAATATCACGCGCGGCTTTTTGCAAAGCACTCTAGCGATCGAGACGCGTTGCTGCTGCCCGCCGCTTAGCTCGCCTACCTTTTGATTCATTACGCCGTCTATTTTTAAATTTGCCAAAATTTCATCGTCGATCTTTTGTGCGGATAAAACGGAGGCTAGTTCGATATTTTCGTGCGCGCTAAAGCCTTTAAAAAGATAGTGCGCCTGGAAAATAATACCAAAATCAAATCTACGAATGCGTAAAAGCTCGTTTGCCGATAGGTCGTAAAGCGATTTGTCGCCGTAGATAACTTCGCCGTTTTTGGGTCGCAAAAGAGTGGAAAGTATATGAAGTATGGTTGATTTGCCGCAGCCGCTGACGCCCGTTATGGCGCAGCTGCCGCCGGCATTTACACTTAAATTTACATCCTCAAAGAGCGTATAATCATACGCAAAGCCTAGATTTATGCCCTTTAGGATTTCCATAAATTTAGCCTATTTGCGCCGCAACCTCGGCCGCAAAGTCTTCGTTTTTCTTCTCTAGGCCTTCGCCAAGCTCGAAGCGAACGTATTTTACCACCTCGATCTTGCCGCCTAGCTCTTTACTCTTTTCTTCGACGACTTGCTCGATAGTTTTTTTATCGTCCATTACGTAAAACTGTCCAAGCAGCGTAAGGCGCTGATCTAAAACGGTGTTATCAGCGTAAAATCTATCGATCTTGCCAGGGATGATCTTATCCCAAATTTTCTCAGGTTTACCCTCGGCCTTTAGCTCTTCTTCGATCGCTTTTGTAGCCTTAGCAAGCTCAGCATCGCCTATTTGGCAGCGGCTAGCATACTCAGGGATGTGGTGAAGCGGCTTGCCTAGTCGTTTTAGCTCTTCGTTATCTTTTTCAAGCTCGGCGCGAAGCGCGATAAATTCTTTCTCGACAAACTCTTTGTCAAGGTCTTTATAGCTTATTACGCTTGGTTTCATAGCGGCTGCATGCATGCACAAATTTCTTGCAAATTCAGCCGCTTTGTTAGCGATTTCAGAGCTTTCGCAAGCTAGGCCGAGTAGTACGCCTACGCGGCCGTTTGAGTGAACGTAGCCGTTTACTACGCCTTTGTCGTCCGCTTTTATAGTCTCAAAGCGGCGAACGACCAAATTTTCGCCGATAGTAGCGATCTGGCTTTTGAAGTAATCCTCAAATTTAACGCCGTTGATAACGCTTGCATTTAGGCTCTCTACGTCTTTTATCAAATTTGTTTGGATGTGAGCCGTAGTGTCTTTGGTCAAATTTTGAAACTGAGCGTTTTTAGCGACGAAGTCGGTCTCAGAGTTTATCTCGCTGATAGTTGCGGTTTTGCAGTGATCGCAAACAACAACACTCACAAGACCCTCGCTAGCTAGGCGGTCAGCTTTTTTAGCGGCTTGACCTAGACCTTTTTCGCGCAATATATCAACGGCTTTTTCCATGTCGCCGTTAGCTTCGGCTAGCGCCTTTTTGCAGTCCATCATTCCGGCTCCGGTTGATTCGCGGAGCTCTTTTACCATTTGTGCGCTGATTTCCATCACTCTTCGTCCTCGCTGAAGTCCTCAGAGAAGTCTTCGTTAACAGCCTCGTTTACGACTGCGTCTTTTTCAGCTTGGCTCACGGCCTCTTTGCCTTCTTCTTGCTCGCCGCCGTCTTTTTCAAGCTGAGAGCGTCCCTCAATGATAGCCTCAGCCATCTCTTGGCAGAAAAGCTGAACCGAGCGGATCGCGTCGTCGTTGCCAGGGATCGGGAAGTCGATAACGTCAGGATCGCAGTTTGTATCGATCGGAGCTACGACAGGGATTTTTAGGCGGTTAGCCTCTTGAACGGCGATTTTTTCTTTTACGGTGTCGATAACGAAAATCATATCAGGCACGGTTTTTAGGTTTCTGATACCGCCTAGAGACGCTAGAAGCTTCTCTTTTTTGCGGCGAAGCATTAGAGCTTCTTTTTTAGTTAATAAATTTATAGAGCCGTCTTCTTCCATAGCCTCGATTACTTCTAGCTTGCGGATAGATTGGCGGATAGTGCCGAAGTTTGTCATCATGCCGCCTAGCCAGCGGTGATTTACGTACGGCATGCCGCATTTTTCAGCATACTCTTTTAGAGTTGCGCCGGCTTGCTTTTTAGTACCTACGAAAAGTATAGTTTTACCCTCTGCTGCCGCGTCGCGAACGACGTTATAAGTGTAGCGGAAGTAGCGGATAGTTTTTTGTAGATCTATGATATAGATACCTTTTCTCTCACCGAAAATAAATTTTTTCATCTTCGGATTCCATCTGCGTGTTTGGTGTCCGAAATGAACGCCGCACTCTAGCAAATCTCTCATTGTTACCATGAGTTTTCTCCTTGTGGGTTGCCCCGAAATTTAGGTTTCTCCTCCACACCCATTAACATTTGTTTTTGACAAACGCAACCAAATTTTAGAACTGGTGTGTGTGAATTGAAGCTTGGATTATATTTAAAAATAACTGAATTAAAGCTAAATTTAATATACTGATCAAGATCAAATAAAGCTTCAATATAAAAAATCAAAAAATAATTTTTTTATATATTTTTAATCAAATATAACGATTTTTTTGCTATAATACGAACGTTTAATACAATGTCGATTACAAACCAAACCACTTGATTCAAAATTTTATTAAATAAATCAAAATAAAACATATAAACCAAAAGGAGTCCTCAATGGCAGTAACACAGGCGCAAGTAGCACAGCTTTACGTAGCGTTATTTAACCGCGCACCCGAAGGCGCCG
>CAUPXB010000025.1:0-32006 GCA_963515555.1 uncultured Campylobacter sp. | reverse complement strand
GTTGTGCTCTACCCCTGAGCTATTCCCGCACCGTTTTAGAAGTCGCAATTTTAGCAAAAACGTTTTCATTTGTCAAGAAAATTTCAAAATTTTTATGATTTCGCCCGCTTTTAGCTCGCCGAGGCTTTCGCTTGTTACCAAAACGGCGTTACTTTTGATGAGCGGAATTATCATGCCAGAGCCGAATTTATTATTATCCGTCACGCTAAATTTGCCCCCCAAAAAGCTACCGAGCACTATATTTTGGCGTCCCGATTTTATTTTTACGTCTTGATTTAGGGCGGCGTCAATTTTTTCAAGCTGCGCGCCCTTTAAAAAAGGAATGACTAACAAGAAGCACATTAAAAACGCCGCCATCGGATTTCCGGGCAGGATAAAGACGATTTTTTTATCTTTTATAAAAGCTTTGCTCGGTCGTCCGGGGCGGATATTTACGCCATCGAAAAGCTCGCTAAAGCCTAAATTTAAAAGCGCCGTTTTCATAAAATCAGCCTCGCCCTTGCTCGCTCCGCCGCTTGTTATGATGACGTCAAATTCAGCCGTCTCAAGCGCGCGCGTCGTGCTTTCCAAGTCGTCTTTTATGATGCCCGCGTACGAGCTAGCAAAGCCGAAGCTTTGAAGCAATGACGCGATGCCTGCGCCGTTTGCGTTATAGATTTGCTCCTCGCTAGCGCTTTGCCACGGCTCGACCACTTCGTCGCCGCTTGAAAATACACCGATTCTTAGCTCGCGCTCCACGCAGACGCAGTATATGCCCTGAGCAGCTAGCATCATTACTCTTGCGGGCGTTAAAATTTCGCCTTTTTTTAGCAAAATTTCGCCAGCCTTGACCTCCTCGCCCTTATATCTTAGGGCGTTAAATTTTTTAACTTTGCTTTGCGATGAGAGCTTGCCGTCCTGCAAAATCGCGTCTTCAAAAGGCACGACGGTGTCGGCATTTGTCGGCATTTTTGCGCCCGTCATTATCTTTACGCATTCGCCTTTTTTTAGCGCGATCTCAGCTTCATCGCCCGCCAGCACGGTTGCCACGACGCTTAACGGCTCATTAAAATCGTCAAATTTGAGCGCGTAGCCGTCCATTGCGGCATTGTCGAAGGAGGGCAAATTTTTAACGGCAACGACGTCCTGCGCTAAAATTTTGCCAGTCGCGCGCTCAAGGCTCGCAAACTCGCCGCAGCCGTTAAATTTAGCTTTTTCTAGGATCAAATTTTGAGCAAGCTCTAGCGTCATTTTACTCCTCCAGCCTGCGTATTTTTGCGCCCAGAGCCGCCAGCTTGCGCTCTAGCCCCTCGTAGCCTCTATCGAGGTGATAAATTCTGTGCACGCGGCTAGTTCCGTTTGCGGCAAGAGCCGCTAGCACTAGGGCAGAGCTTGCGCGCAGATCGGTAGCCATCACGTCTGCGGCGTTTATCTCGCCTCCGCCGTAGATCGTCGCGATGTGGCCGTTTAGGCGGATATCCGCGCCCATACGCGTGAGCTCGCTAACGTGCATAAAGCGGTTCTCAAAAAGCCTCTCGTCGATCGTGCTAACGCCGTTTGCCACGAGCGAGAGCGCCATAAACTGCGCCTGCATATCGGTCGGAAATCCCGGAAACTCCGTCGTTACGATCTCGACGGGATTAACGTTTTTAGCCGGCATTATGGTTATTTTATCGCCGTCCACGACGGTTTCAAAGCCCATTTGGCTAAATTTAGTAAGCACGGCCCTAAGATGCGCGGCATTGGTGTTTGTGATGGTGACTTGCGAGTTCGTGATCGCTCCGGCGCAAAGATACGTCCCAGCCTCGATCCTATCAGGGATAACCGTTATCTCGCCCACATCCAGCAAGCGCCTATCCGTGCCCTCGATCACCAGCTCGTCCGTGCCGATACCCTCGATCTTTACGCCACCAGCCGCCAAAACCTCGCAAAGCTGCACCGCCTCAGGCTCTTTGGCGACGTTGATTAGATGCGTCGTACCGTGAGCGAGCGCGGCAGCCATGATGATGTTTTCGCTGCCAGTTACCGTGATCTTGTCAAACACGATCTGCGCGCCCTTTAGCCCGTCAGGCGCCGTAGCTACGACATAGCCTTGCTTTATCTCGATGTTTGCGCCCATTTTTTCAAGCGCGCTTAGGTGTAGATCGATCGGTCTTTGTCCGATCGCGCAGCCGCCGGGCAGACTCACCTCGCAGTGGCCAAACCTAGCTAGCAGCGGGCCAAGAACCAGGATGGAGGCGCGCATTTTACGCACGATGTCGTAGTTGGCCTTCGTAGAGCTAACGTAGTTTGAGTTGATTTTTAGAGTGTGATCGTCTGCAAATTCGCACTTTGCACCCAAATTTACAAGCAGCGTCGCCAATGTTTTTATATCCGCGACGTTTGGCATGTTTTTTAGCGTCACGTCGTTTTTTATGATTAGAGCCGCAGCTATCAGGGGCAGGGCGGCGTTTTTCGCACCGCTTATGGCGACCTCTCCGCCTAGTTTCGCGTTTCCTTCGATTTCTAAATAATGCATCATCTTAAATCCTTAAATAAAACCCAAAGTATAGTAAAATTTAGCTTATAAATTTAAATTTATGCCGATATTTACCGATTTATTTATATAATCTTGCTTTTAGGCAGTTCGTCTCTACGGCTTGTCTCTTGGGTAAATTTAAATGATCTAGAAATTTTCTCCCTCGATGAACTATTATGTTCTATCTTAGGTCGAAAATTTCGTCGAAACATTTAAATTTATCACAAGATACTTCGCCTTGAAATTTAAATATAAAATAGGATGATTTAAATGAAATTTACCATTTTTTTACCGCTTGCGTCGATTGCGGCTCTGATTTTTAGCGGATGTGCGAACAATGCGCCTAAAATTTACCCGACCGATCAAAGCGGACAAATTTTAAACGCGAGATTTTTAAACTCTCAGCAAGACGTATTTAACGATCTAGGCGGCATAGCGCTTTCAAATTTTATGCAAGGCTTTTTGGGTAAAAAAGACGGCGGAGACTGCTCGGGCTTTGTCTCGCTCGTAAATAAAAACATAAATAACGTTTACTTTTCCGAGACGAATTTGCTCAAATTTTACGGAGAAAAAGGATCAAAATCGCAAGCTATTTATAATCTTTACAAAAAGCGAAATTTGATCTCGCAAACAAGCCCAAAGCTCGGAGATTTGGTGTTTTTTAACAACACCACGAGTCAAACCAAAGGCAAAAACAAACAAACCATAACCCACCTTGGCATCATAGACCGCATAGAGGACGACGGAACTATAAGATTTATGCATAATACCAGAGGCAAAAACAAAAGCGGATTTATAAATCTATTTCAAAAAAATAGCCATAAAATAGGCGGCAAAGAGGTGAACTCTTACATCGTAGCGTGCAAAGGCGGCGACGCTACCTGCCTAACGTCAAACAGATTCGCCGGCTTTGGTAAGGTTAGTTTTTAGCTAAATTTATGTCTAAATTTTATATGATAAAGCCTTTAAAAAGGAGCCGTTTTTGAAAGCTACGATATCGCTCATCGCGTTAAATTGTCTAGTATATTTTGCCGTTTATTGCGGCATTTGCGGCAACAACGCGACGCTTGGGTTAAATATGTTTTTTATAGACGGGCTTTTCGTCTGGCAGCCGGCGACTTCGATGTTTATGCATGCAAATTTAGCCCATCTGCTGATGAATATGGCGGTTTTGTATCAGTTTGGATCGCTTCTTGAGCGGTACTACGGCAGCGAAAAATTCGCCGTCATCTACTGCGTCGGAGGCGTTTTGACCTCGCTGCTTAGTTTTGTTTATATTTATATTATGTTTAAAACTAACGGAACTTTTATAAATTTAGTAGGAGCTAGCGGCGCGATCAGTTTGCTGCTGGGAGTTTTGGCGTTTTTGGACGCGAGCAGCAGAAAAGGGCTAATAATCGCTATCTTGCTAATGAGCTTCGCGCCAGTGGCTATGGGCGTAAACGTCGCCTGGTACGCGCACATCATCGGCTTTGCGTTAGGCTATTTCGGGGTAAAATTTAAGGTGATAAAATGAGATTTTTCGATCAAATTTGGGAAATTTTAGAGTGCGGCGACAAGGAGCTTAAATTTGACAAATTTAAACGATTTTACGCCGAATACAAGGCCGGTAAATTTGACGCGCAAATAGAAGAGGGCTGTAAATTTGACGAGATAAAACAGCTCGAACGTCCAAGCTACGCGGCATTTTGCGAGGTCGTAGCGATGAGAGAAATCGGCGGCAAAAAGCAAGCGGACAAACAAAAAGCCTTCCTGCACTCGATCGCGCACATCGAATATAGCGCCGTAGATATCGCGCTAGATGCGGCGTATCGCTTCCGCGCGCTGCCAAAAGCCTACTATGACGACTGGCTAGAGGTTGCAGAGGATGAGATCAGGCACTTTAAGATGATCGAGGAGTATATGGCTAAATTTGGCGTGAAATACGGCGAATTTGCCGTTCACGACGGGCTTTTTATCGCCCTGCAAAACACCTCCGCGTCGCTGCTTGAGCGCATGGCGGTGCTGCCTAGATACATGGAGGCAAACGGCCTTGACGCAAACGCTTTTATGCTAAAAAAGCTAGAAACCGAGCACGAAAAAGACAAGAGCAAGGCGCGGCTTTACGAAATTTTGCAAGTTATCTTAGACGAGGAGATCTCGCACGTCTCAAAGGGCGATCGGTGGTTTAAATTTGCCTGCGAAAAAGAGGGCGTAAGCCCCGAAATCTACGCGCAAATCGTACAAAAAATCTACCCTAAAGCATTTTTGCAGTCCCGCGAGCTAAACGTTAGCGCGCGCCTAAAATCAGGCTTTAGCGAGGCAGAGATCGAGCGCATAAAAAATCTATCAAAGGCCAAAAAGGCGGAATAAATGAAAAAAATCTACTTTATCAGGCACGCAAAAGCCGTAGAAGAGGGCGAAGGTAGCGACTTTGAGCGCGATCTAAGCGAACGAGGCAAAAAGGATCTAGCGCTGATGTGCGAACGGCTAAAAAAGCATGAGGTGAAGGCGGACGCGATATTTGCCAGTCCCGCCAAACGCTGCGCCAAAACGGCTCAAAAGCTAGCCGAAGCGATTAAATTTAAGAAGAAAGTCAAATTTAAAGACGAACTATACGGAGCGCAGACACATGAGCTTTTGGCTTTTGTAAGAGAGCTTGACGACAAATTTCATAGCATATTTGTCATAGCCCACAACGACGCTATAACTGAAATTTGCGAGCTTCTAAGCGATGCCGCTATCGGAAATATCCCGACTTGCGGCATCTTTTGCGTCGAATTTGACGGTAGCTTTAAGGAACTGAAAGAACACGGCGCAAAGGCTCTGTTTTTTGACTATCCTAAAAAACATAAAAAGTAGGGCTAATTAAAAGCTCTATTTTATTCCCGCATTTTTAATCAACTTAATTACTGCAAAAAATTATCTCAAAAATATACAATAACAAGCAAAATATTTAGCAAAATAAACATAAAAATTATCCGTTAAATTTAGCATGAAATTTAACGGATAAATTATTTTAATGCAAAATGTAAAACGTTAGGAAGTACCGTGTTTTCGGCATTTGCTGAAAATATTAAGGCGACACAAAAGAGATATAAATATTTATTTGAAAATTACAGTTTTCAATACAAAATAGCAAAAATAGTCTGCATTTTACCTTTTGCCTTATCTTTATAAGCATTAAAATATGTATCATAAAAATTGAGCGATTTCTGTGTTTTTTACCAGGAATAAAAAATTTAGATATTGAAATTTTATGTCCAAAGGTCTTTATATCTAAATAATTTATCTGCAAAAGTCTTAGAATAAAAAAGAAAATAAGGTCAAAAAATATAATACAAACATCTATAAAATGTGATTTATAAAAAGAAAATGAGGGCTGAAAGAAATGAATAAATGGTGCGCTCGAAGGAATTCGAATCCCTGACCTTTTGAACCGCAATCAAATGCTCTATCCAGCTGAGCTACGAGCGCACTTTAAAAGAAATGTGAAGTATAGCCAAAGGTTTCTTAAATCTTTCATAAATTTTGACATTGTTGCAAAAATTTTACATTTTTATATCCCCTACTACATCAAATTCGCCGCAAGCCTATAAAATTTTAAATTTCTGCGCCAAATTTGCCACATTTAACCATCTATAAAAAATCTTTATGTTATCTTATGTAGCAAATTTAATTAAAAATAAGCTTGCCTGACTACCGAGCACTAAAATATATTAAATAAGGTAGAGCAAGCTAAAAATTTAATAGCAAAAAGGGCAAATTTAAAGACGGTACGCAAAGAAAGATAGTACCCTAAAAAAAGCAAATTTCAAGCATCAGCAAGCAAAAAAGAGTAAAATTCAAAAAACGATAAGAAAGGAAAGCCAAGTGATACATAAAATTTTGATCGCAAACCGCGGAGAGATCGCCGTTCGCGTGATCCGCGCCTGCAAAGACCTACACATCAAAAACGTCGCCATTTACACCAAGCCCGACCAAGACTGCCTGCACGTCAAAATAGCCGACGAGGCCTACCAGATCGGCATCGACCCGATCAAGGGCTACCTAGACGCCAAGCGCATAGTCGAGGTCGCAAAAGCATGCGGCGCAGACGCGATACACCCGGGATATGGATTTTTGAGCGAAAACTACGAATTTGCCAAAGAGGTCGAGGATGCTGGGCTGGTTTTCATCGGACCTACCGCCGACGTCATCCGAAAAATGGGCAATAAAAACATCGCTCGCTATCTGATGAATAAAAACGGTATCCCTATCGTGCCGGGCACCGAAAAGCTAAACAACGAAACTATAGAAAATATCAAACTCTACGCCGAGCGCATCGGCTACCCGGTCATCCTAAAAGCTAGCGGCGGCGGCGGCGGACGCGGCATCCGCGTCGTGTGGAAAGAAGAGGAGCTAGAATCTAGCTTTGAAAGCTGCAAGCGCGAGGCTAAGGCGTTTTTTAACAACGACGAAGTTTTTATGGAAAAATACGTCGTAAATCCGCGCCACATCGAGTTTCAAATTTTAGGCGACAAATACGGCAACATCATCCACCTAGCCGAGCGCGACTGCTCGATCCAGCGCCGCCATCAAAAGATCCTCGAAATAGCGCCTAGCCCCACTATGAGCGAAAGCCTGCGAAAGAGTATGGGCGTGACCGCAGTCGCAGCGGCAAAGGCAGTAAACTACACCAATGCCGGCACGATCGAGTTTTTGCTCGATGATTACAACAACTTTTATTTTATGGAGATGAACACCCGTATCCAGGTCGAGCACGGTGTGACCGAGGAGATCACAGGCGTGGATCTCATCGTGCGCCAGATCCGCATCGCAGCCGGCGAAATCCTCGACATGGAGCAAAGCGACGTCATCACGCAAGGCTTTGCGATCGAGGCTCGTATCACCGCTGAGGACGCATGGCAAAATTTCATCCCAAGCCCCGGCGAGATCAGCGGCTACTACCCTGCTCTAGGCCCTTCCGTTCGCGTGGATAGCCACCTGTATAAAGACTATCAGATACCGCCTTTTTACGATAGCTTGCTAGCTAAGCTAATCGTGCGCGCCCCCAGCTACGATCTAGCCGTAAATAAACTAAAACGCGCGCTGGATGAGTTTACGATCGAGGGCAGCGTCAAAACCACGATCCCGTTTTTGCTCAGCATCAGCAAGGAGCGCGACTTTAGGCGAGGATTTTTCGATACGTCATACGTCGAAAATAAGATGCCTACCCTGCTAGAAAAGATGAAAACCAAAGATAACGAAGACAACGAAGAGGTGATCGCCGCCATCGCAGCAGCGATACAAAGAGTAAAAGACGCTAGGAAATTTAAAGAGGAACACGCGGATGAATGATTTTTTCGATAGTTTAAAGGATATAAAAAAAGAGCTTCAAAAGGAGCAAAATGCAAATTTGAGCTCAAATTCAGCCGCCAAAAACGCCGCAAAGCAAAATTTAAAGTCTGAACTAAAAACCTTCAGCAAAGAAGAAGCCATCGCGCACAAAGAGCAAAATTTACGCGATGAGTTTCTAGCCTACGTCAAGGACGCGGATATCAAAAAGTGCTAGTAGTGCCGTTTTCCACCCTGCCCAGCCCCTGCCCCTACCTCAAGGACAGGGACTCGCGCATGGAGTATCGCTACGTAGACGGCTGCGACTTTGCCGTAAACGACGCTCTAGCTAGGCGCGGCTTTAGGCGCTTTGGCAAATATTTCTCTAAGCCAAACTGCGCGGGTTGCCGCGAGTGTGTAAATATCAGGGTCGATGCGCTAAATTTTAAATTTAGCAAATCCGCCCGCCGCACAATGCGCAAAAACGAAAACACCAAAATCATCCTCACAAAGCCGCTCATAGACGACGCGCACGTGGCGCTATATAAAAAATACCATAAATTTATGCAAGAAAAGCGCGAGTGGAAGTACTACGAGCTGGACTTTCGCCGCTACTACGAGCTCTACGTCGCGGGGCACGCGGAGTTTGGCAAGGAGATAGCGTATTTTGCAGACGGCCGGCTCATCGGCGTCGATCTAGTCGATATCCTTAGCGACGGCATCTCGGCGGTTTATTGCTATTACGATCCTGATTTTGCGGACCTTAGCATCGGCAGATACTCGCTCTATCAGCAAATTTTACTGGCCAGGCAGCTAAATTTACGCTGGATATATCTAGGCTACTACGTCAAAGACTGCCCTAGCCTAGCCTACAAGGCAGACTACAAGCCCTACGAGCGCCTGTGCGAATACGTCGCGCTAGATGAAACGCCCGTATGGGAAAAAGCGGAATAAAAAATGCTTTCAAGTGCGTTTTACAAAGGTAAAATTTGATAAAAGTAAGTCAAAATCTAGAATCTCTAAGCATAGAAACATCAGACGCCGATCTGTTTTTCGAGCTGCAAGCGCTCATAAAGCGAAACTTCGCCAAGACGCTGGGGCAAAAAGGCAAAGTAATGTCGTTTTACGACGAAAACGAGAAGGTTCAGCGCAAATATTTCGTCAAATTTCTAAAAAAACTCTGCCAAAGATACGAGCTAAAAAACGTAAATTTAAACTTCGCCGAGTATAAAACCATCAAACTGCACTACATCCAGCCAAACTCGCTAAAAGCCATGGTATTCGTCGATGTCGCCTTCGTGCGCGGCGGCGCGATATTTAGCTTTGATCGCTCAAACGAGTCTTTTCTCTCGCACATCATCAAGGGCTTTGAGTCAAAGCAAATTTTATCCGCCGAAGGTCAAATCGCCATAAATATCGCAAATTTGGGCGAATGCGCGCAGCTTGAGGAGCTGTTTAACAAAAGCGAATATATGAAATTTTCGATCATCTTTAACTATAACGAAGAGGAATTTGAAAAATTTAAAAAACAGATCAAAATCTGCGCTAAGAAAAACGAGGCCAAATTTGCCGCGCTGGCTAGCCTTTTCGAGGATCATTTTACGGTGCTTGGGTGCGATAAAAATGATAGCTTTGAGGAGGTGCGAAACCGCTATCTGGAGCTCGTCAAGGCCTATCACCCCGACTTTCACGCCGCGCTTAGTCCGGAGCTTTTGGACGAGTGCAAAACGCAGTTTCAGCGTATCCAAAATGCATACGAGAGTTTGAAGCCATATTTTAAGGAGCTTGAGGCGGGAGCGGCGGAATAAGATTTAAATTTTAGACTTTAGCATAAAAAATATAATTTAATAACCGTTTAATAGTGTCCTGAAAAATCACGCAAACTATAGCCATAATTAACGCATAAGGGCCTATAAATAACATCAAAATCAAAGAAATGATAAGATTAAAAACGTAAAAGTAACTATCACCATTGCTATCGTCGAAAAATATATCTATAGGCGTTATTTTAATATTTTGATCGCAAGGAATAAGCCCTAAACAGCGAAACAACCAAAAAATCGGTATAGCCAAAATCAAACCAAAAAATAAACCGCCCACGATGTTGTCCATGCCGGGAGCGATGCCCTCAATCAAATAAGTACTCGCAATGCCTAAAAATAGGACAAAAAGAATAAAAAATATGCGCTTCATATGGATATTTTAAATTTTCGAGACTTAAAAATCAAGAGAAATACGATGCAAGCCTCGCCAAAACTCCACTTAAATTTTAAATTTAAGCTCAAATTTGCGTCACACTCAGCAAATTTGCCCCGCTCCAAGCACCAAATTTTACTTACCGGATTGCAGCAGATAGGTCTTTTTGCGCTCGCTGGAGCTGCCGATATTTAGCGCAAGGCGGTATTTGGTTATCGTGCGGCGGACGACCTCGACGTTAAATTCTTTCTTTATAAACTCCAAAATTTTCAGATCGCTAAGCGGCTTGGCGGGATTTTCATTTCGGACGAGATTTGCTACGAAGTCCTTGATGGCCTTGTTTGAGACGTCCTCGTCGATCGCAGCGGAGAAAAAGCTCTTTATAGGCACGAGTCCGCGCGAACACTCGAGGTATTTGTTTGAGATGCCGCGCGAGATGGTTGACGGGTTTCGCCCCAGATCCTCGGCGATATCCTTTAGGCGCATGGGCTTGATGTCGCCGCCAAAAAAGTAATCATACTGATACTCAACTAGCATGAGGGCGATCTTTCGCAGAGTAGCTTTTCGCATATCAAGCGCGTCTATGAGGTCTTTAGCTTCCTTTACGCGCGAGGCGACGAAGCTCTCTTTTTCGTCCAGCCCCTCGACGTCTATGACGATCTCGGGATAAAAGTCGTCGTTGATGCGCACCTCGATACCGCCCGAGCTCGTGTCGATGACGATGTCGGGGATGATCGCAGCAGCCTCGCTCATGTACTCGATCGCGGGTGGATTTTTTAGCCTCTTGATGACGGCTAGAGCTTCGTTATAGAGCGGGATTTTGCGCATTTGGGAGAGATTTTCGAAATTTAGCGCAAGCTTTTTAGCGCTTTCAAAAAGCTTCTCGTCCAAATTTAGCTCCTCAAGCTGAAACAAAAAGCTCTCTTTGTAGTCCTTTGCACCGATGCCTGCGGGCTCGAGGTAGGCAAAGCGCTTGCGCACCGACTCGATCTCCGCCTCGCTAAATTCGTCAAATACTTCAGGCTCGTAGTAGCCCTCCTCGTTTATGCATTCGATTATTTTCATCGCGATTTTTTGGGATTTTTCGGTCGGGAAAAGGGGCTTATCTATCTGCTCGATTAGCTTGTCGTAAAGCCCCGTTTTAGCCACGCTAAAGCTTTCGATACTATCGGTTACGCTGTTTTTTGATATTTCTTTGAAGAAATTTTTCTCTTTTTTGGATGGAGCGGCGCTTGGTAGCTCGCTTAAATTTCGCTGCTGAACGCTAGCGAATGGATTGTCCGCCAAAAACGGCTCAAGCGTCTCCTTTAGCTCCTCGACGCTGCTGCTAAGTATCGGCAGCCACGATCGCAACGTGTGCGAGAGCTTATTTTTGGGAGCTTGAGTTTGCTTTAGCATTATTCTACAAATTTAAACTCTTCGCCCAGATAGTGGGTGCGCACGAGTTTGTTGTTCGCGACTTCGTTCGCGCTGCCGCTAGCTAGCAGGCTACCGTCCTTGATCACGTAGGCGCGGTCGCAGATGGCTAGCGTCTCGCGGACGTTGTGGTCGGTGATGAGCACGCCTATGCCGAGCTTTTTTAGATCTCGAACGATGCTTTGTATGTCGCTAACGGCGATCGGATCGACGCCGGCAAAAGGCTCATCTAGAAGCAAAAATTTAGGCGTGATAATGAGGCTTCTAGCGATCTCGCAGCGTCTGCGCTCGCCGCCGCTTAAGCTCACGCCCTTTCGCAGGCGTATGGGCTCGATATTTAGTAAATTTAGCATTTCATTTACTTTTTTCTCGCGGACAGCCTCGTCTTTATATAGGATTTCGGCGCCGAGTAGTAAATTTTCCTCGACGGAGAGGTCTTTAAATATGCTTGATTCTTGCGGCAGATAGCCGATACCCATATGCGCGCGCTTATGCAGCGGCACCTTCGTCACGTCAGTGCCGTCTAAAAACACGCTGCCGCTAGAGGGCGAGATGAGCCCGCAGATCATATAAAACGTAGTCGTTTTGCCTGCGCCGTTTGGGCCTAGCAGCCCTACTACCTCGCCGCTTTTAACTTCTAGCGAGATGCCTTTTATGATGTTTGTTTTTTTGATCGTTTTTTGTAAATCTTTAACTTCTAATTTATGCACCGTAAACCTCGTATTTTCGCCCTTTTTGGCTAGGCGAGATGACTACCTTGACGCATTTTTCGCCCAAATTTGCCAGCGCCTTTTCCAGTCGCTCGTCGCCCCACTCTACCAGGTGAAGCCCCTCCTCTAGCAAATTTTCAAAAAGTCCGTTTTGTAAAATCGCGTCAAGTCCGTTTTGATAGATGTCGTAGTGATAAATTTTATCTCCGTAGCTTTGCATAACCGAAAACGTGGGCGAAGTAACATCCGCATCGATGCCGCGAGCTTTTACGATGGCTTTTACTAACGTCGTTTTGCCGCTAGCCAAATTTCCCTGCAAGATAACGACGCCGCTTTGAGGTAAAATTTTTACCACCTCGCCAAGCTCGCCAAGTCCCAAATTTAGCTCTATCATAGCTCTTTTACGTATAGCGCTTGGGCTGATTTTGGGATGCTTTTGGTCTCCGGGATCGCTAGCACTTCGTAGCGCGCCTCTTTTACCAAAAATTTGATCGTTATCACGTCGCCGATTTTAACCTCTTTGGCCGGTTTAGCGACGACGCCGTTTACGCTCACGACGCCGCTTTTGCACATGTCTTCGCTGACCGCGCGTCTTTTTGTTATATTTACGGTATTTAAAAACTTATCTACTCTCATGGCGGCGATTTTAGCTAAATTTGGCTTAAATTTTTAATTCCTCTTCATCGCATATTAAATTTAATGTAAATTTGACATTTAGCGCACGCGATTTTAGCGGAGATATTTATAACAAATTAATCAAATTTGGCTAAAATACGCGTCATCTCAATATAAAGGATAGAGAATGAAAAAAGATGTGAAAAAAGTCGTTCTCGCCTATTCGGGCGGACTTGATACGAGCATTATTTTAAAATGGCTACAAGACGAGTACAAATGCGAAGTGGTGACCTTTACCGCCGATATCGGTCAAGGCGAGGAGTTAGAACCCGCACGCCAAAAAGCGCTGGAGCTTGGCATAAAGCCCGAAAATATATTTATAGAGGATTTAAAAGAAGAATTTGCGCGAGATTTCGTATTTCCGATGTTTAGAGCAAATGCCGTTTATGAGGGCGAATACCTACTAGGCACCTCAATAGCTCGCCCGCTAATAGCTAAAAAACAAGCCGAAATCGCTGCCAAAGTAGGCGCCGACGGCGTAAGCCACGGAGCAACCGGCAAAGGAAATGACCAAGTGCGCTTTGAGTTAGGCTACTACGCGCTGGGAGATAATCTAACCATCGTCGCTCCTTGGCGCGAGTGGGATCTAAACAGCCGCGAAAAGCTACTAAAATACGCCGAAAAAAACGGTATCAAAATAGAAAAGAAACCGGGCAAAAGCCCCTACTCTATGGACGCAAATTTACTCCATATCAGCTACGAGGGCTTAGTGCTTGAAAACCCTGCTCACGCTCCGGAAGCCGATATGTGGCGCTGGACGGTAAGCCCAAAAGACGCGCCAAACGAAAGCGAAATAATAGAAATCGGCTACGAAAAAGGCGATCCCGTTAGCATAAACGGTAAAAAAATGAGTCCGGCGGCGCTGCTAGCCGAGCTAAACCGCCTAGGCGCAAAACACGGTATCGGTAGACTCGACCTCGTCGAAAACCGCTCGGTCGGCATGAAAAGCCGCGGCTGCTATGAAACCCCTGGCGGCACGATAATGCTAAAAGCTCACCGCGCGATCGAGAGCATCACGCTAGACCGCGGCGCGGCGCACCTAAAGGACGAGCTGATGCCTCGCTACGCAGAGCTCATCTATAACGGCTACTGGTGGTCGCCTGAGCGTATCATGCTGCAAGCGCTCATCGATAAGAGCCAAGAAAACGTAAACGGCACGGTCAAAGTCGAGCTCTACAAAGGCAACGTAATCGTGCTAGGACGCGACAGCGAGACGGACAATCTCTTTAGCGAGGCGTTTTGCACGTTTGAAGAAGACAGCGTGTTTGACCAAAAAGACGCGAACGGATTTATCAAGCTAAACGCGCTAAGATTTATCATCGGACGCAAAAACGGACGCAAATTTAACTAAATATAAGGATAAAAATGAAAGTACTACTAATAAAAGACGTAAAATCGCTCGGAAAAGCCGGCGAAATCAAAGAGGTAAAAGAAGGCTACGGAAATAACTTCCTAATCGGCAAAGGCTTTGCTAAAGCTGCGACTCCCGATGTCTTACGACAGTACGAAGCCGAGCAAAAACGCAAGGCCGAAGAGCTAAAATACGAGATCGCAAACATAGAAAAGCTAAAATCCGAGATCGAAAAAATCACGCTCAAAGTTAAAAAGCCGCTCGGAGCAAACGGCGCACTATTTGGCGCAGTGACGAAGGATGAAATTTCAGAAGCGCTAGAAAAAAATCATCATCTAGTCGTAGATAAAAAGGCGTTTGATTTCGCGCACACCATAAAAGCGACCGGCATATACGAAGTGGACGTCAAGCTCGGCCACGCCGTCCGCGCCACGCTAAAACTAGACGTCGAGGGCGAATAAGTGTTTCACGCGACTACCATTTTAGCCTACAAAGGCAATAACAAATCGGTCATCGGCGGCGACGGGCAGGTGAGCTTTGGCAACACGGTGCTAAAAGGCAACGCGGTAAAAATCCGCAAGATCCACGGCGGCAAGGTCCTAGCGGGCTTTGCCGGCAGCACAGCCGATGCGTTTAATCTCTTTGATATGTTTGAAAACAATCTCGATCACGCCAAAGGCGACCTGCTAAAAGCGGTGATCGAGTTTAGCAAAGAGTGGCGCAAGGATAAGTATCTACGCAAGCTAGAAGCTATGATGTTGGTGCTTGATAGAGAGAAAATTTTCCTTTTAAGCGGAACAGGCGACGTCGTAGAGCCAGAGGATGGCAAGATAGCCGCCATCGGAAGCGGCGGCAACTACGCCCTCTCCGCAGCCAGGGCTCTTGATAAATTTGCCCAGATCGACGAAGAGGAGCTCGTAAAAGAGAGTCTAAAGATCGCGGGCGAAATTTGCATTTATACGAACACGAACATAAAAACCTACGTTTTAGAATAGAGAAAAGATGAATTTAACCCCAAAAGAGATAGTGAAATTTTTAGACGATTACGTCATCGGGCAAAAAGACGCCAAAAAGATCATCGCCATCGCGCTACGAAACCGCTACCGCAGGATGAAGCTGGATAAAACGATGCAAGACGATATCATGCCAAAAAACATCCTAATGATAGGCTCGACTGGCGTGGGCAAAACCGAGATCGCAAGGCGCTTGTCAAAGATGATGGGCTTGCCGTTTATCAAAGTAGAAGCTAGCAAATACACCGAAGTAGGCTTCGTCGGACGCGACGTTGAAAGCATGGTGCGCGACCTGGCGGCTGCGTCGGTAAATTTGGTCAAAGCCGAACAGCGCGAAAAAAACCGTGAGAAAATCGACGAATATGTAAAAGATAAGATAATAAAAAAGCTCCTGCCGCCTTTACCGACGGGTGCGAGCGAAGAGAAAAAAGCCGACTACGAAAAAAGCTACGAAAAGATGATGAGTAGGCTCGAAAACGGCGATCTAGATGATCTTAGCATCGAGATAGAAGTCGTACAAAACAGCTTTGACGCGGGAGCCAACGTGCCGCCCGATATGGCGCAAATGCAAGAAAGCTTCGTCAAAATCATCGGCCTAAGCAACAAAACCGTCAAAAAAGAGATGAAGGTAAAAGACGCCAAAGAGGCGCTCAAAAACGAAGCTAGTGATAAAATTTTAGACATGGAAAGCATCAAAGCCGAAGCCGTGCGAAGAGCCGAAAACGAGGGCATAATCTTTATCGACGAGATCGACAAGGTCGCGGTGAGCTCCGGAAACTCGGGCAGGCAAGATCCGAGTAAAGAAGGCGTACAACGCGACTTGCTGCCTATCGTGGAGGGTTCGACAGTGACGACCAAATTTGGCGCCATAAAGACCGATCACATCCTTTTTATCGCCGCGGGCGCCTTTCACATCAGCAAACCAAGCGATCTGATCCCCGAGCTTCAGGGGCGTTTTCCGCTACGAGTAGAGCTTGATAGCTTAGATGAAAATGCGCTGTATCAAATTTTAACTCAGCCTAAAAATTCGCTACTCAAACAGTACGAAGCACTTTTAAAAACCGAAAACGTGGAGCTTAAATTTAACGATGAGGCCATCAGAGCTATCGCCAAAATCGCTCAAAACGCCAACGAAAAAATGGAAGATATCGGCGCTAGACGCCTACACACCGTGATCGAGCGCGTGATAGAGGATATCAGCTTTGAGGCTAACGAGCACGGCGGCGAAACGGTAGAAGTAGACAAAGCTCTTGTAGAAAAGCGTCTCTCAGACGTCGTCGAGGATCAAGATCTAGCGAGATATATCTTATGAAATCAGGCTTTGTAAGCATCATCGGTCGCACGAATGCAGGCAAAAGCTCCCTTTTAAATTTTTTGCTTGATGCGAAGATCACCATCGTCTCGCACAAGCAAAATGCCACGAGGCGCAAGATTAGTGGAATCGTGATGAACGGCGAGGATCAGATCGTTTTTACAGATACGCCGGGACTTCACGAGAGCAACAAAACGCTAAACAAACTCATGATAAACGAAGCTATAAAATCCATGGGCGACTGCGATGCGATCATATTTTTGGCGCCCATTCACGACAGCATAGACGACTACGTCAAATTTCTAAATTTAAATCCACAAAAACCACATATCTTGGTGCTCACCAAGGTTGACGAAGTCTCAAACGCTAAGGTGCTGGGAAAAATCACACAATATCAAAAATTTCAAGACAAATTTACCGCGCTTTTACCTTTTAGCGTCAAAAAGCAAACCTACAAAAAGCCGCTTTTGGATGAAATTTGCAAGCTTTTGCCAGAGCACGAGTATTTTTACGATCCGGAGTTTTTAACGCCGACAAATGAAAAGGAAATTTTTCGCGAATTTATCCTTGAGGCGCTCTACGACAATCTAAGCGACGAGATCCCCTACTCTACCGACGTACTCATAGATAAAGTCAAAGAAAAACCTGAAATAACTGAAATTTATGCCACCATAATTACCGAGCGCGAGATACATAAATCTATGGTTATCGGAAAAAGCGGACAAACCATCAAAAGAATCGGGATAAATTCAAGAAAGTTAATATCAAATTTTACGGGACAAAAAATCCTCGTAAAGCTCGTTGTAGTCGTGAAAAAAGACTGGCGTAAAGACGAAAAAACTATAAAAAGCTTGAATATTTTATAAATAATTATTAAGTCATATATTTTTATGGTATAATAAATGCGGCAAGTTGCCCATTATAGGGCAAAACTAACTTAGAATTTGAAGTTTATATTGAAGGATGCTTAAAAATGGCAAAAAATAAAAATGAAGTAGCAAACATAGTAACGCATGATCCGTATTTGCAAACTTCATATGCCTTTTCAGGTAATAAAGTTTCCCAAATAGACCTAAGCAAAGCAAATAAAAATAGCTTTTTTACGTCATACATCAAATATAAAGACATGATGACAGGTAGTGTAGAAATACCGCTATCAACAGACGAGGATGATATATCAAATTTAATAACAATCAAGGTTTATGAGCAGTTTGGTCTAGATCCGTCTTCTGAGTATAAAATTGTGTATAACGAAACTTTAGGCATATCGTCTGAAACTAAAATTTTTAACGTATTTATATCTGACATTTTATCAACCGATCAATTATTCTCTTTGGCTCTTAAAAAAATTCCATATATAGACTATGTGGTGGCTGCCCCGCTCATGTTTCATGCGCTTTATAAAAAAAATATGCTTTCAGCCCAAAATACCGATGCTTTCGTGGTGTTGCAGGATGATGATGCTTTTATAGCTATTTATCAAAGTGGAGAGTATGTTCAATCAAGACCGCTTAGGTATTCAATAAAAAATATTAGCGAGAAATTTGCTACTTTAAGCGGCGATAAGCTAAATGATAATGTTTTTTTAAATATCATAAAAAATGGAACAAATACTCAAGATGATAGAAGTAGGGATTTTATAGTTGAAATATTTGATGAGATTTCCTATTACATAGGAGATTTAATAAATAGCTTAAGTCGCTTTGTGGGATCAAATGTTTCAAATATAAATTTAGTAACTGACGTAAAAATGGGTAATTTTGCAGAATTTATACAAGAGAAAGTAAGTATACCCACTAATTACCTTGATCTAAATATTGCCATAAATTCAAAAGAAGTTGAAGTTGATAATATTCACAATATTATGGCAATCAATTCACAATATTACAAAGAAACGCAAGAAAACAATTTTAACTTTTCCAATTTTCTGCGACCACTACCGCTATTTCAACGCAATAGCGGTAAATTAATACTATATACACTGCTTGGACTACTAATTGGATTACTATATCCATTGTATCTTTATGTGTCAGGAATTATTACCGACGTAGACACTGCTGATAAAAAAAGCGAATATGAAATCAATAATGCAGATAAAATAAGGATAGAAGGGGCAATAGCAGCCCTTGAACAACAAATTTCAGGCGTATCAAAATCTATCGAGGAAGAACAAGTTGTAATTGATTTTAGAAAAAACACTATTAAAGAAATTTATGATAAAAAAGTTAGTTATCCGATGAAGGGCGTTGTGTTATTTGAGCTCAGCAATCTAATAAACAACAAAGATATACAAACCGCAAGAATAAATAACTCAAATAGAGACATGAAAGTTACGTTAGTAAGCAAAGATGAAAAAAAGTTAACGGAATTGATGCAAAATGTAAATACTTCAGAGAAATACTCTGTATTAACAAAGGAAATTTTATTGGATAAAAAATATGGAGTACCTTCATATGAAACAAATGTTACTATAAAGATTAAATGATGAGAAAAGATAATACACTTACGAAAATAGATAATTACTTTGACGAAAAAAAACCTAGCGAAGTAACAATGATGTTAATTGTTGCTTTTTTCTTATCTGTTGCAATAGCATACTATGCGGTAATACCATATGCGCAAAATTATTATGATGACTCAATAAGGGAAAATGATCAAATAACTAAAGATCTTAATAAAGTAAATTCTTATTTGAGCACTGTTAGTCAAGGTAGCGATAGAAATTTTATGATTAATCAAAAACAAAATGAGTTAATGCAACAGCAAAATAAGCTCGCTGATGCCCAAAATATGAATCAGTACTTTGATAATAAATTAAAAGAACTATCATATCTAATTTTTAATGAACAGAGTTGGGCTGATTTTTTAGATAATTTAGCGTTTTTGGCAAATAAGAATAATGTAAAAATAACAAAAATAATAAATACATTTAAAGAACCTAATGCTCAGAAAATAGAGCAAGTACTTGATATAAACATATCTGTTGACGGTGATTATAGAGATATCATAAGTTACATAAATGCCATTGAAGAATCTAAATTGGTAGTAGATGTGAATAATATAGATATAAATTCTACGAATGGCAAACTAAGAGGAAATATGGGAATTTATATATGGGGGATGAAATATCAATGAAAACTTGTGCTTTGTTTTTTTTAGCGATATTTTGCTCTATATCCATGGCGGATAATTCTCAAGAAGAGATAGAGCATTATAATCAGTTATTCGGCGCGATAAATGAGCAACGTAAAGGCTTAAATGAATCCGAACTAAAAACCATATCTGATCCTTTTTTAAAAACAAAAGCTGTTAGCATTGAAAATAACAATAATGTTTCGGATAATCAAACTTTTGATTTGCAGGCAATATTTAGCAATAAAGCTAAAATTAGCGGACATTGGTATCGGGTAAAAGATAAAATAGGTGAATATGAACTGGTAAACATTGGATCCAAAAGTATTACTTTAGCAAATAAAGATGAAAAGATTGACTTAAATTTAACAAAAGGGGCAAATAAAAATGTCATTATTAAAATTAAATAATTTTTTTAAAATATCTATCATAGCTGCAATATCGTTAACATCAGCATATGGCAATGGTTGCGAAAAAAGGGTTTTTAATCTTAAAATTAATGAACAAGTTTCAGTTCAAGAAGTGTTGACGCAACTATCCGATATGTGTCATTTTAGTGTTGTTACAAAAGATCAATTTGCTAAAGATGCCATAAGTGAACCGCTTTTTGGAATCAATATAAAAGACAAAACGCTGAATGAAATTTTTAGCCTTTTACTATCCGAAAAAGATATGAGCTATACTTTTTCTCAGGATATATTAAAAATTTCATCCCTTCAAACTAAAACATTTAAGATTGACTATATAACGTCCGTTAGAGAAGGAACTGCTATCACAAAAGCCTCTGTTGATTCTGCTCCTATTGAGATTGGCGATGAAGAAAAAGACGAAGGACAAGCAGATATTACAAAAGGTGGTGGCAAGCTTGATAATATTATAAGGACAGTTGAAAAGTTTGATTTTTGGGAAAAATTAGATACTGAGATTAAAGCAATACTAAACAATACTACAGAAAGTATCGTTGCGCCGGATCCTATCATCAATGCCAATGCAGGATTAGTCACTGTAACCGGCACAGCAGCGCAGCTTAGAAGAGTTTCTGAATACATTAAAGATATTCAAGAAAGACTTAAAAAACAAGTAGTCATAGACGTATCTATAATATCTGTAGAGCTTGCCAATAGCTACACAAAAGGTGTTGACTGGAGTAAATTTAATATAGGATTTAAAACCGGGCTATATAATCGTACAGTTGTGACTGGCGTAACTGAAACAGTAGGACAAGACGCCGCCGGTAATCCTACGACCACTTTAAGTAGAACATATGGAATGATTCCGGCAAACGACCTATTTTGGTCAAATAGAGGAAACGGTCTTGGCGGTGGTTTTTCTCAAAGCATGAATTTGATTGCAGGTTTTAATTTTAATTTAGACGGCGTTTTAAATTTCCTAGAAACAAATGGAAGAACAAAAGTTGTTTCAAGCCCGAAAATTACGACCTTAAATAATCAACAGGCCCTAATTTCCGTGGGAGATAATGTAAACTATAGAGTTCAGGAAGAAAGCCAAAACAATAACGCTTTAAATGGTAAAACCACTATAACCTATAAGCAATATTCTGTTTTTATAGGAATTTTGCTTAACATTTTACCAGAGGTTTCAGACGATAATAAGATTATGCTCCGTATTAATCCATCTCTTAGCAGCTTCAAATACAATGAAGATGATGTTAGACAAAGCACAACCATAAGAGAAATCGCACCAGATACTATACAAAAAAAGCTTTCTACTGTTGTGCAGGTAAATAGCGGTGATACAATCGTTTTAGGTGGGCTTATAGCTCAGTCTAAAGGCAAGGAAAATACAAAGGTACCATTCTTGGGGGACATCCCTGTGCTTGGACATGCATTTAAAAGCACAAAAGACAATCTTAGGACAACAGAACTTGTATTTATTATAACCCCAAGAATAGTTGACACATCAAACGCTACACCAATCAATCAGTCTCTTAAAGATTTAGGTTTTTCGAGGTCAACGTATGAGCAATAAATATACTACTCTAAAAAATATATTTATTGATGTAGCACAAGAAAATAACTACATAAATTTAGATAAGTCTATTATTGCATATAAAAAAATTTTAGATTTGTTACAAAAGCCTGCCAAGTTAATTTTGTTTTACGGCAAGCCTGGGTGCGGAAAAACATTTTTGCTAAAAAAAATCGTAAGCGATCTTAAAGATCGTAGTGACATTATTTTTTTTCCATATCCCTTTTTCAATGAATCAGAATTTGTAAAATCACTATATGAAGGAATTTTTAAAAAAGAGTCTCAGGAAAAAATTGAAAGCTATGAGCAGTTTATTAAAATATACGAGACTAAGATTGAAGATGGTCAAGACAAAAAGCCGGTAATAGTTATTCTTGATGAATCACAGCTTTATCCTGAAATTTTGCTAGAAAAAATTCGAATAATGTCGGATAGCGGGTTATTTAAATTTGTTTTTGCCACGCACGAAACGATTGATAAAGATGTACTGTCGAGAGATTACTTTAAGTCAAGAGTTTGGGAAAGTATAGAGATGGGCTCTATCGATACAGAGGAGATGAAAGTTTATTTGGAAAATAAGTTACAAAATAGTCAGTTTTTTTATATTTTTTTAAAATTTACCGAAGAACAATTTCGTCTTCTAAATGAATTAAGCCAGGGAAATTTAAGAATGCTAAATAAATTAATGTTTAATATTTTTGAACTTTACGAATATTTTGATGCAAATCAACCAACTATAATAGGCGGTGACAAAATGGTAACAAAAATTTTAGAGATGGCAGCCATCAAATCGGAGCTTATAGATGCTTGAAACATATGAGATATTGGAGCTAGAAAGGCGATGGAGAGCCTACGACAAAAAGAGAAAAGAGTTTAAGTTTTCGGATAAAAAAAACTATATATATGCTATTTCAGCTGTTTTGGCTATATCTGTTTCTGTGTCATCACTTACTTTTTATTTATTAAAAGATTCACTAATAAATAATACAAATAACACAACAATTAGTAATGATACCAGGGAAAATAATCAAAAGATTATAAAACATTCTGAAAATATTGAGCCTGAGCAGAAAATCGATCCAGGTAATAATACATTGCTAAATTCTGATAATTTTGGCGGAACCGAAAACACGCCAAACACGCAAAATAGTAGTATCGCAAACGAAGATATCTCAGATAATATAAATACAGAAATTCAGCAACACGGCTGGGTAAATGCAAGCGATATACAACAAGATACACAGAGAGTTAGCAATACTCAAAAAAATATTGGCGGAAAACAAGTGGCAGTAGCCACTCCAACAGAAGAAAAACTAAATTTTGATTCTGAAAAACATATACCCGCAAAGAGTATTAGCGGCTTGCAAAATATAAACAAATTCCAAATACAATCTTCTGGTTCTGAAGTTTCGGTAGATGAATTAACAGCAAAATTTGAAAAATCAAATAGCTCTGACATTGCACTGCTTATTGCAAGAAGATACTATGATGTTAAAGACTATAAAAATAGTGAAAAATGGGCGTTGATAGCAAATGAGCTTGATAGCAATAATGAAGAGAGCTGGATAATATTTGCAAAGTCAAAATATAACCTAAAGCAAAAAGATGATGCTATAAGTGTTCTTAAGATATATAACGATAAGGTAAATTCTGCAAATATCGAAGATCTAATGAGACAAATAGAAGACGATACAGCTTTATAGAATAAAAGCATTATTATTTAATAAAGAGTAAAGGTATTTAATGAATAAATTTTATGAACTTTTTTTGGCGACCATCTTAAAAAATAATTTAATAACTGATATCCAACATCAAAATATATTGTCTTTGTTAAAGGCAAACACGGATTTTGAACATGCACTACAAAAGGAAGTACCAAATTTTTCAACAAAATATATATATGATGTTCTTGGTGAACTATACAGAAGACAGCGTATTACAATTAATGAAATAACTGAAAATTTTGTAATAAATTTAAGAAATTTTTTAGAATACATTGCAAATAAATTTAAGCTTGAATATATTGATTTAGATGATATTGATATAGACTATAAACTTTGTGAAAAAGCTCCTTTAAATCATTTAAAAACCTATAGTGCTCTACCTATTAAGGAAGATGAAATTGCCGTTTATGTTGCTTTTAAAAACCCATTTGACATGTCTGCGCAAGATAGACTGCAATCTATTTTTAATAGAAAGCTCTTAAAAATAGTTATAACCGATCCATCCAAAATAGATAAATATCTAAGTAAAATAGAACTAAATGATAGTGTAAAAGGCATAGTTACTGAGATCAGAAAGGAGCTATCCTCTACTGCGGTAGTAGGCGGGAATGCAAATGAAAATAGCTCAGGTATACTTAAGTTAATTGAAGTGATTTTAAGAACTTCAATAGTAAGTCGCGCAAGCGATATACATATCGAAGCTACTACAACAAACTGTGTCGTGCGAGGCAGGATCGACGGCATGTTGGCTGAGCTTTTTATTTTTGACAAAGACCTTTTTCCACCCCTGGTATCGCGCATGAAGCTACTGTCGAATATGGATATAGCAGAACGAAGAAAGCCGCAGGACGGTCGTTTTTCGGCTCAAGTAGCAGGCAAAGAGTATGATTTTCGTATTTCAACATTGCCGATACTACACGGTGAAAGCATAGTTTTGCGTATTTTGGATAAATCAAAAGTTCTAATTAGTCTTGAAAATTTAGGTATGCATCCAAGTACTTTTGATAAATTTAACAAAGCAATGAAAGCACCTTACGGCATTATATTAGTGACGGGGCCAACTGGGTCCGGTAAAACAACAACTCTTTATGCTGCATTAAATGATATAAAAAGTGTAGAGACAAAAATAATAACCGTCGAAGATCCAGTAGAGTATCAGCTAAATATGATCCAGCAAGTCCATGTAAATGAAAAAGTCGGACTTACCTTTGCTTCAGCTCTTCGATCCATTTTAAGGCAAGACCCAGACATCATAATGATAGGCGAGATCAGAGATCAAGAGACTCTTCGTATAGCTATCCAAGCTGCACTTACCGGTCACTTGGTATTTTCGACGCTTCACACAAACGATGCAATAAGCGCCGTCACCAGAATCGCCGATATGGGAATAGAGCCGTATTTAATTAGTGGTGCATTGGTGGCGATAGAGGCCCAAAGGCTTGTTAGAAAACTATGTCCAAACTGCAAACAAAAAACCGTTTTGCCGCCAAATTTACATGAACAATTTCAAGACTTCTTGCCGCAAGATTATCAGTTTTATAAACATGTCGGTTGTGATCAATGTTCTCAAACGGGCTATGTAGGGCGAGAGATGATAAGCGAAGTTTTACCGATAAGCGATAAAATTTCAGCAATGATAGCAAACGGCACTACAAAAGAGGAAATAAAAAAAGTAGCATACGAAGAGCATTTTATAGATATGTTTAAAGATGGTATTATTAGAGCCGCAAGGGGCGTAACAACGATAGATGAAGTATTTAGGGTAGCTAAGGTATGAAATTTTTTGAAGTTGAGTATATGGCCAACGGTCGTCGCCAGAAGATGACCTTAAAAGCAAACAACAGAAGCGAGGCACAAGCCTTAGCAAAAACAAAAAAAGCCGGCGTAATAGTAAAGGTAGGAGAAACAAAAAGCATCCCGCTAGAAGAACAATTCACTGACATGATAAGCAAGGCATCAGTCCTTTTAGGCGGTTCAAAAATAAAAATAAATAATTTAATAGCATCTTTTAGGCAATTAAGCGTTATGACAAATGCAGGAATTTCAATCCACGACAGCATCAAGGAAGTATCTAAATCAACAGAAGACAAAAGGCTTAAGGCCATATTTGCAACCCTAAACGATGATCTCAACCAAGGTCAAAGTCTAACCGATGCCATAACCAAATTTAAAGGTGAGCTTGGTGACGTAGTTATTGCTATGGTAAAGCTTGGCGAAAGCACAGGTAATATGTCCGAGTCGCTACATAAATTATCCGAAATTTTGCAAGAAGTTTGGGAAAACCAAAGAAAATTTAAAAAAGCCATGAGATATCCAATTATTGTAATGTCTGCTATGGCGATCGCTTTTACTATTTTAATGATATATGTTGTTCCTCAGTTTAAGGAAATTTTTGAACAGCTTGGATCAAATTTACCACTACCAACAATTATTCTTCTTTCAATAGAAGAGGCCTTGAGTAATTACGGACTATTTATATTGGCAATTTTTATAGCCACCATATATGCTATAAAATATCTTTATAAACGAAATGATATTTTTAAATATAAATTTGATAAATTTATGCTAAAAGTTTATTTAATTAATAAAGTTATATTCTACTCAACAATGAATAGATTTAATCTTATTTTTACAGAACTTGTAAGAGCAGGTATTCCAATTGCTGATGCACTTGAGACGGCAACTTTAACGGTAGAAAACCAAGACATACACGATAAGCTTGCCACAATCAAGATTGCTGTTCAAAGAGGCGTATCCTTGACAGAAGCTTTTCGAGATACTCAGCTTTATGAGAGTATGCTTATTCAGATGCTAAGCGCAGGCGAAAAAGGCGGTGCAATAGATGCGATGCTTGAGAAAGTAACCGATTATTACAAAGCTAAATTTAGTGACCTAGTTGATAATATTTCAAGCTATGTGGAACCGATTATGCTTTTATTTATGGCGGGCATGGTTATACTTTTGGCGCTTGGTATTTTTATGCCTATGTGGGATCTTGGAAATGCAGTTCAAGGACGATAATTAAAACAACAATTAAGGAAAGAAATGCAAAATAATTTACATGAACGTCAAGTTAGTGCAGATGCGTTTTTAGTTTCAAAAACCGATACAAAGGGAAAAATAACTTATTGCAATATCCCTTTTGCTCAAATAGTCGGCGCAAAAGGTAATGAGTTAATCGGGAAACCGCATAATATCGTGAGGCATCCAGATATGCCGCGCGTTGTTTTTAAAATTTTATGGGAGTACGTAAAAAATAAAAAAGAGGTTTTTGCCTATGTTAAAAATAAGAGCTTTGACGGTTCATTTTACTGGGTATTTGCAAACGTTACCGCTTCTCTTGATCAAAACGGCAACATTATCGGTTATTATTCGGTTAGACGAAAGCCAAATCCAAAAGCCTTAGAAATCATTATCCCGCTTTACAGGCAGCTCTTGGAAGCTGAAAAGAGCGGCGGCATGGAAGCCTCGTCTAAGCTTCTTGATAATATTTTAAAAGAAAAAAACAAGAGCTATGACGAGCTAATGAACGACTTACAAAGATTATAAAAGGAAAATCATGTTTTTTAAAAAAGAAAAAGTAAATTACGATGAAATTTTAAATGTGGTCGAACAGGCTAGAAACGGCTTTTTGGAACCTAGAATTTTACAAATAGATCCAAACTCTCAAATCGGCAAAATAGCGCTTGGTATAAACGATTTGCTCGATCAAATCGAAGCTTTGCAAAGAGAAATGGGCACTTGCGTAAAATCGGCCGAAAGCGGGATAACTTCTAGAAATATCTTCACAGAGGGTGGTCGCGGCCTTGTTCGAACCAACGCCATATCCATGAGCGAGGGCGTCGAGGGCATAAAAGCCGGTCAGAAAGGTAAAACCAGAGGTATACTATCTGAAAAATTTAGCGAGCTCGGTAATGGAAACGACGGTATTTTAGAAGTGCAAAACGACCTCAATCAAAGCATTAAAAATTTAACCCAAATTTCAACCATGGCGCAAGATACTTCGGTAAAGGCCAACGAAAGCATGTCGGCCGTAAGCGAACTTAGCCAAAATATGGGCAACCTAGAGCACCTTATCACAGAGTCTACCGAAGCTATTAAAAATTTAACCCACAGAACCGAGGAAATCTCATCGGTCGTAAATTTAATCAAAGATATCGCCGAGCAAACAAACCTACTCGCCCTTAACGCTGCTATCGAAGCGGCGCGCGCCGGCGAGCACGGACGAGGCTTTGCCGTAGTTGCGGACGAGGTGCGAAAGCTTGCCGAAAATACGCAAAAAGCTACAAGCGAAATCGGCATAAACATCCAAACTCTGCAACAACAAACAAACGATCTAAATGACAATTCCAACAAAATCACTCAAATAGCGCAAGTCGCAAACGTGAGCGTGTCTAAATTTAGAGACGCCGTAAACGTATTTAGCCAAGGCGCGACGCAAAGCGCAAAAATCTCAAAATACGTTGAAAACAAAACCATCGGCATCATCGGCAAGATCAACCGAGTGACATATCTACAGACCGCATACGGAAACGTTATCAACGAAAGAGGCGATGACGAAAATATGCAAAAACAAACGCAAAATTTAAACGCATGGTACGAGAGCGCGGCGGCATATTTTGCAAATTCAAAAAGCTTCGAGAAGGCAAGCGCTCCTGCAAAACAAATAAGCGATCTAGTAAAAGCTAACCTAGACGACTCAAAAAACGGCTACGACATGAATGATATCCAAAAATTCGTCGATAGATTCGCCAAGGTCAAACAAGCAAGCGGCGAGATATTTAAGATAATAGACGCGACGATAGAAGAAAGCGTAAAGTAACGTTATATGAAATTTGAGCCAAAAAACATTTGGCTCAAATTTTGCTCTTTTGCATTACTTTAAACCAAAAATCCATTCTATAAAATTTTACCAAAACCCATTTTTGAAAGCTTTACATCGTCAAAAACTCTAGAGCAAATTTACACCCTCTATAAACACAATTGGCTTCGGCAAAATTTATACTAGATATCACAAATTTGGCAAATTTACTCCACGCTAATCAAAAAAAACCGCATGTCGCAAATTATACAAATTTGACCAAAAAAGTACAGCAATCCATGTCGCTTCAAATTTTATAAAAGCCAGCCTGCCCTCACCTCAAATTTGACCAAATCCCAAAGCAAATTTGGTCAAATTTAGATGCCAAATTTAGCCCAGCAGCCTCTTTGCGCACTCGCTTATGCTCTTGCCGTCGCTTCTAGCGCCAATTTTTTCTTTGGCTGCTTTCATCACGGTGCCGATATTTGCGCCCTCGCCAAGGCCTGAGATAATCGCTTTTATCTCGGCCTCCAGCTCGTATGCACTTAGTTGCTTCGGCAAATATCCGTTTATGATATCGATCTCTTTTTGTTCGTTTTGCGCCAGATCGTCCCTGCCGCCGTTTTTATACTGCTCGATAGAGTCCATGCGGCGTTTGATCTGGGTTTGCAGGATCGGCAGCACCTTTTCATCGGTCATCTCGGTACGCTCATCGACTTCGACTTGCTTGATGACCGAGTTTACGAGCCTTAGCGTGTCGCGGCGAAAGTTATCTTTTTCTTTCATCGCAGTCTTGATATCGTCTAAAATTTTCTCTCTGATAGTCACTTTTTCTCCTTTAAATTTAAGTGGTCAAATTATAACGAAGCTAAAATTTAAAGCTAATAAAACCGCCTAAATTTGGCTTGCTTAAGAAAAATGTAGCTATAATTAACCATTCATTTTTAAAAGGACTTGCTTGAGAAGCGACAATCTTTTTGCCTTTGCGATCTTCGCTATTACCGCGTTTGGATTTTTCGTTTGGGGCTATCAGTACATCCCGACTCATCACTTTTTGCTTTTCAGTATCGCTAGTATTTTCGGTATCTTTATGGCGTTTAATATCGGCGGCAACGATGTCGCGAACTCATTTGGTACGAGCGTGGGCGCCAAGACCGTCACGATAAAGCAAGCCCTAGTCATCGCTGCTATTTTCGAGCTTAGCGGCGCGATATTTGCCGGCGGCGAGGTAACCAAAACCATCCGCGAGGGCATCGTGAGCTTCCCGCAGGAGGGCACGGAGCCGATGCTTTTCGTGCTGATTATGATGTCGGCGCTTTTAAGCTCGGGCATTTGGCTATTTATCGCGTCTAAAAAGGGTCTGCCTATCTCCACGACACACTCGATCGTTGGCGGTATCGTTGGCGCCGGGCTTACGATGGGCTTTACGACTATGGGCGGGGATAAGGCTCTAGCTATGGTTTCCTGGGGCGAGATAGGCAGGATCGCCGTTAGCTGGGTAATCTCGCCGCTTCTAGGAGGCATCCTTTCTTACTTCATTTACGGCTACATAAAATCTAAAATTTTGATCCCGACTCGCAAATTTACCCTAGAGCTAAAGATGCTAAAACGCGAACGTAAAGCCTATAAAGAGCGCTATCTACAAGAGCTAAAAACAAAACCCGAAAGCGAGCAGATAAGGATACTAAGCAAGATCGCGGTCCTTGACGACGACGACGTAGAAAGCGGCGAACGCAGCGAATACAAGCTCGCTATAAAAGCCATGAAAGAGCGCGAAAAAGAGATCGATACGTCAAAAGCCATGCGTAAGCATATCCCGATGGTGGCCGGCATCGGCGCGATCATCATCTCATCGATGATGCTTTTTAAAGGGCTTGAGCATCTAAATTTAGACCTAGGTTTTATCGGCACGATCTGGATCATCTGCGTCATCGGCATAGTCACCTATCTCGCCACGCTTGCGATGATAAACGTGATGAAAAAAGACAATGCCGAAAAGAGCACGAACCGCATTTTCTCATGGTTTCAGATATTTACGGCCTCCTCGTTTGCATTTTCTCACGGCGCCAACGACATAGCAAACGCCGTGGGTCCGTTTGCCGCGATCCTAGACGTGCTAAAAACAGGCTCCATAAACGCCACTGCTCCGGTGCCGGGCATCGCGATGGTGACATTTGGTATCTCACTCGTGGTCGGACTTTGGTTTTTAGGCAAAGAGGTTATCGCCACGATCGGTAGCAAGCTAGCCGAGATCCTACCTACGACGGGCTTTAGCGCCGAGCTAGCGGCCAGTACCGTTATCCTGCTAGCCACAAAGCTAGGCATCCCCGTATCATCGACGCATATCCTCATCGGCGCGGTGCTTGGCATCGGTATCCTAAACCGCGACGCCAACTGGAAAATGGTCAAGCCTATCGTGCTTGCGTGGGTCATTACCTTACCGATTGCAGGCGGCTCGGCGGCGCTAATCTATATGCTTCTAAAGACTATGCTAGGCTTGTAAATTAGACTATTTGCAAGCCGTAACTGGCCGATTTGTTTTGCCAAAAACTTATAAAATTAGTCTTGATTTTTACCATAAAGTCACAGCAGTACTCGGCAAATTTAAGCTAGTTTCGTTCAGGTATTATTTAAACTATGGTTTTATATAATTCTAAGCCTTTGGGCTGACTGCTTAAATTTGATGTCTTGACGATAAATGATTTTTTTACAACAAACTCAAACAATCAAATAAAGGCTCTTGCAACTAAATTTTATAAAATTTAGCAAGCTATTTTTTTATTTATGTATTCGCAAATTAAATTCAGTAAACATAATAGATTAGTCAAGTTTTTACTAGTTAAATCAACAAGCTGAGTAAATTTGACGGCTGGGTAAATTTAGACGCACAGGGAATTTGACAGCGCGCCAAACTCTTACGAGCTCGGCGCTTTGCCGCTAGCGGTTAAAAAGTATTTTCTCTCTTTTCTAGCACAAGGTGCAGTATGTAAGTCACCGCAAACGCAACCGCGCTAGGCACGATCCAGCCCAGCATCGAGTCGTAAAACGGCATCTTTTTGACGATATCCGTCAGTAGCGGCACGGAAACGCCCGCGATATCAAGGCCGTTTATCGTGCCGACGACCACGCAGACGTAGACGCAGGTGCGGTAGATGAGCTTGCTCGAGTCGATCAGCGGATTGATGAGCGAAAGGATGATGAGCATGATGGCGATCGGATAGATGGCGATGAGCACCGGGATCGAGCCCTTGATGATGGTCGTGAGGCCGAAATTCGCCACGCCAAAGCCGATCAAACACCACGCCGCGACCCAAATTTTGTATTTGACGCGTCTACCCGTTAGCTCCTCGAAGTACTCACTAGCAGAGCTAATGAGGCCCAGCGTCGTCGTGATACAAGCTAGGAAAAACGCAGAACCCAGCACCAAAACGCCCGCCTTGCCGAAATAATGACCGCTGATGCGAGATAGCAGCTCGGCTCCGTTTATCTCCGGCGCGTCCTTAAACAGCTCCGCCGATGTCGCGCCAAGGTAGCCCAGCATCAAGTAAATCGCCATCAAAATCACGCCCGCCGTCATGCCGGCCTTTATAGTCGATGAAACCAGGTGGCGCTCGTCTTTTACGCCCACGGTTCTGATAGCGTTTATCACGATGATACCAAACGCCAGCGACGCTAGCGCGTCCATCGTCTGATAGCCCTCCACAAATCCCTTAGCCGCGGCGCGCTGCGCATAGTCTCCGCTAGGAGCGACGAACTCGCCGATCGGAAACAAAAATCCCGCACCAAAAAGCAGTAAAATAAGCGCCAAAAGCAGCGGAGTTAGGTATTTGCCGAGTAGATCGACTAATTTTGACGGGTTCATACAGACGTAATAATTTAACGCAAAATACGCCGC
>CAUPXB010000024.1:0-33499 GCA_963515555.1 uncultured Campylobacter sp. | reverse complement strand
AAATTTCTCGCCGCCAAAGCTTACTTCATCGTTCGGTGCTTTTTGTGATTTATCAACGCAAGGTTCGCCTGCATCAAATTTAACGACGCTCGCCTCATCGCACGCTTCATCTAAATTTACATTAGCTCGCGATACGTCGCACTCATCCGCTTGAGCTTGCTTGGCGTCGCCGTGTTTGAGTGCATCCATTTTTAAAATTTCATCCGCTGCCGCTTGAGCTTCGCCGTCTGCGTCAAATTTAACCCGCTCGAAGGCAAATCCCACGGCCTCCAGCCAATAGCCGATATATTCAAGCAGGTCGCGCGGACGGTCGAAAAAATCCTCTGCAAGCGCGAACTCGCAGGCAAATTTTACGTTTCGCGGCTCGCGGGTTTGCAGCAGGCAGCTAAAAATTTTTTGCCGCTCATCTTCGCTTGTCTGCGGATCCGCAAGCCTCTGGCGCCAGATTTGTGAGCTCTCGTAACTAAGCTCGCGCCACGGATACTCCGCGTAATACGCGCTCTCGTTCGGCTGCAATTTAAAAAGCTCGCCCAGATACGGGTGCAAAAACGGCGCGAACTCGAGACTTGCCATGGCGATTACCTCTTCGGCGTTTTTCCAGCGCGCGCTTTTTTCGTCTCTGCCGCGTTGCCGTGTGTTTTCGCCTGCGCTTTCGTTCACCCGCGCCGAGCGCGCATTCTCTCCCGTCTGTGCCGCGCTTTCGTCCTGCTTCGTTTCGCGCCCCTCTGCCGCCTCCTCGCGTAAAATTTCAACCGCCGTAGCGATCAAAGCCTTAAAATCATCCTCGCCTACATAGCCCAGAGCGTCCTTTAGCAGCGTCCCGCCCTCTTGTCGCCCGCGCAGCAGGCTATCCGCTAGCGTAAAATACGCCGCCGCGTCTCCTTGCAGCCGCCAAAACCGCTCGTATAAATCTGGCACTCTAAAGCCGTCTCGTTCGAAATCTCGCGCTAAATTTAGCGCCTCATCCCGCTTGCCCATACTTATTTTCCTTTATAGTTTTATCGCAAATTTTACCGGAATTTTATCTTGCTTTTGCGCCAAATTTAAAGCCATCGGTTGCGGAAAGATTAAGCTTTAAGATAATTCAAGAATCATGCGGATTAGGCGATACGAAAACCAAAATTTCATCTCGCAAACCGCAAATCAAACCTGCTTAAATTCGACGCTGCAAAAGCAGGTTTAAATTTACGGTTCAAAAACCGACCTTGTGCCGTCCTCTTAAATTTTCGTCGCGCTCCCGCCAAACTCCACGCGAAACTCCGTTAGCCCCCCGCCGCTTTTGCAAGAGATTTTAAACCCGAGTTCCTTGCAAAAAGTTTTAACGATATGAAGCCCGATGCCAAAACCGCCGTTTCGCTCGTCAAACCGCGTGTAAAGCTCAAAAATCCGCGGCAAATTTTCCTTCGCGATACCTGCGCCACTGTTTGAGATCACGAGCGCAGCAGGGGTTAAATTTACGTTTACCGAGCCGTTTTCGTCGCAGTATTTTATGGCGTTGCTGAGCAGATTATCTATGATTTTTCGCGTTTTTTTATAGGATGAGCGCAGCTGCACTTCGGCGATTTGCGTGCTTAGGTTTATATTTTTTTGCTCCAAATTTAGTCCAAAATACCCGATCCTCTCGCGCACCAGCTCGCTCAGGCTAAAGCTCGTCGCTGCGCCGTCCTCTTTGCCGCTAAGTTTTACTAGCGTGAGGTCCTCGTATAGCGTCGAGATCGTTTTGGAGGCGGTTTTTATGTTGTTTAGATACTTTTTCGGATCGGTTTCAAACATCTCTATACTCATCAAAATAACGCTAAGAGGCGTGTTTATCTCATGCGTCGTATCTCTGATAAAGCCGTTTAAAAAATCGATACGACGGTAAAGCGGACGCAGCGAAAGACGGATGATAAAATAAGCTATGATTAAAATAGCAAGAAGTATCATAAACGAGAAAAATATTATTTTGAGTTTTAGCGTGAGAATCGCAAACTCGGGATCCGCGACCTTGACGGCGACGTAGTACTCCTCCTCGCCGAGGCGATTTTTGAGATAAAACTGCACTACCGAGTTCGTTCCGTCCTTGTATCTTTGCGGCATGCCCTCGCGCGGCTCAAAGTCGTCCTCGATCTCCTCGCCCGTTTTTAAATTTACGGCAAAAGCCTCGACGTCGTCAAAATCATCGTCGTCTATCTCGCCGTTTTTTTGTAGTTTATTTTGCAGGTGATGTTGTAAATCTCGCACGATAAAGACGTCGCGATCGAGTATAAAATGTTTCTCGCGCTCGTAAAACATCTGCGCGAAAAAGACCAAAAATGCGGCGCTCGTGATGAAGTAAAGTAAAAATATAGGTAAAATTTGACGGTCTGAAAGTGCTGCAAAGGCTTTTTTAAGAGGTTTTAGCAAGGGCATTTACCGCCTTTTGGATTAAATTAATGGTACCTCGCGGACGTAAATTTTGAAGCTTAAAGCGGCAAAAGCTTTGCGTAAATTTGGATGAAAGTTTAGACCAACACCCTACTCTTTGCCTCCTGGCGACCGTAAAAAGCTTAAACATATTTATAGCCTAGCTTTGAGGCGCTAACGATACGCTCTTTGCCTAAAATTTTGCGCAGCTCCGCGATATAAACGCGCAGGCTAAGCTCGCTAGGACTCTCGTCGTAGTCCCAAATTTGAGAATAAATCTCCTCTCTACTTAAAAATTTATCCTGATTTTTTAGTAAAAGCGCGAGTAGCCTGGACTGTTTTTTAGGCATCGAGACAGCCTTGCCGTCACGAAATAACAAGCCCTGATTCATATCAAAGCCCAAATTTTCGCCGAGATTTATCAGCTCGTTTTTGTTGTGCACGAAGGTGCGTTTTAGCAAATTTTGCACGCGCAGATGCAGCTCTTTTAACTCAAACGGCTTTTTGATGTAGTCGTCGCAGCCGCTAGTAAAGCCGGTTTGCACGTCATCAAGCGTATTTAGCGAGGTCGTAAATATACAAGGCGTGTTTTTGCCCGCGTTTCGCAGCTCTCCAAGTAGCGCAAAGCCGCTGCCGCCGATAATCTTGACGTCAAATATCCAAAGATCGAAGTTGCTTTCATAAGCCAAATTTAACGCATCGTCGTAGCTTTTCGCGCCCGCAGTCTCGTAGCCCTGAGCCTGCAAGTACGCGCGCATCATCTCAAGCAGCATATTTTCGTCCTCGACGATCAAAATTTTACTCATTTTTGCTCCGTTTTTGGTTTGTTTTTGTCGTTTTACGGCGTTTTATCCGCTTGATTTTTCCGTCTGTCGGCGCAGCTTTGCGCTAAATTTTTCGCCAAACATCTCAAATTTGCGTTAAATTTGCCCACATGCGCTCAAATTTAGCCGCAAACAGATCCTGCGTAAATTTATCAAATTTCATCTAAATTTGAAGGTAAAATTTTATAAATCTACGCCGCCGCCAAAGTGCTTAAATTTGCAAAAAGCGGGGCGAATTTTCGCGTAAATTTAAACAAAAATCCGCTCCGCAAAGCCTAAAAAAGGCCGAATTTACTCTTTATTGCGCGGCGTATGAGGGCCTTTGCCGTCTTTATCTTTTATAAATCCACCCTTAAAATCGTGCTTAAATTTCTTGTGAAAATCATCGTCGTCATCGTCTTTTAGCTCGATATCAAGCTTTTTTGCCTCCGCCACGCTTAGCGCGCCCACTTGGGCGTTATAGCCGTTTCTAAACTCGCGCATAAATCGCTCTCTATCGGCGATACTCATAGTCTCAAACTTCTTTCTGATTTCGGCCTTTAGCCCGCGTTTAGCCTCTTTGGCTTCAAATTTTAGCTTGCCAGCGCGCTTATCTATCTCAAAAGCTACCTCGCTAAGCGTCTTAGCGTCGGCGTTTGCGACCATTTTATAAAGCTCGTCGTTCGTGCTATTTTCAAGTGAAGCGGCAAAAAGCCCGCCCGCAACCAACATACTAATCAAAACTACTTTTTTCATTTTCTCTCCTTCAAAAAGATGAGCGAAGTTTAAAGAAAAGTCGTGAAAAAAATGTTAATTTAAAATTTCGTTGATTTTTTTGACGAAATTTATCGGATTTACCTGCACACCGCCGGCGATCACGCCAAAGTGTAGGTGCGGCCCGCTCACTCGTCCGCTAGCGCCGCTAAGCGCGATAGTATCGCCTTTTTTGACGCTTTGTCCGACTTTAACGTTTAGCGCGCTTAGATGATAGTACTGCGTGTAAATGCCTTCGCCGTGATCGATCACAACCGATCCGCCAGCGTAGTAGCGATCTTTTGCGATGACGACTACGCCGTCGTTTGCCGCGATCACGGACGTGCCGACCGCCGCTCTAAAGTCCGTGCCGCCGTGATAGCTCTTTAAAGTGCCGTTAAATACGCGCGCGGTGCCGAACGGACTCGTGACCGCAGAACTCATCGGCAGGATAAATTTGGAGTCAAATTTTAGCCCGGCATTAGCCGTCGCGTAGATTTTATTCGCCTCCTCGCGCTCCTCCTCGATACGCTTTAGTACCTCTTTTGGAGGCGTCACCTTGCTGCCCTCGACGGTTATTTTTTCTTTTTTGTATTCGCCCTCTACGATCTTAAAAACCATCGTCTCATCGCCGCCTTTAAGCCCGTTTATTAGCTTGATCTCGCCTTTTTGGCGGTATCCCGCGGAAACGATGGCAAATTTTAAATTTTCATCCCCTGGCACGTTAAGCCAGCGCTTTTTCTTGCCATCTATGCTTAAATTTCCGGCAAATTTAGCATCCACCTGCACTATCTCCACGTCGCCGTTTACGATCGTCTGAGTTTCGCTAGGCGCACCAGCCTGCTCTTTTGCGCTCAAATTTAAACAAATCAAAACGGCTAAAATAATTTTTTTCATTTACATCCTTTACGTAACTTTAACGAATAATTTTTAAATTTAATAAAAAAATACTATAATAGCGGGTGAATTTTACGAAAAAGGAAACAAAAATGAAAATATTTTTAAAGCTTGCCGCTTGCGCGCTTTTGCTCGGTCAGCTTGCTTATGCGGATTTTACGCAAAATCAAAAAGTACGAACTTCATTTGATATCTTAAACGATTTGGGCTCTAGAAAACTGCTAAATTTAAAAGATACTAGCGAAATAAGAGGCATCATGGTCATCCCTGAAGTAGTTAGCGGCGGGCTAGTCGTGACGACTCATACTGGAGACGGTATATTCGTCGGCAGAAACGACGAAAATGAATGGAGTAGCCCTATATTTATAAATTTTAAAGGCGGCGGCATAGGCCTGCAGGGCGGCTATAAATCAACCGACCTTGTTGTACTGTTTAAATCAAGAAGGTCATATGCCGGGCTAATAAACGGTAAAGGCCAAATCGATCTTAGCGCCGATGCCGTAGTGCTAGCCGCCGGCGAAAAAGCCGGCGTAATGAGCGACCTACCTGAAATTTCGGCTTGGGCTACGCTAAGAGGTAAAAGCAGAGGCCTTTTTGCAGGCGTTAGCATAAATACATCTTTAATCGTGGTCGACAAAGAGGCTACATACGATTACTATGATAGAATGTACGATATGGAGGACATCTACAACAACTCTCCGAAAGATTCTAGATACACTAAAACGCTAAAAGAAGTATTGAATAAATATTTTAAATGATTAAGCAGAAAAACGGTTTGGCCTAGCGGCTAAACCGTATAAAGAGAGACGAATCTTTTTTTATTAATCGGCGAAAACTGAGTCATATACTCAAACGCCTCTTCATAATCTCCGTCGGTATATTTTGCGACCTCTTCGATAAGTTCGAAAAGCTCTTCATCGTCAAGCGATTCAAAATTGCCTCGATTTTCCAAAACCTCTAGCAAAACCGCTTCAAGCTCTAGCTCGTCGTACGTCATGGCTTCCCTTTTAAATTTTTTGCGGAATTATGCCAAAATAACCTTTATAACCGCTTAGCCAAAATCTCCATTTTTTGAGAATTGGTCTTAAATTTATCGCATTATCAGCTTTTTTTACTATAATAAAAAATTAATTTTAATCGGCTGAAACGGCGGCAAAATGCACACTTTTGATAAATTTTATATGAAATTTTTAGAGCTTTTACGGGATTACGGATATAAAAATTCCGCTGCAAAAGAGCAAATTTTAAAAATTTTATTTTCCAGCGACGAGCACCTTAGTGCGAGCGAAATACAAAATAAGATCAAAAGCGAATTTAGACGAAACGTTAGCCTCACGGCGATTTATCAGTTTTTAAATTTTTTGCAGGATTTCGGACTCGTTCTTAGCTTTGAAGAGAACGGGATAAATAAATTCGAGCTAAATTTAAAGTCGCATCACGACCATCTAATCTGCATAAAATGCGGCACAGCGGAGAGTTTTTTCGATAAATATGTAGAAGAAAAACAAGAGCAAATTTGTAAAAACTCAGGCTTTAAACTCGAAGGTCATGCGATGATTTTATACGGAATTTGTCCAAAGTGCCAAAACAAATAGCCTATTTTGCGCCTCTTTATCAAAAATGATTTGATAACGATATGCAAAAAAGTTTCAGTTAAATTTAAGCGTAGCAAATAGATAATACGCCAAAAAATAAAGGAGAAACATGAGCGCAGCGCCACATATACCATCGGAGTTAGTCTTACGCATAGCTTCGTATTTCACGCCGATCCACCACGTCGCAGGCCGCCTAAGAGTCCGCGTCAGCAGCGATATCAAAAAAGAAGCGGACAGCTTGCCGTTAGAAAAAATAGATCAAACGATAAAGCAAATAGACGGCATAAAAAACGTCAAATTTAACAAGCTAATTGGCTCGGCTACGATAGAGTACGACCACGAAGTTTTCCCAAAAAAGATGTGGGACGATCTGCTAAAAGGCCAAAATTTGCACGAAATTTCAGCCCTCATCAACAACCTAGCTCAAAAAGCTACTGGCGGCGCAAGATGAACGAGGAGCTAAAGCAAGCCGCAAATGCGGTATTTTTACTAGAGTCGCAGGGGGTTAAATTTTACGAAAACGTCTGCAAAAAAGATGAAATTTTTGATCAAATTTTAGCGGTGAGGCAAAGTGGGCTAGAGCTTTTAAAGCCATACGCAGACCCCGCCGATCCGCAAGTTTTTTGCGCTTTAGCGTGCGAGGATCTTGACGCTTGCTTTATAAAAGCCCTAAACTACGAGCTTGAGCTAAACGCGTTTTATGAAAATTTGACCGACAGCCTGAACGATGAAAACTTTAAAGACGTCTGCTTTAGGCTCTGGGCTACGTCAAACAACGAATACATTCCGGCTCTCAAAGCAAAACTGGCTCAAATTTTAGCCGCGCAGTTTCAAGGTGCGGGTAACGCAAGTCAAGAGGAGCAGGCGCAAACGGCTCAAAATCCGAGCGACAATATCTTAAACGCTTTTGATTCGGATAGCTTTAAACAAATCAGTCAAACGCTAGAGCGCATAGGCTCTGGGCAAGGCAGCAAAGAGGATGCGATCGCGCTTTTAAATAACCCGAATTTTTCATTTTTCGGCGGTTTGGCGCTTGGCGGACTAGCTAGCATGATGCTCAGTAAAAATTTAGATAAAAATAAAGATAAAGAATAAAATTCAACATAAAGGATAAAAAATGGCATTACCGTTTATCGCAGGAGCAATCTTAGGAGGTTTAGCCGTCGCGGCTTTTAACAACAAAGACAAAATCAAATCAACCCTTGAAAGCGGACTAGATAAAGGCAAAGAGTTTGCCGAAAACGCAAAAGAATTTGCCGAGAAAAAAATAGGCGAAGCAAAAGAGTACGCCGAGAAAAAATTTGCTAAAACAAGCGAAGAGGCAACCGAAACAAAAAAACGCACAAGACGCACTAGCGCCGAAGTAGCCGCTGAAAAAGAAGCCGAAAAAACAAAAACCAAGAAAAAAAGAGCTCCGAGAGCTAAAAAAGCTCCGGCAAAAGCAGCCGAGCGGACCGAAAGCCTAGCCGAAGATATCGCAAATGCGCTTGAACCGAATTTAGAAAAATAATAAAGGTATAGAATGAATTTAACATCAACAACCAGACTCCCAGTAGATCATATGATAAGCGGCGCGCTAATCGGCGCGATAGCAGCGGGCGGCGTAGAAATACTAAACTATAAAAAAGGCAAGGTCAGCAAGACGCAGGCCGTAGCTAAAACGACTAAAATCGCTATCCAAGGCGGTATCGTCACGGCGTGCGCTATCAGCGCATCAAACAAACTAGTCTCGGCGCGCTATCTTGCGGCTGCGGCAACCGTTGCCGTCGGTATCGCAGGCGTGGTTGCGACGGAGAAACTAATCAAAAATTTAGAGGAAAGTAAATGAAAAACCCATACATCAATCAAACTCAAACAGTAAATCAGCTAAACGACGACGGCAGCACGACGACTACGACTACGACGGTAAAGACTACCGGCGCGCCAAGCGCTTTTGATCGCGGTATAAACGACGCGCTAAAGGACTTCATTCCGGCAAATTTTAACGCGGCAGGCTTTATAAAAGGTGCGCTCATAGGCGGCGTCGTGGCATACGTGCTAACAAACGAAAACGCGCAAAAAGCGCTATTTTCAGCTATCGCAAAGGGTTCAAATTTGCTTCAAGCAGGATTTGAAGAACTAAAAGAGCGATTTGAAGATGTAAAGGCCGAAATTGACTCCCAAAAATAATGTTCGCATCGCGCACCTGACTAAAAACCGCGTGCGCTTCGTCTGCGAACGCATCGGCGAGGACTGCGACGAGAGCCGTTTGGAGGCTCAAATTTCGGAGTTTAGGTACGCAAAAAGCGTCAGGGTAAACAAAAAAGCAAAAAGTATTATCGTCGGCTTTGAGTCAAATTTAAACGAGATCAAAGAGTTCATCGAAAATTTGCCGATCGCAAATTTAAACAAGCGCAAAAATAGCCCGAGCAAGGCTGAAATCTACAAGGCAGCAACCGCTCTAGCCATCACGCCTCTTATAAACAACAACGGCGTAAAAGCTATGGCTAGCCTGATAGCGGCCGCTCCACTGTTAAAAGAAGGCGCAAGCGAAGCCGTAAACGAGGGTATAACCTCAAAGGTACTCGAAGCTACAGCAGTAGGCGTGAGCCTAGCTAGGCGCGACTTTTTAGCGGCAAATAGCACAAATCTCATGCTAACTATCGGCGAATACATGGAAGAAAGCGCCGTGCACCGCAGCGACGACCTCATCAAAGAGCTAGCCCGCCCAAACATCGAAGAGGTCTGGATCGAGATAAATGATCACGGTAAAAAATCCCTCAAAAAAATCACGACCGCCGACGTCAAGGTGGGCGACATCGTGGTTGTCGGCGCGGGCGAGAGCATCGGCATCGACGGCTACATCGTAGAGGGCACCGCAAGCGTAAATCAAGTCTCGATGACGGGCGAAGCAGAACCCGTCAAAAAAGAGCGCGGCGACCGCGTGATGAGCGGAACCGTCGTCGAGGACGGGCGCATAAAAATCTGGGCTGAGAGCATAGCGGCCGAGAGCGCGACTGCTAGGATAAAATCCTACATCCAAAGCTCACTAAACGAAAAATCCGCCGTCGGACTAAAAGCCACGAAGCTAGCCGACAAGCTAGTGCCAGTGACGCTAAGTCTAGCCGGCGTTTCGTATCTGCTTAGCCGAGATATGACTCGCGTGGCTAGCGTATTGCAGGCGGACTACTCCTGCGCACTAAAGCTAGCCACACCCGTAGCATTTAAATCAAGCATCTCAAAAGCCGGTCGCAACGGCGTACTGATAAAAGGCGCCAAAGCTATCGAAGCGCTAGCAAGCGCCGATACTTTCGTCTTTGATAAAACAGGCACGCTAACGCACGGCAGCCTAAGCGTCGTCAAGGTTCACTCGTTTAAAAAAGAATTTACTGAAGCGCAGCTGTTAAATTTGACCGCAAGCGCGGAGGAGCACTACTTCCACCCCGTAGCCGAAGCTATCGTAAAGGCCGCTAGAGAGATAGGCTTTCATCACATCCACCACGACGAGGTCGAGTTTATCGTCGCTCACGGCGTGAAAACATACGTAGGCGGCAAAGAGGTCGTGATCGGCTCGCGGCACTTCTTAGAGGACGACGAGCAAATTTCATTTAGCAAACACGAAGAAATTATAAAAAGCGAAGTAGATAGCGGACTCACGCTACTTTACGTAGGCTACGACAAAGAGCTCTTAGGCGTCATCGCCATGCGCGACACCATGCGAGAAAACGCGGCGCAGACGCTAGCAAAGCTACGAAAACTAGGCGTAAAAGAGCTAATAATGCTAACGGGCGACGTGCAGTCTAAAGCCGATCAGGTAGCAAGCGAGCTAGGTATCGATAGAGTCTATGCAAACTGCCTACCTACCGATAAAGCGGGCATCATCGAGCAGCTAAAGGCCGAAGGTAAAAAAGTAGCCTTCGTCGGAGACGGTATCAACGATGCGCCAAGCCTCACCAAGGCGCACGTAGGTATCAGCATGCAAAAGGGCGCCGACATAGCAAAGGCCACCGCCGACATCAGCCTGCTAAAAGACGACATCGGCTCGGTAGCCGTCGCAAAAGACGTCGCAAATAAAACTATGAGGCTGATAAATACGAATTTTAACGCTACCGTCGGCATAAACTCGCTCATCCTAGCGGGCGCGACGTTTGGCCTTTTTAACCCTATCGCCACGGCCGTTTTACACAACGGCACGACGATCGGACTGCTGGCAAATTCGATGAAAGGCGTCAAGATAGGCGCGAAGTAAATTTGAAGGAATGACGGTTGATAGATAAAATTTTAAAATTTATGAACGACGAGATGTCGCTAGCCAACGACTTTTTATACGGATATTTTTTGGTTATCGTGCTCGTTCTTACCGGTATTTATTTTAGCTATATCACGAGGTTCGTGCAGTTTAGGATGTTTTTCGAGGCTTGCAAGGTTTTAGTCGAGAAAAAGGATAAATACAACAAGCACCACCTTACGCCCTTTCAAGCGCTTATGATCTCCACCGCCTCGCGCGTGGGCATCGGAAATATCGCGGGCATCTCCGCTGCTATCGTAGCGGGCGGCCCGGGCGCGCTATTTTGGATGTGTTTGATGGCCTTTTTGGGTGCGGCTTCGGCATTTGCCGAGAGTACGCTAGCTCAAATTTACAAGACCAAAGACGTATTTGGCTTTAAAGGCGGCCCGGCATACTACATCAAAAACGGCCTAGGTATCAAGTGGATGGCAAGCCTTTTTGCCGTCATTCTCATCATCACGTACGCGTACGGATTTAACGGCCTACAAAGCTACACCATGACCTCCGCCTTTCAAATTTACTACGACCAAAGCGCAAGCGCTACGAGCTTTAGCGATAGCGGCTTGCCGGTTGGTATCGGTATCATCCTAACGGCATTTGCGGCGGTGATGTTTTTTAGCAAGAGCCACGTCATCGGCAAGGTTAGCTCCTACATCGTGCCTTTTATGGCGCTTGCCTACATCCTGCTAGCCTTTATCGCGATCTGCTTAAATTTAGACAAGCTCCCGGCCGTCTTTGATATGATCATGAAAAGCGCCTTTGATTTTAAGGCGATATTCGGCGGATTTGCCGGTAGCGTGATAGTCTACGGTATCAAGCGCGGCCTGTTTTCAAACGAAGCCGGCATGGGTTCTGCGCCAAACGCAGCCGCGGCGGCTCACACGAGCCACCCGGTAAAGCAAGGACTCGTGCAGGCGATGGCGGTTTTTATAGATATGACGATCTGCGTAGCTTCCGGCATGATAGTGCTTTTCTCGCAGGCCTATATCACAAAGCAAACCGGCGCTAGCGGCGAAGTTTTAAGCGCGCTTCCTTTGGTGCAGGCCGCGATGCGCGAGTACTACGGCGAGATCGGCCTTCACTTTACGACGCTTGCAGTGGTGCTTTTTGCCATCACCTCGCTGATCGGCAACTACTACTACGCGCAGGCAAATATCAAATACCTTACCAAAAATCACAAAATCGCCCTAGCCTTTAAGATAACGGCGGTCGCGATGATATTCGTCGGAGCGCAGATGAACCTAACTATCGCTTGGAATATCGCCGATATCACGATGGCGGCGATGGCTACGATAAATATCGCTGCGATCTTTATGCTATCAAAAGTCATGATAAAAGCCCTAAAAGACTACGAATCGCAAAGAAAAGCGGGGCTAAATCCGGAATTTGACCCTGAGAGCATAGGTATCGCAAACACAACTTGCTGGAGAAAAAAATGAACATAAACGGACAACTTTTAAATTTACAAACCCATAGAAAAGTCGCAAAAATCGGCATGAGCGTCACCCTAGCCACAGTTTGCCTAACGGCGCTAGGGCTTAAAGGCAGAAACAAAAGCCGCTGCGAGAAACTACATACGATCGCAGGCATCGCATTCGTCGGCTTTTCGCTATATCACGCTGGACTCTACGAAAACGGCATTTTTAGAAATATGATCGTAAACGCAAATAAGAAAAACGCCGAAGCAAAGAGGCTAGCAAGCGATGATCAAGATAAGTGATGCTGAAATTTTAGCCTACATCGGCGAGGATCTGCCCTATTTTGATCTCACGACCTCGCTTCAAGGCATCCGCAAAAATGCCGTCTTAAGCATACTGCCGCGCGAGGACGTGACGGTTAGCTGCGTAGACGTCGCGGCCGGTATCGCGCGTTTGCTAGACTGCGAGGCGCAAATTTGCGTCCCAAACTCCGCCGTCGCGGCCGCAAAAGAGCCGATCGTAAAAATCAGCGGTAGCTACGATAATGTGCACAAAGCCTGGAAACTAGCGCAAATTTGCCTAGAGTACGCCTGCCGGATCGCCACCTACGCAAGAGCGATGAACGAGGCCGCCAAAAGCGTAAATCCAAAATGCGAAATCCTAGCCACGCGCAAGAGCTTCCCATTTGCCAAGAAATTTTGCCTAAAGGCTGTGCTTGAGGGCGGCTGCGACATACATAGACTAAATTTGAGCGATAGCGTGCTGTTTTTTAAAAATCACATCAAGGCTTATGACTCGTACGAGGAGTTTTTGGCTCAAATTTCAACCTTTAAAGCAAAAGCTCCCGAGCGCAAAATCGCCGTCGAATGCGAAAATTTAGATGATTGCGAAGCGCTTTTAAGAGCGGGTGCCGACGTCGTGCAGTGCGATAAATTTACGCCTGAGGCCGTAAAGCAAGCAGTGGACCTACGATATAAAATCGCTCCAAACACAGTCCTAGTCGCAAGCGGCGGGATAAATCTAAAAAACGTCCGAGAATTTGCCGCCACAGGCGCGGACGCACTCGTTACATCAGCTATGTACACGCAAGGCATGGCCGACATCACGGCGGTTTTAGAGATAGTATAATTTGCAAATTTGACGGACCCTTTGGCGCGTCAAATTTGCGCTTGAGTTTAACGTATAGCTATCTCAAATTTTCTCATTTTCTGTCCTTTTTAAAGAATTCCTCTATCATCTTTTGATTACACTTTTCTATCGAGATAGTCTTGTTTTTATTGCACATCCAAAACGAACCGCCGGATTCCGGACCTAGAGCATTTGTAAGACCCTGAATCAGCCAAGAGTGATAAGACTCGTAGATATATGTATTGTCGGCTAGTATCTTGCCCGTTTTTCTGTCTTTCATGATTCCGCCGTAGTTAAATCCCATACCTATTATATTATCAAATATGGTTTTTATATTAGGCTTTTCCTCTATGATAGCATACGGATATTTTATGATAAGCTCGACAGACACTATCTCATCTTCATTGATTTCTTTGCGAGCTACGCATTTGTCTTTGTAGATTTGTTTGTAGTATTCCATCTTTTTATCTACGTCTTGCAATCTATCTATAACCCACTCTATTTGATAGTCGTCCCATGTAAATACTTTGCCGTTCCTATTAATAGGGTTTGGGCTTTTGTATCGCTCTTGCACTATTTTTATTATTTTGTCTACTACTATTCTTTGTTGCTGCGGGTAGCTCTTTTTTCTCTCTTCGTTATCAAACCATGCGTCATAATATATCTCTTTATACTCGCTGGGTTTTGAGTGGTACTCGTCGTAAAGTTGTTTAAACTCGGGATAAGGTATTTTTTTATCGGATAGGTAGTCTTTTAATTCTTCATCTACCGACATAAAGCAATTGTTTGAAGTATCGTTATCTACGTAAACTCTAAAAAATTTACCGTTATTAGGGCTATCTTCTGTTTGAACTCTATAATCTATATAGTCCAAATCGCCGCTTATCAACATCGTAAAAGCAATGTCTTTAGTATAGTCTTGCGACGAGAATTGGTTTGCTTTGGGGAACCCTAGATCAAATTTCTTTTCTCCGGCATAATATGCTCTGATAGCGGGCTTTTCGTGGACGCTTATCTTTCCGTATAAATTTCCGTAGTAATGAAATATGGCCGAGGTTATAAACCCGTCTGCGAAAAACACCATAAACCAAACAAAAAGCCAAAGCAGTTTGCGTTTGCCTTTGGGGGCGATTAAAGCAACAAAAAAGCTTACGATTAGAAAAATGAGTGCGATTAGAAGTGCTACAGCGTCGTGCATATCTGATCCTTTTTAAAACCCAAATTTAAAATACCTGCTGCCGTCAAGTAAAGCGGCGATGTTCGGTCTCGCCGCTAGTTTTAAATTTTAGCTAAATTTGGTTCAAATTTGGCTATTTTGCCGCTACGCTTGCTCGCTCGTAGTGTGCGATGATTTTATTGTGTATAAGTAGAGAGATATAAATCACAGCACCGCCTAGGCAGAGTCTTAGTATATCCGCATCCTTATGCCAAAATACTAAATTTACGATGATGGCCGCAGGTATGAGAGCGTTATTCATGATGGCTAGGGTGCCGCTATCTACCTCGCATGCGCCTTTGTTCCATAAAAAGTATCCTAGACCGCTAGCTCCGATGCCAAGCCACAGTAGCACAGCGCTCTGTGTGAGGTCGAGGTTGATCTTTTCAGGATTGCCAAACATGGCAAAGGCTATGCCCGTAACCGCCGCGGCTCCGACGAAAAAGTAGCCAAAAACCCCTCTTTGTTCGTTAAAATCGCGCTTTTCTAGCAAAAATTTATACGCACTCTGTCCGACGCCAAAGCATAAATTTGCCCCTTGCACGAGCAAAAATCCATGCCAAAAGCCGCTGTTTACGTTGCCGTACTTGATAATGAGCGCGCCCAAAACCGCCGTACCCACGCTAAAGAGATACAGCAGCCTAAGCCTGCCCGCGAGCACGTCGTAAACCACGCTCACATAAAAAGGCGTAAATATCGTAAAGAGCGCAACCTCGGCGACGCTAAGGTAGGCAAACGAGTTGTAGTAAAAGATGTACATCGCGCCGATCTGCACCGCGCCGATCGCAGCCACCTTGGCGTAGAGGGCGAGGTTTTGCGCGGCAAAATCCTTAATCATAAATGGCAAAAACACGCCAAGCGCAAGCACGACGCGCGAAAACGCGGCAAAGTAGCTATCCACTCGCCCCGCCAAAAACTCGCCGATGAGGCTAAAACTAAACGCCCAAAGCACCGTAACAAAGATCAATTTTTTCACGTATTCTCCATTTGAGTTAAATTTCGTCTGAAATAGTAGCAAAATAGTCTTAAATTTATATGCGGTCAAATTTAGCAAAAAAAGATCATGTAGGTCAATTTTAGAGCAGAAATCAAGAGCGCCGCTTTTATCGCGGCGACTCGGTCATTAAATTTAATATCTATACTCAAAACTTCCCAGTATCGTCCTACCCCTAGCAGCATTGTTAAAGATAGTGATATCGTCGTTAAATACGTCGCTTGAGTAAGATGAGTTATAAGTATAAAGCGCATCCATGTAGTTTTTGTCGAATATGTTTTGCACTTCAAATTTAAAGGTTAAATTTTTAATCGGCTCGAAGGTGAGGTAAAAATCGAAAATAGTCGGGATTTTTGGCAGTTCTTGCGTATTGATAATCTTAAATCTCGGATCATTTTCGTCAAAAGCACCCCAGTTAAATTTAGGATTTATCCTTTTTGCCTTACCAGTAATTTTGGCTATAGAACCAAGAACTAACTTTTCATTAAAAAGCCTAGTTCCAACGTCTATCGTAGCGTAATATTTCGGCAGTTCGCTAAACTGTGTAGTTCCACTAGCAGGTCCGTTCGTCCAGTCTAGCGCAAAACTATCTGAGGGCTGATAGGAGGATTTTTGACGAGTGTATGAGGCTTTGGCGTAAAATACGTCCATATCGTATAAAAACTCGAGCTCAAAGCCTTTTAAGGTGGCTTTGTCATTTAATCTAGCCAAAAACATCGTAACGTCGCCGCCAGCATTTGTGTAGCCGATTATCCTGTCGTAGATAAAATTTTTTATTTTAGTGTTATAGTAAACAGCTTTAAGCCCAAAAACGTCATCGTCTGAAAAAATACCGTGCTTGTGGCTATTAAAGCCGATCTGATAGGTTTTTGCCGTTTCTGGTTTTAGCCCGGTGTTTATATCTTCATAAACAGAGCCGGAAGAAAAAAGTTCCTGTACGTTTAGCGGCCTAGTCGTCCTTTCGTAGCTGATAAACGGCGAAAACAACTCGTCAATCTTGGCTGAAGCCATAAGAGAATAGTTTAAATCGGTATCTTTTCTTTTAAAGTCTCCGGCCTCTTGTGGAGAGCAGTAAGGATTCCCTGCTAAGCATTTGCCTTTTATACCGCTCGTTTTCCAATTTACGAGATTTAAATTTGCATCGAAGGTAAAAATGTCGTACTCAAGCGAATTATCTAAATAATAATTAAATATCTTTTGTTTACCGTTTGGTATAGGATACGCCGTTCTAAGTGTAGAGTACGCCTCGTCTCCCGTAATGCGTTTATATTCGTTATTTAGGGCATTTATGCCTAGTTTTGAGCTAAATTTAAGCTTATCTGTTATATCAAACAAAAAGGTATTGCTAAGATCAAAAACCAGAGAACTATTTTTAAATTTCATCCCTTTTTCAAGATCCGCCCACGCCAGTCTTGCTTTTTTATCGTAAATTTGTCTTGTTTTGTTATAAGATAAGAGCAAATTTATATCGATCAGGTCAGAATACGGATCAAAACGATAATCAAGCTGATAGTTGTCGCTGGTTATATCTCTTTTAGCTAGATAATTGCTATACCTCCTGTATGTCAAAATAGCTTTGTTTATCTCACTATCATATTCCAGCTTAAAAAGATAGCTTTTGGGACGCTGCTCCAGCGAATCGGTATCTAACGCCGTAGGCAAATCAGGCACGCCGTCTCCGTCGATGTCTTTATTATTGTCTTTTATTTTGCCACCGCCGCCTATCTTATAGTTTTGCGAGATTTTTTTACCGCTATATCCAAAAAGTACGCCTAGGCTTTGTCCGCCGTCAAATTCTTTTTTTGCCGCGACACTACCCATATAGCTTGGCCCCACGCCGTTTGAGCCATAGCTATATCTACCTAAAAAGCCAAAAATGTGGTCGTCCGTTATAACGTCGTTTACGCCTATGGTTCTAAAATTCGCACTTCCCATAAGTCCGTTTTGAGCACCGCTAAAACTTCCTCTCTCAATGTCTATACCTACTAGGAAATTTTGATCTATGAGTGCTCCAAAGGCCGAAGTGCCAATGTTGCCGGTAAAGTTATGAACCCCACCCGTATCGCTCGACGTACCGTAATAAGTCTGCGTAACTCCGTCTATCATCGTGTTTACGCGCCCAAGCCCTGTAAGCCCGCGGATGTTTACGGACACGCTGCCCTGCGATTGGTCTATTTGCGTGTAGCTGCCCGGCAAGCTTCTAACTACGGAGTCTATACTTTGATTTTCGCTTCTAATATCCTCTCGCGAACTAACGGCTCCAGGCGTCGAAAATGCCTTTTCGCTATTTTTGACCTCAGTAGCCGAGACTTCCAAGGTACTAAAATCGACGTCTTTTGCGTCAGCGCTCGCTAAACAAATAGCCAATATGCAAGCTATGTTAAAATTAAACCCATTCATGATGCTTCCTTCTAGATTATTTTGTTTTATGCGCGGATGTCAGGCGGCTTAAATTTGAAAGCGTCAATAACTTCTATGACTATATGGTAAGCCGTATCAAAATCATTATCTTGTCATTTAAGAATTGTATCACCGCATGTATAAATTTTTACTTATACCGGCTATCTTTAATTAACTCTTTTTAAACTATGGCACGATAGATAAATTTATTTTTTTGAGGCTTTATATTTTTTTATATTAAATTCGATTGGAAAATTTAACGTCAGATCGCGATCTGAGCCCATCATTTCACTAGGAGGTGACGGCAGGGGTGAAGCGCGGCTAAAAAGCTCCGTCGCTTCGTTGTTTAAAATCTCAAATTTGCTCCCTTTAGCCAACAAAACGCTTAGCACTTCGCCGTTAGCGGCTATTTTTACTTTTACGTAAACGACACCTTCAAATCCACTTAGAAGAGCATCGCTCGGGTATTTTTTGTGCTTGTTTAAGTGCGACACAACCATACCTTGCCAACTTTTTTTATCTGCGCCGGAACCTGCGAAACTGCCGACTATCCTAGTTCCACTACCACTAATGGGGGCCGAAGCTACGTTATCCTTGACTACGGAGTTTATATCCGAGTCCAAATTTGAAACTTTTTGTGTGTCTTCATTGCTTTTTTTATTTGTTTCCTCGGCGATTTTTACTGGTTTTTTTACTATTTTCTTCGGTTTTATTTTAGGTTTTATTTTTTTTGGCGTTTCCTGTTTTTTTACGACTTCGATTTGAGATTTTGCCTCCTCTAACGAGGCTATCTCTGGCTTTTCCTCTTCTTTAACCTCTGTTTCTTCTTCAGGTTGCGGTGCGGAGGATTTTTGAGAATTTACGGCAACCTCTTTGAAATCGCCTATCGACAGATCTGAAATTATCATAATCGACTCGATTTGGTCGTTTTTTATCGGATAATCAAAGCCACCGAAATTCTGCTCCAAATTTATAGCCTTGCCACTATTTGCGATAAAAACAAAAAGCGCCGCATGCAACGCTGAAGCAAGAATAAAAGCAAACACCCAAGCAAGACGTGGAATTTTCATCAGTTTACAACCTTTGTCGAAAAGGCTATTTTGGTATATCCGGCTATCTTCACTCGCTCGACGGCATTGATCAAAATCTCATAAGGCACGCTTTTATCGACGTGAAAATACACTATCGCCTCATAGTTGCGTCCGCTTTTTATATCCAGCGCCTGCGCGATATTCTCCGCTAAAACGGCTTGGCTACCCAAATAAATTTCGAATTTATCGTTTATACTTAAGATTATAGGCTTATTTACGTCCTCTTTTTGTTTGGCAACAGATTTTGGCAGCTCGACTTTCACAGAGCTGGTTACTATGGGAGTAACTACCATAAATATAATCAAAAGTACTAGCATAACGTCGATAAAAGGCGTTACGTTTATCTCGCTTAGCTCTTCTTCACTATTCATTTTCCGCAGCCAGTCTATCAAATATCAAATAAATTTGAGAACTAAGCAGCCCTAAATGAGCATTAAATTTAACGATACACCGCACCAGATAGTTATAAACCAAAACTGCTGGTATCGCGGCTACGAGTCCAAGAGCTGTGGCAAAAAGCGCCTCTGCGATACCAGGAGCCACCACGCTTAGGCTGGCGTTGTTGCTGTTTGCTATACCCACAAAGCTGTTCATTATGCCCCAAACCGTCCCAAAAAGCCCGACAAAAGGCGCAGACGAGCCGATGCTAGCAAGCACTCCAACCCACCCTCTCATCACGTTCGCGAGCGACGATTTTTTAAGATCAAGCCTTTGTTTTACTCGCGATTTCATATTTTCATCAAATTTGACGCTTTTTTTGCTCTCATCCTCAAGTTCTCTTATAAAATCCGCTGCAAAGCTCTTTTTCTTTAACTTTAAAACCCGCCAATCAGACGCGTCTTTTACAGTGTTTTCGTCAAATTTGAGTCTACAAAATGCCAGCTTAAACTGGATAAATTTGACGATAAAAATCGTCCACGTAATGACGGAAAATAAAATCAAAACGCATATAACAATCTTTACGACTATATGTGCGTTCTTAAAAAGCGAAATAAATGACAAATCTATGCTTGGCGCCTGAGAATTTGAGGCGATGCCGGTCAAATTTTTCTCTTCGCCAAATTTCAAGCCAGCTTGAGATAAATTTACATCAAACGCTACTTGGCTATCGCTTGATTTTTCAAATTCGCTTACGTTATTTTCACCAAACAATAAACAAAAAGAAAAAATAATCACTAAAATTTTAGCCATCTCGTACCTTTATTTAAATTTCCATAGATAATCAGCCTCTTTAGCACTCGTATAGTCGCCATCAAAGCCTAAAAACAAAGTTTTAAATTTCTTTTTCGTTTTAAAATCCATAAGATGAAGCGGCACCCCTATGTCCTTTTGGACGTGATACCTCCCAGCTATAAGCAAAGCGAAATTTGCAGATTTATTTACGACGTCGGCCATCCTACGATCTTTGTACTGCTGAGCCTGGACAAGCTTCTGTATATCTTGCTTATTTACGCCTTCGTGCACTCTACCGACGATTTTCACGATAGCTTCTTGAACGCTTTTGGATGTGGAAAATTTACCCGATATAGGCTGGGCGCCGGCAAATATCAGCTTTATTTCGTCTTCGCTTAAATTTGCGCACTTGATGTTAGCGCTATAAAATGCTGTTTCTAACACTCCTTTGTAATGCCTTAACTCCCACATTTTATCATTCCACTTTATAGCTTTTATCAATTCGCCCGAACGAGTTTTTTTATCCAGGCCATCCGCATATTTTTGCTTATCGCCTCCAAGCATCTCAAAAGCGACGTCTATGTTTTTATTTTTTGAAAGCGCTTTGATGAGTAAAATTTCTGCCAAATGGTGGTCAAAGTCATCGTGTAGCTCGCCTACCAGTAAAATATCAGCATCTAACACCTCGACAATAAAGCCGTCAAAATCCATCGTTTTATTTGTACTTAGATTGACGATTTTAGCCGTAGCCTTGATATCATCTAACTTTTGTGGCGTGACTTCATATTTGCCGCTACACCCAACCAAAAATAGAGCAAAGATAAGAAAAATAACGATTTTTAAAGTATTCATTTTTATTCCTATTATCAGTTATTTTAGATAATGACTATAGTATAAAATTTGTTATTAAAGTAGTATTAATCAAAATTAAAAAATTAACTCAAAAATACCCGCATCATATACGCGCCGGCCACGCCCGCATCCTTGACCTCGCCTAAATTTTCAAAATTTATCCCGCCGATAGCGTAGGTTTTTATGCTTATTTTCTCACAAATCTCCCGCAAAAATTTAAGTCCTCTGCCCCGCTCTGGCGCGTGAGACGGCGTATCAAAAATATGCCCCGCCACGACGTAATCGGCACCGAAATCCTGCGCCGCTAGAGCCTGCTCTAAAGAGTGCACCGAAACGCCGATCTTGAAATTTTGCGTCAAATTTAGCGCGCAAATGCCGCTAATTTCATCTTTATCGGCACGGACGCTACCTGATTTTACCAAATTTAAATCCGCTAAATTTACAGCTCGCTCGCTGCTTAACGCCCTAAATTTATCAAACGGTAGATGTAGTTCGCCCACGCCTAGCTTGCTTGCGACGCTTGCGTGGGTATGCAAAACGAGCCGCGTGCCAGAATCGCACTCGGAGATAATCTCAAGCGTTTTACGGGCCAAAATTTCATACTCGTCCCCTGGCAAATCGCTCTCTCTAAGCAAAATTTTATCCGCCTTGCCGCCCTGTGCTACCCGCCTAACGTCCGCGAAAAAATCCTCGCTCAAGCGGCGGTTCGTCACCCAAACAAGCTCAAATTTACCAAAATCCATCACCCCTACTCCAAAAAGCTAAATTTTACGTTCGCAAAAACGCGCGACCGATAGCAGGCCGACCTCAAACGTAAATATGCTCGCTCATCACGGGCTGCAAATTCAACCCTCGCACGGCGCCTAGTATCTCCTCAACCGTTCGCGCATCGCTGATCTCAAACTGCTCGTCGCCTTTTTTAGCCTTATCCGAGTGCGTCCCAACGCCCGTGCTAACGCCGGCTGAGATTTTGTTCGCGGCGACTGCGATGACCCCGTCTCGAAAGCGCGCCGACTCGCGCGTGGAGATCGTGATGTTTGCATACGGCAAAAAGAGGCGGTACGCGCAGATGACCTGAAACAGCGCTCTCTCATCGACGTCTCGCGGGCCGACGTGAGCTTTGTTTATCGCTGGACGCAGGCGCGGGCAAGATAGCGCGATCTCGGCGTGCGGATACTTTTGCTGTATAAAATGCGCGTGCAGCGCGGTGGCTAGAGCGTCCTTTCTAAAGTCGTCAAGGCCCAAAAGCGCGGCAAATCCGACGCTGCGCATACCGCCCATGAGAGCGCGCTCCTGAGCGTGGAAGCGGTAGGCAAACGAGCGCTTGACGCCGCCGAGGTGAAATCTCGCATACGCCGCCGGGTCGTAAGTCTCCTGAAAAACCACGACGTAGTCCGCGCCGCAACCGTGTAAAAATGCGTATTCGTCGGCATTTAGCGGGTAGATCTCGACACCGACGTTGCTAAAAAGCCTAGACGCCTCTTTGCAAACCTCGCCGATATAGCCCAGGTCGCTTTTTTTCGCGCTTTCGCCGGTTAGGATCAGCACGTCTTTTAGCCCGCTTTTTGCGATATTTGCCAGCTCCGTCGCAGCCTCGTCCGCCTTTAGCCGCACGCGCGAGATCTTATTTCGCGAGCTAAAGCCGCAGTAGACGCAGTCGCTATCGCAAAAATTTGAGATATAAAGCGGCGTAAAAAACTGCACCGAGTTGCCAAACTGTCTACGCGTCCTATCTCGCGCCGCCTCCGCCATCTCGCCTAAAAATGCGCCCGCAGCGGGGCTTAGAAGCGCTTTTAGGCCCTCTACGCTTAGATTTTCTTCGCTTAGAGCGCGCTTTACGCTGAGGGCGTCAAATTTCTCGTAGTCGTAGCCCTCGCGCGCGGCTAGCACCCTCCGCATCAGCGTTTCGTCGATGCGCTGGGCGTCCGCCGCATACTCCATCACGTCTATATTTTTCAAATATTTCTCCGTTTTTTCGTCTAAATTTTAGGCGTTAAATTTGATAGTTTTTAGGACGCAAGGCGGCAAATTTGACGCGCCCAGACCCGTGCCTTTACGGCGCTAAAATTAAAATTTGCAAAATTTAACGCCGCCCAATCCGCCCTGTTAAGCTCCGGCAAAAATCAAAATTGAGTTAATTTACTCCAAAAATCCCGTCAGCGGACTCGAAGCCCTAGCACTCTCGCTCACGCCGCCAAGCCCCGATAGGTACGCCAGCCTGCCTGCTCGTATCGCTAGCGCAAATGCTCGCGCCATCGTTTTTACGTCGACCGCGGTAGCGATAGCGGTGTTTGCCATCACGGCCGCGCAACCCATCTGCATCGCTTCGCACGCTTGCGCGGGACTGCCGATACCTGCATCCACGATCACGGGCAGGTCTATCTCGTCGAGTAAAATTTTGATAAATTCGCGCGTACAAAGGCCTTTGTTCGTCCCGATAGGAGCGCCAAGCGGCATCACGCACGCAGCACCCGCAGAGGCCAGATCGCGCGCTACGTTTAGGTCGGGATACATATATGGCATCACGACAAAGCCCATATTTGCGAGCTTTTCGGTCGCTTTTATCGTCTCGTAGTTATCGGGTAGCAGGTATTTACTATCTCTGATAACCTCGACCTTCACGAGATCACCACAGCCCGCTTCGCGCGCCAGCTTTGCGATACGCACGCACTCATCGGCATTCCTGGCACCTGAGGTGTTTGGCAGTAGCGTCACGCCCTTTGGGATAAAATCTAAGATATTTTCCAGCCCGCCCTCATTCACGCGCCGAAGCGCCAGGGTCACGATCTGCGCGCCCGCCTCATGTACCGCGGCCTCCAAAAGAGGTAGCGAAAATTTACCCGATCCCAGGATAAAGCGCGAGCTAAATTTATGCCCGCCAAGCTCTAAAATATCGTTATTTTCGTCAAATTTCATCTCAACCTCCGCCTACAAAATGCACTATCTCGGCCGAGTCGCCGTCTCTTAGCGCCGTATCAAATTTATCTTTTGGCAAGATTTCGCCGTTTAGCTCGACCGCGATACGCCCCGGATTTAGCCCTTTTGCAGCGAGCAGCTGGGCTACGGTTTTGCCGATAAACTCGCTCTCGTCTTTGCCGTTTATTTTTAGCATTTTTCTTCCGTTTTATTAAATTTAGCGCGCCCGTGCGGGTTAAATTTCGCGCCCTAGAGTCGCCGATTATACCGCTTTTTACTAAATTTAAGCCAAATTTTTCATCGCCAGCGTGCAGGCGGCAAGCCCGTAAAACGCGACGCAAAGGCTAACGGCTAGCCCAAAAACGCTAACTGCTGGCGTCTGACTAAAACTAAGCGCAAAAAACGAGATAAAGCTCGTGATAAACGCGGCAAATATCCCAAATACGCGCTCTCGCCGCGACAGGTCGTCGTTTAATGCAAAGATAAGATAATCTATCCCGACCGCGCTTGCCAAAATGAGCCCGAAAATAGCAAAAATATTTACGTGGGCGCCAAGCGCCGTAAAGCCGCAAAGCACGGCTAGCACGCCAAGCGCGATGACGCTCATAACCAAAAGCGAGCGCGCCGCCCCAAAAAACGCCCACAAAACCGCAAACGCAAGCAAAAACGCGCCGCCTTTTAGCACCGCGGCCCAGGCCTTTGCCTCGGTCAAATTTTGATTTAGCGCGCCGACGAAATCGACGCTAAAAGCGCCGTTTGCTTTTAAAATTTCATCCGTCTTTGCGCCGCTTGCAAGCCCCTCGGCATATACCGCACTGCTATTTTTGCTCGGTAAAAATCGCGTCAAATTTTTTGCTGCGTCAAATTTTAAAATCTCGCTAGCACCGATAGTTTTGGCGTTTGCGATCTTTTCTAGCTCGGGTTTTACTAGCTCACTAGGCAAGCCAAACTGAGCGTAAATTTTAAAGATTTCCTCGTCCTGCGCGGCTTCTTTAAAGATATTTTTTACATTTTCCTGCTCGGCTAGACTTAGGATAAATTTAGAAATCGAGGCGTAGTCTTTGACGAGATTTGCCTGCTTTAGCTCGCGCATCAACCGCTTTTCATCGCCAACTAGATCGTCTCCGCCCTTTAGTACGATGACGGAGTTTTGCGGCGCGGCGCCCGTTATCTCGCTGATCTTTTTAGACTGCTCCAGCAGCTGCGCGGGCGAGTTTGCGTAGTCTTTGATCTGCTCGGGCGCGCTTAGGCTTTTAAAATTTAGCGCCAAAATTCCCGCGCAAAGCGCAAACGCGGCAAGTAAAATTTTTAAATTTATCGCTCCCGCCGCGCGCTCGCAAAACCCTGCAAATTTATCAAAAAACCCTGAAAACAAAGCACTTTGCGAAAACGTCGCGCCCTCAAATATAAAAGGCAAGCAAAAATATGTAAATAAAAACGCCCCGAGCAGCGTAAATAGCGAAAATATCGCTGTTTGGCGCAACAGCTCAAGCGACGAAAAAGCAAAAACGCCGTATCCGCTCATCGTGATGCAAAGTCCGAGCAAGAAAATTTTAAGCATCGGGCGTACGCTCGAGGCCGCCACGGGTGCGTTTTGATTTTTACCCAGCCAGTGCAGCGCAAAGTCAAACATCAGCCCGACCAAGCTCGTGCCGATAACCACGACCATGACGCTAAGGCTCTCGTAGATCAAAAGCGAAGCCGCAAGCCCGCACGTAAAGCCGAAAATCGCGACGAAAACGACGCAAAAAATGCGCAAATTTTTAAACGCGAGCAGCAAAAAAATCGCGCAAAGACTAAGCGAAACCGCGCTCATAACGGCGCTTTCCTTATCGCCGCCCGCTTTTCCGTAGGCTCCATATAGTGCGCCGCAGCTAGCGTAAGCCTGCACTGCGTCCTGCACCGCGAGCTCGCGTACGTCTTCATAAAATTTGATCAAATTTCGCGGCTCGTAGCCGGGCTTTAGGCGCGCTTTTACGAGATAAAATTTCTCGCCCTCGTGTGCGGCTTCTAGCATCAAATTTGACAAATTTAGGCTGATTTTTGAGCCATCCATGCTCATGTGCGAGCTTAGGGCGAAAAAATCATCCTTCGCGTTAAGCGGCTTAAAGGCGAATTGATTAAATAAATTTTGCGCGCTTTGTCTGAAAAACTCGTTTTTGTCTTTTACTAAAAGCTCATAGGTTTGCTCGTTTAAAAGCGCAATTTTTAAGTCATTTAGCTGAGTTAGATACGAGGTTAAATTTACGTCCTGCTTTGCGCGGTACTCTTCAAAAATCCCGCTTTGTTCGGCTAAAATTTCGCTTTTTTCTAAAAACTCGGGCGAATCCGAAGCTAGCAAAAACTCGTTTGAAGCGCTATCTAGCATCGATTTTAGCGCGGTTTGCTCGGCTGAGTTTTCAAATTTTACGAGAGAAAAGATATCCGCGTTTATCTTTTTCGCATTTGTAAAACAAACGGCGAGCGCGGCTAAAAACGCCGCTAAAAAGATAAAAAAACGCGCGGATTTTTTCATTTTACGTTGTAAAAATCATTTACCGTTTTATCGCCGCTAACCTCGTTTAGCACGATCTTTTTGACGTATTTATCGCCTCCGACCAAAATACGCGTAAAGATTTGTTTTAGCAGCACGTTTTTGGGCGTCAGCTCGATCTTCCAGTTGTTTTTATCGCCCGAGATTTTAAAGATAAATTCCTTCTCAAGCTCGGCTTTATCGAGCTTTATGATGGATAAAAATAGCTTTTTATCAAAATTTTGATCGATTTTTATGAGCTGATTGCCGCTTTTTTGAAAGATACCGCGCTCGTTTATGACGATGCTCACCGCGATCGGACTTAGTGTGTCGTAGAGCAGCTCGCTTTGGCTGAGTTCAAATTTGCCGTAGCTTTTAAACTCCACGTTAAAGCCGCTCAAAAACTTCGTCTGAGCAAAATCGCCGCTGATGTTTTGCGTTTTGATTTGAGATTTTATCTCGTTAAAATCAAGCCCCATCAGGCTCGCAGCCAAACTAAAAATTATCGCTATTTTTTTCATTTATATACCTTTTTATTGCATTTTGTAACTCTTGCGGGATCTCAAAGCACGTCTGCATCGCACGCATATCCACGGCCGCTTGCGAGCTCGTACCCGTACACAGCGTCTCGCCGCTTTTGGCGCTTTTTACGACATAGCCGATCTTTAGAAAACATTCGCACTCCTTTAGCGTCGCCTCCACCTCGATCTCGTCGCCGAAAAATACGGGCTTTACATATTTGGCCTCGATTTTTACGATCGGGTAGGCGTAACCGTCCGCCCTCATCGCCTCGTAGTCGTAACCTATCTCCTCCAGTAGCGCGCACCTAGCCGTCTCAAAATACTTCACGTAGTTGCCGTGCCACACGACGTTCATACTGTCCACGTCGTAAAACTGCGCCTTTAGCGCGACTGATTTTGATATCATCTCATCTCCAAAAATCAAAAAAATTAAACCACTGCGTAGGCGTTTGCTTGCAGCGATTTTCCAGCTCGCGGACGTAAATTTGTAGATACTGGCGCGCTGCGGCGGCCCTATCTCGCCCTAGCTTTACGGCGCTTGCTAGCGGCACTAGCTCGATCCTAAATTTACCGTCTATCTTTTGACACCACAGCGAGCTTATCTTTACGCCCAAAATCCCCGCGATCAGGTACGGGCCGTAGTTAAAGCTCGCCTCCTTGCCAAGAAATTTCACGCGCGCGGCCTTATCTCCGCCAAGAGGCGTTCTATCACCCATTATGCCGATGTGCTCGCCGCTCTCGACGATATTTTTTAGCTCCAGCATCGCAGCAACGTCGAGCTCATTAACCAGCATCATGCGCACGCTGCCGTCGTTTTGGCTAATCTGCTTTAGCACCTCGTTAAACTCGCGCGAGTTTTTGTCGTAAGCCAAAATCACCATCCTAAAGCTATCGACCCGCGCGCCCAGAGCCTTGCAAATTTCGACGTTTCCAAGGTGCGCCGTGAGCAAAATTTGCCCCTTTTGTGCGCCGATTAGCTCGCTTTTTATACGCTCAAGATCTATGATTTCTAGCTCGTCATCCTTGATCTTGCCCTTCCAGATTCTAAATTTATCGCAAATAGCGCCGCCAAAAGCCTCAAAATGGCTAAAAACGCTAGTGCCTTTTAGCGTCTGCGAGCCTGCAAATTCGCTCAAATTTTGCCTAAACGCCGCGATATTTTCGCGCTCGTTTTTTGAAAAAATATAATAAAACCAAACCACGATTTTAACGATAAGCTTTAGTATAAACTCAGGCAAAATTTGCGCTAAAAATAGGCTAAGCCTCAAAAAAAACGCGCCGCCTCTTTCCTGTTTTTTCCACCAGAGATTTTGCTCGGAGTTTTCTTGCGATTTTTTTAAATTTTGCGCGTCATTCGCTTTGTTTGCCTCATCAAATTTACGCGGCTCGCCACAGTCATTTTCGTTCAAATTTAGCCCACACGCTCGCCAAATTTTACCCAGCGCAAATTTAGGCAGAGAAAATAAGCATTTTGCGTGCATGAGGCTGATTAGCGCGTTATCGCGTAGCATCTTAAAGTGCGAAACGCCGCCCTTTTCGTAGCGCACGCACGTATTTATCCAGCGCACATTGGTACCCTGTCTTACGGCATTTACGAGGATCTCGATGTCAAATTCCATCCTATTTGTTTTGCTTTTCGCCGCCGCTTTTTTAAGCTGCTCTAAAGGATAAACGCGAAACCCGCACATGGCGTCTTTGACGCCAAGACTTAGCGTATTTATCGCGACCCAAAAATTCGTGATTTTTCTGCCGTAAACGCGGGATTTTGGCGCGTCGTCGCCATAGATGGGATTTGCGCAGACGATGCTTTGCGGATGTGCCTGGCTCTCGCGCAAAAAATCGCCGATAAGCGCAGCGTCGTGCTGAAAATCGGCGTCGATTTGCAAAACGTGGCTAAAACCGCGCTTGGATGCAAATTTAAACCCGTCCTTCATCGCGATGCCCTTGCCGCCATTTTGCTCGCGCATGAGCAGCAAGATCCCCTCCGTGCGCTCAAGCTCCGCCAAAATTAGCTTGCTTGCCTTGTCCGAGCCGTCGTCCACGACGATAATGGGCAGATCGTAGGTTTTTAGCGCGGCGATCAGGGCTTTGATATTTTGCGGGTGATTGTAAAAGGGCACCAAAAATGCAAATTTATTCAAAGCGTAGCCCTGCCGACCGAGCATTTTTCGCCGTTGCAAAACAGCTCAAAATAAAGCTTGCCGCCGCGTTTTTCAAAACAAACGCGAAGCAAATCGCCCGGTCTAACAAACTTCATAAATTTTAGATTTTCAACCGTGCTAGCGCCGCTAACGTCGATACCGACGCCGCTAGCTAGCTCAAAGACGTAGTCAAGCTGCATAAACCCCGGCAGTAGCGGTAAATTTGGAAAATGGCTCTCGAAAATCTCAAGCCCTGCGTGCATGACGGCGCTAAATTCATATTTTTGCACTAGGTTTTCTAGTCGCTCGCCGCCCCCCTCAAATTTAGCGCAGATATCGTTTGTATTAACCGCGCCGCAGTTTTGGCCGCTGGCTAAATTTTCTCCGCTTTTATAAATTTGACCGCCGCAAATTTTGCCCGCTTCATTTACGCGCCCGCCGCTCCAAACGGGTTTAGGGCTAGCAAACAGCGCATTTTCAAATTCGCTTTTTTCAAATTTACCCTGCTGATTTCGCGGCATTTTTTCTACTATTTTAAAGTATCGGACGCTGTTTTTAAACTCGAGCTTTAAAAGCTCTTTTAGCTCAGCTACCACGCCTTTTTTGCCTATTTTTCTAAATTTTTTAAGTCCCTCGTCGTTAAGCTGTAAAAGCGCGGCGATGCGTTTAAATTTCGGATGCGGCGCGCAGTAGCAGTCCGCTAGCAGGCCGCTTTCTAGCAGCTTTGCTTCGATGCTCTCCAGACTCACGCGCTTGTCGTTTAGCTTGACGATGCGGTCTATCCTGCCTTGTAGCGTGAGGCGTCCCTCGTCGATGCTAGCCGCGTCGTTAGTCTGAAAAAACTCGCACCAAGGCGAGCTCACGTTTAGCGCGCCTCTACCGTCTAGCCCGGCGTTCACCGCGCCAAATAGCCTAAGCCCGCACCCCTCGTCTTTAGCCACTATGCCAGTTTCCGTGCTGCCGTAAATTTCGATGATCCGCGTGTCGCAGATTTGGCTCAGCTCGCCTCTTAGCTCCTTTTTTAGCGGCGAACCAGCGCTTACGATCCCGCTTAAGCCCTTTAGCGCGCTTGCGGCGGGACTTTGGGTTAGAGTCCTAAGTAGCACCGGACTAGCGACAAATACGTGATTTGCAAGCTCCAAACCCAAAATCGCCTCGGGGTAGTTTAGCTCGTCCGCGATGACGCGAGCGCCGAGAATTAGCGGCAAAAAAACCTTAAATGTAAGTCCAAACATGTGTCTGTGCGAAACGCTTGAAAAAAAGGTATTTTGCTCGCTAAAATTTAGCTCGTCCGCTAGATACTCGCTCTCTTTTATCATCTGCGCGAGCGACTTTTCTATCATTTTGCTTTTGCCGCTCGAGCCTGAAGTTTGCAGGTAAAATTTAGCTTGTGGGTCAAATTTAAGCCTCTTTGAGGGCTCGTTTGCAAGAAAATTTAAAAAATTTTCGTCGTTTACGGCAGTTAAATTTGCCTCATAAACCGGCCTTGCCAGCACGCAAGGCGCGGCGCCCGCCAAAAGCGAGCCGAAAAATGCGACGTAAAATTTAAACGCGTCGTCAATGTAAATTTGCAGCTCCTTTACGCCCCCTTTTTCTAAAAATGTGGCAAATCTAAGGCACGCGTCAAAGACGTCGCGAGAGTCGTCCGTAAATCTAAAATTTTTTAAATTTTCCTCAAAGCTCATTATTTTTTATAAATCTCTTTCTAAACAAAATTTCCCCAAAAAATAGCGCCCCCATCAGCGCGTAAGAGACCGCGCCGCTATAAACGCTCCAGTAAAATTTATCTTTCATCAATGCTAGCGCGAGCGAGAAGACGGCGTTAAAAACAAAAAACGCGCACCAAATTTTGGTCAAATTTCGCGTATAGATCACGCCTTTTTCGTCCAAATTTGGCTCTTTTAGTTTTGCGATTTTGGTGATGACGGCTTCGTTTTTTAAGCTAAAAGCAAAAAACGCCAAAAACGCCAAACTCACCAAAACAGGGTAAAGATACGCTAAAAATCCGCCTCTAAAAATCATACAAACTATGAAAAAAACGGCCGCCGCGATACTAAGCCTCCTCTCAAAACCGTTTGAATACGCCGCGCGCGCTATCCACAGCACAGCCAGCACCCAAACGACCCAAAAGGCAAAATCGCCCGCAAAAAATAGCGCGAACGGATAGATGACGCTAACTACGCTTAGGGCGATTTTAAGCTTGCTCGTCAAATTTTTTAGCCACCGCGTTTACGATGTCTTCGAGCGTTTTTACGCTTTTAAAGTCTTCAGGCATCAATCGGTGTCCCGTTTTGCGCTTGATGTGATCGATAAGATCGATCGCGTCGATACTATCTATCTGTAAATCCTCGTAAATGCGCGTTTGCGGCGTGATTTTGGCCTCCTCTATCTCAAAAAGCTGCACGAGCGCTGACTTTAAAATCTCAAAAATTTCTTCTTTTTTCATCGTTATTTCCTGTTTTCAAAGATGTATTGCGCGAGGCTTTTTACGCTGTAAAAAATCTCTTTTAAATTTGCGGTTTTAGAATCAAGCACTAGGCCGTAGCTTTTTTGTACCGCAAGGCCAAGCTCTAGCGCATCGACGCTATCAAGCCCGAGCCCTTCGTTAAAAAGCGGCGCGTTCTCGTCGATATCGCTCGGCTTCATATCCTCTAAATTTAAGCTCTTTATGATGAGCTCTTTTATCTCGTCTATTAGTTCGTTCATCGTTTAAACTCCTTTGTATAATTTTCGCTGATAAAAGCGTGCAGCTCTCTGGCTCTGATCGGATTTGGCCTATCCGCGCAAAACCCGTCCAAATTTAGCCTAAAAAGCTCTTTGAACTCGTATTTTATCATAACGCTCGGGGTTTTGTACCAAGGCTCGTTTTTTTTGAGGCTGGGCGGATCCATTTTGATAGCGATGGCGACTAGCTGTCTTGCCGCATTTACCGCGATATATGCAGCTGCTTTATGAAAAACTATCTCGCCCGCCGTGCGCGTACCCTCGGGAAATATTATCAAACTTTCGCCGCTTTTTAGCGCGTCCGCGCTTTTTTGCAAAAGCTCCTCGTTTGCGGTATTTAGGATATATCCGCATGATTTTATCGCGGGAGCTAAGAAGATATTTTTACCAAGGCTTGCTTTTACCACGCAGTTTGCGCGGCGAATGAGAGCTATCAAAAAGACGACGTCTAAAAGCGAAGGGTGATTTGCTATGATTATCTGCGAGGCGGAGCCAAGCCCCAAAGGAAGATCAAATTTGGTGTGCTGATAGCCGGAAATTTGCGTAGAAAATATAAAAAATCTCCAAGCCAAACGCACCAGATCGCGGCAAAAATAACGGATAAATTTAAATTTATAAAGCCCAAGAATCGCAACCGGAACAAAGATCAAATTTCCAAGCGCGCAAATGAGTCCAAATAGCGCAAAATTCGCCCCTACGATAAAAATTTTAAACCAGTGACGAGGGCTCATAATCCCACCGCCAAGCGGAGTTTTTATCCGCGCTTTGCCAGGAGCATTTTTGCTTCGGATCAAAATTTTGCAGGAATTTAACGAGCAAATTTTCATCCGTTTTGCCGCTAATTTCGCTTTGCGATAGGCTCAAATTTTCGCCCTCGCTAACCAGCAAACAAACCATACAAGAGGGCGCAGACTCGTCAAAATACTCCTGCGAAATGCTCTCGTGATAGGCTAAAACCAGAGCGTTTTTGGCTCCGCTTTTTAGCATCAAATGCGCCTGCACTAAAGCGTACTCTAGCGGTGCGTATGCCGAAACGGCGGAGATTTCGCTGCGATTTTTAAAATTTATCGCTAAAAGCGAGGAAAGTGCGTTGTGAACCGAGAGCGAAAACGAGGTCGGCGAGATGAGCTCGCCGTGAGCTAGCGTATTTTGTAGCTCAAAACAGCGATTTATCTCGCCTTCGTACGAACTAAACACGATAGGCATATCAAGCAGCGCGATGTTTTTGGTTAGATCAAAGGCGCATTTTGCCGCGCGGCTAAGTCTGCGGCGCTCAAGCGGAGGCACGTGCGAGACGTCAAGCTCCCTCTCGTATATCGCCAGCCTCGCGTCATGCGCGCCGTTAAAAACAACTGCGTCAAAAAAATCGAGTTTAAAATTTAGCCTCATTCGCCCCTCTCGCCGTTATTTCGCGATATCGCCTTTTAGCGTTACGCCGGCCATCAGAGCACCGGCTCCGCACTGAAACTGCGTTTTGGAGTCAAAAGGCTGTTTTTTATAGTAGCCGGTTAAATTTACCACCTTCGCGCCGCCCTCTTGCACCGCGCGCTCTTGGAAAGTTTTTATCGCCGACAAAAACGCCCACTGGCACGCCTCTTTGTCGCTTTTGTTAAAGGCGTTGGTTTTTTTGTTTGCCATTAGGCCGCTTTTGATGATGCCGCCTTTCGTACCGGAGCCGAAGCTTAGCTTGATGTTTGGATTTAGCACCTCTTT
>CAUPXB010000023.1:0-34063 GCA_963515555.1 uncultured Campylobacter sp. | reverse complement strand
ACGCTACGTAAAGCTGTGCTACTTGCGCCTGTGTTACTGCCATTGAGGACTCCTTGTTTAGTTACGGTTATAGGTTTAACGTTTTAAATGCGATTTACGAGTTTAAAAAATAAGCCCGACTAGGCTTAATTCGCGGGTAGATTGCGACGCCTAATCGGGTCTAGTTTTAGGATAAAATTTACTGCACCGAAATTATGATCGCACAAATCTAAACGCAGCAAAAGATACACTTATCTTTAGGCTTTAGCGTTTAAATCGCAAATCTTAATTTTAATGATATTTATAATTTTAACTAGATGCTATAAACTTAAAATCGATTTAAAAAGTCGGGGGATTATAGCGAAAAAATATGAAAAATAGAAGGTATGGATAAATAAAAAGCCACATGCGGAATCTTAAGTAAAAACAATTATGCGCTATTTTACTACAAAGTCCGCAAATTTGAGCGGACTTTGTAAATTTAGTTTTTAAAACTATGAATAGGCGCGGGGATCTGACCGCCGCGGGCGATGAAATCGGCGGACGAGTTTTTATTTACGCTCATAACTGGAGCGCTGCCCAGAAGGCCGCCAAATTCCAGCGTGTCGCCCTCTTTGCCTTTTGGGATTATGCGCACGGCGGTCGTTTTTTGATTTATCACGCCGATCGCGGCCTCGTCGGCTATGATCGCGGCGATCGTCTGCTCGGGCGTGTCCTGCGGGATCGCGATCATATCGAGCCCCACCGAGCAGATCGCGGTCATCGCTTCGAGCTTTTCTAAATTTAACGAGCCTGCGCGCACCGCGGCTATCATGCCCTCATCCTCTGAGACGGGGATAAATGCGCCGCTAAGCCCGCCTACTTGGTTGCACGCCATCACGCCGCCCTTTTTGACCGCGTCGTTTAGCAGCGCTAGCGCAGCCGTCGTGCCGTGCGTGCCGACGCGCTCTAAGCCCATCTCCTCAAGCACGCGCGCGACCGAATCGCCCACTGCAGGGGTTGGGGCTAGCGAGAGATCGACGATGCCAAATTTCACGCCCAGGCGCTCGGATGCCATTTGGCCGACGAGCTGTCCGATGCGCGTGATCTTAAACGCCGTCTTTTTAACGGTCTCCGCAACCACGTCAAAGCTCGCTCCGCGCACCTTCTCAAGCGCGCGTTTAACGACGCCAGGGCCTGATACGCCCACGTTTATGACGACCTCGGCCTCGCCCACGCCGTGAAATGCGCCTGCCATAAAGGGATTATCCTCGACGGCGTTGGCAAATACGACTAGCTTTGCGGCGCCAAGATCGGAAAGCCGCGCCGTCTCTTTGATCACGCGCCCCATATCGGCGACCGCGCTCATATTTATGCCGGTCTTGGTCGAGCCGATATTTACCGACGAGCAGACCTTTTGCGTCGCGGCAAGCGCGGCGGGGATGGAGTCGATTAAAATTTTATCGCCCTTTGCGTAGCCCTTTTGCACGAGCGCCGAAAAGCCGCCGATAAAGTCGATGCCAACCTTTTGTGCCGCCTCGTCCATCGCTCTAGCAAGCGGCACGTAGTCTGCGGCATCCGTCGCCGCGCCGATAATGGCGATAGGCGTTACGCAGACGCGTTTATTTACGATTGGGATACCGAGCTCGGCTGAAATTTCATTACCGACCTTTACTAGATCGCGCGCCTTGTCAGTGATCTTTGCGTAAATTTTCTCTGCGGCTTTATCGATGTCGGGATCGATGCAGTCAAGCAGGCTGATACCCATCGTGATCGTGCGGATGTCGAAATTTTGCTCCTCGATCATCGCGATTGTTTCGGTTACGTTTTTGATGTCCATTTGCGCACCTTAGATGTTGTGCATGGCGTCAAAGATCGCCGAGCTTTGGATGTTGATCTTAACTTTTAGCTTTTCGCCTAGCTCGTTTAGCTCCTCGCGTAGGGCCGTGAAGTCCTGCTTTTCCTCGCTGGAAACCACCGCCATCATCGTAAAAAACTCGTCCAAAACCGTCTGGCTGATGTCGTCTATGTTTAGCCCAAGCTGCGCGAGCTTAGCCGAAACGCCCGCCACAATGCCAACCTTGTCCTTGCCGATCACCGTTACGATCGCTTTCATCGTCGTTCTCCTAAATTTGTAAATTTGCGAGAGTTAAAGCCCAAATTTGAGTAAATTTGGGCTTTAGATTTTAAATATTACTTCGAGCAAGCGCTCTTGCCGTCCATCACGGGTTGGATAGACGAGTTGTCCGCACCGCCGTCATCGTTGATATTTTCGATTATCTCCCACAGCCTAGCCGCCGCTTTTTCGTAGCGTTTAGCCGTGACCGAGTTTGGCTCGTAAAAGCTCACCGGCTTGCCGCTGTCGCCGCCGACTCTAACGGCAGGCTCGATAGGTATCTCGGCTAGTACTTCGGTGTTATAAGCTTTTGCCACTTCTTCGGTCGTGCCTTTGCCGAATATATCATACTCCTTGCCGCTTTCAGGGCAGATAAATCCGCTCATGTTTTCTATCACGCCGGCGATCGGGATGTGAAGCTTCTCAAACATATCAAGTGCTCTTTTGCTATCATCAAGCGCTACCACTTGCGGCGTCGTGACGCACACGCCCGCCGTCACCGGTACGCTTTGAGCCAGAGTTAGCTGCGCGTCGCCCGTTCCCGGAGGCATATCGAGAAACAACACGTCCAGCTCGCTCCAAAACACGTCTTTTAGCAGCTGCTCGATAGCTTTCATTATCATCGAGCCGCGCCAGATGAGGCTCATGCCTTCTTCCATTAGCACGCCCATACTCATCATCTCGACGCCGTGAGTTAGGATCGGTTTTAGTTTGTTGCCGACGACTTGAGGCTGCGTGCCCACTTCGCCGAGCATTCTAGGGATATTTGGACCGTAGATGTCGGCATCTAGGATGCCTACTTTTTTGCCTAGTTTTGCCATCGAGATAGCTAAATTTAGCGTCGTAGTGCTCTTGCCCACGCCGCCTTTACCCGAGCTTACCATTACGAAATTTTTGATCTGCGGAGCGATGTTTTTACCGCTTTGGCTATTGCTTTTTTCCTCGGGGATTTTTGGTTGTATGATATTTATGACGCACTCGTTTGAGCCCATCACGCGCTTTATATCCGTTCGCAGCTCGTTTGCTACGTCCGGATTTGAGCTTACGATCTCGACCTCGATTAAAATTTTCTCGCCGATTTCGACGTTTTTTACGAATCCAAAGCTCACGATATCTTTCTCAAAGCCCGGATATATCACGCCTTTTAGTCTGTTTAAGACATCCTCTTTACTTAACATTTTTCTCCTTCATTAGATTTTTTGAAATTTTATACGCGCAAAATTTAGGCCCGCACATCGAGCAAAATTCCGCCTTTTTAAACGACTCTTGCGGCAAGCTCTCGTCATGCAGCTCGCGCGCTCTTTCGGGATCAAGGCTTAGCTCAAACTGCCTGTTCCAGTCAAAAGCGTATCTAGCGTCGCTCATCGCGTGATCGCGCTCTATGGCTCCAGCCTTGCCTAGCGCGACGTCGGCTGCGTGAGCGGCGATTTTATGTGCTACGATGCCCTCTCTGACGTCGTTTGCGTTAGGTAGGCCCAGGTGCTCTTTAGGCGTAACATAGCACAGCATCGATGCTCCGTAAAAGGCCGCCATCGTACCGCCGATAGCCGAAGTGATGTGATCGTACCCCGCTCCGATGTCCGTAGGTAGCGGCCCTAGCACGTAAAATGGCGCGCCGTGGCACAGCTCGCGTTCGATTTTCATATTATACTCTATTTGGTTTAAAGGAATATGACCCGGCCCCTCGATCATCACTTGCACGTTTTTCTCCCATGCGCGTAGCGTTAGCTCGCCTAAAACCCGCAGCTCGCTAAGCTGAGCCTCATCAGTCGCGTCATATAAGCAGCCAGGACGCAACCCGTCGCCAAGAGATAGCGCGACGTCGTGAGCGGCGCAAATTTCTAAAATATCGTCAAAGGCTTCGTAAAACGGGTTTTCTTTATGATGGTGCATCATCCAGCTAGCAGTTAGGCTGCCGCCGCGACTAACGATACCCATCTTGCGCTTTGCGACCAGCGGCATAAATTCGAGTAAAAATCCCGCATGTATCGTAAAGTAGCTAACGCCCTGGCGCGCCTGCTTTTCAAGCGTTTTTAGGATGTCGTCCGTCGTTAAATTTTCGACTTCTTTTATGTCGTGGATGATCTGATACATCGGCACGGTGCCTATGGGGACGCTCGAGTTTGCGATTATAGCGCTTCTGATCATATCCAAATCGCCGCCCGTGCTTAGATCCATGACCGTATCGGCGCCGTATTTTAGGCAAATTTGCAGCTTTTCAAGCTCTGCGCAGATATCGCTGCTTAGGCTTGAGTTGCCGATATTTGCGTTGATTTTGGTTTTTGCCTCTCTGCCGATCGCCATCGGGAGCAAATTTTCGTGATGGATGTTTGCAGGGATTATCATCTTGCCTGCGGCGACCTCGCTCCTAACGAGCTCGGGATTTAGCGCTTCAGCCTGCGCTACGTAGTTCATCTCGGGCGTTATAACACCCTTTTTAGCGTAGTACATCTGAGTCGGAGTTTTGTCGGCGGAGTCAAATTTGACCCGAAATTCTTTCATGTTTCGCTCCTTAAAATTTTGGTTCTAATCTTACTCAAAAAAGATAAAAACAAGCTTTTAGGATGTATAATATCGTAACACTTCGCCAAAGGAGAAATTTTGCTAGACGTTACGCTGATAATGCTCGGAGCCGGAAGCTCCAGTCGTTTTGAAATGCCCGTTAAAAAGCAATGGTTGCGCGTCGGAAGTGATCCGTTATGGCTCTTTGCGGCTAAAAATTTAAGCTCGCACTACGCTTTTAAAGAGATAATCGTCGCCTCAAACGAGGAAAAATATATGAGCAAATTTGCCCCGTCGTACCGCTTCGTAAAAGGCGGAGCAACGCGTCAAGAGAGCCTAAAAAACGCTCTTAAACTCGTTCAAAGCGAATTCGTTTTGGTTAGCGACATCGCTCGTCCGATGATTAGCGCAGAGCTTTTTTCTCGCATAATAGGCGGCATCCAAAACGCCGACTGCGTCGTGCCTGCGCTAAAAGTACCCGATACCGTTTATCTAGGCGCAGGCGTCGTAGATAGAGAGCAGATCAAGCTCATCCAGACGCCGCAGCTCTCGCGCACGGCAATGCTAAAAAACGCGCTTGAAGCGGGTCAAATTTACACCGACGATAGCTCGGCGATAGCGGCTGCGGGCGGTAAAATTTGGTACGTGCAAGGCGACGAAAACGCTAGAAAAATCACGTTTAAAGACGATCTTTCTAAAATTTACGGCCTTGGCGCGCCCTCAAGCGAAATTTACGTCGGCAACGGTTATGACGTGCACGCCTTTGAAGAAGAGAAAAAAGAGGGAAGTTTCGTAACAATCGGCGGCGAAAAAATCCCTTTTGAAAGAAATTTAAAGGCCCACTCCGACGGCGACGTAGCTATCCACGCGCTCATCGACGCGATACTGGGGGCGGCCGGGCTGGGCGATATAGGCGAGCATTTTCCCGACACCGACGATAAATTTAAGGGCGCTGACTCGGCTATGTTACTAAAAGAAGCATATAGGCTCGTTCAAAGCGTCGGATTTGAGCTTATAAACGCCGATGTCACCGTCATAGCCGAGAGGCCAAAGCTTAGTAAATTTAAATCAGCGATGGAAATAAACATCGCAAATGCGCTAAATTTAACCCCGAGCCGCATAAACGTAAAGGCCACGACGACCGAAAAACTGGGCTTTACCGGGCGAGGCGAGGGCATAGCCGCCACGGCGTCGGCGAGTCTAAAAATTTACGACTGGACGCAAAAATAAAACGACGAAAGTAAAAAAATGAGAGTTTTGATAATAGAAAACGAAATCTACCTAGCCCAAAGCATCGCATCAAAGCTGGAAAATCTAGGCTATGAGTGCGAGATCGCAAGAAGCGCAGTAGAGGCGATGAAAAGCGAGCCCGAGCAGAGGGCAAAGGAGGGCGCTAAGGACGTGCACTTTGACGTAGTGCTGCTCTCTAGCGCGTTTGCGGGCGACGATACGCTAAAAATCATACAAAAATTTAAAGACTCCGTCGTCATCCTACTCATCACATATATCAGCAACGACACCGTCTCGATCCCGATAAAAGCGGGCGCTAGCGACTACATACAAAAGCCGTTTATGATCGAGGAGTTGGTGCGAAAGATCAAACATTTCGAAGAGTTTAGGCGTCTGCAAACATTTATAAAAACCTATCAGGACTACTTAAACTATCATTTTAAGGCCGTCTCGGCGCTAAATTTCGACTTTAAGCGCATAAAGCTGCCGCTTCTCATAAAGTGTAATAAAATGATAAACGCCGATAATTTCGTTTTCGAGTACGCAAAGGCGTTAAATCTGAGCTTTAAATACGTCCCGCTTGAGCCAGGCATCGACGTGGAGGCAATAGCCGCGGCAAATCCGCGCACGCTTTTGTATTTTTCAAATTTTCAAATTTTACGCCAAGAGACCAAAAATCAGATCGTCTCTCTCGCCGCCAAACGCAAGCTCATCGCAAGCTCGACAAATCCGAACGAAGAGACGCCGATGGAGACGCTAAATATCACAAGCGACGAGAAAAATTTCCAAATCGACGAAATTTTGACGATCGACGACTACATCAAGCACATCATCGTAAACTATCAGGACAAATACCCCGACACCGAGCTTAGCAAAAAGCTAGGCATCTCGCGCAAATCGCTTTGGGAAAAGAGGAAAAAATATGACGTCGTCAAGAAAAAATAACGCCGTTTGGATAAACGACGAGGCTTTCGGCGCACTTGATCTCATAGAAAATCAAATTTTTAGCAAATTTAACCGCTTGATGAACGAAAAAGAGGCGAACGAGATTTATGAGACGGGCTTTTTGGCCGGCGAGCCGATGCCATATACTTTCGTCTTTGCGCCGCACGGCAAGCGCAATCAAGAAACTATAAAAAACGCCTCAAAGGGCGATCATATCGAGCTTATCAACGGCGGCAAGGTCGTGGGGTATATCGAGGTCGGCGAGGTTTTTAAATTTAACGCCGAAAAAAGCTCGCAAAATATCTTTCGCGCGAACGAAGCCGCGCCCGCACAGCAAAGCCAAAGCGGCGAACTGGCCGTAAGCGGCGAGATAAAAATCTGCGACGATAAGCTATCCGAGGTAAGAAAGCTGATCGAAGAGGTCAAAAGGGAGCAAAACGTCCGCAAAATCTCGGCGATCATGCTAACTGCGGAGCCATTTAACCGCGCGCACGAGCGCCTGATTAGGATGACGATAGATAGCTCCGATCTGGTGCTTTTGTTTTTACTAAAAAGCCACGGCGCGGACGAGATGATGAGCTTTTCTCTCAAAAAAAGCGTGCTGGAATACTTCATCCAAAACTACGTCCCCAAAAACCGCCTGATCATCGTGCCTTTTGAGAACTCAAATCTCTTTAGCTCGCACCTAAATCCGACACTAGAGTGCATCGCGGCGCATAGGCTGGGCGCCCATAAGCTCATAGTCGGGCAAAATCACGCCGGTATCGGGATGTTTTACGATCACAACGTCGCTCACACGGTGCTAGAACGCTACAAAAACGATCTAAATTTAGACATCGTCGTGCTGCCCGAGCTCGTCTACTGCGACGAGTGCAAGACGCTAGTTAGCACCAAGACATGCCCGCACGGCCAACATCACCATATCAAATACCACGCTCAGACGCTAAAAACCCTGCTGCTAGCGGGTATCTTGCCGCCTGCGATCCTCATGCGGCGCGACATCTCAGCGATGATACTGAGCGAGCTTTTTCCGAACCGATTTGAAAATATCCAAAAGCTTTGCGACGAACTTTTCCCCAGCAACGGGCTGCTCGAAAAGCAGACGGAGAGGGAGTTTTACGAAAATTTGATGAAGCTTTATCAGACGACGTCGCTGACTTAAATTTGCTTTTGGCTTATGTTGCGTCGAAGTATTTACTGAAGCTGTGCTATTGCTATATGAATGCGTTGTTTGTTTGGCGCTTTTTTGCTCATTTGGCGTAAATGCACGATGCTTTTTCTATTGCGGTTTGTTTTGGGTGTTTTTGCCTAGTTTTGCTGCATTTGCGGTCGCTTTTCAAAGGGCTGCAAATGCGTAGTGCGAAGTAGGGTAGAGTAAAATTTGGCTCGGAAACTACGCGTTTTATCGCCTCTAAAATTTACCGAGTGCCCGCTTTGCATTAGCGTTACGAGCTTGTCGTCTAGCAGCATTATCTTGGCTTTTACATTCAAATTTGCAAATTTTACTCGCCAGACCCGCACCGCAAAACTCTAAAATTTGATACTTGGTATTTATGGCGCATGGCAGCGATCGCAGTTTGTTTGGCGTAAGTCTTCGCGCTGCGACTGGCGTCAAATTTGACTTTTTAAGGTGCGGGTTTGGACGGATGGTATGGTTGCCATCAAAATTTGAGAGCTAAAAATACAAAGTAAAATTTGCGGTTGTAAAATCTAATAAATTTATCGCATTTTGCCGTCAAATTTGAAAATATCCGAAATCCGCGCAAATTTGGCGTATGAATTTTGAAATTTGCAAGCTAAATTTGCTAAAATCGCACTAAAAATCGGCGAGTAAAAATGCGCCGATTATGATTTAAATTTGATTTCAAGGAAAATTATGCAAAGGTTATTTTTAACTTTTTTTGGCGCCGGCCTAAGCCCTAAAGCTCCCGGCACGGTGGGCTCGCTAGCGGGCGCGATCGCGGCGTTTGGGATTTTGACGATTTTGCCCGCTTCCACGCTATTTTTGGTTTCGATTTGTCTTTTTTTATATAGCATAAAGATTATCGACGACTATGAGGCCAAAACCGGCGTGCATGATCACGGCAGCATCGTGATAGACGAGGTTGCGGGCGTTTGGCTGGCGATATCTATCAGCGGCGCTACGGCGTTGCAGTTTACGCTCTCGGTGTTGTTTTTTAGGGCGTTTGATATCTGGAAACCTTCCGTGATCGGCCGCATCGACAAAAACTTAAAAGGCGGGCTGGGCGTGATGGGCGATGATATGCTAGCAGGTCTTTTCGCGGGGCTTCTTAGTGCGATTTGCTACGAGGCTGTGACGAAAATCGGACTTGACTACGAGTGGATTAAATTTGAGTTGCCGTTTGTGAAGTAAGTTTATTTGGCGATTTTTAGGCGGTTATTAAAATCAAATCCCGTTAAAATTTACCGCCTAAGTACTCTATATTAGTTTGTGTGTTTTTAGGAGGGGGCTATTTACGGGAGTCTTTGGTTATCTAAAATCAGAACTCAATAGTAAATTTAAAACAAAATAAATTAGCTAGAGTTTATTTTTTTGTTTGCGACATACCTTTTTGCTCGTATGCGTCGATCTCTCTTGCGTATTCAGGATTTTTCTTTTTTAGTTCGTTAGTCATAAAAGCTATTAGTTTGGCGTCAGCGTTTTTATGTGAAGCTATAGCTAGAATAAAATTTAAATACTCTTTTGCATCCTCGGGCGCTACGCCGTCTTTTTTAGGCGGTAACCTAAAATTTGAAGAAAATGTCCTCAAAATAGAAAATAACTTATTTTTGCTAGTGCCTGGATCGTTTGCTACGGCGAGTAAATCATCTAGTGTGATGCCTCGATTGGCGGCTTCTTTTGCCGCATTATTGGCCGCGATTTTGTCGCTACCTAGCTTAACCGCCATAAAAACAAGGGAAGCGACGAGCATCAAAAGAATCGTCGCTAGAATTATTACTATAGTAGTTTGATTCATTATAGTTTCACTGTTTTATCTGATTTTCTAAAATACGCCAAAACCGCTATTAAGACCATCAAAAGCGCGCCCACCCATACAAAAGTCGGCACCGGTATCGGCTCACCCGCAGCGTATGAGTGCATGCCGCTTAGGTAGAAGTTTACGCCAAAATAGGTCATTATGATCGACCAATAAGCAAACATCGAAGCAACGGCAAATGCGTACTGGCTGTTTAGCTTAGGGATAAATCTGATATGTAAAACCGCCGCGTAAACTAAAATAGAAACCAGCGCCCACGTCTCTTTGCTATCCCAGCCCCAGTATCGACCCCAGCTTTCGTTCGCCCAAACGCCGCCTAGGAAGTTTCCCATCGTAAGTAGGCTAAGGCCTAGTATCATCGCCATCTCGTTTATACGCGTGGCTTCTAGGATATTTCGCGAAATTTCCTTATGCTCTTTGCCGCCTTGCAGAGCGAAAAGCACGAGCGTAAACATACCAAGTAGCGAGCAAAGTCCCAAAAATCCGTAGCTAGCCGTGATGACTGAAACGTGGATCGTTAGCCAGTAGCTCTGAAGCACAGGCACTAGAGTAGTGATCTGCGGATCCATCCAGCTAAGGTGCGCTACAAATAGCGTAACGCCCGCTAAAATCGAGGTTAGAGCCATAGCTATAGGGCTTTGGCGCGAGAACACGAGACCTGACAAGCTAAGCGCCCAAGCGATATAAATCATCGACTCGTAGGCGTTGCTCCACGGCGCGTGCTCGGCAATATACCAGCGTATACCGATGCCGAAGGTATGCAGCAAAAACGCCAAGATATTTACGCCGTAAACGATACCAAATAGCCATTTGATGTTTAGTTTAGGCCTTGCCATCTTAGCAAACACGAAGCATAAAAGGCCAAACCCAGCCAAAAGATATATCGGCGTTAGCGATTCGAAAATTTTATACTCGTTAAAAAACAGCTCCATCTCGATGCGTTTTTCGCCCGGGATGACCACTTTGCCGTGTTCTTGCTGATAGGTTTTGATCTCGGCTAGAGCTTGATTTGCTCGGCGCCAGTTGTTGTTTTCGGTGGCTTCGGCAACGCTAGTGAAATAGCTCCTTAGCATCCTGCCGATCGGCTCGCTCTCGTTTTTAGGAAGGTACATCATAGCTGAAGCTATACCGTACCATTTGTTATTCGGGTCGTCCATCTTTGGAAACATCGTAAAGACTTCGCCTATAAACACCATATAAAGGATATTTAGGCGCTCGTCTACTTTTTGCAAGTCTTTATCGAACGTACCTCGCTCGCCTGGCGTTTTGCGGTTTGCGGCTTCGGCAAATTTGTTGAGTTTGTAGGTGATTTTACCGTCTTTGTCGCTTTCAAAAAAGTCGTTGTAGCTCGCGTATTTGGCCTTTTCATCTATGCCGATTAGTTTTTTTAGCTCTTTATTTCCGACATAGATTATCGGCACGTCGCGCCAGTACGGAGCGTTTATCATCATAGAAAGTATGGCTTGGTTTGCATTTAGGCCGTCTAGCGTATCGCTGCGGTGGATCTTGTTTAAAATTTCCCTTGCAACGGTGTCAAAAGGTTTCATCCTACCGTCGGCGCTTTGGATGATTAGCGTAGAGAGCTCTTTTGCGTGGTTTGCATCGATGTTTCTAGCGTTATCGGCTGCGTAGGTTTTGCTTGGAGCAAATGCTACAAAGCAGGCCACTATCACAAAGCTCGCGACTTTTTTAACGGCATCCTCGTTTATCATTTTAGCTAGTTTTCTAAAGCGCGAGCGAGGATTTACGACGTTGAAAAATAGTCCCAGTCCCAGCAAAAAGTAGCCGATGTAGGTCGGAATCTTACCCGGATCGCGGTTTACCGACAGTACGGTGCCAAGCTCGTCTTGGTCGTAGCTGCTTTGGAAAAATCTATATCCGTCGTGATCTAGTACGTGGTTCATGTAAATTTTATACGGGTAGTTTCCTGTCCTAGAGTCCTCGACGATGACGTCGCTAGAGTAGCTCATCGGAGAATTTGAGCCCGGATAGCGCTTAAGCTCAAAGTCTTCAAGTTTTAAAGAAAATGGAAGCTCGACCATCTTTGAACCCCAGTAAACGTTAAAAAGTACGCCGTCGATCCTGGCTTTAGCCGGTATATAGCTGTTTTCGTAGAGCATGAGCTGCTGCGTCTGGCCGTCAAACGTCAAATTTGCAACCAACGCGTCAAACTCGCCGTTTTTGCTCACGACTCGTTTGGCAGCTTTTGTTAGCAATGATTTTGGTACGAAATTTACATCCGTGACCGTATAGAGCTGCATCGGTAAAAACTCGGTCGCTTTGTCTTTTTCGTACTCGCCTTTTTCATTCGTCGCCATCGTAAAGTAGCCGATATTTTGGTTTGAAGTTAGATAAAATTTGCCATCTTTTAGCTCGATTTTGACGAAATTTTCAAGTAGCGGCTGCGCGTCGAATGCAAAGCTAACGCCATCTACCTCGCGAGTTTCGCCGGCTTGCAGGCTTATTTCTTCCTTTGAGTCCGGGCTTGAGACCGCAAGCCTAACGAGCGGCTCGCCTTTTTCCGCTTCGTAGTACTCGGTTTCGGCTTTTTTGTAGTATCCTTCAAAGGTTAAATTTGCTTTTTTGCCTGCAATTTCAAGAGGTAAGTTAAAATCGTTTGAACCGACGGAAGTGATTTGTTTTGGGATCGAGTTTGAGTAAATTTGACCATCTTTTTCGGCTGCGATTTCTATTCTAGAAACGGATCCAAATACCGCGTTTGAGGTTTCGTTTTCCCTGATGTGGATATTGCCCTCAAAGCCTAGATATCGCGTCATCGCCGCGCCTAAAAGCATAAACAAAAAGCTAACGTGAAATATCAAAACGGGTAGTTTTTCTTTTCTTAAAAGGTTATATCTGAAAATATTGTAAGCTAAATTTATGCCTAAAAGCACCTGCACTAAAGCAAACCAACTCGCTCCGTAAACCGCTGCCCAGGCGCTTTTTGTGTCGTAGTAGCTTTCTATTATCGTTGCCGCGCCGCTACCGATAGCAAATATAATAAGTAGCACGACGGCCGACGTCATACTGAAAAATAGGGATTTTAACTCGCTCAAAACATATCCTTGAACATAAATTTAGTAAATCAAAATGCACATTATAGTAATTTTTTTTAAATAATCTTACTTTTTAGTTATTATTTTATGATAATTTTTCGTCTTTAAGTTTAAATAAATTTAATATAAACTCAAATTTGCTAAAGCCGTCCGCACTCATAAAGTGTCCGCCTTTTTCAAATATATCGGGCGTTACGCCTAAATTTTGCGCTACCTTTAGGCTAAGCTCGCAAGGCACGATATAGTCGTCTTTTGCGGCTATTACTTTTATAAAATTCGCCGCCGATTTTATCTTTTCGTAGGCGATTTGCGGCTTGCAAAACTCATCTAAAATCGCAAATTCCTTAATCGGCTCGTCAAACGGCGATATGAGGATTAGACCGCCAAATTTGGGCAAATTTGTAAAACCGCTAAGAAAATTTAGGCTAGTTATCGTGCCTAGGCTGTGAGCGATGACAAATGAATTTTCACCTAAATTTACGTTTTGCTTCATCGTTTCTAGCCACTCGTTTAGCTTTGGCGTTTGCGGATTTGGTATCTTTAAAATTTCCACCTCGGCAATGCCGTGCATTTTTTCTTTAAACCAAGAAAACCAGTGGCTTTGCGGCGAAGCGTCGTAGCCGTGAACGATGTAAATTTGCTTTTTCATTAAATTTGCCTTTTTAAAAAAATACGCGAATTATATACAAATAAAATTAAATTAATTTTTGACGCAAACCGCAAGAATACTTTTTAAGTTATAAATTTAAGTAAACGGCGGCTCAAATATCATCATCCGTTAAAATTTGATATTTGTAAATTTGACAAATTTGAAGTTAAATTTAAGCATTCCCCCTAAAAAACGAAATAGTCGTTATCAATTAAAATTTATATTGATACGAAAAATTTACGTATAATTTACGTTGATTATTTAAGATTTCGGTAAATTTATTTCAAAAAGGGAGAAAAAATGGATACTTCGAGGCGAAATTTCTTAAAAGCATCCACCGCCACGGGCTTGCTTGCGATGACATACGCGCCCGGTACTTTAGGCGCCGTAGGCGCCAAAGCGCTAGAAGGCGGCGATAAGACCGTTTATAGTTTTTGCGAGATGTGCTCTTCTCGCTGTCCTATCGAGGCCAAGGTTGTAGACGGCAAAAACGTCTTCATCCAAGGCAACGGCAAGGTAAGCGGCACGGCGACTTCCGTGTGCGCAAGGGGCGGCAGCGGGCACAATCAGCTCTACGATCCGCAGCGCATCGTAAAACCTCTCATCAGAGTAGGCGAGCGCGGCGAAAACAAATGGCAAGAGGCAAGCTGGGACGAGGCGCTTGATCTTGTGGCTAAGAAAATGCTAGAGATCAAGGAAAAATACGGTCCCGAGAGCTTTGTATTTACGGCAAAATCAAGCCAAACGCACAAGCTAATGACGACCTTTGCCAGCGCATACGGCTCGCCTAATTGCTTCTCGCACCTGTCCTGTTGTCCCGTGACGTATCAGATGGTTTGTACGCATATGTACGGAGACGCGAAGCTAAAAAGGGACTTCGCTAACGCAAAATACGTCGTAAATTTCGGGCACAATCTCTTTGAAGGCATCGTCATCGCCGACGCTAAAAAGCTGGCTAAGATGGCTGCTAAAGAAGATACGAAGCTGTTAGTTTTAGATCCACGCTTTAGCGTCGTGGCCTCAAAAGCCGACGAGTGGCTACCGGTAAAACCCGGCACCGATCTGGCATTTGTTTTAGCCCTCATCCATACGTGGATCAAAAACGACACATATGATAAAGATTTTATAGAGAAATTTACGATCGGATTTGACAAAGTCGTAGAAGCGACCAAAGATACCACTGCGCAGTGGCAAGAAAAGATCACTGGAATACCTGCAAAAACTCTCGAGCGCATCGCTGGCGAAATCTGGAAAGCCGCACCTAAAGTCATCATCGACTTCGGTCACAACACCACTACGACTAGAGCCGAATACATCCGCACCAGAGCCATAATGACCGCAAACGCGATGATGGGCAACTGGGAGAAAAAGGGCGGAATTTTCGGCGGCAAAAAGGCTAAGCTATATAATACTTTAGCAGGCGAAGAGCTAATCCCAGAGATCGCGAACCCGGACGCCGCGATAAAAGTACCAAAAACTCCTAGGATAGACGGCGCCGGCGAGGACGGGGTAAATAAATTCGTCGGCAGGAGTCACGGCGTTTTGATGCAAATTCCGCAAGCTATACTAAGCGAAAAGCCTTATCCCGTAAAAGGCTGGTTTAGCATAAGGTTTAACCACCCGATCAACGTCGCAGGTACGCAAACTACGATAGAAAGCCTTAAAAAACTTGATTTTATCGTTTGTTCGGATATTTATATGAGCGATTTTGCGATATGGGCGGACGTGATACTGCCTGAGAGTACTTACCTTGAGCGCGACGAAGGCATCGAGGATAAATCAGGACTAAAACCCGCGTATATGATAAGAAATAAGGTCGTAGATCCTATCGGCGACACCAAAAACGGCTACGATATCTTTAGGGAGTTAGCCCGCAGGATGAAAATAGACGAGCTATATACTTCAAATACGATGGACGAGTGGCGAATGCGACAAGTAAAGGGAAACGCCGAGCTTTTAGCAAAGCTGGTTAAAGACGGCTACGTCACGTGGAAGGTACCGGGGATTTTGTTTAGAGAAAAAGATAGCGTAAAAGAATTTACTAAAAAATTTCCTAGCGCGGCGCAGTTTGTCGGCGAAGACGGGCTGATGGAGTCGCAGGTAAAATTTAAAACCGATAGCGGCAAAATAGAGCTTTTTAGCGAAAAAGTGGAAAAACAGTTTCCTGGGTACGGCTGTCTAAATTCCGAGGGCATGGATGTATTTTTCGGCGAGGAGCTTTGTCTAATGAGCGGCAAAACGCCGATACATACCAACGGACACACGCAAAACGTCGAATTTTTAAACGACCTGATGAGTAGCGCGCCCGTCTGGATACACCCTAATACCGCGAAAAAATACGGGCTAAAAGACGGCGATAAAATAATCTTGCAAAGCAAAACCGCGAAGGAAAAGGCAAACGTGATGCTGACTGAAGGCATCAGAGAGGATACGCTTTTCGTCTATCACGGTTTCGGTCACGAAAGCGCCGGACTAAAGCGCACGAACGGCGCGGGAACGAATCAAAGCAAGCTGCTAGATCCTACCGTGATCGGCCCCGTGGCCTCCACGATGGTGCGAAACGTCGGCGTCAAGATAATAAAAGCGTAAAGGAAAAAAGATGAAAAAAGCGTATAGAATGATACATGACGAAAACCTCTGCATAGGCTGTCAGGCTTGCTCGGTGGCTTGCAGGAGCGAAAACGAAGTGCCTAGAGGCGTTTTTAGACTTCAATTCCATTCGCAGATAAAGGGCAAATTTCCAAATTTAAAAACCGACTTTAGCAGACACAGTTGCGTGATGTGCGAGGACGCTCCGTGCGTGGCCGTTTGCCCTACGGGAGCTAGCTTTCAGACGGCAGAGGGTATCGTGCTGCTAGATCACTCTACCTGCGTATCTTGCAAATACTGCATCCTGGCCTGTCCTTACGACGCTCGCTACGTCGAGCCAAAAACCGGCGAGATAGGCAAATGTACGTTTTGCTTTGAGACTAGAGTGAGCATTGGCGAGCAGCCTGCGTGCGTGACCGTTTGTCCGACCGATGCTTTGGCGTTTGGCGACATAAACGATCCAAACAGCGAAGTAAGTAAAATTTTAAACACTAAAGCTCACTACTATCCTAAAGCCGAGCTTAAAACCAAACCCAAGCTTGCTATGATAGCTAACCGCAAAGGAGGAAGCCATGAATAATATGTGGGGAAGCGTAGCGCAATATAATGAAATTTACTGGCCGTGGCCGATAGCGGTTTATCTATTTTTGGCGTGTTTGTCCGCAGGCGCGATGATGGTTGCATTGCTGGTTAAGTGGAACTACCACAAAAAACAAGACGGCAGCATCTGGGACGCGATGGTAAAGGCGGGCGCTCTAGTGGCTCCTATAACGATCACCGCGGGTCTTGCGCTTTTGGTACTTGACCTTGGCAAGCCGCTTAGTTTTTACTGGATTTTGATTAAGTATAACTTCGGTTCGGTTATGTCTATCGGCGTTGCGTTATTGCTGCTTTATACGCCGCTGGCTTACCTTTTTGCGGTGATTATTTTCGAAGAAGAGATAGAAAAGTATAAAATTCTAGCGATTTTACGTCCTATTTCTAGACTGATTCGCTCTTTTGCGCCGCTTTCAAAGATAGTCGAGACGGCGCTTTTCGGCCTTGCGATCGGCGTAGGTATATATACGGGCTTTTTGCTTAGCGCGATTACGAAGCTTCCGCTTTGGAACACGCCGATTCTGCCGATCTTGTTCCTAACCTCAGGCTTTAGCTCGGGCGTAGCGACAAACATCTTGGTCGGACTTTTGTGCTTCAAACACCTTCTTAACGAAGACAACGTGAAGTATCTTTTGGTTATGGACTTGCGCGCCGTACTTTTCGAGATACCTCTCATCGCGGTTTTATTTTTGGGACTATATTTCGAGGGCGGAGCGAGCGCGGTTGCAGCTAAACAAGCTCTAAGCACCGGACAATACGCGCTGATCTTTTGGATAGGCGTTGTTGGCATCGGACTTTTAACGCCTATCACCATAGCGCTAACGGCTCTTAAAAATCACGCTTATAGAGTGGGCTACATCATAGCAAACTCTCTTGTAGTTATCTGCGGCGTCGTGATGCTAAGATACTATATAGTTTATGCCGGTCAAGTTTTCACGGGCGCGTGAAATTTAGACTAAACTATACGCATTAGGCTCGGCAAACTCGCCGAGCCTTTTTAAATTCAGACGATCCAAAATCATTTTTAGCTATCATCTCCCTTAAAATATTGCGATAAAATTCGGAGAATTTATGAAAATTTTACTGCTTGAAGACGACTTCGTATATCGTGAGAGCGTCAGCGAATACCTAGAAAGTCTTGGCTATGAGGTGGATGAGGCGCCAGACGGTAAGGTCGCCTGCGATAAGATAGCGGCGGGCTTTTATAACTTGCTGATACTTGACATCAAGGTTCCGCACATCAGCGGACACGAGGTGATAAAATACGCCAAAGATATCGGCTGTGAAACGCCTATAATGATAATGACCTCGCTCGTAGATATAGACGATATGGCTGTCGGATACGAGCTGGGCTGTAACGAGTATCTAAAAAAGCCCTTTGAGCTAGCCGAGCTCAAATTTAGGGTAAACGAGCTAATGCGAAAATATCACGGCAGAGACGATAAAAACTTGATCGCGATCGACGAAAACTTTAGCCTCGATACCGCTAAAAAGAGGCTCAAATTTAAAGGCGAGCCCGTTGAGTTAAGTTTGAAAGAATTTGAAATCATCGAGTGCTTGCTGTTTCATAAAAACAGCTTTGTCGGTATCGAAAGGCTACGCGCCGAGGTGTGGAACGACAAGGAGATCGATCCCGCCGACGTACGCATGCACATACTAAAAATCCGTCAAAAAACGACTCCCGAGTTTATAAAATCATCGCGCGGACTAGGCTATAAGATAGATGTTTCAAAATCTTAAAATCCCTGTTTTAGCCACTTTTATCATCATGGCTTTGTTTATATTTCAAAGCTACGAGATTATAAATTTAAGCTCCAAAGACGAATACTCCAAAAATATGTTCGAGCTACTGGAGTACGAGGGCAAAATCCGCAAAGCGCTCGATAAAAACGAGACTTTGCCTATTTCGCTCACATATAGATACGGCGTTTTTGATCTCAAAGAAAAGCAGATCGTCTCAAATTTAGACGCGCGCCCGAGCGATTTAAAATTTATCACCCGCCAAGAAAACGGCCATCTTTTTTACAAGACCTATTTTAGCGTGGACGGCGAGTTTTATTATCTCGTGCTAGCCAAAAAGCAAAACGCGGCTAGGATTTTATTCGTCGCGGCTCTAACTCTTGCCTTTGCGCTAGTGGTCGTGTTTTTTGCGCTTTATCTGTCGTTTGTTAGCGGGATAAAGCCATATAAAGACGCCAAAAAATATATGAATAACTTTTTTAACGACGCGATGCACGAGCTAAAAACGCCGTTGGGAGTCATCGGCATAAACCTCGAGATGCTGGGCCTTGATAACAAATACGTCACCCGCATGCGCTCGGCTCTAAAGCAGATGCAAGTTACCTACGAGGACACCGAGTACTACATCAAGCGCGGATATATTTTATTTCCGCCCGAGATTTTAAATTTGAGCGAATTTAGCCTCGAGCGAGCGCGGTATATGCGCGGTATCGCGATGGCGAAAAATATCAAAATTTACGACTTTGTCGAGCCGAATTTGCAAATTTTCATGAGTAAGATAGAGGCGGGCAGACTGATCGATAACAACCTAAGCAACGCCGTAAAATATAGCCGCGAAGGAGGAATAATAAATTTGCGCCTTTTTGAAAAAAACGGCAAAATCGTGCTCGTAGTCGAGGACGAGGGCGAAGGCATAAAAGACACGAGTAAAATTTGGAAACGCTACGTTAGAGACGAGGGCGTGCAGGGCGGTTTTGGACTAGGGCTAAACATCGTGCAAAGTATCTGCGTGAAAAACGGCGTGGAGTATGGCGTCAGAAGCGAACTGGGTAAAGGCAGCGTCTTTACCTACAAATTTTCGCCGTACTCAAAAAGCCTGCTTGACTAGTCAAACCAAACGCCGAGTTTTGCTAAATTTCGCTCTTTTGAGTCAGAGTTAAAATAAATCACGAAATATCCCACTCGCTCGCCCTTTGCGTCGTTCATCGGCTGGACGGTAAAGGCATGCGAATCCGTCTGGTAAAATCCGCCGCTTTTAAATTTGATATCTTTTAGCATCGGCAAGACGTTTAAATTTGCGTAGCTCTTGTTTACGAAATGAAAGCCCTCGATGATGCCCTCGTCGCTGCTGTTTTGATACGGAGAGTCAGAGCTAGCGTCGAGTAGCACGAAAAGTCCGAGCCCTTGCTGCGAGAAAAAGTCGCTCAAATGTTTAAAATCAAGCAGCACTTCGATACTGCCGAGCATCTTTTTGTCCTCAAATATCGGCGCGACCGACCTAATGAAAACTCCCGCGCGACCGACCTCGATGCCCGCGGCTACGCCGTTTTTGGCCTCGGCTAGCAGGTGGCGAAAGTTCGTTAGATCGTCGTTATATAGCGGTATCCAGCTCCTGGCAAAGCTCCTCATCTCAGGCGTGTGGATGTGAAATTTTGCATTTTCGTAAATGGGCACCTTGCTTAGCGTTTTTGTAAATTCGCCAAGCGTCTCTAGGCACATTTGGCGGTTATTTTGGCTCATACATTTTTTTACGTGCTCGTTTTGCGCTAGCAGAGTCGCAACCGTCATCGCGGAGAGTTTTTCCTCTTCTATGTTTTTATTTAAAATTTGCGTTTGAAAGTCGAGAAATTTTTTGATATTTTCCGTCTGCGTCTGCTCGTCCCAGCGCGCCTTATAGACCATTAAAACACCTGCTACTACGAGGAACGCGAGCGTTAGAAGTATTTTTTTATTCACGTGTTTTGCCTAGCTCGCGCGCTAAAATTTGAGAAAATTCGGCAAAACCTGGCAAATTTAGCTCGCCCTCGCGCTGTTTTTTACCCCACATGGACTCCGGGAAAAAGCTATCGCTCTCAAACCTCGCCATCACGTGAAAATGCACGCGCGGCACGTAGTTGGCAAAGCTTGCGATGTTTATTTTGGTTGGATTATAAAATTTTCTCATTGCCTTTTCGGTCGTCAAAACCGCTTCAAAAAGCCTTTTTTGCGTCGCTTCGTCGCAGTCGGTTAGCTCCTTAAACGGCGTTTTGGTAAAAATTTTGACCCACGGTATCTCGCTAGTTTCGCGCTCGATGAAAATCAGCTCGTCTTCAAAAATCATTTTAAGCTCCTTTTTGATAGCGATTTTAGCTAAATTTGAATTTTAATCTTTTTAAATTTATACTTCATGCATTTTGGCTTCGGCGCTTTACGGCGGTAAATTTATAAAATTTGAAAGGAAATTTGAGCTTATGAAAAGTTTTATTTCGCTCATATTTTTTGCGGCGCTAGCTTTTGGCGGCGAGCTGGCCGATCTGCGCGATGAGTGCGAGAAGGGAAACAAGGATGTTTGCAAGAGTTTGTCAAACGCGATTAAAAATTTAGAACTCGCTTGTAAGAAAGGTGGCGAGAAAAACGCGATGGCGTGCGCTGGACTTGGCTATTTTTACGAATCCGACAAAGAATTTAAAAAAGCCGTCGCGCGCTACGAAAAGGCCTGCGAGCTAGGCGCGGACAAAGCCTGCGTGTATCTTGGGCTGCTTTATCAAAACGGACAAGGTGCGGCGCAAGATCATAAAAAGGCAAACGAGCTTTTTGCTAAAGCTTGCGAAAAAGGCGTAGGCGAGGGATGCGCGAGCCTAGCGTATAGCTACGGCAAGGGGCTTGGCGTCTATCCTGACGGCAAAAAAACGAACGAGTTGTTTGCTAAAGCCTGCGAGCTAGGCGAGGAAACAGCGTGCTACAATCTCGCTCTAAGCTACGCGATGGGTGACGGAGTCGAAAAGGACGCAGCAAAGGCGGCGCAGATATTTGCGGCCTCTTGCGAGCGCGGACACGTGGGTTCGTGCGCCGATCTTGGGGTTTGCTATTTTAAGGGCGAGGGCGTAGAAAAAGACTACGAAAGGGCCGCTTTGCTTTTTACTCGGGCTTGCTCGGGTGCTAGCGCGCTAGCCTGTGCAAATTTGGGCTTTGCGTACGAAAAGGGCACGGGCGTAGAAAAGAATAAAAACGCAGCCAAAGAACTTTACGATAGAGGTTGCAAGCTCGGAGAATTTAACGCGTGCCAGTATCTAAAAAATTTGCGTTGAGGCGAGTGGGCAAATAAGCCTTGCTGCTGTAAATTTTAAAATACAGCTAGCACAGAGAGATCTAGAGCTACATGCACTGCGATGTTTGTTAAATTTTGCTTTTGAGCTAGCAGAAATGGGCGGAATAATCCGTCGCAACCAACATCAAAAAATAAAAGGGTGCGGGCGCGCAAAAGCTAAATTTGACACCCGTAGCTAAATTTACCGCTTAAAGTCGTGGATTTGTATATTCGCGCCATATTTTTTGCAAAGCTCGCTTACTTTTTCTTTTAGCCTTTCCTCGTCATAGCAGATGAGATCGATGTATGCGTGCCTCTGCCCGGTTGCGCCGCCGATTATCTCCAAAAACGAGCCGCAGCTCTCTAGCTCCTCGTCCTCGATTTTATTTCGCAGGTCAAAGCCTGCCTGTACGTCGCCGCCGTTACCTATGCTAAGAAAGCAAAATTTAATGCCAAGCTCGTAAGCTTCATTGTAGATGTCGCGCTCGCCGTTTAGGTACTGATTTACGATGGCCGTTAGGCAGGTGGTGCCCACGATCACGTCCTCACGCACCTCGCTACCGCGCGGCTCCATCTCGTAGCTGAAAAAATTCTTTAGCGGTTCGCGAGCGGCTTTTTCGCCGAATTTCTCATCGACCAGATCGGCGAATTCGCTTAGCGGCACGCCGTTTTCCTGCGGCTCGGCTAGCACCTCAAGCTCGCCTAGCGTATTTATGATCGCCGTTTCGCCGATCATATTGTCAAGCAGGATAAAGCTAAGGTTATAAGCCTTGCCCTCGTCCTGCGCGAGCAGAGTGGCTAAATTTACATTGTAAATTTTGATATCCACGTCGCTTTCGTTAAACTGCGCGTAGATCATCGACTCCTCGGCGTTTACGTGCGTATCGTACATCTCGATCCCGCCGATACCTCGCGGTGCGCGCGGCTTTCCGAGCGTGCAGAGCATTTTGGACTCGAGCTGCCTAGGCATAGCGTTTTTGATGAAGCTTAGCCAAAATAATCGGTGCCTCATACCCTCCGGAGTTAGCACCAGATCGAGCCGCTCGCCCGCGAGCCCCGTCATAAAATAGGGCTCGGCAAGGCAGATGCGAAGCTTCTCGTCGGTCTTTTGCATCGCCTTTTCAAACTCTTTTGCCGCTAGATCAGCCTTGATCTCATCTATCACGCCGCTAAATTCCGCCCAAAATTTATCCACCCTGCCGGCAAAAGTGCTTGGAATTTGCGCTTTTTCAGCTTTTTTACCAAAACCAAATAACCCCATATTTTCTCCTTAAATCAAATTTTACTCGCATTATAGCTAATTGGTCCGCCTCACGTGCACTGAAAACAGCCGCCCAAAACCTCGCATTTCTCGCAAATTTGCACGTATATGACTCCCTCGCCTTGTATCATCTCGCCAAATGGGATCTGCGCTAGATGTTTCATCGTCCCGCTGCAACTAGGACAGAGTAGATACTCGGCGTCCTGCACCCACTGCGGATAGCCGCCCACGGTCGTATCAAGCTCGCTAAAGCAGCCATAAAACGGCGACACTTCGCCGCCTAGCTTAAATTTCATATCGCATAGCCGCGTCATATCCTCCTGCGAAAAGTAGCTTTCGTCAAAGCCTTCGCCATCATGGCTTAACTCTATCTCGCCGTCTGTGCCGCGTTTGCAAAAATATCTGACCGAACCGACGCAGGTCGGGCAGCAGCGAAATATCGCGTCGTGCTTTAAATTTAAAAACGCAAGCCGCGGCTCGCCAGCCTTAAGGCGTAGCATATCGAGCATCTCGCAGCCGCAAAACTCGCACTTTTGGCCCGTAGGCTCGCCGATCTGCACGGGCTCATCCGTGTTTTGGTTTGGGTTTAAATTTGCGTCTTGGCTCTCGATCTCGCCATCTTTTACGCGCACTGCGGTGAGGCACTTTTCAAAAACCAAAGATTTTCGCTCGCCTGTCTCGTCAAGCGCCCAGCCGCCGATTTTTGCGTAAAAATCTGTGCCCACGTAGAGCTTTTTACGCCAGGGCCTCGGGTTTTTATACAGCTCGTAAAAAAGCTCGGCCGTCTGCTCGCCGCCCTGCCACGCAAGCGCGCAAAGTAGGTGATTTAGCACGTTTTTGGAGTTGTCCTCGAGCGAGTTTAGTTTTGCTACGAGTGCGTCTTTTACATCCTCTGGCGCACCGAAGTAGAGCTCGGGCGGATAGTAGATTTCCTTTGCCGCCGCGGCTCGCGCGATCCTTGGATCGTGGATGTCCAGCAGGCTAAAAAGCGCCCAAAAATCATTGCAAATCTCATCCCATTTTTCGATCTCGTCGATACGATCCGCGATTTTTAAGATCATCGCTTCTACTTCGCCCGCGCTTAGGTTTAAAATTTCATCTCGCCTCTGCCTTTGGCTGCACGAGTGGCAGATGCCGTCGAAATATATCGTGTTTTCGCCGCATTTTGGGCATAGATGAGCACTCATATTTGCTCCTTTGAGTTTAAATTTCGTCAAATTTTATCAAATTTCGCAGCATTTGGCGAGCAAGCACGGTTTTAAATTTGGCGCCGTTTGCCTGCGCCAAATTTATCTATATCCGTAAATTTTTAGCCCACTTCGTCTATTTCGTAGTCAAATTTACCCGCCTTTGTCATGGTGTCCAGCACCGCTTCAAGCGGATTTGGGATAAAATTTGATGTGAGCTTTTCGGCTCTGTTCATGCGCGCCCGCTCGTAAAATTTAGGCACGAAAACCCAGTGCAGATCTTTAAACAAAATCGCTCCGTTGGCGCAGTCAAAATACCCGTCCTGTAAACACCCAAAGCCGCAGACGAGCGTGATCTCCTCGTCGCCCGATAGCAGTCTTACGCGTGTGTCCTTGCAACCCGAGGCTTCTAAAATTTCGCAGAGTTTAAGCCATTTTGCATCGTTCATCAGCGACGTGAGGCGACTTGCCTTTTTAGCTAGCCTTTTTTGATAAATTTCGTATTTTTCGTTTAAATTTTGCATGATGTTCCCGAGTGATAATAAATTTGCGTATAGGTAAGTTTAAAAATAATAAATAAAAATCGGTAGAAATTTGGGCGAGTAAATTTATATCGCCCAAATTTGCTGGATAGGTTTAAAAGCGAAATTTAACGCCGCCACTCGTCAAATTTCGCCTACTAAATTTACTCCACCGTCACGCTTTTAGCGAGATTTCGCGGCATATCTACGTCGTTGCCCAGCCTCATGGCGATCTCTAGCGCAAAAAGCTGCAAGATGATCATCATCTCGAAAAACTCGCTCATAGGGTGAGCTTGTTTGCTAGTCTTTATAAAATCATCGCTAAGCTCGAACTCCTCGGGGCTGATAGCAAGTATATAGGCGTCGCGAGCGGCTAACTCCTCGACGTTGCTCTTGGTTTTGTCGTAGAGTATGGTTTTTGGCATTAGCGCGATCGTAAAGAGCCTCTCATCGGCAAGTGCGATAGGGCCGTGCTTCATCTCGCCAGCTGGATAGCCCTCGGCGTGCAGATAGGAGATCTCTTTGAGTTTTAGCGCGCCTTCGAGCGCCAGCGGGTAAAATATATCTCGCCCGATGAAAAAGAAGCCGTGGCCGTGCAAATAGTGCTTGGCTAGGCGGCGGATACGCTCTTGCGGCTCTTTGCTGATATTTAATATTTGCGGAACGTGCAGGAGTGCTGCGATCTCGTTTTTTAGCTCGTCTTTGCTTATCGAGGCTTTAGCCTGCGCGATTTGCAGCGCTAGCATCCATAGCGTCACGACTTGCGTCGCGAAGGCTTTGGTGCTGGCAACGCCCTTTTCGATACCCGCGCGAGTTAGCAGGGTGTCGTCTGCTAGGCGCACGATCGAGGAGTTATCGACGTTGCAGATAGCTAGCGTCTTTAGCCCCGCTTGCTTGGCGATTTTTAGCGCCTCTAGGGTATCGGCGGTTTCGCCGCTTTGTGAGATGACGATAAAAAGAGCGTTTTTGTTTAGTTTCGGGCGTCTATAGCGAAATTCGCTCGCGATCTCGACCTTGGCTCTCGTGTCAGCTAGCCTCTCAAAAAGATAGCTAGACGTAAGGGCCGCGTGATAGCTCGTGCCGCACGCGCAGATCACGATATCATCGATATTTCGCAAGTACTCGTCCGTTAAATTTTCAAGACCTACTGCATCCTCTTTGACGCGTCCCATTAGCGTTTCTGAGACGACCGCGCTTTGTTCGTAGATCTCTTTTTCCATAAAAAAGCGGTAGCCCTCTTTTTGCGCGTAGCTTTTATCCGCAGGCAGCGCGGAAAAGCTCGGGCTTAGTTTTTTTGCATCTTTAAAAACAGCGATCTCGTTTAGACTAACATAGCCGTAGCTTTTATCGTCCAGGTAGTATACCTCTTTGGCTAGGCCGATTAGCGGCGCGTCGGAGGAGGCGAAAAATACCTCTTTGCTCTCGCTTTTGCCGATAGCTAGCGGCGCGGCGTCCTTGGCGAAAAATATTTTGCCCGGAGCCGTTTTAGTGATAAGCAGCGTCGCGTATGCTCCGTGTAGGCGCGCTACCGTGGCTTCGTACGCTTTAAACGGCTCGCCGATAGTTTTTAAATTTTCCTCAAAAAGATGCACGATTACTTCGGTGTCGGTTTGGCTGAGGAAGCTAACGCCCTTTGCCTCAAGCTCCTCTTTTAGCTCTTTGTAGTTTTCGATGATGCCGTTATGAACGACGAAAGAGTGCTCGCCAAGGTGCGGGTGAGCGTTGATCTCGGTTGGTTTGCCGTGCGTAGCCCAGCGCGTGTGACCGATCGCGACTCCTTCGCCGCTAGAGCTAAAGCCCTCTGATTTTTTGGCTAAATTTTCAAGCTTGCCTATGGCTTTGAAAAATGCGATTTCTTGCGCGCATTTGTCGCAACCGCCATCTAGACTCATCACCGCCATGCCGGCACTGTCGTAGCCGCGGTACTCAAGCTCTTTTAATCCGTTTAAAATAAACTCTCTTTTTTCTCTATTGCCGACGTAACCGACGATTCCGCACATGTTTACTCGCTTTCTAATAATTTTAAAATTTCGCCCAAATCCACGCCCTCGCGCTTTTCGATAAGCAGCAAATTTCGCGTCCTGTTTTTTACGGTTTGGATTCTAGCATTGGCTATTTTTACATCAAATTCCTTAAAAACTCCCAATACGTAAGCCATCAGCCCGCGCTGATCTTTTGCGTTTATGCCCAGCTTCGCGTACTCTTGCGAGTGGTTTGGGTCGAAATTTAGCTCGCCTTTTAGTATTATCGGACGATTTATCTGAGCTGAGGCGCCGCTTTTTAGCGAGATTTCGATGAGGTTTTTTAGGGTTTCTAGTTCGCTTGATTTTACGTTTTTGTTAAACTCTAGCTTGACGTAAAATTTACCCTCAAACAGCTCGAAAATCTCCATAAAACCAAGATCAAGATGCGCCAAAGCCGAGAGCAAAACGGCTAAGTTTGGATAGTTTTGCGCGTAAATTTCGATGCTTAGGCTTTGGTGATTTTGTACCTGCACGCTTAGTTTATCGGCGTTTTGCGTGGCCCAGGCGATAGCGATGATATCTGCTGGCTGGTATTTGGCAAAAAGCAAATTTGAGCGGATGGCGAAAATTTTTTCTTTCAAATTTTCGCTTAAAGCGGCAAATTTAGCGTTTCGTCTGATGCTAAGCTCCTTTTTTACGCGCCTTGAAGCTTCATCGAGCAGATTTTCATCCTCGAAGCTTTGCAAACAAATGCCGTAAAGCTCGCGCAAAAGTCGCGTCAAATAGGGCGTATAGAGCTTTTCATCCGTCGCGTTTATCACGCAGTAGGCGACGATGTAGGCGAGTTTTAGCGTTTGCGGATCGCCAAGCTTTGAGATAAAGCTAAAAATCGTGCGCTGATCATAGATATCCTCGCGGTTTGCCACGTCGTTCATCAGCGTGTGGTAGCGCACGAGCGTAACGCCGATATTTACGGCTTTTGCGCTCAAATTTAGCTTGCTAGCGTAGGCGCGGAAAATATTTGAACCCACGACCGAGTGATCGCCGCCTAGCCCCTTGCCCGCGTCATGTAGCAGCAAGGCTAGCTTTAGTAGCGTGCGCCCCTCGACGCAAAGCTCGTCGTAGAGCGATTTTACGAATTTATCTTTGATATTTTCGGCAAATTTGACGCTTAGCACGCAGTGCTCGCCGACGCTAAATTTATGGTAGCCGTCAAATTCGGCTAAATTTACGGCGTGTTCGAGCGGCTTAACTAAAACAGGCAAAATCTCCGCGTCCAAAAGCGCTTTGATGATGCAGTGAGCGTGATTTCGCATCAAAATTTTTCTAAAAAGCGCGAGCGAATCCTCGGCGTCCTCTTTGCTGATTTGCGCGCGTTTTAGGTAAAAGATCGTTCCGACGTCAAATTTATACTCTGCATCGCCAAGAGCCAAAAGCTGCTTTAGCACGGCATTTAGCGGCCTAGCGCGGACGTGTAGCGGGACGTAAATCGTATTTTCAAACCTATAAAATCCGTTTTTTAGCCGTGCGGCTCGTAGCTCGCTAAATTTAGCCCCGCTTGTAAATTTGCTCCTATAAAAGCTAGAAACCAGATAGCGCGAGAAAACCGCGACCGAGTGCATGCAGGAAAAGAGCTTTTGCGAGATGACGCTGCTATTTTCTTGCGTTTTTTTGGACTTGGTTTGCATGAGTGCGGTGATCTCGTTTAGCTTTGCGGGAGCAAAAACGTCCGAGCCTAGGGTTAAATTTTGCGCCGATTTTACGCAGAGGATAAAATCAGTCGCCAAATTTAGCGCGCTAAGCTCCTTTTCGTCGATAAATTTTAGAGCCTGCGAGCGCATGCTGATCTCGTTTTCAAAGCCGTTTAGAGCGCAGTTTAGATAGTATATGTCGTTCGTACCGCCTAGATCGTTTTTTAGATCGGGCTCTTGCTTTATGTTTGGGATATCGTTAAAAGCGCCTAGATTTTTGGCGTAAAATTTGAGATTTTCCTGCGCGTTAAACTCGCGCGTTTTATAAATCTCCGAGCGCGCGGCCTTGTAGAGCGTACGCGAGCCGCAGATATAGCGGATGCGGCTAAACGCGGCCTTTGCTTTGTGATCGTTTTTGTGCGCTTCAAAAATCTCGTCCAGCTCGCAGATTTTAATATTTAGCTTTAAATTTGAGCCCTCCAGCGCGGCGACTAGTTTTTTTAGGATAAATTTGACGTTAAAGCCGGCGTTTTCTTTAAAGACGATTAAAATTTCTAAAACCGAGCTTGTGGAAATGAGGTTGTCTGCGTACTTTTCGGTAGCGATGACGCAAAACGGTATAAAATCGACGTCTGGGTTAAAGTCTGCGAAAATCTCGTCCAAAACCCGCGCGCATAGAGCTTTTATGAGCTCGTCGCTTTGCTTTGCGATGAAATTTGCAAAGCCCTTGCCCTGAAGCTTTTTTAGCTGCGAGGCTAAATTCGCGCCTCCTAAAACGCCGTTTAAATTTCCTTTTAAAGCCACTTTTTACCGCCGTCTTTTTGTGTAAATTTTATCCGATGATACTAAAATTTTGCAAAAACAAAGCTTTTTTAACATATAATCGCCGTTTAATATCTATTTTCGGAATAAAATTTGACAAATTTAATAGAAAAACTCCAAAGCGGCGAGCGTCTGGACGCAGACGAATGCGCAGGCTTGTACGACCTAGACCTTTTTACGCTGGGTAAATTCGCAAATGCCAAACGGCGAAAACTGCACGGCAAAAAGGTATTTTTTAACGTAAATCGCCACATAAACCCGACCAATATCTGCGCGGACGTGTGTAAATTTTGCGCGTTTTCGGCAAACCGCAAAAACCCAAACCCATACACGATGAGCCACGAGGAAATACTAAAAATCGTCGAAAAAAGCGTCGCCGGCGGCGCAAAAGAGATACATATCGTCTCGGCGCACAACCCTGAGACGTCGTGGCAGTGGTATTTGGAAATTTTTAAAAAAATAAAGGAAAAATACCCGCAAATCCACGTCAAGGCGCTAACTGCAGCGGAGGTTGATTTCCTATCGCGAAAACACGGCCTTAGCTATGAAGAAGTCGTAGAAAAGATGCTCGAATACGGCGTGGATAGCATGCCCGGCGGCGGAGCGGAGATCTTTGATGAAGAGGTCAGGCGTAAAATCTGCAAAGGTAAGGTGAGTTCGGAAAACTGGCTCAAAATCCACCGCCTTTGGCACGAAAAAGGCAGGGAAAGTAACGCTACGATGCTGTTTGGCCACGTAGAAAGCAGGCAAAACCGCATCGATCACATGCTGCGAATCCGCGATTTGCAGGACAAAACTGGCGGATTTAACGCCTTTATCCCGCTTGTTTATCAGCGTGACAACAACTATCTAAAAGTGGAAAACTATCCCGGCTCGGCCGAAATTTTAAAGACCTTTGCGATCTCGCGTCTGGTGCTCGATAACGTCGCACACATCAAGGCTTACTGGGCGACCTCGACGATAAATTTAGCGATGGTCGCGCAGGAATTCGGTGCTGACGATCTAGACGGCACGATAGAAAAAGAGAGCATCCAAAGCGCTGCCGGAGCGAAATCGGCAAGCGGTATGAGTCTTAGAAATTTTACCGATCTCATTCAGACTTCGGGCTTTGTTCCCGTAGAGCGAGATAGCTTATATAACGAACTAAAAATTTACGATAACTAAGGAGGCGGAATTGGATTTTTTTAAACTCAAGCAAAACGGCACTAGCGTAAAAACCGAGTTTAGCGCGGGACTCACGACCTTTTTAACGATGATGTATATCGTGCCGGTAAACGCGATAATCATGAGCAAAACTGGTATGCCGATGGACGCACTCATCACGGCTACAGCGCTCATCACGGTGGTCGCTACCGTGCTAAACGGTATATGGGCGAACACGCCTGTGGCTATGAGCGTGGGAATGGGGCTGAACGCGTATTTTACCTTTGGTCTCGTACTAGGCATGCAAATACCGTGGCAGACAGCTTTGGGCGTGGTTTTTATCTCGGGTATAATTTTCGTAGTGCTATCTTTTACAAATTTTAGAATCTGGGTCTTAAAATCTATCCCGGACGACGTCAGACGCTCGATAAGCGCGGGCATAGGCGCTTTTATCGCCTTCGTCGGGCTTCAGCAAATGGGCATAGTCGTAAACAACGACGCCGTGCTGGTCGGGCTTGGAAATTTAAAAGATCCAAACGTTATTTTGGGCTTTGTGGGGCTATTTTTCGTTATACTTTTTTGGGCATGGAAGGTTAAGGGAGCCTTCATCATCGCGGTATTTACGACCTCGGTAGTCGCTTGGATTTTCGGTATCGCGCCCTATCCGAAGGAGTTTATCTCGCTACCGGCCTCGATATCGCCGATATTTTTAGAGCTTGACATCGTGGGCGCGCTATCTTTTGCGCTGCTTCCGGTGATCGTTACATTTTTCGTAACCGATCTTTTCGACTCTATCGGTACGCTAGCTGGTGTGGGAAATAGGGCGGGAATCTTTGACGAGAGCAACCAAAAAGGCGTCGAAAAACTAGAAAAAACCCTCGAAGCCGATGCGGTAGCTACGGTAGCCGGCTCGTTAGTAGGCGTTAGTACGACGACGTCGTTTGCCGAGAGCGCTAGCGGCGTAGAAGAGGGCGGCAAGACGGGACTAACGGCGGTATTTTGCGGACTATTTTTCGTGCTTACGATTTTTATGCTGCCGCTTTTTAAAGCCATCCCTTCAAACGCGATATATCCGATACTCGTGATGGTGGGCGTGCTGATGTTTAGCGAGCTTGGAAATATAAATTTTAAAGATCCGGCTATAGCCTTATCGACGTTTTTAATAGTCATTTTAATGCCGCTTACTTACTCGATTACTACAGGACTCTCGTTTGGGTTTATGGCGTATTTGCTGGTTCGTATCATGAGGCGCGAGTGGGAATACGTAAATATCGGCGTCATAGTGCTTGCGCTCATTAGTTTTATTGTATTTTTAGTGCATTAAGGAGAAAATATGCTAAAGTATCCGTTTGAGGAATTTCACAAAGACGTAAAAATAATGGTGCGGGATATCAAAGCAAATTTCGAGCCCGAGGTGATTTTGGCGATCGCCCGCGGCGGGCTTACTTTGGGGCACTTTTTAGCGAGCTTGCTAAATAACCGCAATCTTTTTACGCTAAACTCAATCCACTACGAAGAGACGCAAAAGCTCGATACCATCGATATCTTTAACATCCCTGACCTATCTAAATTTAATAAAATTTTGATAGTGGACGACATGATCGACACGGGAGAGAGCATGGTAGCTATCAAACAAGAGCTTTTAAGGCGCTTCCCGCATATCGAGCTAAAGATCGCGACTATATTTTATAAACGAAAAGCGCTTTTGTTGCCTGATTTTACGGTAAGAGAGGCACACGAGTGGATAGAGTTTTTCTGGGAAGAGCAAATTTAAGCCCAAATTTTAGCCATGTTGCGCTCGGAAACGTTTTTACTTTTTATCATCTGCCTTATTGATTTTTGCTTTTTGTCGTATGCGATTAGCACGCTTAGCATTAGCTACTACGAGGCGGATGCGTTTTATAACTCGCCTAAAATTTCAGCCGTTTTGGCTAGATTTTCGGTCGAGATTTTCGGGCAAAACGACTATGCTTTGCGTCTTCCTTTCGTTATTTGCCACATTTTTAGCGTCGCGCTGCTATACAAGGTCTCAAAGCAAATTTTAAAACGCAAATTTGACCGAGTAGTAAGCGCGGTCGTATTTATACTGCTTCCTGCGACGATGGCGTCGGCGATCTTGGTAAACGACGCCGGCATCATAATCGCGCTTTCGCTTTTAAGTATTTATCTCTATCAGCTGCGCAAAATGCTCGCTTTTTATGCGCTTTTGTGTGTTCTGCCTTTTGTTAGCGGCGCGTTTTTGGTTTATTTTTCGGCCATTTTTATATTTGCCGTCTATAGGCGCGACGCTAGGATGGCGTGGGTTGCGGCGCTGCTTTTCGCGCTTTGCTTTTACCTTTACGGATTTGACTCGGGTGGTAAACCAAGAGGCCATCTGCTTGATACCGTGAGTATTTTTGCCGCCGCATTTTCGCCTTTTATTTTCGTCTATTTTGTCTATGCGATGTATAGAATTTGGATAAAAGAGGCCAAAAATTTGCTCTGGTTTGTCTGCATAACGGCATTTTTGTTTTGCTTGTTTTTGTCGATCAGACAGCGGCTGGAGCTCGAAAATTACTTGCCTTTTTGCGTTATTTCGGTGCCGATTTTAGTTCGAGTATTTTTTAGCTCGTACCGCGTGAGACTGCCGATATTTAGACGCGGGTATAAAATTTTAGCTTCTTTTGCGGCAGGTTCTTTGCTCGTTGGGTTTTTGTTTGTACTTTTTAACGAAACGCTTTACGGCGTGCTAAAAGATCCGACCAAGCATTTTGTTTACAGATATCACGTAGCAAAAGAACTTGCAAAAGAGCTAAAAAATGAGGGCGTAGAAAAAATTTTCACGGGTGATAAAAAGCTAGCCTTGAGACTTAAATTTTACGGCATAGATACGCAGCCGGACGCAAATTTGCGATTAGCAATTTTGGACCAGAAAGATAATTATGGTAATATAGCGGTCTATAAATTTGGCGTAAAAATCGCAAATTTTAAAATTATAAAAGATGATTAGGGGATAAATTTGATGAAAAAAGCTTTTACTATGCTAGAGCTTGTCGTTGTGATCGTGGTAATAGGAATAATAGCCGCCGCTGCGCTACCGAGAATAAACGATGATCATATCGCCGAAGCCGCCGATCAAGTGATGTCGCATATCCGCTATACTCAGCACCTAGCGATGCAGGATAGTAAATTTGACCCTACTGATGCCAACTGGTTTAGAAAGAGATGGAGTATAACTTTTACTCAGGCTGCATTTTGCGGAGGTGCAAACGAATGGAGATATAGCGTATATCATGATGATGGAGCTACAACGGGTAATTTAAATTCGGCAAACGAAGTTGCGAGAGATCCATTGGATCCGAATAGATTTATGAGTTCAGGATGGGCTGGTATCACGAATGTTGATTGCGCAAATGTTAGCAATAAATATAATTTGACGACAAATTTTGGAATAACTAATGTTCAATTTCGCGGCGTATGTGGACAGGCTGGCTTGCAGACTTTATCTTTTGATGAATTTGGAAGACCTATGAGAAGCGTAAGTACTCCTAATGGCGGTGGTGCAACTAGGGGTTATAATAGGTTGGTTTACAATGGACAAAACTGTCAAATAGTTTTGACTACGGCACGAAGAGCCGCAACTATAACTATAGCACCTGAAACTGGTTTTATACAGGTTAGATATCGTTAATTAACTGGGTATTGATATATTATAAGCTCCGAAATTACTTATAAAACTAGGATGTTCAAAAAATCTAAAATATCCTCCTTCCCTTCAGCTTCTTTTAAGCATCTTGCTTGTATAATTCGAGCTCACGAATTGAGAAA
>CAUPXB010000022.1:0-36070 GCA_963515555.1 uncultured Campylobacter sp. | reverse complement strand
AAAAAATGGATAGAATAGTCGAAATAGAAAAAATAAGCTTTGAAAACGATTTTGAGGTGTCGCTGCGCCCCACGCGCTTTGAGGACTACATCGGACAGGAAAAGATCAAGCAAAATTTAGGCGTCTTTATAAAGGCAGCCAAAAAGCGCGGCGAGTGCCTAGACCACGTGCTTTTCTACGGGCCGCCGGGCCTTGGTAAGACGACGCTGGCACACATCATCGCAAACGAAATGGGCGTGAGTATCAAGATGACGGCCGCACCCATGATAGAAAAAAGCGGCGATCTGGCGGCGGTGCTAACAAATTTGCAAGAGGGCGACGTACTATTTATCGACGAGATACACCGCCTAAGCCCCGCGATCGAGGAGGTGCTTTATCCCGCGATGGAGGACTTTCGCCTAGATATCATTATAGGCTCCGGTCCTGCGGCGCAGACTATCAAGATCGACCTGCCTAAATTTACGCTCATCGGCGCTACGACGCGCGCGGGTATGATTTCAGCGCCTCTGCGAGATAGATTCGGTATGGATTTTAGGCTGCAGTTTTATACCAGAGAGGAGCTGGCTCGTATCGTGCAGATCGCCTCGGTGAAGCTCGGCAAAGAGTGCGAAAAAGCCGCAGCTCTCGAGGTTGCCGCTCGCTCGCGCGCCACGCCTAGGATCGCGCTACGGCTACTAAAACGCATACGAGACTTCGCCGAGGTAAATGACGAAGCGATCATCTCGCAACCTCGCGCCAAAGAGGCTCTGGACGCGCTTGGCGTAAACGACATAGGCTTTGACGAGATGGATATCAAGTATCTAGAGATCCTGCTCGCCGCCAAACGTCGTCCGATGGGGCTAAGCACGATCGCGGCGGCTCTAAGCGAAGACGAGGGCACGGTCGAGGACGTGATCGAGCCCTATTTGCTTGCTAACGGCTACATCGAGCGCACGGCAAAAGGCAGGCTAGCAAGCGCCAAAGCCTACGAGGCGTTTAAGCTCAAATTTGACGCAGATGCGCAAAAGGGACTGTTTGAGGAGTGAGGCAAATTTGACTCTACTCAGATGGTTGCTTTTTGCTAAATCTGCCTAAAGCCGTCAGTAAGTAAAATTTGAGCTTTTAAATTTGCTACCGTCTGGTTAGTCGGCCGTCAAATTTGACCGCATTCGTTATATGCTCGATTTAAAAGCACACAGAAAATTTAACCCGCTCAAATTTCGCTTCAAATTTATCAGCTATCATAAGACTACCGCGCCCAAGTGCCGCCCGTCCGCAAAACCCCACAAAATCTGATATAATAAGCCCCTCAAAAGGAAAAAAATGAATAATCGAGTGTTTTTTGGCATCTTCGCTCTTTGTGCGTTGGCACTAGTCGTGTACCTTTTTAAGCCATTTTTGCTAAATATCTTTATCGCCGCCTTGCTCGCGGTTGCCACCTCAAACGTCAACGTCAAATTTTTACAGCTAACGAAGGGCAAAAGGACGCTCTCGGCGGCTCTTACGACGCTAGCGCTGTTTTCGCTATTTATCGCGCCGCTTTTGTACGCCGTGATCGAGATCGCCAAACACGCCGCAAACTTTAACACCGGCTACATAACAAACACGCTAAATTATTTTCAAAGCGGGAATTTTCAGCTACCCGAACCGATCAAATTTCTAGAGCCCAAAATCAAAGAGATGATCGCAGACATCGACGTCGGAGCGATATCTAGCAACGTACTATCAAGCCTTGGCGGCATCGGCAAGTCAAGCGTAAAATTTCTCATCGACATGATTTTTATCCTCGTGTTTTTCTTTTTTGCGGTGCTTTACGGCAGCGAGCTCGTGGGCTACCTAAAAAGCGCGCTTCCGATGAAGGAGAGCGAGAGCGAATTTATCCTAAGCGAAGTGGCTAACGTCATGAGCGTCGTGCTTTACTCTATCGTTTTAAACGCGATTTTACAGGGCTGCCTCTTTGCTATCATCACGATTTCGTACGGCTACAACGGCTTTTTGATGGGTATACTCTTTGCCTTTACCTCGCTCGTGCCAGTCGTTGGCGGCTTGCTCGCGTGGGGACCGATCAGCCTTTACGAGTTTGCTAACGGCAACACCGCGGCCGCGATCGTCATCGCCGTCTATACCATCGTCGTGATTTCTATCGTCGCAGATACGTTTTTAAAGCCGATCGTGATTAAATTTATCAACGATAAGCTCGTAAAAATCCCTACTAAAATAAACGAACTGTTGCTGTTTTTCTCGATGATAGCAGGCATCTCGACGTTTGGCTTTTGGGGGCTTATCTTGGGACCTGCGATCGTGACGTTTTTTATCTCAACGATCAAGCTTTATACATTGCTTAAAGAGCACTCGGTCGTGTAAATTTGCCTAAAATCGGCGATATTTTTAGAAAATATCACAAATCTAACACGAATTTTATTATTTTCTGTGTTATAATCCTTAAATAAAAAAGTTAATGTTCCGCATTCAATTTGCGGAACGTAAATTTGCTAAATTTAACCAAGGAGTTTTTATGAAACTAGCAAAACTAAGTTTAGCCGCCGTTTTGGCGCTTGGCTTTTTGGGTGCCACAAACGCAGCCGACACCTTCGGAGAGGCGTTTACCAAAGGAAAACTAGCAGGCAAGATCCAAGCCACCTACGTCGATCAAAAAGACGAGCGCGCGCCGATACACGATGAGCAGCTGACGTCTATACAGCTTGAGCTCGGATACGTGACCGATCCGTTTTACGGCTTTAGGCTCGGAGTTACGGGGCAGGGCAACTTCTTGCCGTTTAACAGCATGAGAAAAAGCGGCACTCTATACGATAAAGAGTGGAGAACGCAAGGTGCGGTAATGTCCGAAGCATATCTAGGCTACGGTATAGGGCAGACCGATATAAAATTCGGCCGTCAATACGTAAATACTCCGCTAGTAGCAGGCAATCCGACGCGCGCGTTTAAAGAGGCGTTTGAGGGTCTAACGATCGTCAACAAAGACATACCAAACACCGCATTGATCGGCGGCTGGTATTATAAATTTCAAGGCAGAAGCGCCGTCGTAACGGGCGGCAAAGAGGGACGCGCTCCGCACTTTAAAGATAGAGTCATCGTCGGCGGCATGGGACCTGTGGCGTACGAGTTTGATAATATCTTTACCGGCGCGGTCATAAATCAAAGCATCCCGAATCTAAAACTAACCGGCGCATACGCTAGAGTGACCGATCTTAGACGCGGCGCTTTGCAGGGCGACATCAACTTTTACCTAGCCGAGGCTAACTACAAAGTACCCGTCGGCGACTTTAAACTCGGATTTGATGCGATGTATAAGGGCTCTCGCACTACAAGAGGCCTGGAGGATCTAAACTACGACGGAAATATGATCGGCCTAAGGGCGGGGATTTATGATTTTGTTGGCTTTAGCGCCTCTTACGCCTATACGACCGTCGGCGACAACGACGCTTTGGCGTTTGGTCTAGGTAACGGTCCTGGCTCATACACGCTGCTTCCTATCCGCGGGCCTTTCGTATTTACGGGCTATGCGGGTATGAATACGCATAAGCTTTTGTTTGAGTACGACTTTAAAGAAGTCGGCGCCGAGGGCTTAAAAGCAAAACTTCATCTAGTAAAAGGCAAGCAAGACGCCCCGCATCGCAACGCCGGTCCGACCGCGGCTAACACGCACATGAACGTCCAAGGCTGGGCGGCGCAGGCTAGCTACGATATGCCGTGGGTCAAGGGGCTAAGCGCAAGCGTCACCTACACGGCTCTTGAGAGAAAGAACTTTGATACCAGAGGAGCCGTTAGAAAGACCGATAACAACGAGCTTTGGCTACAACTCGGATATAAATTTAACCTTCTAAACTAGCTATTTTAATGCGGACGCAAATTTGACGCGTCCGCTACTTCTTTTTATATGATTTTTGCGTCTGGGGCGTAAATTTAGCCTCGCAAACCTGCATAAATTTGATTATTTTGAGCCAAATTTGCGCTTAAATTTAAAAGATAAAATCAAGAACCGTTAAATTTGATAAAACGATATTTGAAAAAATAGCGTGATTTTAAAGGCTGAAATTTGCCCGTAGCGTCTAAATTTGCTTTCGCGCTTTGTATGGGATCGGCCGAAAATAAAAGCAAATTTAAGCTTGCAAGAGCAAATCATTTGCCCTAGCAAGCTATAAACGAAACCTTATCTGTCGTAAAATTTACCGAGTATGCCGCTGCCGATCTCCTTGCGTTCGCCGTCCTCTATCATCACGGCTTTGCGGTCGATATCGACGGTTTTATCGGTGTTGATGATAAATTTGAGCTCGTACGAGCGCGAGTTTATCTGTTTTGGCATATCTCCGAAAAATATCGGTTTTGGCGGGCGTTGCGAATCAAGCGCGGCCCATTGAAACTGGCTTACGAAGGTGCTAAATAAGAAGGCCTTGCCGTTTAGCTTGTATTTATTTACGAGCTCATCCGCGATCGCATCGTTATCGCAGTTTACGGGTGCGCTGAAGCTACTTTTCTTTGCTTTCTCTTTGTCGTATTTACAAAATTTATTCGCCAGCGCCAGCATCTCCTCTTTGTTTGCGTCGCTGCTACCCTCGGTTTTTAGTTCGTTGTAGTTATTTATTATCCGCTCTAGCGTCTTTTCTAGACTTTTTTGCGCGTCGTCTTTGGCTTTTTGCACGGCCTCTTCGTAGCGAGCGTTTTGTTTGTCGTATTCCGCCTTGAGTACGTCGTTACTAACCTCGCAAGTTACCTTGACCAGCTTTAGATCGTTTCCGCTAACGTCTTCCCATTTTACGTTTTGGCAGCCTTTGTAGCCGTCGACGGCAGCGCCTATCGTCATTGACTTTTTAAACGGTAGCGTGTAGTTTTTGACGATATCGATGTTGTTATCGCCGCATCCCGTTAGCGCCAAAACGGCAGCTATGAGAGAAGATTTTATTTTCATTCATTCTCCTGAAATTTAAAAGTCTAAATCTAGCTAAATTTAGCTTAATGTTAAGACGCATTTAAAGCGATGAGCGACCGAATTTGGCGAATTTGTTTGCCTAAATTTGACTAGTAAAGCGGCAGATCACAAGCTAGTTTTTAGACTTCTTTTGTGCTTTCTTATCTTTTTTATCGCCCAGTCGTAGTGTGATGAGGTGCTGCTGGTAATATAGGCGGCGAGGTTTAGTTTGCCCGTGAAGTCAAAATATCCGCGCGCAAAAAGTTCCTCGTCGCTAAAATTTGTCGCAAGCCGCATAGTTTTTTCGTGTGTTTGCGCTAGTAGAGTTTTAGCCTCGTAAAGCGGCGTAACTTGGTGCTTGCGCCAAATTTGTGCGTTCATCTGCGGGTATGTTTTCCAGTTATACGGCTGCGGTAAAAACGAAGCCCGCTCACCGCTTAGGTTCTTTTGGATAAAATTTATCAAAAGCAAATGTCACTCGTAAAGGTGCGCGAGCATGTCTCGGACGCATTTGTCCCTATCCTCGAATTCAAATTTGGCCTCTTGCTCTGCCTCATTCATGCTTTCAACTAGCGATAAAAGCTTTTTAAAATTTGTATCTGAAGCGCTTAGCAGGTCTATTTTATTCGTCGGTCGCGGCATTTTTATCCTTGACTAAATTTGAGCAAATTTTACAGCACGTTTTTAAATTTGCGCCTTAAAGATGTGGGTATTACCAAAAGCTCCAAAATATCAAATGTAAAATTTAATTTATGTTTATGTTTTAAAAATAAAAAATAAAATTTAAATATAACTCGCAAATTTGATCAAATTTCAAATTTGCGAGTTATACGGTCTTGAATTTTAATAAATTTTATACCTTTGATAATTTAGCCTAAAATTAGCCGTTTTTAAGGCTTAAAATTAAAAATATGCAGTAGTTTTGAACCTAGATATAAAAATTTATATTTGTGTCTTAAAATTGTTACGGATCTACACGTTAAATTTATATTTTAAAAAAAGTTTCTGGGATATTATGGGTTTTGTTATCAAAAAGCATATTGATTTTTGTAAATATAAGATTTTATATTTATACGTAATTTTAAGCATTAGCCCTAAAATAGGCAAAATAAAGATAATTTTGGTCTTAATTTAAACCCCAAATACTGCCAAAGAATTAATTATTTTTAATCAACTTAAATTTAGGTTGTAACGGTTAATATCCGCCTGATTTTTAAGAACTATCTTAAAAAATAAACGAGGAGAGAAAATGGATCGACGAGATTTTATAAAAAGCGCCGCCGCTTCGGCTGCTTGCGCGAGTGCCGGTATAGCGCTGCCTAGCTCTATGGCTGCTGCGCAAAACGCAGCTGAAAAGGGCTGGCGCTGGGATAAAGCTGCATGTAGGTTCTGCGGAACGGGCTGCGGCGTAATGATCGCAACCAAAGAGGGCAAAATCGTAGCCGTCAAGGGCGACCCTGAAGCACCAGTAAACCGCGGCCTAAACTGCATCAAGGGCTACTTTAACGCCAAGATCATGTACGGCGCGGACCGCATCACTCAGCCGCTTTTGCGCGTGAACGAAAAGGGCGAATTTGATAAAAAAGGCAAATTTAAGCCGGTAAGCTGGGAAAAAGCCTTTGACATCATGGCGGAAAAATATAAAGAGACCATGAAGAAAAACGGCGTACACTCAGCCTGCGTTTTTGGCTCTGGTCAGTACACCATCATGGAGGGTTATGCGGCAGTAAAACTGTGGAAAGCCGGTATCAGAAGTAACTCTATCGATCCAAACGCACGCCACTGTATGGCGAGCGCGGTCGCCGGATTTATGCAGACTTTCGGTATCGACGAGCCTGCTGGCTGCTACGACGATATCGAGCTAACCGACACTATCATAACCTGGGGCGCGAATATGGCGGAGATGCACCCGATACTTTGGGCGCGCGTCAGCGATAAGAAGCTAAGCGATCCTGAGCGCGTAAAAGTTATAAACTTAAGCACATATTCGACTAGAACATCAAATATCGCCGATACGGAGATTATCTTTGCTCCGTCAAGCGACGTTGCTATTTGGAACTATATCGCTCACGAGATAGTTTATAACCACCCTGAAGCTATCGACTGGGACTACGTAAATAGCCACTGCGTTTTCACTACGGGGCCGGTAGATATCGGTTACGGACTTAGAAATAATCCAAATCACCCTAACTACAATGCCGAAAAAGACGTCATCGAGACCGAACTTAAAAAGACTTTAAGCAAAAACGAGGGCACGACTCTTGGATATCTAGGCTACAAAGCCGGCGACGTGATGGAAAATAAAAATACGGCTACTGCGGGTAAACACTGGCAGATAACTTTCGAGGAATTTAAAGAAGCGCTTAAGCCTTATACGCTTGATTTCTGCGCTCCTCTAATCAAAGGCAATCCAAACGAGGATTTGGAAGAATTTAAGAAAAAGCTAAAACAACTCGCCGATCTATACATAGAAAAAGGCAGAAAAGTCGTGAGCTTTTGGACGATGGGCTTTAACCAGCACCAACGCGGTACATGGGTAAACGAGCAGGCCTATATGGTACATATGCTCCTTGGCAAGCAAGCAAAACCGGGCGACGGAGCGTTCTCTCTAACCGGACAACCAAGCGCATGCGGTACGGCTCGCGAGGTCGGTACTTTCGTTCACCGCTTGCCTGCGGATATGGTCGTAGATAACGCCGAACACCGCGCGACATGCGAGAAAATTTGGAAACTGCCTAAAGATACGCTAAATCCAAAAGTTGCCTCTCACTACGTAAAAATGATGCGCGACATGGAAGACGGAAAGATGAAATGGGCGTGGGTGCAGGTAAACAACCCGTGGCAGAATACCGCAAACGCAAACCACTGGATCAAAGCAGCGCGCGAGATGGATAACTTTATCGTCGTTTCCGACCCGTATCCTGGTATCTCGGCTAAGGTTGCCGACCTGATTCTGCCTACTGCGATGATATACGAAAAATGGGGCGCATACGGTAACGCAGAGCGCAGAACTCAGCACTGGAGACAGCAAGTCCTTCCTGTGGGCGAGGCGATGAGCGATACGTGGCAGATTATCGAGTTTTCAAAACGCTTTAAACTAAAAGAGGTTTGGGGTGAGCAAAAAGTAGATGACAAACTAACGCTTCCTAGCGTACTTGACGCTGCTAAAGCTATGGGATATAACGAAGAAGACACGCTATACGACGTGCTTTTCGCAAACGAAGAGGCTAAGAGCTATCCTGCAAAAGACGCGATAATGGAAGACTTCGATAACTCGGAAGTTTTCGGCGACAGCAGAAAAGTAGTCGGCTCAGACGGCAAGGTGTTTGAGGGCTACGGATTTTTCGTTCAAAAATATCTTTGGGAAGACTACCGCAAATTTGGCTCGGGTCACGGACACGATCTAGCTGACTTTGATACCTATCACAAAGTGCGCGGCCTAAGATGGCCTGTCGTAGACGGCAAAGAAACTCAGTGGAGATTTAATGCCAAATACGATCCGTATGCGAAGAAATTTGCTGAAGACGGCAAGCAGTTTGCGTTCTACGGAAACAAAAAAGGCAAGCTTCCAAAAGGCGATCTAGCAAAAGTAACTAGCGGCGACGAGAAATTTTCTATCGCCAACAGGGCTAAAATTTTCTTCCGCCCTTATATGGATCCGTGCGAGATGCCTGATACTACGTATCCTTTCTGGCTATGTACGGGCCGCGTCTTGGAGCACTGGCATACAGGCACTATGACTATGCGCGTTCCTGAGCTTTACCGCGCCGTACCTGAAGCGCTTTGCTACATGCACGAAGGCGATGCACAGAAGCTAAATTTACAGCATAACGACGTAGTTTGGGTGGAGTCTCGCCGCGGTAAGGTAAAAGCAAGACTGGATCTTCGCGGACGAAACAAAACTCCTTCGGGCCTAGTGTACGTGCCGTTTTTTGATGAAAACGTATATATAAACAAAGTCTGCTTAGATGCGACTTGCCCGATCTCAAAAGAGACCGACTATAAAAAATGCGCGGTTAAAATTTACAAGGCTTAATAATGCAAAATAGAAGAGAGGCTTTAAAATTTGGGTTAAAAGCGATTAGTTTGGTTCTCGCGGGCGGCTTTATCTGGAGTACGCAAACGACGGCTAAAGCCCAAACTCTACTCATCAGGCCGCCGGGTGCTTTGAAGGAGAAAAATTTCCTTAGCGAGTGCATACGCTGCGGGCTTTGCGTAGAAGCCTGTCCTTGGGATACGCTTAAGCTTGCGGACTTAGACGACGGATTGCCTTACGGCACTCCGTTTTTTACCCCGCGAAATATCCCTTGTTATATGTGTACGGATATCCCGTGCACGGTCGCCTGCCCGACCGGAGCGCTAGATACGAAGCTAGTGAGCGAGGATAACGGCAAGCTAAATATAAACAAAGCGCAAATGGGTATCGCGGTGCTGGATCCGAATTTCTGCATCGCTTACGAGGGGCTTCGCTGCGACGCTTGCTACCGTGCCTGTCCTTTGATAGATAAGGCGCTAAGGCTTGAGTACGTCCGCAACGAACGCACGCAAAAGCATGCGTTTTTTAAACCGGTCGTGGACGCCGACTACTGCACGGGCTGCGGCATGTGCGAGCAAGTTTGCGTGACGCCAAAAGCCTCTATCTTCGTGCTTCCGCGCGAGATCGGACTGGGCTCTAGCAACGAACAGTACGTAAAAGGCTGGGTCGAGGGCGCGGATAAAAAGCTAAAAGACGCTGAGCCAAAAGAGTTTAAAACCGACGAGAAAAAGCTAAACGACTATCTAAATAGCGGAGATTTGCTATGAAATATTTGATTTTAAGAAGGATAAGTCAAATTTTGATCCTAGGGCTGTTTTTTGCGAGCAACTACTACGGAGTTAAAATTTTACAAGGCAATCTCAGCTCGTCTTTGCTTTTCGGAGTCGTTCCTCTTAGCGATCCGTTTGCCGTTTTGCAGCTATATCTAGCTAGTTTTAGTATCGCTTCGGGTGCACTTGTTGGAGCCGCTATCGTGTTTGCTTTTTACGCGATCGTCGCTCCGCGCGCGTTTTGCAGCTGGGTTTGCCCGGTAAATATCATAACCGAAACCGCTCGCTGGGTCAGAGTAAAGCTTGGCTACGACAAAGATAAAAAATTCGTAAATTTCACGCGAAGCGCGAGATATTACGTTTTGGGATTTACGCTTTTTATCTCGCTAGTCACTTCGGCTCCGGCGTTTGAGGGCGTTAGCTTTATCGGCATTATTCAGCGCGGAGTCATCTACGGCGGCACGCTGTGGCTGTTTGTGGCGTTTGGAGTGTTTGCGATAGACGCATTTATCGGCGATAGACTGGTCTGCTCAAAGCTTTGCCCGCTGGGCGCTTTTTACGCGATAGCAGGCAAATTTGCCCTTATCAGAGTAAAGCACGACGCGGCTAGCTGTACTAACTGCATGAAGTGTAAGCTAATCTGCCCGGAAAACCAAGTGCTCGGCATCATCGGCAAGCAAAGCGGGTTTATAACATCGAGCGAGTGCATCAGCTGCGGACGCTGTATCGACGTCTGCGACGATGACGCGCTCAAATTTAACATTAGAAATTTACTAAAGGAGAAAAATCAATGAAGGCGAGAATTTTGGCGGGATTGGCGTGTGCCGTCCTCGTATTTTCGGGATACGTCGAAGCTAAAGAAGAACAAAAATCATCTAGCTCCGTACAAACTCAAAAAGTAGAGCAAAAAAATAAATCAAAATCATCCGATAGCAAAGAAGCAAAGGATCTAAATATCTTGCGTTCGGCTAACGACGTTATGGACGAAGAAGAGGTAAAGCTAGCCGATATCAACTGGACGAAACCTGCCGCAGGCGAAGCGCAAAGATATGAGCGCTCTTTTGAAAACGCACCGCCGATGATACCTCATGATTTAGAGGGTTTGATACCGATAACTGCGGATAATAATATGTGCGTTACGTGCCATATGCCTGAAGTCGCAAAAGACGTCGGTGCGACCGCAATCCCTAAATCGCACCTTTATAGCATAAGAAACAAAAAAGACCTCGACGGTAAGCTTAGCGACGACCGCTTCAACTGTACCGTTTGCCACGTACCGCAGGCGAACGTAGAGGCTAAGTTTAAAAATAACTTTAAGCCGGAGTACCGCGATGCCAACTCATCTCAGCATTCCAATCTATTAGACGTACTAAACGAAGGCGTTAGGTGAGCGTATCCAGACGCGAACTATTTACTAAATTTTTGGGCGGCAAAACCGCTCAAAAATTTATCGCTCCGCCTTATTTTTGCGGCGAATTTAATTGTGTGGATTGCGAAGCGCCTTGTGTTAGCGCTTGCGACAGAGAGCTTTTGAATTTTGAAAACGAGAGAGTAAATTTTAAATTTAAGTCCTTGGGGTGCAACTTTTGTAAAGAGTGTGCGCTCGCTTGCGAAGAGGCGGGACGAGAGGTTTTAAATTTAAAATTTGCAGCTAAAATCGAAGCTAAAATTTTTATCGATGTGCATAGCTGTCTTGCGTGGAACGGCACGATTTGCTGTAGTTGCCAGGACGTTTGTAAATTTAGAGCGATCGATTTTTTAGGCGTTTTTCGCCCGAGCGTAAATCAAAAATGCACGGGCTGCGCGCAATGTATGGAAGTTTGCTTCGCGAATAGTATCAAAATGGAGGCGTTATGAGAAAATTTATTTTATTTTTTACGGCGATTTTTTGCTTAAATTTGACCGCAAATTTAGCGGCGGCACCGCTTGAGATCTCGCAACCGGACAAGGTCATAAAAGCGGGCGCAAACGTGATAAGCTCAAATTTGATAGATGAAATTTTATATCTGGGCACGGACGGCAGCGAGCTTGATATCTACGACATAAAGGCGGATAAATTTTTAGAACCGATCAAATTTCGCACGGTCAAAACGCACTTTAGCGACGAAGAGCCAGCAAAAATTTTTAGCATCGACCGCCTGGGCGACATGCTTTTGGTTTTAACCGAGATGGATTACAATGAGCGCTATTTATACGTTTTTAAAAAAGAAAACAATGGCTGGAGCGAGGTTAGCAATATGCATCTAGCCAATAAATCCGCAAAAAAAGCCTTTTTCATAGATGAAAAAACGGCGGTAGTATCGGACTTTGGCAATGAAATTTACTATATCGACCTGGAGAGCAAAAAAGCGGTCTTTAAACATAAATTTTCTATCGCGCTTTACGTTGATTTTGAAATCAATAAAACCCGCGACAAAATCGCTATCGGAGCCGAAAGCGGCGTGATTTATATCTATAATCTAAAAACTCGCCAAACCGAGCAAACGCTAAATTTCTTTAAAGACAACATGTACGACATCGACTATAAAAGTGACGTCGTAGCCGTTGGTAGCATCGACAAACAAGCAGGCGTTTTTAACGGCACGATGAGCTATTTTAAGTCAGATTTTATCGTTTATGCTACGGGGCTTAGCGAGGATGCCAAAACTCTAGCCTATATGAACGGCGAAGAGAGCGATATCCTGGTCTACGACATCGCAAGCAAAACAAAGCTCGCGACCGTAAAAACCGGACAGCAAATTTTAAATGAAATTTACCTCTCCGATAGTGGCAGGCTAATCAGCGTCGCGTACGAAAAAGAGGTTAAATTTTGGAGCGTAAAATGAACATATCAAGTGCGATAGTATATACCAAAGACGGAAACGAAGCTGCCGAGGTAGCTAAAAGAATCGAACAAGTAAAAGGCTGCGAGGTTATCGCTGCGCAAGAGGGCAAAATCGTAGTCGTGATGAGCGCGGAAAATTTAGACGGCGAGATAGAACTTTTTAAGGCGCTAGAAAGCGTAGAGGGCGTAGCTGGGGCCGCTATGATATATAGCTATCAAGAGGACTTGGAAGAAGATATTGAAAGCATCAAAAAAAGCGGCAAGATAAGCGAAATTTTACTTGACGAAAACGTCGACGCCAAGGACATCGTATATAACGGCCACGTCGGCGATAGGGTAAAATAAATTTTTACCCGTTAACTTTATCCTAAATTTGACGATATATAATATGGATAAAATTTAAAGGATAAAAAATGCAAAGTATGAACGGCTTACCCCAAAATCTATACATCCCGCAACCTCGCTACGATGTGCAGAACGTCCAAAACTCGGCAAGCGTAGATCAAAACGAAAATATCAAAAGAATGCAAGAAGCCTATGCAAATATCGACGTAAAGCAGCTAACGAATAGCTATTTATCGCATTTTCAAGCTAGAGCTGACTCAAATGCGAGCTCAAATTTCTTATCTCAGGTTTCGGCCTTTAACGGTTCTGCAAAATTTAGCGACATTTTCGGCGCTCAAAACAAAAGCATAAATTCCCTAAACGATATCTTATCGGGCGTCGATTTTAAATCTATCGGCTACGAGGGCAAGCCTATAACGCAACTAAGCCAAAGCGAAGCTAATGATCTAGTGAGCGAAAATGGATTTTTCGGTATCGCAAATACTGCGGATAGGATTTCAAATTTTATCATTAGCGCCGCAGGAGACGACTTGCAAAAGCTAGAAGCTGGAAAAGAAGGCATGCTAAGGGGCTTTAAAGAGGCTGAGAAAATTTGGGGTGGTAAACTGCCTGAAATTTCCCAAAAAACGATAGAAAAAGCGACGCAAGCCGTAGATAAAAGAATAGCCGAACTCGGCGGGAACGTCCTTAGTGTTCAGGCTTAAGTTTTTAAATTTAGCCGCCGTTTTGCTGGTTTTTAGTGGTTGCGCTTTTTTTGAGCAAAAACCGCCACTAAAAGTCGTCCAAAAACCAGTCGTTCAAAAATCTGCGCCCGCTAAGGGCTCATTGCGCGGCGTGATATCAAGCGTAACCTACGACGGCGGCAAATACTGCTATGATATAAAATCAATCGACACTTCAAACGGTAAACTACCTAGCGGCAAGTATTGTGCGGACAAATTTTACTTTTCTAGCGGAGATACCGTTTATGCCAGCGTTTCGGGCGGTCTTGTTACGGAGATGCTACTTATAAAAAGCGGAGCGCATCATGTTACGCATAAAGTAAAAAAAGCGCCGAAATTCAAAAGCTCAAGCTCAACAAAAAGCCCACAGCAACAAGAAAGTAACAAAAAAATTCTAATAGACGTTCCAAAAAGTGAAAATATCAGCTTTGATTAGCCGTTGATTTACCGAAATATTTTATAATTCTCACAAGCAATCAAAGTTAGAACTCCTTTTAAGAAGGGGATGTGCGTCCCCTTTTTTATCTTTTTATCTCGCAAAAATCCTTGAAATTAAGCTTTCATATTTAAGCTTTGTTGGTAGTATTCTTATTTTAATAATATTAAGTATCAAAAATGGCCTTGTAACAGCTTGATATATTAGTGTTTTATGATTATTTATGTTAAATTTTTGCATTAAGCTTACCACGACCGATTTTGTGCTAAAATTATGACTATAAAACTTTTATAAAGGAGAACTTATGAAACTCGCTAAAATTTCTTTAGCTGCTTTGGTTGCGCTAGGCGCTTTTTCTACTTTAAATGCTACTCCGCTTGAAGAAGCTATTAAAGACGTAGATTTTTCAGGATTTGCAAGATATAGATATACTCACAATAAAGTCCGCTGGAATGGTATGCCAGGCGCATTCAACAAAAATAATGCAAATCATAACTTCAGATTCGTAGGTACTTTTAAGGCTGCTCTTGACGATAACTTCTTTGGTGTTTTGGGTCTAAGATACGCAGCAAGTGACGGTTCTGGATTTAATGGCGATACCACCAATACTACAAGCTCATTTGGTGTAAGAGAATTTTATCTTGGCTACAACATAAACAATACTACAATAACAGCTGGCAAGCAATTTGTTAAAACATATTTTGACGATGATTTGGTAGGAACTGGCTTAAGAGTACAAAACACTGATATATCAGGTCTTACTTTGGTTGGTGTTGCTTTTGACGCACTTGAAACCGATAGCATTGACTATGACGGTCGACTACTATCAGGCCTAGCAGGATCAAAAAGCCTTAACTACTATGGCGTGGGTGCAATGGGAAGCTATGATCCTGTAAACTTTAAAGCTTGGTGGGCATACCTTGAAGATACCGCAAATCTATTTGCAGCCGATGCAGCTTTGAAATTTGATCTAGATGCAGTAAAACTAGGCTTACAAGGACAATATGTTCATAATGAATCAGACGATAATAACTTCGGCGATGCAAATTTCTTTGCTGCTAAAGGTGACGTAGGATTTGCCGGAGTCGGTTTAAATGCTGGTTATATCTACTATAAGGCCAAAGACGATAAAAAATCTTTCGTAACTGTTGAAGATAACGGCAAATTAATCAATCCGGGCAAATTACTTAACTCTGTAATGAACGGTAGCGCTCAATACTATAACAATATCAAAGGCAAAAACGACTATTGGTTTATCGGAGCGTCATATAAATTTAATGAATTTGGTTTGTATGCTAACTATATAGACGGTAAAGGCTATAGCTATAGATACAATAAGAGAGTTGATAGAGACGAGTGGAACGTCGGCGGCAGCTATGCTTACAGCAAAAAGCTTAATTTCTCTACATTCTATGCAGCAGCTAAAGAAAAAGACGGAGATCATAAAAATAAACACGACCGCATAAGATTCGAAGCCAAATACAGCTTCTAATCAAAAAAGCTAGTTTTATGCTATAATCCCAAGCAAAATTTCCCTTGCTTGGGATTTTTAAATTTATCAAAAAGGTTTTTCATGAAATTTATGCATTTTTCGCTTTTAGCATGTCTTTTGACTTTTTCTTTAAATGCTGCAGACGAGCCGAGTTATATATTTGAGGCAAAGGGTGAATTTGCAAAAGAGCTAAAAAGTTTGGTAGAAAAATATTCTAAAGACGAAAATATAAGTATAAATGTTTATGAAAAAGCTCCCGAGACTGATAGCGGCGGTAAGTTTTTAAATATCGGCGTAGACAGCAAAAGAAGATATAGTGTAGAAAAGGGTCGTGAGCTATATGCTAAAAATTGTGCTTCTTGTCACGGTGAAGATGGAAGTAAAAGAGCTTACGGCACATCGGAAAAGTTAACCAAAGTAAGCGCGGAGGGTATAGAGGCTGCTTTTTCTGGTTATCTAAACGATTCTGACTATGGCGGAAATATGAGAAATCTAATGAAAACCGTTGCCGCTAAAACAAAATATAGCGACCTTGGGGCAATTATTGCCTTTTTAAAGGGCAAAGATGCTTTGCAATATAAGGGAAGCGAACAGGAAAACTCTGACGTCTCTACTACTCCTACTCAAGGAAGCTACTTAAAATAATCCAATTTGCCGAGTCGATTTGGCTCGGCATGTTAAAAATATTTCAAATTTTAAATCTCTATAGTATATTTTAGTAAACGCTCGGTAATATTCCAAAGAAATATAAAATTTTTAAGCTTGTTAAAGGCTACATTATGTTAAGATTCTAAAATATTAAATCTTATTTGAGGAGAAAATAATGAAAATTGCTAAAATTTCATTGGCTGCTTTGGTTGCACTAGGTGCTTTTTCAACTGTAGCGAGTGCTACGCCGCTTGAAGAGGCGATCAAAAATGTAGATCTTTCTGGATATGCAAGATATAGATATAATAACGTTACAGTTAAGCAAGCTAACGGCGTAAAAGATAATACGACTGCACATCACCAATTTAAATCAGAATTTTCTTTTAAAGCTGCTTTAGATGATAATTTCTTTGGTGTTTTGACGCTTAGATACAACTCTAATGATAGCTCAGCTTTTAATGCAGATGGACGCAGCGATAGAACAGATACAACAAGTCCATTTAACGTAAAAGAATTTTACCTTGGATATAACGTAGGTAACACTACAATAACTGCAGGCAAGCAAACCATAGGTTCATTCTTTACTGATGATGCTGTAGGCACTGGCGTCAGAGTTGAAAATAGAGATATTACAGGCTTGACTCTAACTGCATTTGCTTTTGATGCATTAGAAAATAACGGCGAGAGCGATGGCGCTATTTACACTAATGCCCCTGGTATCTTTAATAACAACCTATATGCGGTAGCCGCTATTGGCTCTTATGATCCGGTAAGCTTCCAACTATGGTATGCATCTTTGGTTGATTCTGTTAACCTCATCATAGGTGACGTAAACTTTAGTCTTAATGTTACTGATGATGTAAATATTGGCGCTCAAGTTCAATATGCACACGCTGATATAGACAATAATGTTGGCGTTAACTTTAAAGATACGGATTTCTATGCAGGTGAGCTTGGTACAAAAGTATTTGGCGCTGATGTAGCTGCCGGTTATATAGGCTACAAAGTTCACGACAAAGCTAAAGGTTTTGTAAGCTTAGAGGATCAAGGTTCATTCATAGATGTAGGCGAGATAAAATCTGCTCTTGACTATACTGCTCTTGAGGGTAAAGCAAACTTCTGGTTCTTAAAGGCAGGATACACTTTTGCTGAGAAATTTAGAGTGGGCGGCGATTACTCTAACGGTAAAGTTAAACTTGCTTCAGGCGATAAAGAGAAATATCAAGAGTATGTAGCAAGACTAACTTATGACTATAGTGCTAAACTTCAGTTCTCAAGCTTCTATGCGTATGAGATTAACAAGCACCAAGATGACTCAAAAGACAAGACTAAACAGCTAAGATTCCAAGCTAAATACACATTCTAATTTTAAATATCTCGGGTTTATCCCGAGATATATCCTTTCTATGGGTCTTTATGTTATACTTTTCAAAAAAATAAGGTACAAATCCTTACTTGACTTTTAAAGTTATCTAAAAAGTACTTGATAAAATTTGCAAGCAAAAACACCCAAATAAAACATCCAAATCACTACATTATATGATAAACTAATTTTAGGCTCAAGATAAGTTAAGGAGGATTCTCTCTTATCATCTTTGGTAAAATATGATAGAAAGTTTTTGTATATTTACTGTTATTGAGCCTAAATTCACGCTCTTTTAATGAAGCAAAAACTCTCTTTTTCTTAGACTTCCTGTAGTCACTACGGTGTTACTATGCTTTAGAGAAGATTCTTTTAAATTTAGACAATCTAACATAATCCCAAAATTTTCTCGACCTTTTATGTGGTTTTACTGCTGGCTTCTTGCAAAATAGCAAACTAGTTCATTCTTTGAATATTTTACTCTACAATGAGTCTTTGCTCGCTAGTCAACCTAACCATCATAGGCGTTTCCAATGGTCTCAATAAATATAGTATCGGTATTAGCTCATTTGTAGAGTAGTTTTTAATTATTTGGGCATAGATCTTGCCGTCATGCTTTCGCATTCCAAATACATGTGTTTTATTTACCACTACCTTTCTTGCTTTTAAAAATCTCTATCTTGTCGCTAAAATTACTTATTTTAACTTCGCTACGCTCGTTACTCTTTAAGGGCTCGCACTTTTTTGATACTAAAATTCTGATGTTTTTAGTTGTTTTGTTGATTCTTTTTTCTAAGATTTTAGTAAAATCCGCTATTTTATTATCTTCTATACTAAATAAAAAATATTATAAAATTCTCTAAATTTCGTCTCTGAAATTCTGAAACTAACTATATGCTTATTTTTAACTTCGCTTGGCTCGTTACTTTTTAAAATATAGTTCTCATTGCAACTCAATGCTATTTATGTTTGTATTAAGCTTCGTTGAGCTTAAGTTGATTTTTTGGAGTATTAAGTTTCTGCTTGTTTTGAAAATGTTAAAGATAACTAAGTTGATATTTTGTAGAAATTAAAATTTGAAAGAAAAAAAGAATAGAAAAAGGGGCTTTCGCCCCGAAAATTATGCCAAAGTAGCTTTTAGCATCCAGATAGCTTTTTCGTATTTGGCGATTTGATCTTGCGCCATAGTTACGGTCGTGCTGTCTTTTGCTTCCTCAGCGACTTCTTCTAGCTTTTTAAATTCGCCCAGCAAGTGCTCGTACTCGGCCAAAACGCCTTTTAAAACCTCGGTTGGGGTGTAGCTATCTTTGTTATCTGTTTTTGGATGAGCTAACTTGTTTAGCTCTTCTGTTTTGGTGATAGCTCTACCGCCTAGCTGTATAGCGCGCTCAGCGACGTCATCAAATATCTCTGCCATATCTTCGTACGCTTTTTCGGTGTATTCGTGTACGCTAAAGAACTGAATACCTTTTACATACCAGTGGTAGTCGTGAAATTTAACGAATAACGCATGAGCGTCAGCTTGGATTTGATTTAACTGGGTAACAACTTTTGACATTTTGTCTCCTTTGATTTGATTTGTGACGAAATTATAGCATATAAAACTTAAAGAAAAATAATTTGCAAATAATAAAAATTATTGTTTGTGAAGACTTTTTGAGAATTTAGAATACATTACTTTGTCAAGTGTTGATAAATATTACTACGGGGTATAAAAATTTTTTTGATCGAATAGGTCCACGTTCTTTGGTAGGTTTTTAAATTTCACTAAACATGCCAAAAATACCCAGAAAGAAAGTTTTGGTAATGAGAGGGCAAAAGTTTAGAAATTTATATTGCAAATTATAGGATGATATACAGCAGAAGCTGTTAAATTTGTATATAAGTGTGTTTGCCAAATAATATTTATGATCAAGCCAGCGGTATCGAAAAAGTAAAATCTAGCAAATTTGCCGATAAATTTATTCGCACAACTTTGGCAAAGACTAAAGATCACGCAACGTTGCGCCAAATTTACGCCTTGAGTTATCAACACTGCAAAAACGAAATAAAAGCGTATAGAGTAGTGGAGATTAGTCGTTCGTTTGCTGGTATTGGTGGATGCGCGTTAAATTTCCGCCTCAAATATGCCAAAATAAAGCCAGGGCAAATTTAAACTCAAATTTACCAAAAATACCACAAATTTGAGCCGTCAGCTCAAAAAATTGCGAGACTAACGGCTTATTTGCCGCAGCTTCATAAAGCAAAATCCGCATAAATTTACGCCGCAGCCTTTATTTTCCGGCTGTCAGCATCGTCTTTAGTATGCGCTTGCCGACCTCGACGCCCGGCTGATCGTAAGTGTTTATGCCTAGCATTATGCCAGTAGCCGACGTGAGAAGTTCGAAATAATAAATCAAAAACCCCGCACTCGCCTCATCTAGCCGCTCAAGCTCGATGACGTCCACGCTGATGCCTTCTTGCACGAGCGCATGCATTGTGGCGCTGCACTGAGCGTTGATTAGCTCACCCAAATTTAGCCCGTTTACAAAGTCGCAACCTTCAAGTCCGTTTAGGTTCATACTCGGCACTGCTACGTCAGCGTCCGCGCTCGCTACTTTGATGAATGTTACCGTCTTGTCCTTTACGCCGTCCATGATGAGCTGTAAAAAGCTGTGCTGATCGCGCGAGCCGATGAGCCCGACCGGCGTGAGTCCGTAGCGTTTGTAGCCCTTTTTCTTGCCCAGGCTCTCCGCCCACAGCTGCACGTACCAGTCGTTAAACTCCAAAAACCTATCGCCGTAGCTAAATATCACGTTGATTTTGGCGTTTTTGTGCGTCGCGTAGTGGTAGGCTTTTTGTAGCAGCGTATCGTCGCCGTCCTCTAAAAATCGCCTCTTGCATGCCCGCGCGCCTTCCAGTATCGCTGCCGCGTCGTATCCGCACAGCATCAGCGGTACCAGACCGATCGCGCTAAGTACGCTAAATCTACCGCCGACGTTTTTAGGTATATTAAAAAATTTGACGCCGTTTTGCTTCGCGTAGGCTTCTAGCGGCGAGGCGGGATCGGTGATGACGATGAAATTTCGGCTCAAATTTGAGGGCTCAAAGCGCTCCAAAATGCACTTAAACAGAGTGATCGTCTCGATCGTGGTGCCCGATTTTGATGAGATGATAAAAAGCGTCTCGTCAAATTTGATGCTCTCGCAAACGTTCTCAAAGCTAAAGGCGTCCACGTTATCGAGAAAATAAAGCTCACGCTCACGGCTCCTTTTTGCGCTTGAGAGCATCGTTTTTAGCGCCTTGACGCCCAGACTGCTGCCGCCGATGCCTACTAGCACTACGCTTTTTACGTGCGCGAGCGTCGTTTCAAACTCGGCGATTTCGCTTAGTAAATTTGCGCCGATTTCGGGCAGGTGATAGTAGCCGATCTCGCCGCCTTTTAGCTCGTCATTCATGCGCTTGGCGTAGGAGCTGATCGCGCTTAGCGGCGTTTTTTCGAAAAATAACTCATTTTTTAGCATTTTTGCCTAGCTCGTAAAAGAAATTAGTCGCCTGTACGAAGCCCTCGACGCTACCGCAGTCAAAGCGCTTGCCTCTAAATTTATACGCCAGCACCATGCCGTCTTTGGCTTGCTCTTTTAGCGCGTCGGTGATTTGCACTTCGCCGTTCTTGCCGGGTTTGGTGCGCTCTAGGATCGTGAAAATATCAGGCGTCAGGATGTAGCGGCCGATGACGGCTAGGTTGCTCGGAGCTTCTTTAGGGTCGGGTTTTTCGACCATGTCGCTAACCATCAGCAGATCGTCCTCGATCGCGCGGCCCGTGACGATGCCGTAGTTTTTGCTCTGCTCGATCGGCACTTCCATCACGGCGACGATGCTGCAGCGGTATTTCTCATAGATTTTTACCATTTGAGATAGCACGCCTTCACCCTCTTCGTTGATGCACAGGTCATCGGCCAGCACTACGCCAAACGGCTCGTCTCGCACGAGGACTTTACCCGTGTGGATGGCGTTGCCTAGGCCCCTCATGCTCTCTTGGCGCGTGAATGAAAACGTGCAGCGCGCCATCAGTTCGCGGATATCGACGAGTAGATGCTCTTTGTTTGTGCCTGAGATCTGATGCTCGAGCTCGTAACTGATGTCGAAATAGTCCTCCAGCGCGCGTTTGCCGCGGCCAGTGATAAACGCCATGTTTTTCATGCCGGCCTCTAGCGCCTCGTCCACTCCGTAGTGGATCAGCGGTTTTGTGAGGATCGGCAGCATCTCTTTTGGTAGCGATTTGGTCGCAGGCAAAAATCTCGTGCCGTAGCCCGCAGCCGGAAATAAACAAGTCTGTATCATAAATTTTCCTTTTAATTTTTTAGGAGATTATAGCGAGTTTTGGCTAATTGGGAGTATTAAGGAGGATTTGGCGATAAATTTGCGGCTTGCCTTGCAGGGGGAGGGGGGGGGTAACGAAGTGAAATTACTAAAAGTCATCTCACGGTACGTTGCCTTAATTATTTACGTTCAAATTTGAAGTTAAAATTGCAAATTTTACTTGCCGAGATTTGCATCTTTATGGCGCTAATTTTATTTTCGTCAAATTTAACTTTACGTATTTGTAGCTTCTAAAAAATTAAAGCTCTTTTATTGGGAGAGGAAGGGGATTCTACTTACGGAGCGTCGCCCCTTCCTCTCCCAAGCCCTCTCTAACCCCACTGCACGTTTAAGGTGGCGACACTGCTTTGCTCGCGCAAAGCGTCGCATATTTTAATAATTAAATTTAAAAATACATGGCACGATAGTATCAAATTTAACCAATTTAAATTTCGCGTTTTCAAGACTCGAGTTTCGGTGTGTAAAATTTATCAAAATTTTAATCTCGATAAATTTAAATAAAAGCTAAAAATAAAACGTGAATTTGCGAATTTAAAAGATAAGTACTCTAAATTTAACGCATAAATTTACGCCACTAGGGCAAATTTGACCGCCAGAGGGGCAAATTTATATCCCTCTAAACGCCACCTTTGCGTTTTCTAAGTCGTTTGCGTCAGGGTGAGTCGCAGCTCTAGCCCATCTAGCTTCGCGCTCCGGAGTTACGGCGTAGCGCGGGTCGTTGGGTGCTGCTTCGCCCATTTTGCGTAGCTGCTCGATGACTTTCGGATCGATCGCGCCTTGACAGTAAAACTCGCGTAAAATTTCATTTTCGCCCTCGCGCAATACGACTTTTGCCTTTTCTAGACAGTTCATCGCGTGCTCGTGCTCGGGATCCATGCCTAGCGTCATAAACAGGCCGACTTTTTTGCCCTTTATCTCGCGCAAAAAGCGTTTAAATTTAGGCTCCGCGTCGCCCTTATCGACGTAAAATCCAAGCGCGATAAAGTCGTAATCGTCCAAATTTAGGTGCAGATCCTCGATAAATTTGACCGCCTCGCAGCCAAGCTCGTTTGCGATAGCAAGACCGACTTTCTCGGTATTTCCGGTCGCGCTCGTGTAGATAACTATTTTTTTCATTCAAAGTCCTTTTGTGAGATATTTGCTACTTCGGTGCCGATCGACATACCCCAAAATACGCCGTCGGTTGTGTAGTTTAAAAAGCCGTTTTCTATGTGCATATAGCCTTTGCTTTCGCATTTTTTGAAAAACTCCATTAGCGCGTCAAACGTCTCATTGCTAACCAGGCTTTTTACCTGCGCGAGGTCGATTTTTGGGTACATAAAGAGGTTTTTTAATCGCGCTTCGGCACGCTGTTTATCGTCTACTTTGTTTATCATGCGCATTTTTTCTTTTGCGTTATAGATGTCGTAGTAGCCTAGCTTTCCGCCAGAGCCCCTACCTAGCGGCAGGATATCGGCACCCTCGTGGCTTAGGCGGATATACTGATAGCGGTCGCGGCCGATGCGGTTAAATTTAGTATGCTCTAGCACCTCGTAGTTGCCAGTGCCTAGCAGCTTTTCAAAGAAAGCGTTGTGCAGCTTGTGCTCGTAATTTACGTCGTAATAATCCTGCGACACGGTCTTTGCAAGTTCTGATTTTTCAAAAAGCTGAAGCGAATAAAAGCTCGTGCTGTCGATGTTTAGCTCATCGACTAGGCGGGCGTCTTCTAGCACCTCGTCTATCGTTTGCTCGGGGTAGTTAAATATAATATCCGTGCAAACCATGCCGCTAAAATTTTGCCTGATCATTTTTAGATGCTCTATCGCGCCTTTTTTGTCGTGGACGCGGTTTAGCAGCTTGCGGCCTTTGTCCGAAAATGTCTGCACGCCGATGCTAAAGCGGTTTACGCCTAGGCTTTCTAGTAGGCGTACTTTGCTTAAATTTAGATTATGCAGCGTGGTTTCTAGGCTAAATTCGCAGTCGTCCGAGATATTAAAATTTGATCGCAGAGCCGTGATAACCGGTTCTAGGTGCTTTTCTTTTAGTATCGTCGGAGTTCCGCCGCCAAAATAGACGCTGCGGATATCTTTAGCTTGTAGATACGGAAATTTACCGTATTTTTCGATCTCGCCCAGCAGATACTGCGCGTAGCTATCTAGCTCGTCTTCCAGCTTCGTGCGGTTCATCGAGCAAAACGAGCAGATATTATCGCAAAAAGGCACGTGGATATAGATCACGCCGTCCTTTTGCGCGGGTAGCTCCTCGGTTAAAAATTTCTCGACCTCGGCGTTAGTCGCCATCTTTATCTTTTTAGGACGCGTCGGTCCAGCGTGCCCTTTTTGCCTGGTTTCAAACATCTATTCCTCCGTTTTGAACTCGTAAGGTTTGGTAATTATACAATTCGAAATATTTTTTAACGCTTTAATTTCTAACTCCTTTGTTATTTTCACCGCTTCGTCGTTAAAAATTTTATTTTTCCCGCGAACGGCTACTATCTTTATCTCTCCGTCAAATTTAAAATCAACCTCGACCTTAAATGTCCCGCTTAGCCGCAGCATGAGCGCTTTTTTGGGATATTTGGCCTCGGGCTCGCGCGCCACGGTAAAGCCCACGCCCTCTTTGCACGCGTTTTGATCTTTTGCTTCGCCGCTATCTTGCGCGGCGGGCTGCTTTGCGGGGGCTAAATTTGAGCTAGGCAGCGAGCTTTGCTCGGCGGGTAAAATTTGACTCGGTGCTGGTGCCGGTTCAAATTTAGGCTCGTCTTTTACCGTTTGCGCCGGCTTTGGCGAGATTTGTTTTTTTATTTTCGGTTTTGGGGGTTGCTTTTTCTCCTCCTTTGGTTTTTTGGGTTCGCTCTCTACCGGCTTTGGCTCGGGCTTTAAAATTTCGGGCTTGAGTTCTGGCTCTGGCTCAAATTTGACCGGCTCGGGCTGTGTTTCTTGAAGCCATTCCATAGGTTTTTCTAGCGGCTCGGCGCTTTGAGGCGGCACATACTCTCTAGTCTCTTTGCTAGGCTCTTCTTGCGTCAAATTTAGCTTGATCTTTATCGTTTCTTGCGGTTTTGCGCTCTCTATTGGGCGCGAGTTTAACGGCAAAAAAAGCAGAGCTAAATTTAATACGAGAGAGACTAGAAAATAGCGCATTATTTGCTTAGCATCTCGTAAAATTTATCTACGGCTTCGCCTATGCGAGGCGTTCCTCTAAGTAGCAGTGAGGAGGGCACGGTGAGCACTTTGCCGTTTTTGGCGGCGTTCGTTTTTTTAAGTACCGGATTTTGTTTTAAGAAATTTTCACCGTCGCCGCCCATACCGCCGATAACGACGATGAAGTCCGGATTTTGCGATAAGATAAACTCTGTCGAGACGATCGGAGTCGAGCCTTCTACGTTATCGGCGATGTTTTTTAGTCCGAGTTTGTTAAAGATGTCGCCCGGCAGCGTCTTTGAGCTAAAGCCCGTAAGCGGCGTCGAGGAAAATACCGCTAGTATCTTTTTGTCCTTTACTTCGCTGTTTGCAAAAGAGTCGATTTTGGATTTTATCTCGCTTACGACTTCGCTCGCTTTTTGCTCTTTGCCCGTTACTTTGCCGATTTCTTCGATATTTTTGTAGATATCGCCGACGCTATCGGCTTTTAGCGTGAGGGTTTTTAGGTTAAATTTAGCAAGGCTCTCGTTTACGTTTGCCGAGTGAAAGCTAGTGATAACAAGATCAGGCTTTAGCTCGACGATCTGCTCGATATTTGGCTTTGTGTACGTGCCTACGCTTTTTAGCTTTACAGTTTGATCCTCGGGCCAAATTTTAGAAAACTGAAGCGTAGCGATGGCCGCTAGCTGATCCTGCGCGCCTAGCATATAGACTATCTCGACGACCGAGGGGTCTAGTACGACTAGTTTTTTGGGCGTGTTTGCGGTTAAATTCGCCAAAAGACAACTGGCTGCAAGCAAAAGTGCGGCTATTTTTTTCATAGAAAATCCTTTCAAATTTGATTTGTAAATTTATCGCTTTACGGGCACGACGAACGGCATGCCGTCGTGTTCTAAAATTTCGCAGTTTAGCCCGTAAATTTCATGTAAAATTTCTTTCGTATAAAGCTGCTTTGCCGTGCCTGCGTAACGTATCTCGCCGTCTTTTAGCATCACGAGTTCGTCGCAAAACATAGCGGCTAAATTTAGATCGTGCAGCACGGCTACGGAGAGTAAATTTAGCTCCGCGGTCAAATTTTCGCAGATCTTTAGCATCTGAACCCCGTAGTTTAGATCTAGCGCGCTCGTAGGCTCGTCAAGAAGCAAAATCTTTGGCTCGCTAACTAGCGCTCTAGCTAGCAGAACTCGCTGAAATTCGCCGCCGCTTAAGGAGTGGGCGCTGCGTTTAGCAAACCGCTCTACGTCAAGTAGGCGCATGATCTCGTAGGTTTTGGCTACGTCGTTTGCGTCGTATCCGCTAAACTGGCTTTTTAGATGGCAAAAGCGCCCCGTTAGCACGATATCCTCGACCGTTAGAGGCATGCTTAGAACCGTTTTTTGCGGCACGAAGCCTAAAATTTTAGCAAGCTCTTTTAGCGAATAATCCTCCAGCTTTTTGTTTTCTAGCGTGATTACGCCGCTATTTGGCGATAAAATTCTTAGGATATTTTTTAAAAGAGTGGATTTGCCGCAGCCGTTTGGGCCCAAAATCCCTACAAACCTACCGTTTTCAAGGCTTAAATTTACGTTTTTTAGTATCTCTTTTTTGCCGTAGCTAAAGCATAGTTTTTCTACTTTCACCTTATATGCTCCTGCTCGAGCGGATAGCTAAAAATAGAAAAAACGGAGCGCCGAAAAACGCCGTAACCACGCCGATAGGCACCTCTGTCGGGCTTAGGACGCTTTTGCCTATCGTGTCGCAGGCTAGCAGGAAAAACCCGCCCGCAAAGGCGCTAATGGGTATTAAAACGATGTTGCTCGAGGTCTTTAGTATCATGCGTAGCGTATGCGGGATGATGAGCCCCACAAAGCCTATCATGCCCGTAAACGCTACCGAAAACGCCACGGCCAAAGACGAGACGATGAGTAGTCGTTTTTTCATCTTTTCTACGTCCACGCCTAGGCTTTGAGCCTCCTCGTCGCCGCTTAGGATGACGTTTAACTCAAATCGCTTAAAGTAAAAATACGCCATAGATAGCACGAGAGGAACGCTGATGTAGGCGATCTTTTCCCAGTTTGCAGAACCCGCGTAGCCCATCATCCACGCTACTATCTTAAAGCTATCCTCGCCGATGAGGTAGGTCGCAAAGCTCGTAAACGCGCCCAAAAACGACGAAAATGCGATACCGATGATAAGAAGCGTGGCGATGGATTTGCCTTTTTTTGAAAGCTTAAAAATAAGCACCGAAAGTATCGCAGCGCTAAAAAATGCAAACACGCCGTAGTAAAAATCGGGAAGCTTTAAAAGATAGGCTGCCACGGCTCCAAAGGTCGCGGCGGAGGCGATGCCAATGATGTAGGGATCGGCTAGCGGGTTTAAAAATACGCTTTGCACGACGACGCCCGAGCTTGCTAGAAGCATGCCGATTAAAAAGGCCATTATGACGCGCGGCAAGCGGATTTCTAGCAGGATGGTTTCCTTTATCTCGTCTATCTCGCCGCCGCTTGCAAATTTGATTATATCTTGCCACGAGATATCGGCTCCGCCAAGACTAAGCGAAAATATAAAAAGCAGCGCCGTAAGCGCCACCAAAACCGCCGTAACTCCGTTTTTAGTAGGCATACTTAAACTCTACGTAGTAGTTTCTCTCGTCGGCGGGCTCGTATATGTCTTCTAGCACGCTTTGATAGGAGTTGTATTTTTTGTTGAATAAATTTTTAACTCCCGCAGAAACTGAAAATCCGCCTTTAAATTTATACTTCGCCCCAAGATCCACTAGCGTTCTAGAGACGGTTTGCGTCTCGTAGCCCGAGATATCTGTCACGCCAGAGTAGATCGCTCTTTTTAGCTTTGATAGGTATTTGACGTCAAGGAGTAAATTTAGATCCTTGATCGGCTCGTAGTCGATGCTAGCGACAAATTTGCTCTTTTGTACGGTCGGCACCTCCATGCCTTTGTTGTTGCCTTTTTTAAATTCGGCTTTTACGTAGGAGAAGGTCTGGCTGGTTTTTAGGTTGTCTAAAATTTGCTGCTCGGCGTAGAGCTCGGCTCCGTATCTCCTGACATCGTCTAAATTTATAAAAAACCAACCGTCGGTTATGTTATTTGTGAGCGTTCTGGTGTAGATTTCGTTTTTCGTATCGGTTAAAAACACGGTCGCGCTTATGAAATTATCATAGATCATATCCCTCACGCCAAGCTCGTAGGTTTGGTAGGTTTCTGATTTTAGATTATTTACTACGTAGTCGGTTCTGTTTGGCTTATCTACGAACTGAACGGGTGACGGTGAGACGAAGCCGCGCTCAAATTTAAAATAAACGTTGCCGGTGTCTGAGTACTTAAGGCTAGGCGTTATCTCAAAGGCGTGGTTGTCCGAGTTTTTCTTGCCTTTAAAGGACGAAGCGCTAGTTATCGTCCGGCCAGGCGTCATCTTTACTACGGAGTTTGAGCGCCTATCCATATCGTTTCTAGCTAGCTCAAGTCTATATCCCGCACTCAAAGAAAACTGATCGGTGAAGTCGTGCTTTTCTAGCACGTAAAACGAATGCGTTTTCTTTTCTACGTCAAATTTGGTCGTGACGTCGGCGTTTACAATGATAGGGCCGCGTCTTCCGGTGGATTTCGAGCGTATCGATCTTTTGGCTTCTTGTCTTAAAAAATCGTAGCCGAATATAAAATCTCCGCTGCCGTAGCCGTATTTGCCCTTAAATTTAGCCCCGGCTTGTTTGTCGGTTAGCCCTAGCGATCCGCTGTCGCCGTCTTTGTAGGCGCTATACGAGTCCATGGTTAGTTTTTGATAATAAGGCGATAGATTAAACGTCAGCGCATCGTTTAAATTTATAGAGTAGTCGGCGTTTACGCTAACTCTTTTGTTTAGAAACTCGGTTTTGCTGGAGCCCGCTTGCCTTCTGTCTTGCTCTAGCTGAGCTTTGCTTAGAGCGCCGGTGGTGCGGCTTTTGTCTTTAAAATAGCTTGAGTTTATAGATAGCGCCTGATCGTCCGTTATCTGATAGGTTAGGCCGCCAGAGACGTAGTCCTCCTTGGTTTTATCCCCACGTCTATATCCGTTTGAGTCAGATTTTTTCGCGTTTAGTTTTAAAGATAGCGCGTCGGTTACTCCGCCGCCCACGTTTAGGGCTACGTCTTTATAGGAGTAGGAGGCGAGCTTGCTAGAGACGCCCGCGTAAAATTTCTTTTTGCTCTTTTTTGTGATGATATTTATCACGCCTCCCATGGTGCCGCTGCCGTATAGCACAGTGCCGCCCCCAGGAACTATCTCTATCCTATCTACGTCCTCGATAGGTATCATATCTACGGGGATCCTAGTAGGCGTAGTGTCAATCATGTTTAGCGCGACGCCGTCCACCATGACCTTTACGGTCGTGGTCGATCTGGCCGACGAGCTCCTTCTGGAGCCTTGTCCGCGCATATCTACGTTGTTGCCGTTTAGGCTGACGCCCGGAGCCTTTTCGAGCGCTTCTTTGATATCGCGGTATCCCCTGTCCTCTATCTCTTTGGCGGTTATAACGGTTACGTTTCTAACCTCGTCTTTTAGCGCGCTCTCAAAGCCCGTCGTGGTTATGACGGTGGCATCTAGTCTCGTAGATTCGCTATCTGCGGCGTATAAATTTAGACTTGCTATCAGCGAAAGCGCGATAGCTCCTTGACTTGATCTGGCAATCATAGTTGTTCTCCTTAATTAAATTTACAGGGAGATAAAAACGGGTTCATTTTCTATCCTTTGGGCTTTTTCTTGATATTTAGCTCGACGTTTTGCGTGCCGCTATCTTTTAAAATAGAGATCAAATTTACGACCTCGCCGTAGTTTATCGCTTCATCTGCGTTTAGTTTTACGCTCTCTTTTTGCTTTGGGGTCAAATTTGCGATTTGAGCGGCTAGATCTGCTAAATTTAAGCTTTTTTGCTCGCCGTTTATACTCAAAAGCACCTCGCCGTTAAGCAGATAAAAAACCTCGACGTTTTTGGTATCTTTTTCGTCTAAATTTGACGCGCTTTGGGGTAGGGCGATGTCGATGTGGGCGAATTTATTAAAAGAGGTCGTAACCATAAAAAACAGCAAAAGCACGAATATCACGTCGATCAAATTTAGCATCGAGATGCCGGCGTATCTGGCTTTATCTCTACGGACATACTTCACAGCTTCTCCTTTCAAAACTGCGTCCAAACAGGCTCATAATGCGGTTTAGATCGTTTAGGATGAAATCTATCTTTTTGCTAATCATGAGAAAAAATATCACGCAAGGAATCGCCACTATAAGCCCAAAAGCCGTCGTATAAAGCGCCTCGGAGATACCGACCGCTACGAGCGGAGCGTCCACTCCGCCGCTAAGTCCGCTAAAGGCCTTTATCATACCAACTATCGTGCCCAGCAACCCTAGCTGCGGGCTCGCGCTCGCGCAAAGTCCCAGTATCCACGTGCGCCGCTCAAGCGAGGTTAGCTGCATGGATACGGCCTCCTCGGCGATGTAGTCGATCTGAGTTTTGCTAGCACCTTCGCCCAAATTTTCCACTACGAAAAGCGCGGTTTTGGCAAGCGAGTTTTTGTAGCTTTTGCAAAATTCTTTGATTTTTACGTAGTCGCCTTCTAAAATGAGATTGCAAAGCTTGATCTTAAACGAACTAGTCGCGTCTATCTCAGTAAATAAAAAATACGCTCCCTTTTCAAGAAGCACCGCAATACCGAGCACCGAGAGGCAAAATATCGGCCACATAAATATGCCGCCGACTTCTATATACTCAAACATTTTAATCCTAATATTAATTATCAAAAGCTGTTTATTATACCGCCGTTATCATTAATCGGTAATAAAATTTGACGAGATTTCATAGCGTTAGATAACAAAATCCAAATAACTTTTCGCAGAAAAACGTAGCGTCCAAAAAGGCAAATTTAGGGCATAAAGCCCTAAATTTAGCGGTTTAGTAAGTATATTTAAACTCTACGTAGTAGTTTCGCTCGTTTGCCGGGCTATACTCGTAGATACCGGTTTGGTTGTTTTTGCCTTGGTAGTCGTAGTATTTTTTGTTAAAGAGATTTTTTACGCCTCCCGTTATGCCAAATCCGTTTTTAAATTTATACGAAATGCCTGCGTCCACGATGCTGCGAGATGAGATGTTGTCGTAGTTTACGTCCTTTTTCTTTGAGTAAAATTTATAGTCCGCAAACAAGTGCAAGTCGCTCACGATCTCGTAGTCCGCGCCGAATATAAATTTGTGTTTTGAGACGTAGGGCACTTCTTTGCCGGCGTTATCGCCTTTTTTGATCGTGGCGTTTACGTAGGCGTAGGACTGGCTTAAGATCAGCTTATCAAAGAGATTTTGCCTGCTAAAAAACTCAAATCCGTAGCGTCTGGTTTTTGCGATGTTGTAGTATTTCCAAGCGTCTCCGTGATTGGCTCCGAGCTCGGCATAGGCTATCTCATCGCTAGTATCGGTTAAAAACAGGGTAGCATTTACCGGCATGCTCGCGACATGATCTTTTAGTCCGATCTCGTAGGTGTTAAATTTCTCGGATTTTAGATCGTTAAATTTGTACTGTTTGGTCACCTGATCCTTGTCGGTTAGCTGAGAAGGCGATGGCGAGATGTAGCCGCGCTCAAATTTAAAATATACGTTTCCCGTGTCCGAGTATCTAAAATTGGGCGTAAACTCAAACGCGTGGTTGTTGATATCTCTACCGTCGCTTATGGCGTTGTAGCTGGTCATCGGAGGAAAAGGCATGCCGTTTCTAAAGCCCTTCATATCTGAAACCCTGCTCGCCTCGTACTGCGCTAGCTCAAATCTATACCCAAAGCTTAGATCAAAAGCCTGCGTAAATTTATGCTTTTCCATAAAATAAAGCGCATGGGTGGTCTTTTCTAGATCAAGCGTCGTGTCGTGTTTTAGACTTATCACGGGCGACGTTTTTACCTCGTAGTGCGACTCTCTCTCGCCTTTGTTTTGCTCGTAGTCGTAGCCGAAGATAAACTCGCCGCTACCGTAGTCGAGCTTGTTTTTAAAATTTACGCCGTATTTTTTATCGCCAAAAAGCCCTTGCGACGGATAGCGCACGCCGCGAGCCGACTCGGTAGAGGAGGTTTTGATTTTGATTTTTTGATAATACAGCATCAAATTTATCGAGTAAAAGTCGTTAAATTTGCCCTCGTAAACGGCGCTAACGTCGATTTTTTCGTTTTCAAAAAGCTTTGTTAGGCCGTTATTTGCATTTTGTCTGCGGTTTTGCGAAACTTGATCCTGGGTTAGGGTGCCCGGATCGTTTCTTTTTGATTTAAATACACTAGGCGTCAAATTTAGCGAGTGGGAGTCGTTAAATTTGTAGTTTAGTCCGCCGCTTAGATAGTATCCGCGCTCCTTGTAGTCGTGTCTGTAGCCTTTTTGACCGAACGCTTTGCCGCTAAATTTTAAAAACAGATCCTCGCTCACGTTTCCGCCAATGATGGCTGCGGCGTCGCGGTAGCTATACGAGCCTATCTTGGAGCTCACGTTTGCGAAAAAATCGCGCGGCTTTTGCTTGGTGATGATATTTACCACGCCGCCTCTAGTGCCGCTGCCGTATAGCACGGCTCCGCCTCCTGGCATCACTTCGACCTGCTCGATATCCTCGATCGCCATCATCTCAAGCGGTATGATACCGTGCGCCGCATCGACCATATTTATCGGTACTCCGTTTAGCATGACCTTTACGGCCATAGTAGGCGTCGCGCCGTCTCCGCGCATGCCCTGTCCGCGCATGTCTATGTTTTCACCTAGGCTTGAGGTGCTAACGAAATCGACGCTAGGGATCTTTTCTACGAGCTCTTTTACCGAGCGGTAGCCGTATGCCTCGATGTCTGCTTTGGTTACGACGAATATATTTCTAGTCTCGTCTTTTAGCGCGCTTTTAAAACCCGTCGCCGTTACTATGGCCGCGTCAAGCGTGACGTTTTGGGTTTGCGCGTTTAGGCTTGCGGCTGCGGCTAGCGACAAAAGTATAAATTTGCCGCCTTGCGCGCGTAATCTTGTTTTGCTCATTTTGGCTCCCTTCTATTTTATCATAATTAATAATGATAAAAGTTTTCGTTACTTTACTATTTTTGATATTAATTAATAATAAAAATCAATTCAGATAACTTTAACTTGCAAACTAGAAATTTGAGCGATACTTCTGGTTTAAATTTACGGACGATATTGCGCGTTTAAATCGTGAAATTTAAAGGCCGAATTTGAAAGGTTTTAAAATAAATTTGAAGCGGAGTAAATTTGAGAGTTAAATTTGATATAGAAGCAAGCTAAATGCGATCCCGCTAAATGAAGCAGAGGAGGTTTACCCCTCTATGCTATTTACGACGTTTATGACCTCGTCGCGTAGGCTCTCGACCGTTAGCTCTGCTTTTTTCTCAAACGGTACAAACACCTCGCCCTCGTCGCAGGCGATGTGCATGCCGTCCTCGGTGATATCGGTCATTTTGACGTTTTGCGGGTTCGTAAAGCCGCCGAATTTTGCGCACATATCCTCTGTAAGGCCGATGAAGTTATCATTCATCATTCCTAGCGCCATCTCTTTGGCTTCTCTTGCCTCTTCGCTTAGCTGCATTATGTCTCCTTGTTTAGAATGATATCCGTTATTTTAACCGTTTTTAGCTGAATTTTAGCCCTTAACGAGAGCGATCTGCCCGTTTCGTATCTCGTAAATTTTATCCGCCGCGTCAAAATATGCATCGTCGTGGCTGATCGCAAAAATCGTGTATCCTTGCGCCTTTAGCTCGGGCAAAAACTCCTCGTAAAAATGCCGCCTAAACTCTGGGTCTTGATCGGCCGCCCATTCGTCTAGGATCAAAAATTTACGCTTTTCAAGCAGCGCTGCGACCATGGCGAGGCGCTTTTTCTGGCCTTGAGAGAGATTTAGCGTGCTAAAATTCCCGTCTTTTACGCTTACTTTATTTTCTATCGACATCTTTTTTAGCAGCCCCTCTATCAGCGCCCCATCGTCGCTCATAACCTCGTCAAAGAGATAAAAGTCGCTAAACACCGCGCTGATCGTGTTTGCGTAGCTTTTTAAATTTGACTCGGTGATTTTGACGTCGTCGGCGAACATCTCGCCGCTTTTTGGCGTTAGAAGCCCGGCTAGGATCATAAATAGCGTGCTTTTGCCGCTACCGTTTTTGCCGATCAAAAATACCGTCTCGCCGCGTCCGATCTCTAAATTTATGTCCTTTAGCGCAAATTCGCTCCCCTCGTCGTAGGCGAAATTTATATCTTTTAGGCGTAGTTTTTGCCAAATTTGCGGAGCCGTCTCGCCCAGCTCAAACTCCGGCTCAAAGGGCGCTAGGTCTAGCTTTTTTAGCCGCTCGTAAGCGATGCGCGCGCGAAATACGCTAGGCACCGAGTAAAGCAGCATCATGAGAGGCGCTCGCAAAAAAAGTATCGCTAGCGCAACCGTGATCGCGTCTTGCAGGCTCGCGGCGTCGTAGGCTAGGCAAAAATATATCTCGATGCCCACGGCGCCTAGCATCACGGTGTTTAGCCAGTTACTCATAAAGGATTGATGGATCTCAGCTTTTACGATGTTTTCGCGCAGGCTTTTTGCGTTTGGGATAAAGCGGTCCCAAAAAAGCCGCTTTGCGCGGGCTAAATTTAAGCTAAGCTCCCTGTGCCCCTCGATGCAGGTCTGATAGTCGCGGTATAGCGCATCCTCGCCGTTACGGCATTGTTCGTAGTATTTGTGGATATTTTTGATGAAGTATCGGCAAATCCATGTCGCCGCGCTCATCCAAAGCACCAAAAACACGAAAATCTCGGCCGAGATGTAAAGCACGTAAGCGCCCGTCGCGCCGATGATGAGCACGCCTTGGATGATGCTTGGCACTTGCATAAAGCCGTCGGTTAGGCTGCGCACGTCGCTTGAGAGAGAGGCGATCAAATTTGACTTGCCCGCGGCTACGATTTTTTGATTTGCGGTATCGAGTATTCTTTTTATCGTTTTGGCTCGCAGCTCGTAGACAAAGTCGTTGCCGATTACGCTAAGAGCGATGCGCGAGAGCACCGAAAAGCCCAAAAACAAAATCAAAAGCGCGAAAAACGCGAGCAAAATTTGAGCGTCTTGTTCTTTTAAATTTAAGAGGTATTTGTTGATAAAGGCTAGTATTAGGATCCCAGAGCCGCTAAAAACGGCGCTGGAAACGATCATAGCAATGATTTGCCAAAGCGTTTTTTTTGATATTTTTTTAAACATTTTCATTCTTTTTGAGAGTTTATTTCATTTTAGCCGCCATTTTATAAGAATATTTTTAAAATTTCGCTAAAATCGGGCTTTATTTAAAGGAGAAATTTGCAAACGGTTTTGCGGGTCGTATCGACCAAAACTGAAGCCAAAAAATCGACGTTTTTGTGTTTTTTGTGTCCGATTTGCGAGTTTAAGGCCTTGCACGAGCGCCTAAAGACCGAGCATCCAAAGGCCGCGCACGTCGTGTGGGCGCTGCGCGAGCGAAACGGCTACGGGCAAATAGTAGAAAATCAAAGCGACGACGGCGAGCCAAAGGGTACGAGCGGGCAACCCTCGCTAAACGCGCTTAGAGGCGCCCAGCTCATAAACGCGGGCGCGCTCATCGTTCGGTATTTCGGCGGGATAAAGCTAGGCACGGGCGGACTCGTGCGAGCGTATGGCGCAGCGGTAAACGCGGCGATAGAGGAGGCTGCTGGCTGCGGCGCGCTGGCTAAATTTGAGATAAAATCGCTTTGCCTGTTTTTTACGCCATACGCGCTAGGCTCGCGCTTTGAGCACTATTTTGAAAAGCGAAATTTGAGCTTTGAGCGAGAATTTAACGAGGATGGCGCGATCTGGCGAGCGGAGTTTAATAGCGCCGAATTTGAGGAATTTCAGGCATTTGCGAGCGGGTTTGAGCAGGAGGGGTTTAGCTTCTACGCCTTGCCGTTAGCCGCGAGAGAGTAAATTAAGAGGCAAAATTCACGTTGGGTTTATGCTAGACGGTTATAATTTCGCCGATTTTGGCTAAGGCTTGTCTCGCGAGCGCTTTTCCGAGATTTCGCAAAATTTTCGCTCCGCAGGC
>CAUPXB010000021.1:0-38077 GCA_963515555.1 uncultured Campylobacter sp. | reverse complement strand
AATCATTACAGCAAATACCACTTTGTCTAATCTCATACATTAAAACTAACAATGTTTCTGTAATTTTTAAACACAAATTATTGTATTTTTCATTTATCCAATCTTTTGCATCACTTGAACTATTTGCAAAATTCATATCTTTAAATTCAACAAAAATAATATGCTCTTTACTATAATTAAAAAGTATCGTATCACAAGAGCACACTGTACTTCCATTGTATTTTAACGATTTTACAAAACTATCAAATTTTAAATATTGCTTGCCATTGTCGTTGCATATACCATCACTAACATCCTTTAATTCTTTAAAAAAATCATTATTAAATATTTGTTTTATATTGGCTACCATTTAAAATCTTTCAAAGAGTCTTTTTCTAGCTTTAAAAAAGGCTCATGCAACTTTTTATATATAATATCCATATTATCTACTTTTTCGATATTATAGCTACCATCTTTATTTCTTATTGAGGTATAAAATTCTGTATTTTCTTTAGAATATGTTTCAAAAGCATCAATTATATAAGGGCTATGAGTGGTTATAATAACTTTGGAATCATAAATTTTACAAATTTCAACTATTACTTTCACATACTCAAGTTGCCATTTAGGATGTATGCACTTCCGGCTCGTCAATAATTAGTAAACTTCGATCGTCCATAAAACTACCGCTGACAAGCATTTGCAAAATGCCAAAAGCTTTAATCCCACTAGCAACATTGAGAATTTTATAAATATCATTATTTTTTCTTGCAAATTCAAATTCGCGTTTCTTATGATCGTATATCACTCTTCCATTGACAACATTGTCTATGTCGGAACTAGTTTTATGCTTATTACTATCCCTGCTACCATAAATAGAGCCTCTTAGCTTCATATCAAGGTCTTTTACATGTAATGGAATATTTGCTACGCCAAGACTTCTTAATATTTCATCTTTATCTCTAGGCTCAAAAAAGGCTCTTGCCTTATATATACTTTCTTGATAGTTTAACACCATAGGTGTCTCTATAATAGTTGCATCATTAAAAAGCAAATCGTCATATAAATGAACATCACAAGTATTATTATTTGATATTTTTATTTCAAGTATACTATTTGCATTCTCAGTTATTAAAACATTAGCTTCCCTGCTTTTTCTATTAATAATATCATCTAAAAATTCAGAATAAGCTATTTTTTTGAAAGCATTCCTAATGCTATCTATCTTATTATCCTCTTGCACTAGGATATTTTTTAACTTAACAAGTAAATCATGTATTGAGCTATCAATATTATTTTTTTTAATTTCTTCTATTCTTTCATTTACTGCCTCAATACCTTTTAAATTTATATCATCAAAGAAAAGCATTGGATGAAATAAATTTCTTATTTCAATATTTTCATCAAAATTAGTTTTACGTCTTAGTCTAAAATACAAACTCTCTACTATATTTCTTATATTATTTTCTCTATCTTCTTCAAACTCCTCCTTGTGTCTACTAACAGCCTTTACTATTGAAAATAAAAGCTTTCCTGCTGTACTTTTTCCACTATCATTTTCACCAGCTATAATAGTTAATCCATTAAGATTTATAGAAGCATTTTTATTAATCCTATATTTTTTATATCTATTTGCATAAATTACTCCTTATTTTCAGAGATATACACTACGCCATCTCCTCGGCGCGTTTTAGCAGCTCTTTTGCGCCCCTGCCGATAAATATCCGACCAAGCTCGGCGCCCACGCTTTTCCACTGGCTTTTTTGCGCGACGATATTTTCGCGTATGCTCTCGCTACCGTCAGGTAGCCCCACGACTGCGCGTATCTCGATCTTGTCGCCGTTTAAATTTGCATTTACGCCGATAGGCACCTGGCAGCCGCCCTCTAGCATCGCGACGAAATCACGCTCCACGGTCGTTTCAATGACGGCCTTTTCATCTTTTAGGAACTCTATCAAATTTAAAATTTCAGCATCCTCTCTTGCCTCGATGCCTAGCGCACCCTGCCCCATCGCAGGCACCATCTGATCCAGCTCAAACGGCACGATATGCGCGACTTCGGAGCGTAAATTTAAGCGGTTCACGCCCGCCATCGCTAGGATAATCGCGTCAAATTCGCCCTCTTTAAGCTTGCGCAAACGAGTTTGGACGTTGCCTCGCAGTGAGATTATCTCAAGATCGGGGCGCATCGCTAAAAGCTGCATCTTACGGCGTAGGCTCGTCGTGCCAACGCGTGCACCTTGCGGCAGATCCTCAAATTTAGCGTATTTTTCGCTCAGCATCGCATCTCTCACGTCCTCGCGCGAGCAGATCGCGGCTAACACTAGCCCATCTGGAAAGACAACCGGCACGTCTTTTAGACTATGCACGGCGATGTGCGTTTCGCCACTTAGCATGCTATCTTCTAGCTCTTTTGTAAAAAGCCCCTTGCCGCCGATCTTAGCTAGCGGCGTATCAAGTATCACGTCGCCTTTGGTTTTCATGCCCGTTAGCTCGACTGCAAGCTCCGGGTAGCGCGATAAAATTTTATCCCTGATATGCTCGCTTTGCCACATAGCTAGCACGCTTTTTCTCGTTGCGATTTTTAGTTTTTCCATATTTGCCTCTTTTCTTCTACGACTTCGACGTCGATGATCTCGCCGTCATCGCGCGGTTTGTTCTGTCCGCTTTCAAATTTTTCGTAATAATATTCGCTCCCGCTCTTGTGCTCGCCGCCGTTTTTCAAATTTGCAAAAAATGCGACCGCTACGATCGCCGCGCCCAAAACGTCGGTGATAAGCCCCGGGATAAACATAAAAAATCCCCCGATCGCCATACCTACGCTACTAAAGACGTCTGCTGGCTTAAAAAACGCGATATTGCTAGTTAGCTGAAAAAATCCGACGCGAAACATAAAAAATAGCCCCAAAACAGCCGATGCGATGACCTCTAGGACCAAATTTAAAAATCCGTACGCGTGGATAAAAAAATACGCCGCCACGATCTCCAAAACGACGTAGGGCGTAAAAAAATGCTTTATCATAGGCTCTTTAGTCGCGCTAAAATTTCGCTCGCTTTGACGGTTTCTTTAACTAGGCCGCCACGAGTAACGAGCTCTACCGTGCCTTCTGCCAGCCCCTTGCCCACGATCACGGCATAAGGAAATCCCATCAGCTCAAATTCGCTCATTTTAACGCCAAAGCGCTCGTTTCTATCGTCAAATAGCACCGAAACGCCCACCTCGCGCAAGCTCTCGTAAAGCCCCTGTGCAAATTTAACGCCCTCTTCGTCCTTTAAATTTGAGATGATGATTTCAAATTTAAACGGAGCTAGGGTTTCGTTCCAGATTATGCCTTTTTCGTCGTGGCTAGCCTCGACGGCGACAGCGACCAGACGGCTAACGCCGATGCCGTAGCAGCCCATGATAAACGGTTTTGCTTTGCCGTTTTCATCCAAAAACGTCGCACCCATCGGCTCTGAGTACTTGGTGCCTAGCTTAAATATATGCCCGACCTCGATACCTTTGCTAACGCTTAAATTTCCGCCGCAGCAAGGGCACTTATCGCCGGCTTTGACCGCGGTTAGGTCTTTAAAGCGATCGGCGTTAAAGCTGCTAACGCTAACGCCCACGAAGTGATAATCCCGCTCGTTTGCGCCGCAGATCATCTGCGACTCGCCTTCAAGCTCTTTATCGATATAAAACTCCACGCCCTTTAGCCCGACCGGCCCGCAAAATCCGCCCACAAGCCCGGCCGCCGCGATCTCGGCTTCGGTAGCGTCCGCTAGCTCGAGCGCACCGCATGCGTTTTGCGCTTTAACCTCTTGCAGTTCGTCCTCGCCGCGCACAAAAAACACGACAATTTTCTCGCTTTTTTCGCCTTTATCGCCGATAAAAATCGCCTTTTTTATCACCGCTTTTATGCAGTAAAACTCATCAACTCTAAAAAACTCCGCCACGTCTTTGATAGTTTTTGCATTCGGAGTTAAAAATTTAGCCGCGTCAGCCTCGGGTCGCTCAGCCTGCGTCGTTCGTTTTGCGCGGGTTGCAGCCTCTATATTTGCGGCGTAGTCGCAGTTCTCGCAGACGATGATATCGTCCTCGCCGCTATTAGCTAACACCATAAACTCTTTGCTTCCGCTGCCGCCTATCGCGCCGCTATCGGCTCTAACCGCGCGGAAATTTAACCCGAGGCGAGTGAAAATTTTGCTATAAGTTTTCTCCATCAAGTCAAATTCGCGGTCCAGATCCTCGGCGTTTGCGTGGAAGCTATATCCGTCCTTCATCAAAAACTCGCGCCCTCTAAGTAGCCCAAATCTCGGCCTCGCCTCATCTCTAAATTTTGTATTTATCTGATATAAATTTAGCGGCAGTTGCTTATAGGACGTTACCTTGCCTCGCACGAGCGCGACCACGCTCTCTTCGTTTGTCGGACTTAAAACAAAGTCGTTTTCTTTGCGGTCCTTAAAGCGCAAAAGCTCCTTGCCGTAAAACTCATACCGTCCGCTCTCGCGCCAAAGGTCCGCAGACGTGACGAAACTCATCGAGATCTCCTGCGCGCCCGCTTCGTCAAGCTCCTCTTTGACGATATTTTTTATATTTTCAAGCACTCGTTTGCCAAGCGGCAAAAAGTTGTAAAGTCCGCTGCCTACCTGCTCGGCGTAGCCCGCTCGGAGCAAAAATTTATGACTTGCCAGACTCGCGTCTTTTGGCGCTTCTTTTGCCGTCGGCGCGTAAAGTTTGCTAAATTTCATTCTTTCTCCCATTCAAATTCATTATTTTCTTCTTGCGGCGTTTGCTCCGCGATGTTAAAGATCTCCCCGACGGCTCTTAGCTGCGCTTCGCTTCCGGCAGCTCCGGCGAGGTTTTTTAAATTTATCGTCGGCGCGTGCAAAAACGCCTTAAAAACCTGATGTATGAGGCGATACGCCTCCTCTTTGTCGCTATGTTTTAGATAGCCCTTTTTTAGGGCTTTTGCTAGCTCTCTCTCGGCGCACTCTTTAGCCTGCTCTCTTATGCCTTTTATTAGCGGCGTGACGGCCAGCTCGCGTAGCATTTGGAAAAACGCCGCCGTATTTCGCCCGACGATACCGTATGCGATCTGCGCCTGTTCCTCGCGCAGGGCGAGGTTTTTATTTACGATCTCTTGCAGGTCGTCCACGGCGTAAATTTTGATATTTTCGCCCTGCGTGATCGCGATATCGCGCGGCACGGCTATATCAAAAAAGTAACGCTTAAACTCCTTTGGCTCTACCATCGCGTCGATCAAAACCGGATGCGGCGCGGCAGTCGCGGAAAATATTATTTGATATTTATTTATGTACTGCGCTACGTTTGAAAGCGAGTCGTATTCGTTATTATCCCCCAGCGTCAGGGCCAAATTTTTAGCGCGCTCTTTGTTTCGGCTGATGATTATCGTTCTCGCGCCGCTTGCGATTAGATGCTTTGCGGCTAGCTCCGCCATCTCGCCAGCGCCTACTATCACAGCGACCATGCCGTTTAGCGTGCCAAAAATTTCCTTTGCCTTCGCCACCGCGACGCTTGAAACGGAAATCGGATTTTTAGAGATTTCGGTTTTGTTTCGCACCTCCGCCGCGCACTTAAAGGCAAACTCCATCGCCCTGCCTAGCTTTGCGCCGCATTTACCGTTAGCGCGGGCAAATTTATACGCCTCTTTTAGCTGCCCCGCGATCTGCGTTTCGCCGATAACAAGGCTATCTAGCGAGCTAGCTACGGCAAAGAGATGATGCACGGCGCCGTTATCCTCGTAGATGTCGGCTCTGCTTTGCAGCTCCTCAAAAGGGATGCCGCAGATGAGCGACATGCAGGCGATGATGTGCTTGCTAGCGCCTTCGACCGTCTTTACGCTAGCGATGATCTCGACGCGGTTGCAGGTGCTTAGCACCATGCACTCGTTGATGTTTTGGCTGGAGCTAATGAGGCGTAAAATTTCGTTTTTGCGCTCGATGTTAGAAAAAGAGAGCTTTTCGCGCACGGATATATCGGTGTTTTTGTGCGTAAAGCTCACGCTTGCGTAATGCATCAAAATTCCCTGTCTATCATTGATTTTACGATGTTTTCTAGGCCGTCTACGTTAAATTTCTCTACCGATTTTATCGCCTGCTCGCCTAAATTTTTCGCCGCTTCTATGCTTTTTTTTATCGCGCCCGTTTCGTTCATCTTCGCCCTTACCCAGCCTCGCTCGGCCTCGCTCAGATCTTTTTTAAACAGGCTTTTTAGCTTCTCTTTGTCCGCTTCGCTTAAGCTTTCGTAAAGATAAATGTAAGGCAGCGTCGTTTTGCCCTCTTTAAAGTCGCTAAAATTCGGCTTTCCAAGCGTCGCGGCATCTTGCGTGACGTCTAGGATGTCGTCGATTATCTGAAAGGCTAGGCCTAAGTTTTTACCGTAAATTTTAAAATTTGACGTGTCAAATCCTGCCAGCATCGCTCCGACCGCAGCCGCAGCCTCGATTAAGACGGCGGTTTTATAGTAGATCATCGTTTCGTACCCGGATTTATCTTCGTTAAATTTAGCCGAGAGATCCACGTCCATCATCTCGCCCACGCTTAGCTTGCTAACCGCGCCCGATATCTCGCCCGCGATCTCGTGCGGAAATTTCGACAGCTCGTAAAAGCCCTTCGAGTAGAGGATATCGCCCAACATCACGGCGTTTTTGGTGCCGAAGCTCGCGTTTATACTCGGGCTTCCGCGCCTGGTGTCCGCGTCATCTATCACGTCGTCGTGAAGCAAGCTAGCTAGGTGAATAAGCTCGGTAATCGCGCAAATTTTGAGACTTTGCTCGCTTTCGCCCGCTATTTTTAAAAGCAGCTTAGAGCGCAGCTTTTTACCCGAATTTATCCGAGCAAACATCGCATTTGCAGGCTCATAACCAAGCTCTGCGATAAAATTTTTCATTATCAGATCGATTTTTTCCATTTATGCTCACTTAAATTTTGCTTTTACTTGGCGTTTTGCGCGCTATTTTGAGCGCCGCTCTGCTTTTTTGGCGGATCCAAAAACTCCACGTCCACGCGCTGTTCGTCGTCGTTTATCAGCACGCGAAATTTTGCCACGCCTTGTTTAAAATCCTCAAAAACCAGATATAGCGCGACGCGGTCGCTAGGCGGAAACTTAAGGTCAGGTATCAAAGTCTGCTTATAGGTCTCAAGGCCGCGCCTTAGCGACATAACAAGCTGGCGAGGATAGTTTCGGTAGCGCGAATGTACGATAATGTTCGTGTTATCAAAAAGCGTCCAACGAAAGTCGAAGCTCTCGCGCTCGTCAGTGCCCTTTTTGGTCACGAAAACCCGCGCCCACTCGTCTTTTTTGAGCTCAAAAAGGTGCTCTTCCTCGAAATTTACCGCACCGAAAGTCAGCGATAAAAACAACGAAAATATAACGGCTATTTTACTCATTTTGACTTAAAATATCCCCACTAAGCCCGATATAAATGTCGTTTAGCCGCTCATTTACAAGGGTCTGATTTTGAGAAATAAACGAATTTTGCGCCGTTTCGTCAAAGCCGCTTTTTTCACAAAATTCACTCATCGCGATAAATTTTTCAAAGGTCTTTTCAAGCTCGTTTTCGACTAAGTTTTTGTTCGCATTAAATAAAATATCAAAGAATTTTTCTCTCGGACTTTGAGAAAATATATCATAATCCATAAATTTTAAAACCTTTCTTAAAACTTAAAATACGCATTATTTCTCGTAAAATAATGTGCTAAATTTTTATAACTTCTCGATATATAGGGCTGCTTCAGCCACCGTAAAGACATTGTCGCAGCTCGGACTTTTGCTACCAAAACCCCAACAAACGTTTAGATATCTTATATCCGCATTACGTGCGGCAAGCTCATCTTTTTTACTATCTCCGACAAATATCGCTTTATCAAATTCGCCTGATTTTAATATCAAATTTAGCATCGCCGGATCTGGTTTTTGAGGTATGTTTTCATCCGCTCCGACGATGAGATCGAAAAATTTAAATATCCCACTTCTTTGCAAAATCTCATCCAAAGTATATCGCGGCGCATTGCTAGCTAGAGCGATAAAATGCCCGGCCTCTTTTAGCACGGCTAGCAGTCCATCGACGCCCTCGTATGCCGCGGCGTATTCGCGGTAGTTTTTCTTAAATTTAGCTTCAAAGTTATCCCGCAGCTTCATATCGGGCTTATCTATACCGTAAAAGTCAAGCCCCAAATTTCGCCCCGGCTCGTTTATGGCTTTTACGATAAACTCCGCCGCCAGATCGCCTTCAAGCCCCAGCTCGCGCCGCACCTCGTTTACCGTCTCGCAGATCGCTTTTGCGCTATCTATGAGCGTGCCGTCCATGTCAAATATCACGCATTTCACTCTTCGTCCTTATATTTTTTTCTATGTTTTTCTTTTTTATACGTTTTTTGATTTTTTAGCTTTTCTAGCGCGTTGGCGCAGGATATTAGCTCGGCTCTCTCGCCGCCTTTTACGACTAAATTTACGAAATTTTCAAGAGATTTCGAGTAGGCGTTATCTAAAAAAACCGGCTCGATCTTGCGTAAAATTTCGGCATTTTTGCCCACCCTAGCGCGAAATTCGTCCTCGTTAAAATCCTCTCTTTTTAGCGCGCTAATCGCCGCTTTTGCGAATTTTTCCAGGCCGCGCAGGTATTTTACGCGCTTAAATTTATCGTTTTGTTCAGCCATTTTTTCCTTTCAAAAGCCCAATTATACCAATTTAAACTTTTAGCGGTTATAATGCGCGCAAATTTTACAAGGAGAAAAAATGCAAAAAGAGACGATCGCTACGCACTACGGCTACGACACCAAGGCTGGCCCGGGCGCCATGGCAGTGCCGATTTACCAGACTACGGCTTATGATTTCGGCAGCGCCGAGGCGGCTGCGGCGAGATTTGCGCTAGAAGACCCGGGTCACATCTACACGAGGCTGGGCAACCCCACTACGGACGTACTAGAGAGCCGTATAGCAGCGCTCGAGGAGGGCTCGGCCTCTATCGTGACGGCTAGCGGTCAGTCGGCGATTTTCTACTCGATCGCAAATTTAGCCGCAGTCGGCGACAACATCGTCGTGGCAAAGAAAATTTACGGCGGCACGATGGTTCTTTTCATGCATACGCTTAAGCGTTTCGGTATCGAGGCGCGGGTGTTTGACAGCGACACGGCGGACGATCTTGAAAATTTGATAGACGACAAAACGCGCGCGATATTTTTCGAGACGCTATCAAATCCGCAAATCGCAATCCCGAATTTTAAAAAAATCGTCGAGGTCGCAGACAAGCACGGCGTCGTAACGATCGCAGATAACACCGTGCCTACGCCGATCATTTTCCAACCGCTAAATCACGGCGTAGACGTCGTCGTGCATAGCGCTAGCAAATATATCTGCGGCCAGGGCCTAAGTCTAGCGGGCGCAGTCGTAGCTAGCAAAAATTTAAACGCCAAACTAGTCGGCAACGCCAGATACGCGCACTTTAACGAGCCTGACGAGAGCTATCACGGGCTAGTTTACGCGCAGATGGCGGATAAATTCGATATCTATACGCTACGCATGAGGGTGGCTTTGGTGCGCGATATAGGCGCTACGATCTCGCCTTTTAACTCATGGCAGCTCATCCAGGGGCTTGAGACGTTAAGCGTGCGTATCGAGAGACACTCGCAAAATGCGCGCAAAATCGCCGAGTTTTTAAACTCGCACAAATACGTAAAACGCGTAACCTATCCGACGCTAAAAAGCGACTCGGAGCACGAAAAGGCGCAAAAATACTTTAAAGACGGCATGGCTAGCGGGCTAATGTGCTTTGAAACCGATAGCTATGAGCGCGCCGTAAAGATGCTTAGCAAGGTAAAGCTCTTTAAAATCGTCGTAAATATCGGCGACTCAAAGTCGCTCATCACGCACCCGGCCTCCACTACGCATCAGCAGCTCTCAAGCGAGGAACTAATAAAGGCAGGCATAACAAAGGAGCTAATCAGAATCAGCGTCGGCCTAGAAAACGCAGACGACCTCATCGCCGATCTCGCGCAAGCTTTGGAGTAAAAGAGAGTTAAATTTGAAAGATAAATTCGGCTAAATTTAAGCTAAATTCAAATATACCCCTTCGGCGGTTTCACCGCCCTGGGGTTAAGCGCTAGATTGTTAAATTTGATCAAGAGGGCTTCCCTCTTGATCCTTGGCTCGTTCAAACTCAAATTTGAGCAGGCTACTTGTCCTTGTTCTTATCGGCTTTTTCCTTAATTTCCTCCGCCGCTTCAAGATCTAGCTGCGCTTGCTTAAACGCCTTGCGCGCTTTATCTACGCGGCGAGAATTCTTAACGCTGGCGTCATCAGTATAAACTTTTTGGGCTTCCTCCAGCTCGGTTTTAGCTTTGCCAAAATTCATCTGGGCGGTTTCTAAATTCATTGTAGGGTTATCAGCGCCCGCCAATTCGGCTTTTGACGTTACTTTGCCAGTTACTGGGTTACGTCCGATAGTGCCGTCAAGTTCTTTCCCTCCTCTATTCATCATACACTCTTTTTTGCCGCTTACCATTACCCCCCCCAATATAATTAGGTCTATTTTTTGGGTCATCACAATCGACTTTTTCTTTTGCATAACTAAAAGTAATACCTAAAGCTGTTATTAAAAATAAATTTACAAACTTCATTTTTATTTCTCCTCTTTAACGTTTTTATCTTTATTTTTATTAAGTCCTTTTTTATTTCTTATTCTACGAAACGCGCTTGAAAATGTAGATAAGGTCATTTCCTCAAATTTCATTTCTATTTCCTTTCTTTAAATTTTATGAAAACAGCCGATCGCCGCACCAAAGTAGAAAATAAACCCCGCCCTCCTTTTTGCTTTTTATTCGTAAATTTGCGCCAAATTTATCTGATCGCCGTAAGATCAAATTTAACGCTAACGGCAGTAAATTTAAACCGACGCTACGGCAAATTTACGCCGTAAACGTCTTTAAGGTTTCGTTGTATTTGTTTTCGTCCTCGCACTGGATCAGTAGCAAGTCGCCCTCTTCAAACACCGATGAGCCCGTCGGCTTGATGTATTCGCCCTTGCGCTTGATGAGTAGCACCAAAAAGTCGCTAGGAAGCTCAAGCTCGGCTAGGTTTTTGCCCACGACTTCGGAGTCAAAGCGTATGGTGTGCTGGCGTAAAGTGTGGTAAAAGATCGGTAAATTCGACATCTCGACCTCTTTTGGCGCGGCTTCTTCTTTGACGCCGCATTTTTGCGCGACCTTTTCTAGCGTCATGCCCTGGATGATGATCGAGACGAATACTACGAAAAATATCGTGTTAAAGATTAGCTCCGAATTCGGTAAATTTGCCCCGAACGGATAGGTCGCAAGTACGATAGGAACGACGCCTCGAAGCCCGACCCATGAGATAAACATCTTTTCTTTGATGTTGTATCTAGAAAGCAAAAGCGAGAGAAAAACGCCCATCGGACGCGCGATAAACATGATCCAAAACGCGATCACTGTGCCCGCAAGCGCGACGGCCGGTAGTTGAGATGGATTTACCAAAAGCCCCAATGTCAAAAAGATAACTATCTGCATCGTCCACGCGATACCGTCGTGAAAACCGATCAAATTTTTCTTATGCGCGAACTCTTTTTTATTTATAAACATACCCGCGATATAAACGGCCAAAAAGCCGTTGCCGCCGACCTTGCCCGCTAACACGTACAAAAGCATCACCCAAGCCATCGAAAACACGGGGTATAGTCCCCAGTACTCAAGCCTGAGGCGGTTAAAAAGCCCTGGCAGCGCGACGCCGAACACATAACCCATCAGCCCACCTAGCAAAAACTGCTTCACCAGCGTTAGCGCAACATTGGGAACGCTAGGGATCGTGGCTATGGAGATGATTTGTAGCATCGTGACGGTTAAAAAGATCGCCATCGGGTCGTTTGATCCAGACTCTAGCTCCAGAAGCGGACGGATATTGTTTCGCAGCGAAATTTCCTTCGCTCCTAGTATCGCAAATACTGCAGCAGCGTCGGTCGAGGATATGATAGAGCCAAAGAGCAGCGCCTCTAGCCAGTCAAGACCTAGTAGGTATTTTACGAGCACGGCTATCATACCGGCAGTCAGCACGACGCCAAGAGTCGCTAGGATGATGCCGTTTACCATGACGGGGCGGATAGATTTTAGATTCGTATCAAGTCCGCCCGCGTAAAGTATAAAAATAAGTGCGATAGTGCCTACGTCTTGGGCGATTTGGCGATTATCAAAAGCAAGTCCGAGCAGCCCGTCCGAGCCTGCAAGCATACCGACTGCTAAAAAAACGACTAAGGACGGAACGCCGAATCTATCTGAAACCTTGCTAGAGACGATACAAGCGATAAGCAGGATAGAGAAAAATAGTAAAAAAGTTTCTAACATTGTGCCTCATTTGAGTTCAAAGCGGGGCAAATTTAAGGCTAAATTTAGCACCCTTAAAGCCTCAAATTTGGCGCGTTTTGTAAATAAATTTTACCCGATTTTACCTTTTTAACGGATAAAAAGGGTTAATTTTTATCATCATAAAAGATGAGATCAAAGCTGTTTTTGCGCTTTACCAGAGCCTTTTTAGAAGGCACGCCGCTCTGCTCCATTTTAGCCAGCTCCTCTTTCATCTGTTTTATCATGACCTCAGACTGCTCGATCTGCTCTTTTAGCTGTAAGATAATATCTACGCCCGCTAAATTTACGCCCAGATCGCGCGTTAGACGCAGTATCATCCTGATACGGTCCATGTCTTTTTCGGAGTAAAGGCGCATCTTGCCCTCGGTTCTTGATGGCTCTAGTAGCCCCTCGCGCTCGTACTGGCGCAGCGTCTGCGGATGTATGGAGAGCACCTTTGCTACGACGCTTATTAGATATACCGGTTCTTCGTATTGTTTCATCTTATGCCTCCGGAAGTTTTTGCTTCATGAGTTCGGCTAGCTCGCCGTCTAAGGTATTTACGTCCGGCAAAGACACGCGCGCCCTCAAGTACAGATCGCCGAATATCCCGCTTTTTCTATTTTGCACGCCGTACCCTTTGAGCCTGATTTTTTGCCCCGATTTTGAGTTTTCGGCGATTTTTATCGTGACGTCCTTTTTAGGCGTTTTTACATCTATCTTGCCGCCGAACATCATTGTTTTTAGAGGAATCAGCACGTCTTTATATAGATCGTCGCCATCTCTTTCGTACTCGTCGCTAGGCGCGATATTTACGGTTAGTATCAGATCTCCGCGCCCGCCGCTACCTTTGCCTTTTATGCGTAGCTTTTCGCCGTCGTTGATTCCGTTTGGGATTTTTATTTTGATGTTTTCGCCGTTAAAATTTATCGAGTGCTCGCCGCCCTTTACCGCTACGTCAAACGGGATAGTTACTTTCGCTCGCGAGTCCAGATCCTCATCGTCATCAAAGCCGCTAAATCCGCCCGTCTGCCTAAAACCGCTAAAGCCGCTTCTACTAGAAAATCCGCTAAAGCCGCCTCCGCCGAAGATATTTTTTAAAATTTCGTCCAAATTTCCCATACCAGAGCTGCTCGCAAAGTCATGGAAATTTTGCCCGCCAAACATCGCGTCACCGTGCCTGTCGTACTGCGCGCGTTTTTTTTCATCGCTTAAAATTTCATACGCGGCGTTTATCTCTTTAAATTTATCCTCCGCGCCCGGGTCTTTGTTGATATCGGGGTGGTACTTGCGAGCCAGCCTGCGATAGGCCTTTTTGATCTCGTCGCCGGTGGCCTTTTCGGACACCCCTAACGTTTCGTAAAGACTATTGCTCATGTTATGTCCTTATAGTCAATTAATTTTATAGCGATTATAGCATAAAGCTTTAGCCTATGTCAATCAAGTATAGTAAATAAAAACGATTTTAAACGACTTAAATAATAATTAACTTTACGTTGAGCTTAACGCCATATAATCGCGCTTTGAAAAAAATTTTATCAAAAGGAAAAGTAATGAAAAAGATAATGATATTATCTTTGGCTACTTCTTGCGCGATCTTTGCCGCAAGCATAAACTTTAACGAACCCGCAGAGGATTTTACGAGAATAAATCCGGAATTTAACAAAAACGTAGTCCTGTCATACAACAGCTCTATCGCCGACGCTAAAAAATCGGTCGTAAATATCTCCACTACAAAAACCGTTAGCAGCAACGTAGCAGATATGAACGATATGTTTAGCGATCCGTTTTTCAAGGACTTTTTCGGATTTCAGTTTAACATCCCTCAAGAAAAACAAAAAAGTAGCTCGCTAGGCTCCGGCGTCGTCATCTCTAGCGACGGCTACATCGTGACGAACAACCACGTCGTAGAAGATAGCGACGAGATCGTCGTCACGCTGCTAGATAGCGACAAAGAGTATAAAGCCAAAATCATCGGCACCGACCCGAAAACCGACCTAGCTATCATCAAAATCGACGCAAAAGAGCTAAAAGCCATACCGTTTGCCGACTCGGCTAAACTAATGGAAGGCGATATCGTATTTGCCATCGGAAATCCTTTTGGCGTGGGCGGCAGTATCACTCAGGGCATCGTTTCAGGCCTAAATAAAGACAACATAGGTCTTAATCAATATGAAAATTTCATCCAAACCGACGCCTCGATAAATCCCGGCAACTCAGGCGGCGCGCTAGTCGATAGCCGCGGCTATCTAGTCGGCATAAACTCAGCCATACTTAGCCGCAGCGGCGGAAACAACGGCATCGGCTTTGCCATCCCCTCAAACATGACTAAAGATATCGCCAAAAAGCTCATCGAAGACGGCAAGATCGAACGCGGATATATCGGCGTGATGATAGCAAATCTAAATGAAGAGCAAAAAGAGATCTATAAAAATAAAGAAGGAGCGCTCATTAGCAGCGTAGAAAGCGGCCTCCCTGCCGATGTAGCCGGGCTAAAACGAGGCGACCTCGTTATCAAAATCGACGATAAAGAGATTAAAAACGCTAACGATCTCAAAAATCTCATCGGCTCGCTAGCTCCAAACAAAGAGATCACGCTAACCTACGAACGCTCGGGCAAAATCGAAACCGCCAAGATAAAACTAGCTAACGCTAATGCAAAATCAAACGCCCCTACCGCAAAAAACGGCACAGCGATCGAGGGCCTTAACGTCACGGCGATCGACGACAACGCAAGGTACAAATACCGCTTGCCTGCGGACGCAGCCGGTATCCTGGTAACGGACGTAAAAGCAGGCTCAAATGCCGAGAAAATCGGCTTTGAAAAAGGCGACATCATCATCCAAATCGCCGAGGAAAATATCAAAAACATGGAAGACTTTAATAAAGCCCTAGCAAGCGCAAAAGGTAAAAAGACGCTCGTTTGGGTCAATCGCGGCGGACTTTTCCAAGGTCTTGTTATAAAATAATTTCTACCTTTAGGCGCGGGAAACTGCGCCTTTTTCTTTTTCAATTTTCCAAATTTTATCTTAAATTTTACCCGTCAAATTTGACACTCCGCCATTTTTAAATTTGAACCGTTTAAATTCCTAGCTTCAAATTTGAGCATCTTAATTTGGCTCAAATTTTACTAATCTTAACAAAAGCGTCCGTATGCAAGCTGTAAGCGTAGCGTAGCAAAAAGACAAGCCGCGGCCGCCATTAAAAATTTACTCAAAACTCGCTATAATCCCCCAAAGGACATAAAATGATAAAAATTTTGATGATTGAAGACGATTTGGAGCTGGCGGAAATTTTGACCGAGTTTTTAGCTAAAAGCGATATGGATGTAAAGACTGCGGAGGAGCCATATATCGGGCTTTCGACGCTAAACGTAGAAAAATTTGACCTTGTTATACTGGACCTCACGCTGCCGGGACTTGACGGCCTAGAGGTGTGCAAAGAGATTCGCAAACGCCACGACGTACCCATCATCATCTCAAGCGCGCGCCACGACATCACCGATAAGGTAAACGCCCTAGATAACGGCGCCGACGACTACCTACCAAAGCCATACGACCCACAGGAGCTGCTAGCTCGTATCAAAAGCCACCTGCGCCGCCAAAGCGCGGTAGCGGGTGCAAATTTAAGCGGCGCAAAGGAGCCTGCGCGCGAGAAAGATATCGCGGTAGATGATTTTAAGCACGTCATCACGCTAAAAGGCGAGCCGTTAAATTTGACCGCAGCAGAGTACGACATCCTAAAATACATGCTACAAAAAGAAGGCGGCGCCATCACGCGCGAGGAGTTCATCTACAACTGCGCGAGCATCAGCGAGGACTCGACAAATAAGAGCATCGACGTCATCATCGGGCGCATCAGAGGCAAGCTAGGCGACGACCCAAAAGAGCCAAAATACATCCACGCTATCCGCGGAATCGGCTACAAGCTAATGCAGTAAATTTTAAAGCACGCAAATGAAACGCTCATCGGTTTTTTACACTATCACTTTTATCTTTGCGCTTGCGCTTACGAGCATATTTCTCGCGTTTTTGTGGCTGATGGACTACGACAAGCAAAACTACGCGCGCGAGCTAAACGCCAAGTACTCTACGATCGCTAGAAATCAGCTCTTTTTGATGAGCGGTATCATAAACGAAAAAGAGTACGAGCGTCAAACGGGCGACTTTAAGATGCCTGAGATCACAAACGAGCAGCAAAAGGAGGAAATCCTGGCAAACGCAACCGTGCTTGAGGAGATCTCCGCCGACATCGGCTCTAGCGCCATCATGATCTATCAAAATCACCACTATCTAAAAGTCCAGCACGTGGATAAAATACTGCTTTTAAAGGATAAAGACTATCAACCATACCGCTACGACATCATCAAGATTATCTTTTTGCTAGTCGCGATCATACTTCTGGCTGCTTACGTTTTTGTTATTAGAAAGCTAAAACCGCTAAGAAAACTAAAGCGCCAGATAGCTAAATTTGCCGCGGGCGAGATAGACGAAGTGCAAAACGTCAGCAGCGGTAACGACGAAATTTCCGAGGTTGCGGAAGCATTTTACGATGCGGTATCCCAGATCAAAAGCTTAAACGCATCGCGCAAGCTATTTTTAAGAAACATAATGCACGAGCTAAAAACCCCGATCACCAAAGGCCGCCTAGCCGCCGAAATGATCGAAAAAAGCAAAAATCAAGAGCGACTCGTGTCGGTGTTTATAAAGCTTGAAAATCTCATAAACGAATTTGCCGCCGTCGAGCAAGTAACCTCAAGCATTGCGCTAAATAACACTAAAATTTGCCGTATCGACGATGTTATCGACGAGGCTCTGGATATCGCTATGGTCGATCCCGGACAGGTCACGATCAGTAAGCTAGAGGACGTGAGCCTAAATGCGGACTTTAAGCTACTAGCGATCGCCGCCAAAAATATGATCGATAACGCGCTAAAATACTCCCCAAACAAGCACGTAAATATCACGATCACGCGCGAGTCGATCAAATTTATCAACGAAGGCGAGCGGCTGTCAAAGGAGTTGCGCCACTACGTCGAGCCTTTTACCAAGGGCGAAAGCGCGCAAAAGAGCTTCGGTCTGGGGCTTTACATCGTAGAAAATATAATCAAAGCACATAAGCTAACTCTGGGCTACGAATACAAAAACGGACTAAACGTATTTAGCTTTGAAAATCTGCAAAATATAGCGGCGTAGGCGCGAATTTGAGCGTTTTGTAAAATTTGCGGCACGCGAGATAAATTTGAGCTAAAATTTAAAGCGAGCTGTTTTTGTTTAAATTTTAAAATTTGGTGTATCGTTTGCGACTAACTAAACGCCAAATTTTGGGCCGTAAATTCGTCGCTTGTTTAAATTTGCATATGGTCAAATTCAAAGCCCCTCGCTACTCATAATAAAAAGACTTTACGGGCGCGAAATTTAGCCCCACCTTTTCGCACAGTGCGTAAAAATCGACCTCGCCGCCGCGAGATTTAAACTCAAAATAGCATTCGTAAAGCTTTACGAAGTATTCAAACTCTAAGTTTAGCCACGCGCTTATCTCGTGTTTTTCTCTTGCGTCGCGAGCTTCGCGGGTTAGTTGCTCATAGTATGCGCGCTCTATCAGACAACCCTCAGGGAAATGGTGCGCGCCCCAGTCTAGCGCGTCTAGTAGCATACAAAAGTATAGCTCCACGGCTCGTGCGTCGCAGCGCTCATGACAGTATGCACTGCGCAAAAGCTCATTCCTATCAAGCTCCCGCAAGCCGCGCGTGCAGATCTGGTACGCCCAGCGCATATGCGGCATCTCGCCTGCGTCGCAGCGCCATTTTAGATACTCGCCGACTAGCTCGCCGAGCTCAAAAGGCAGCTCGCCGTTGCCGCGGTTTTTTAGATTTTTTAGCTCGCTTTTATTTTCGTCTAAAATTTCGCGGCAGAGCTCATCCAGCGCGCAGTCCCGCTGCGTCTGGCTAAACTCGCTTTTAAATTTACTAACAGTGCTCTTTAGACGCTGATTTGCTCGCTTTTTTAAGCCCGCATCGTATAGTTTTAGATACTCGTAGAGCTCAAATTTTAGCCAGCCAAAAGCGTCCGTTTGCATTTAGTTCCTTTAGAAGCGTAAATTTAATGCGCAAAAACGACAACCTCGCCGTGCTCAAACGCGATCTGCCGTCTCGCTAGATACAGCTCAAAATAGGGCTTTAAAAAGTCCTCCTGCGACCTTTGCGCGTAGTTTAGATACTGTAAATACGCCGATAGCAGGTAGTCGCAGTCGATCGAATAGTACGCTTCGCCGAGCACCCATAGCTTCATATCGAATTTCGGCGAATCTATCATCCACTCGCCCCATATACGACGTCTGCAAGTTCGTCTTCATGCCCCCTAAAATCAAAATTTTCCTGCACTCGAGCGGATTTTATTTCGTCAAGCATTTTTAAAAGCTCGTTCTTGCCTAGAAACTCGGCAAAAATTTTTAAATTTCGAGCATGCGCTAAAGCTAGGCTCTTAAGTCCTTCGTCATCAAATTTCAGATCCTGTGGCGGGCAAAAATATCCGGGAGCCACGCCCCAACCAAACGCCTCCCGCGTCTGCTGCGCCGTGCCTGCATAAATCGGCATTATGCGTGCTTGCAGCTCAGTGCCGTTTTGCAGCGGCGCAAACACCGCTTCTACGCCGACGCCATCAGGCATAAAGCACTGAAAAAGCCCGTAAAGCTTATCCTGCAGATCGATCTCTTTGCAATCTAAATCAAGATCCAGCCCCGCAGCCTCGTCAATGCGGCGGGCGTACTCGAAAATCGTCATTTTTATCCCCAAATTTGGATTAAATTTTGAGCATTATATCTTAAAGGGTCTCAAATTTTTGCTTGCAAATTGATACAATTCATTTAAAAACGGCAGTCGAATATGGCGTAAATTTAGCATAAGTACCAACCTTAAACATAGCTTTTCTAAATGCCGTAAGTAAATTTAGCAACCGTTGCAGTATAAAAAACATAGGCAAACTTACGGCTACTACTTAGTTGCGGATACTTTGCACGATGTACAATTTCTAGTTTGGAGGATAAATTTGACGCCGACGGCGGCTTAAATTTAAAAAATTTACACGCACGAGAATAAAAACTCGAACGAAAACAATTTAAAGCGGCGTATTTTTATATAAATAAAATTTCGCCGCTTTTTATATAATTCAAAAAATAGACGAGCCAACGCGGTCAAAACAGCAAATTTTTATTCGCTCAAATTTAACCCAAAAGCATTTCGGCTAAAATGCCGAATTTATTCATTCCTAAGCGTCTCGAGTACGTTTATCTGTGCGGCTTTTTTAGCAGGGTAAAACGACGAAAACGCCACGATAACGACCGCTCCGACCAAAATCATAACAAGATCGAGCAAAGATAACTCCATAGGAAGCTTCGCGCTACCGTAAACGTCGGCTGGCAAATTTACGATATCAAAGCTACCGAGCAGCCACACGCCAAAGAGACCTAGCACGAGTCCAAACACTATCCCGCCTCCGCCTATCGTGGCTCCCAGCGCGAAAAAGCTCTTTTTGATCTCGGCTTTGCTAGCGCCCAGAGAGAGCAGCAACGCGATCTCCTGGCGGCGGTTCATGACGGTCATGAGCAGCGAGCTTACGATATTTAGCGAGGCGACCAGAATGATGAGCATCAAAACGATGAAAAGCGCGCGCTTTTCGAGCGCCAAAGCGGAGAAAAAGTTGCCGTTTTGCTGCCACCAGCCGATTGCTTTTTGCCCTAGACGTAGCTCGCGCGAGATCTTTTCGATGTCGGCGAACGGATCGTCTGAAAACACGTGTATGCCGTCAAATTTACCCTCGTCGTACTCGAGTATCTTGCGCAGCGCCTCCACGCTCGTGTAGAGATAGCTTTTATCGTAAGCAACAAGCCCCGAGCTAAACGAGCTTACGACGTCAAAGCGCTTCATTTTAGGCGTTAGCGCGAAGCCGCTCGGGTCGTTTTTGGTAAAAATAAGCGTGAGTTTGTCGTTTTCGTTTATCATCATCTCGTTTTTGACGCCTTGCCCTACGAGGAGGCCGTATCCGTCTAGCTCGCGGTCCTCAAGGCCTGCCGCTACGACCGAGTTTATCTGCTTTTCGTCGGCTGAATTTACGCCAAAAAGCAGTCCGCCCTCGAAGCTATTTGCCCCCTTTATGATAACCTGACTCATGATGTATGGACTAAATTTGAGATTCGGAAACTTTTGTTTTAGTTCGCTAACGTCGCTCTCGTCGATGTTGCCGCGTATGGCGGAGAGGATCGTGATCGGGTAGTTCATAGTAAAAAGTTTGCGTTCAAATTCTTTGTCAAAGCCGTTCATGATCGCCATCGCGACGATGAGCACCATGAGCCCGACGCCAACGCCTAGAAACGCTAGTAGCGCCGAAAGCATGATAAAAGGCTGGGTTTTATCAAACCGTAGATATTTAAAAAGTAGATATTTGGTTAGGCTCATTTGATTTTCCGTTGTTTAAATTTGGGCTTTGGTTTGCTCGCTACTTTTGCGTCGCTCCATCTTATTTAAATTTGCGCCGAGCATTTTAAATTTGTCTATCCACACAAATTTGACGTCAAATTTTAAAACCGCTCGCAAAAGCCAGGCGCTTTAAATTTACGACTTCGCGCCGCTATAAAAACGGCGGCTAACTTAAATGCTAAATTTAGCAAGTCGCCGCCAAAACGCCAAAGCTAAATTTTATCCCAATCCTCCGCAAAAGCTCCTTTTTTAGGGCCGCTCTTGCCGTGGCAGTCTTTGTATTTTTTACCGCTTCCGCACGGGCACGGGTCGTTTCTGGATACTTTTTTGCCGGGCTTTTCTTCGCTCTCGAGCGCGCTCGTAGCCTCAGTATCTTGAGCTTCTTGCGGCGCAGACTCGGTAGGCTCGGAGAAGCTTAAGCGCATGGCCGTTAGTAGCTTGATGCTCTCAAATTTAATGCGGCTAACGAGCTCCATAAAGAGGTTAAAGCTCTCTTTTTTATACTCGGTTAGCGGGTCTTTTTGGTTGTAGCCGCGTAGTCCGATGCCGGTTTTTAGGATGTCCATCTGATATAGATGCTCGCGCCACGCGGTATCTAACACCTGCAGGCAAAGCACCTTTTCTAGGTATTTGCGCTGACCCTCGCCTATGACGCCCATTTTTTCTTCGTAGTCGGCTTCAAATTTGGCTGTTATCTTCTCCGCAAGCTCGGCGTAGTCGAGATCTTTTAGCTCGTCAGGCTGCATTAGCGCGCCGTTTGAGATTATCACGGAGCTTAGTTTTTCGAGGTTGTATTCGCTCTTTGGCTCGCCTGCGTAAATTTCAGCTTGAGCTAGCAGATGCTCGACGAATTCAGCACGATTTTGTTTGATCTTTTCGCCGACCTCGAAATTTGGATCAAGTAGCTCGTTTCTAAATTTATACACCGTTTTTCGCTGCTCGTTTGCGACGTCGTCGTACTCAAGGATATGCTTTCGCGCTTCAAAGTGAAGGCTCTCGACCTTTTTTTGCGCATTTTCGACGGCTCTTGTGACCATTTTTGAGTCGATACTTTCGCCCTCTTCGATACCAAGGCGCGTCATTATCGCCTTGATGCGGTCGCTGCCGAATATTCGAAGTAGATTATCCTCAAGACTTAGGTAAAAGCGGCTCACTCCAGGATCGCCCTGACGTCCCGAGCGGCCTCGTAGTTGGTTGTCGATACGGCGGCTCTCGTGCCTTTCGGTACCGATGATGTATAGACCGCCTAGGTTTCGCACCTCGTCGTCGATACGGATATCTACGCCGCGTCCGGCCATATTTGTCGCGATCGTAACCGCGCCGCGAGCGCCGGCCTGAGCGATGATCTCGGCTTCTTTTTCGTGATTTTTAGCGTTTAGCACGGAGTGCGGGATCTTTTCTTTTACGAGCAGGTTGTGCAGCTTTTCGCTCTTTTCGATCGAGGCAGTACCCACGAGTACTGGCTGACCGCGGTCGTGAGCCTTTTTGATCTCGTCGATCACGGCTTTAAATTTCTCGTTTTCTGTTTTATAGATGAGATCGTTGTTGTCTTTTCTGATTACCGGCACATTTGTCGGGATCGATACGACGTCAAGCTTGTAAATTTGCGAAAACTCGGTCGCCTCCGTCTGCGCCGTACCCGTCATGCCCGATAGTTTTTTGTAAAGTCTAAAGTAGTTTTGAAATGTAATATCTGCTAGCGTTTGGCTCTCTTCTTGGATCTTTACGCCCTCTTTGGCCTCTAGCGCTTGGTGCAAGCCCTCGCTAAATCTTCGACCTTCGCTAAGACGCCCCGTAAATTCGTCCACGATGACGACTTGCCCGTCGCGAACGACATAGTGCACGTCCTTTTCAAAGAGATTGTGCGCCTTTAGAGCTTGGTCTAGGTGGTGGCTCAAAATCGCGTTTTCCATGTCGTAGAGATTTGCCACGCCAAAGAGCTTTTCGGCCTTTGAGATGCCCTCTTCGGTGATGGCTATCGTGCGGTTTTTCTCATCGACGGTAAAGTCGCCGGTGGCTTTTTCTTGCGGAGTCGCAGGCGGTTCGCCGCGCTTCATCTGGCGTGCGACTTCGTTTGCCTTGATGTAGCCGTCTAGCGTGCGATTAGTGGGGCCTGAGATAATGAGCGGCGTCCTCGCCTCGTCGATGAGGATACTATCGACCTCGTCCACGATGACGAAGTTATGCTCTCTTTGCACCTTATCTTTGAAATCCATTTTCATATTGTCGCGCAGGTAGTCAAAGCCGAATTCGTTATTCGTACCATAGGTGATATCGCTGTCGTATGCGGCTTTTCGCACCGAGTCGTCGTATTCGCCGCCTAGTATCACGCCGACGCTAAGGCCTAGAAATTTGTAAATTTCGCCCATTTGCGTCGCGTCGCGTTTGGCGAGGTAATCGTTTACCGTCACGACGTGCACGCCCTTGCCGCTCATCGCGTTTAGCACGACGGGTAGGCTCGCTACGAGGGTTTTACCTTCGCCAGTTTTCATCTCGGCGATCTTGCCGTCGTTTAGCACCATGCCGCCGATTAGCTGAACGTCGAAATGGCGCATATTTAGCGTCCTTTTACCGACCTCGCGCACGATGGCAAACACATCGTCCAGCAGCTCGTCCTGGCTCTTTTCGCCGTTTTGCACCTGCGCTTTAAATTCGTTAAATTTAGCCTTCAGTTCATCGTCGCTCATCGCTTGATATTTACTCTCGAGCGAGTTTATATAGGCGACTCGTTTGAAATATTTTTTTACTTCCCTGTCGTTTTTCGTACCGAATATCTTTTGCATAAACGCCGTTATCATTTTTAGCCTTTTTAAATTTTGTTAAAGCTTGGATTTTAACATTTTATTATTTAAACTTAGCTAGAATTTCGCCCGATAAAGGAAAATATATGAAAAAAATTTTAGCATTTTTGCTCTTTTGCGCCTCGGCTTTCGGAGTTACGTTAAATTTCGTCACGCTTCAAAGTGACTTCGTGCAAACCATCACGAGCGAGAACGAAACGGTCGATTATTTCGGTAAATTTTACGCAAAAAGTAACAACCGCGCCTACTGGATCTACGAGCGCCCGACGCCTAAAAAAATCTACTTTGATAAAAACCGCGTCGTCGTGATCGAGGATGCGCTCGAACAAGCGATCATCTCCAAATTTGAAAAGGCGCCCAATCTAATCGACGTCGTTAGAAACGCGGTTAAGATCACCGATACGCTCTACAAGGCCAAATACGACGGCGTGGAGTATCTAATCACCGTCAAAAACTACATCCCGACAAGGATCGACTACGAGGATAAGCTCGGCAACAAAATCAAAATCACGCTAAGCAACACGAAAAAGGATTTTAAGATAAGCGATGATTTGCTGACGCCGGTGATACCGTCGTATTATGACGTCATAAACCAATAAACTCTTTGCAAGAAGCGGCTTGTCTTTTTCCTTCATACTTCGTTGGATTTAAATTTTACTCGGTCACTACCGACAAAGTAGCTCCCATCGCAAAATTTAAATCCGCCTCGTCTAAAGAAAAAATACGGCACCTTATCGCCTTTCGTTCAAATTTGAGGTCAAATTTTGTAAAAATCTGGTTTTAAATTTTACCCACCGAGACCAGTATCTTGAAAATATGAAATTTGTCTCCCCTAAAATTTATAAAACTAGCGACACTTTGCGCCAGCAAAGCCGTGTCGCCACCTCTCACGTCGTAGGGGTTGGGAGATCGTTAAGGGGGAAGGGAGCGACGTCGTAATTCAAGCCCCTTTCCCCTTAACAATAAAGACTAAAATCCAAATTTGACCAAACAAAATTTAGCACCGCCGAGACTCGGGTCTTGGTGCGTAAAATTTACAAATTTAATCCCAAATTTTTACCGCTCGCCAAAATCCTTTCCAAAATCATCTATCTGATTTAAATCCATCGGCTTAAGCTGGTTTTTATTTCCCCTCAATATATCCTCGACCTGCTCTTTTTGCGATCTTTTTGAGCCCGTAGCTTTGACGTTTTTTAGCGCTTCAAGCAGCTCTTCGATATTTGGTTCGCGCACGGTTTTTAGCGAGATGATGAGCACCTCGTCGATATCTACCGAGTGCTTTTTGGCGGTGTATTTTGCTAGCGTGTCTTTAAATTTTTCCTTGCCGAGCGACGTTAGCAGATCCTCGACGTAAAAGCTACCGATAACGACGTTTAGCGCGTCAAGCACGTAGGCTTCGTTATCCACGACGTCGCGCCCCTCCAGACGCAGGCTTATACTTACTTTTTTGATCGAGCTTTTGGCGTCTCTGGAGTACAGATCGGTTTCAAAGTTGTCGATATTTAGCGTCTCGGCAAAGGCCATAACCGCAGCAAAAGCCAGCGCAAAAATCTTTTTCATACGTCTTCCTTAATGTTTTCAAATTTGTTTTCAAGATAGAATTTCTCGACCTCTTCGTCTATTTTAACGACGCTTTGCAAATACTCTCTAAACGGCCGACTTTTGCCGTAAAATATCCTCAGCTTTTTGGGATCGATCGCCCGCGAGAGCGCGACGTAGAGCTGCCCGTTGGCAAAGATATGATTTAGGTCGCAGACTAAATTTTCGATGCTCATGCCTTGGGATTTGTGGATCGTGATCGCGTAGGCTAGCTTTAGCGGAAACTGCGTCAAAGACGCCCTCGCGCGCTCTTCGAGATGCTCGCCCGCCATCACAAACTCGCTCATGTCAAATCTCGCGCGCTCAACCTCGACGATCTCGCCGTTAGCTTTTTGCACGATGACGCTTTTTATCTCGCCGTTTTCTTTTAAAATTTGCATTATCTGCCCGCGCTCGCCATTATAATACTCGCCCCATTTATTTACGGTAAATATAACTTTCGCGCCGATTTTTATGTTTAAAATTTCAGGCGCGTAAAGATTTGCGATCCAGCGATCCAGTGTGTTTTCATTCAAATTTTCATCATAAATTTCCACTAGCGCCTCAGCCCTTTCAAGCGGCGCTGGTAGCTTAGAGAGCATCTTGTTATTTAGCTCGTCGGCTTCGTAATTTCGCCCAAAAAGCACGCTCGTGTCGTCATCTACCTGCACGCCTGGCACGCGTAAATTTTCGATATAGCTAAACACCTCTTCGCTCAGTCGTCCTACGCGAAGCATAGATAAGATATCGTAGAATTTCTTATCCTTCGTGCGTTTTGAGACGACTAGTTCGATATTTTTAAACTCAAATTCATGCCACGAGCTAGAGTTGAAAGCATAGAGAAATTTAAAGAGCGAGCTACCGTCTTCGCCGTTTTTTCGCACTGGCGGCAACTGATAAAAGTCGCCCACGAGCATCACGCGCCCGACAAATCGCGAACTCATCAGACGGTAATAAATCATATCCATCAGCCCCGCGCTGATCATCGAGATCTCGTCTATCACGATGAGATCGCAGACGTCGAGCATCTTTTTTAGTTCGCCAAGTTTCCCGCGCTGTTTGCGGTCGTAGCCGCGAAGCTCCTCGAGGCTAGAGCAAATGCCGAATTTAAAAAAACTATGCACGCTCACTCCGCCGACGTTTACCGCCGCGATGCCGGTGCTGCCGAGTACGACGACGTTTTTTAGCTCGCTTTTATAGTGCTTGATGACCGCTTGCGTGAGGTGGCTTTTGCCTACTCCGCCGCGCCCGGTGAGAAAAACATTTGATTTTTTTAATATTTCTAAGAGCTGATTTAGCACAAATTTCCCTAACTTTTTGTAAAATTATAGCTTATTTTTAAGGAGTAAGATTGAAAATTAATAAATTTATGCTTTCTACGGCAGTAGCGTTAGTAATGCTAGGCGGTTGCGCATCGTCAAAAGATGCCTCTAGTGCGGTAAATTTAGAGGGTCAAGGCGCCAATACAGCGTCGGCATACGATATGCCCGAGGAGAGCGCGGATGAAAATTTAGGCCACATCAGCTATCTAAAATTTGACGTCGATCAAAATGTAAATGCGTTGCCGATACTGCCTTTTGAGGCTCAAAGTAGCGGCCAGATACTGCTACAAAAACGCTTTAACTCGCTTGATCTAAGAGCGCCTTCAACCACCGCAAAAGATGCGTTTTGGGCTCTGGACTACTATAAAAATACGGCAAAAAGGCAGTATTATTTCTCAAATATGCGCAAAATCCCGAACGAATGGTTTGAAAAAGTGCGCAAAAACGCTAGCGTAGAGAGCTTCGGTAAAGTCTCTCTACCTGCGATAACGACGGCAAATACTAGCCTGCGAAATATACCGACCGACGAAGCCGTACTCTATAATCCGGCACGTGCCGGCGAGGGACTACCGTTTGATTACGCCCAGCTATCTTTCGTCTCTATCGGCTATCCGCTTTACGTTTCGCACTTTTCGGCCGACGGCGCGTGGGCGTTCGTAGGTAGCGACGCCGCATGGGCCTGGGTAAAATCGACCGAAATCAAAATTTTAAGCGCAGAGGCAGTGCAGGAGCTAAAAAACTCTAAATTTTTAAGCATTATCAAAGACGAAGAGCCTATCTACGACAAAAACGGAAACTTTTTATTTTACGGGCGCATAGGGGCGATTTTGCCGTTTCAAAGCGAGGATCAGTTTAAATTTTACGGCAAAATTCAGACCCAAAACGGGCTAAAAAACTACGAGATATCAAAACAAAGCGCGAGCCGATTTCCGCTCAAATTTAGCGACGAAAATGTAAGGGCGCTGGCATCATCGCTGCTTGGGCAAAGCTACGGCTGGGGCGGGTTCGGCGGTAAGCGCGACTGCTCGCTGTTTTTGCAGGATTTTCTCGGCAGCTTTGGCGTGTGGCTGCCGCGAAACTCAAAGGCGCAAGGTCAAATCGGCAAGGTCGTAAGCCTAGCAAATTTAAGTGCGGAAGAAAAACTACGCGTCATAAAAACGCAGGCAGTGCCGTATAGAACGCTATTTCACATGAATGGGCACATCATGCTCTACGCGGGCCTACGCGGAGACGAACCGCTCGCGGTACACGACGTCTGGGGTATCCGCACGAAAGATAACGGCAGAGCCATGATCGGCGGCATAGCGATCACGACGCTAAAAATCGGCTCGGATGTCTCCGATATCGATCCAAGACGCCTGCTAGTCTCGCGGATAAACTCCATGAACACCTTTGAAATAGCTAGTGGCGAAGAGGCGCAGCGCGCAAAACAATCGGCGATCGAAAAAGCTTACGGCGTGAAAATAGTCGGCAACGAGGTGATTTTTGCGGACGGCGCTAAGATCAAATTTGACGACGGCGAGATAAAAGATACGGCGCACCTACTAAATCTTTCCGACGTCGAGGATACTTTTGCGCAGCCTTATCCGCTGTTTAAGCCTCTAGCGCTACCTAGCAATGACGCGGGCAGATACCGAAACTACGAGCTTTTAGATAAAATTTACGGCGCAAGCGAGGCGGAAGTGAAGGCAAATTTAACGGATGTCGTTTGGCTAGAAAATCACGGCGGCAAGACGTTTAAATTTAACTCCAAAAACGGTGCAGCAACCGCCTTGCAAGCCGTTTCAAACGAGCTTGACGCGCTAGTGGCGCAAAAACCTGAGCTGCTAAAATTTCTCGATAACCCATCAGGTACGTTTAACTGGCGCGTGATCGAAGGTACAAAGCGCAAGAGCTCCCACTCCTACGGCATCGCGATCGACATAAATACCGACAAGAGCGACTACTGGCGCTGGAGCAAAGACGGCCGCTACCGCAATCAAATCCCCGAAGAGATCGTGCGCGTTTTTGAAAAACACGGCTTCATCTGGGGTGGGCGCTGGGTGAGCTTTGATACGATGCACTTTGAGTATAGGCCGGAGTTTGGGCATTTGAGATAAATTTGATGCGGTTTTGACGATAAATTTGGGCAAATTGGCCCCAATTTATCGTTATTTTTTGGCTGGCGGCAGGATGTCGCCGCTTTGCCCTCTGTTAAAATTTGAGCTCTAATCGAGGCGATAGGCGGTTTAAATTTGACTTTTTGGTTATGCGTAAATTTAAGCACCAACGGTTCAAAATTTATCTACCGCTTTAGCTGCTTGTAAAATTTACTCGTTAAATTTAGTTCCGGCTGCACGGCGGTCTGTATATCGAATTTGTTTTAAGCTTAGGTAAATTTGATAAATTTTGGCTCCAACTTGCCTAATAGCGGAATTTATAATAATGTTTACGCCTCTTGGCAGCAACCCAAACCAAATTCTCGCTAACAAATTCCTGCTGTTTAATTTTACTGCATTACGCCACCGAGATCGTAACGCTCGCACTTACAAACGCTTCTTGCAGCTTGCTTTCAAACATTCGCTTGATCTCGCTTCCAAGCACACAGTTACCCTTTCGCCAGGGGCGGCAGATCACGTTTCCTTCTTCGCCACGGCTTAGGCAGACGCAGTTAAAATAACTCTTGTCTGAAGCGTTGTCCGAGATAAGGTAAACAAGCCCGTTTTCGGGGATAAAGTTTCCCTCATCCAGCCCGCACTGCGTCGGCATTATCCTAATCGCCGCCCCGGCGTAAAATTTCGCTCCGTCCGCTATATCTTTAACGTTTATCCACTCAGCCATTTTCAGCTTCTTTTTCTAAATTTAGCTCCACAAGCGCGCTCTCGCCAACCACCCGAACGCCAAGTTTTTTTAGCGCCGCTGCGGTTAGGCCGTCGCCGCTAACGAGCCGCCCGGTAAAGCTTCCGTCGTAAATCCATCCACTTCCGCAGCTTGGGCTTCGCTCTTTTAAAATAGCGATTTTACAATCGTTTTCGCTGGCGATATCGGCGCAAATTTGCGCGCCTAAAAGAAATTTATCTGTCACATCGCGGCCGCTAAATTTGGTTAAAACTCGTCCGTTTGAGCAAATTTCGGCAGGTTCGCGCGGGGTCGTTAGTCCGCCCATACTCTCCGGACAAACGGCGACTAGATCGCAAATTTGCCTAAGTTTGGCAAGCTCACCCGCGCAAATCGCGTCTGCGTTATTACCGCCGTTGTATTTGCAGTTTTCGCCGAGCAAACAGGCGCTGATTAAAATTTTGGGTTTATTTTTCATCGTTGGTTCCGAATTTAATAGTCCGGCAAGCGTTATTTTGGCTTAAATTTACTAACGCTTCGGACGGCAAATTTAAAACGTTCGTCAAATTTACCGTCAAATTTAGCCGAATTTGAGCCGACTCTCGTAAATATAAAGCCGGCCCGAAACGTCAAATTTTAGCCTAAAGCCCGGCCTCTTTTTTGATCTTATCTATATACATTTGTCTTAGCATCGGCACGTATTTGCCGACTTTGCCGCCGCTTATCGGCTTGCCGTCGGCCTTGACGACGGGCAGTAGCGGTAGCGTTGCAGCCGAGATAAACACCTCGTCGGCTTCGTAAACGTCTTGCATCGTAAACGGTCGCTGCCTGATCTCGAGCCCCGCCTTTTCGGCAAAACCTAAAATCACTTTGCGGCGGATACCCGGCAAAATCTCGTTTGAGAGCGGTTTGGTTATCAGGACGTTATCTTTGATGATAAACGCAGACGAGCTAGTCGCCTCGGTTACAAAGCCGTTTTCGACCATGAATCCCTCGTAGGCGCTGGCTTTTACGGCCTGTTCTTTGGCGTAGCACTGCGCTAAAAGCGAGATGGACTTGATGTCGCGGCGCTTCCAGCGGATATCCTCGACGCTAACGACCTCGATGCCGGTTGCCGCGTCAGGGTTTGCGACGATATCTTTTTCGTAGCAAAAGACGAAACAAGTCGGCTTTAAGCCTTTTATAAATTTAAAATCCCTATCGGCGACGCCGCGAGTGATCTGCATGTAAACACCGCCTTCTTTTAGATTGTTCCGCCAAACGACTTCCTCCAAAACGCCCTGAAAATCGCTCTTTGAAAGCGGCAAGCTTAGCTCGATCGCAGCTAGGCTTCTCTCAAATCTCTCCCAAAAATCCTCCCTATCCACAAGCCGTCCGTTTAGCACAGGCACCACCTCGTAGATGCCGTCGCCAAAGATAAATCCGCGGTCAAATGCGCTAACCTTAGCCGCTGCTGCGTCTATAAATTCACCGTTTAGATATACTATTCCATTCATTTTTTCTCCTTAAAATTTAAGTAATTTTAGCTCAAATACTCTTAAAAAAGCGTTGCTTTAAGGCCAAATTTTAGCTTGGATTACGAAGTTTTTGCTATAATTGAGGCTAAATTTAAGGATAATCATAAATATGAAAAATAACGCGTTTAAAAATTTAATCCTAGAAAATATCTTTGTTATCTCGAAGCAACCCGTGCTGTTTCGCGATCTGCTCGAGGCTAACTGCCTTTTTAACGAAGGCATGTTAGTAGATCCGGCCAAGCTAAATTTTAAATTTCGCTACGCAAGAACTTACCTAGTTTACGGGCTTTTGTGCTTTGTCGTGTTTTTTATTTTACTGCTTTTGACGCATCATATTTTTACCAAGCTTGACTTTCACCTCTCGATCGTTAGTGCGGTAGTCGGCACATCGGCTGTTTTTATCGGGTTTGATATGTTTAAAATTTGGGCGAGAAAAGCCGTGAGCAAAGAGCTTATAAAAAAGGCCTGGAGCGTGCATTTTCCCTATTTTAGCTATGAAAAATATTCCACAAAAGTCGAGATGATCTATAACGAAGCGGTAAAAAACGAGATCCCGCGCAAGGACTTGGAGCAGTACGTCCTAGAGCGCTTGGTCGCACAGTCTGAGGCCGGGATTTAGCTATTGCAGGATGAGCGGGTCTAAAATTTGATTTTTGTATTTCATTCTTTCAAGCTTTAGGCGAAGCTCTCTATTTTCTTCTAACAATACGTCGCGTTTGCCGCTTAGATCGCCGATTTCGCGACTGATGTAATAAATTTGATTGGTGATGTAAATTTTAGGTAAAAACAAAGCAAGCGCGATAAAAAGCCCGAGATACGCCGTCGCTAGCGTTTTGTAGTCTAAATTTCGTTCCTTTTTTTGCTCGCCGCCGCTAAACTCTAAAACCTCATTTTTATCTTGCATTTTTACCTCTTGAAATTTTAAAAATCCTCATTTTCGCGCAGCTTGAGCGCGGATTTGCCTTGATCTCGGCAGAGCTTGGAGTTACCACTTTTTTGCTAACGATTTTACCCAGCGCGTTATCCCCTCCGCACGTACATCTTAGAGCCTGCGGCGGACAAATGCAGCTTTGTGCCCACTGTCTAAATTTATTTTTCACGATACGATCTTCTATCGAATGAAAGCTAATTATCGCCACGATGCACTCGTCGATCTGCGAGTCCTCAATGCTTTGTAGCAAATTTTGCAGCTCGCCAAGCTCATTGTTTACCTCTATCCTTATTGCCTGAAAAGCTAACGTCGCCGCACTAACGCTGCGTCCATTTATACCTTTTAGCCCAATTATTTGCGCGAGACGTTCGGCGCTTTTTATCTCGCCGCTTTGCCTGGCTTCTATGATTTTGGCGGCAAATTTAGCCGGATTTGGTAGCTCGCCGTAGTCAGCAAATATACGCTCTAGCTCTTTTGCGCTATAAGAATTTACGATATCGTAAGCTGAAAATTTAGCCTGCGCGTCCATGCGCATATCTAAATTTTCGCTTTTTAGTCCAAAGCCTCGCTCATTTTTATCTAGCTGCAGCGACGAAACGCCGATATCGGCCAGGATACCGCGAATTTGACCTTGTTCTACTTTGCCCAAAATTTCCGAAAATTTACTTTTAAAAATTTGCGCTCTTTGGCCAAATTTTTTAAGTCTTTCGGAGCTAAATTTGATCGCTTCTTCATCTTGATCGCAGGCTATCAAATTTACGTTTTTATTTTGCTCTAAAATAGCGCTAGAATGCCCGCCGTATCCGAGCGTACAATCAACAATCGCGCCGCTTTTTATATCCTCAAAAGCTTGCAAAACTTCATCAAGTAGCACGGGAACGTGTGGGGAGTTCAAATTTAGCCTTTATTTTTTGTGTATAATAACAAAAAAAGTTTATAAAAGGTTAAAATGGACTTAAAATACTGCGCAAGCGAGATCAGCAACATCGCTCTTTCGATGTTTAGAAAAAACTTTTTCGGCGTCTTTCACGGCTCTATTTCAGCTAGAATTCAGCACGACTCTTTTTTGATAAATAAAAGAACGACGATTTTTGATAATCTTAAAGAAGAAGATCTCATAATGCTAAACTCAAAAAGGGATTATCGCTGGAACGACGCGAGCATAGACGCAGACATCCACCTAAATATATACAAAAATATAAATGAGGCCAAATATGTCTGCTACGCCATGCCGCCCTACCTAACGGCTTATACTTTGGGTCATTCTTTTATTCGCCCGAGGGATTTTTTTGGTTACATCAAACATCACGAGATCCCGATTTATGATCCAAAACAGTTTGACGACTGGTATGAGCGCGCGGATACAGAAATTTATCGCTATATGTTAGAGAATAAAACTAACATAATGGTTATCAAAGGATACGGTGTATACGTGCATAGCAGGACCCCGTATCAGCTGGCAAAAGACGTCGCGATCCTTGAAAATACGTGCAAATTGCTAAGCATAGCTCGCCTTTACGAATCTGAACGAAACTAACGTCTTTAAAAATGTTAATTTTTTTGAAATTTTATCGATAAAAAGCGCGTTTTTAAGGTGATATTTACGATATTTCAGTAAAATAATGCATAAAATTTTTATGAATTTGAAGGAATTAGATGATAACTTGGATGCAAAAGCATAGAAAATACCTCGTCGTGACGATCTGGGTAAGCACGATAGCCTTCGTCGGAGCAGGCTTCGTCGGATGGGGAGCATACGATCTAAACGCGAGCAGAGCTACCTCGGTGGCTAAGGTCGGGCACAGAAATATAAGCATCCAAGAGTTTCAAAACAGATACGGTCAGCTTCATGCGTACTATAGCCAGCTTTTTGACGGACAGCTAAGTGACGAAAAGGCAAGCGAGCTAGGCATTGAAAATTTAGCTTTAGAGGCGTTAGTAAACGATGCTATGCTTTTAAATTTCGCAGATGATTTGGGGCTGGGCGTAAACGACGAAGATATAGTAAAATACATCATTGCAGATCAAAATTTCCACTCGAACGGTAAATTTGACAAAGAGCTTTACAAAAATACCTTAAAAAGAGCCAGAACTACCGAAAGTGAATACGAGGAAAGCTTAAAAAATGTAATACTCTTAGACAAACTAAGACACGCCCTAAATTTACCCGCAAATGCTCAAGATATAGATATGCTAACGGCTAGCTTTTTGATGCAGGATAAAATCTCCATGAAAGTCGTAGAAGCTAGCGTAGGCGAAATAAAAATAGACGAAGACGCATTAAAAAAACTCTGGGAAGAACACAAGAACGAATACAAAACTATGACCGAATTTAAGCTTGATACCAAATTTATCCCGGCTATATCAAGCGATGCAAATACTAACGAGCTAACAGAATTTTACAACGAAAACAAAAACGAATATAAAGGTAGCGACGACAAGATAAAAGAATTTGAGGCTGTTAAAGATGAAGTACTAAAAGACTACAATCTCAAACAAACTAAAAAAGTCGCCCTTGAAGAGTATCTAAAAATAAAGAAAAACGAGAAACAAGCAGATGTATCGATAGCTACATTTGAAGATAATGCGAGCTTGCCGATGGACGAGCTAAAACTAGCAAAAAAAGGCGATACCCTAAAGCCGTTTGAATACGAAGACGGCTATATGATAGTAAAGGTAAAAGAGATCGTAGCACCGAGAGTAATGAGCTTTGATGAAGCGAGGGATCAAATTTTAGAACTTTACAAAGAACAAAAAACGAAAGAAATCGTAGAAGCAAAAGCAAAAGAGTTGCTTGAAAAAGGGTTTCAAGGTACCGATATAGGATTTGTTAGTAGAGATACCGTGAAGGCCGAAGGCGGGTTAAGCGAGGGTGAGTTTAATATATTCGTCAATCGCCTTTTTGAAAAAGGCGGCAAAAAAGGCTATGTTGTACTCGGCGATAAAGCCGTAGTTTACGAGATAGTAGAACAAAAGCTAACAAACAGCGAAAAAGAGAAAGAGTATAAAGAGATAATAACGCAAAATGTAGGCTTATTGAAAAATAACGAGCTTATTAGGGATTTAACAGCCATGTTGTCCAAGCGTTACCAAGTAACAAATTATTATACAAAAAAATAAGAAGGCATCTGTTTTGAGTACTAAAATTTTAGGTATTGACGTAGGTTCCGTTCAAATTTGCGCAGTTATAGGACAGCACGATGAGACAGGGCTTAAAATAATCGGAATAGGAACTGCAAAAACTCAGGGTATAAAAAAAGGCGTAATAACAAATATCGAGCTCGCATCAAAATCAATAAAAAGCGCTTTAATAGACGCTCAAAGAGTGTCCGGCACAAGATACGAAAAAGTAGTGGTTTCAATCTCGGGAGCCTATACAAAAAGCGTTGACAGTAACGGCGTGGTAAACGTTCCTACGTATGAAATAGGCATAAAAGAGATACAACGCTCAATGTCCGAGTCTGAGCGAAGGGCGCAAATCCACAGCGACTACGAAAAACTACACATACTTCCTTATAATTTTAAAGTAGACGATCAAGAGCACATAGAAGATCCTTTGGGTATGAACGGTAGCAGGCTTGAGGTGCAAACGCACATCATAATGGCGCAAAAGTCATCTCTTAGCAATCTAAGAAAAGCGTTAAATTTGGCTGGAGTCGAGCCTGATAATATCGTACTTTCCAGCTACGCTTCGGCTATCGCGACGCTAAATCAAGATGAAAAAGATTTGGGTGTAGCATTTATAGATATGGGCGGTGCAACTTGCAATATGATAATTCACTCTGGAAATTCGATAAGATATAACGAATTTTTAGGCATAGGTTCGTCAAATATAACCAATGATCTATCAGCAGCACTTCATACGCCTATTTTAAAAGCTGAAGATATAAAATTAAATTACGGAATTTTGCTAAATAATGCCAACGAACTAGTTGAGATCCCGCCTATTAACGAAGATGGCAAGGTGCAGGAAGTATCTCTTGACGTTATTTCAAACGTCATATATGCAAGAGCCGAAGAGACACTAATGATACTTGCAAAAATGCTCGAAGATAGCGGATACAAAAACTCAATAGCCGCAGGCGTAGTTCTTACCGGCGGCATGACTAAGCTTGAAGGCATCAGAGAGCTTGCTATAGCAGTATTTGACAATATGCCGGTGCGAATAGCAAGACCGAAGGAAATGGAAGGGCTATATGAAATTTTAAGAGATCCGGCAAATTCTTGTGCGATCGGACTTTGTATGTACGGTGCAGGCTACTTTACGCCTTATGAAATCGACTCTGAAAAGAAAATGCGATATAAAGACGAGATTGTAGTAAAAAATAAGATTTTAAAAGATATAGTCTACGACAATGGAGTAAAAATCGAAGATAAAAAAAATATCGAAGAAGTCGATAATAAAATATTTAGAGGAAGCACTCTAGATGATAACTATATAGATGATTTAAGAATCGATGACGACAGAACTTTACAAGACGAACTAAATGAAGATTTAAACAAAAAAGAAAAAAAACCAAATATTTTTTCTGTTATTTGGAATAAAATAACACAACTATTTTAAAAGGAGATTGGATCAACTATGGGTAACTTTATGGTAGAAGAGAAAAAGCCTTCATACGGCGCAAAGATAAAAGTAGTAGGCGTAGGCGGTGGTGGTGGAAATATGATAAATCATATTATTAGAGAAAAAGGCGATGAAATGGATATCGATCTAATAGTCGCTAATACCGATGTAAAAGCACTTGATAGCTCTTTGGCCTTTACTAAACTGCAGCTTGGAGAGAAGATCACAAAAGGTCTTGGTGCTGGTATGAATCCGGACGTAGGAACTAAAGCCGCTCAAGAAAGTTACGAAGAGATCAAATCTACACTTGAGTACTCAGATATCGTATTTATAGCATCAGGCCTTGGAGGCGGTACCGGTACAGGCGCAGCTCCGGTGGTAGCACAGGCAGCTAAAGAAATTGGCGCCTTAACTATCTCAGTTGTTACTATGCCGTTTGATTTTGAGGGTAAAAAGCGCTACAATCTAGCCCTAAAAGGTCTTAACGAGCTAAAAAAAGAGTCCGACTCTATAGTTGTGATACCAAACCAAAGACTAAAATCCCTTATAGACAAAAAAGCTGGTATAAAAGAAAGTTTTAAAATAGTTGATAACGTTTTAGCTCGAGCCGTCAGCGGTATGTGCACCATAGTTCTTGATTCGGGAAATAGCGACATAAACTCTGACTTTGCAGACGTTAAAAAAGTAATGGAACACCGCGGTATGGCGCTACTTGGCATAGGCGAATCAGAAGGTGAAGGCGCAGCCCAGGAAGCAATCAAAAACGCAATACAATCTCCACTACTAAGCGACATTACCATAAACGGCGCAGTGGGCGTTCTGGTACACTTCAAATATCACCCAGACTCTCCTTTTAGCGATATAGAAGAGGCTATGTGCCTAGTACAAAATGCTGTCGATGATGATGCAGATATTATATTCGGTACGACAAGCGACGAAAGTTTTGAAAATAACAAAATTCAAGTTACTATAATAGCCACCGGCTTTAGAGACAAAGAGGAAGAAAGGCCTACACCCGTAGCCTCTACGCCCGACGCTGCATTTAAAAAGTCAAGAAATCCGATTTTAGATGAAAGAATCAGCAGACTAAAGGTTAGCGGCGGATACAATAGCGAAGAAGCAACTAATATGCTAGAAACGCCATCGTATATCAGAAACCAAATGGATTAATGAATAAGGATTGGTCTTCCAATCCTTTAAAAATTTAAAACACAATAATTAGGTGGTAAGTTAAATTTTATATTATTCTAAATTGGGTCAAAAATTAAGTTGCAAGTAGTAAATTGATTTTTTAACAAATTATACTATATTTCGTTAGTCACAATATATTCAGGATATTCTTATTTTACAATAAAATTATTCCACTAAAAATAATTTCAAAAACATAGTTTTTAGATTTTATACTACCCCAAAAACACTATAATATAACGCCAAAAGCAAACCCAAACGAGCGAGTGTAGCGATCTATCGCAGATGTCAAACGCGCCCGGCAGCCTCGCGTTTGGTATCGTCGCAAGCGGATGAGCACGACGTATCGCGAGCTAATGTAAAATTAAATAAAGCGTGCGATGCAACAAGCGTCGTTAAATTTAACGCTGGCGAATTAAAATCGGCAGCGAGCGAAAATTTCAAAGCGGGCGCAGTCGACTATGACTCTAAATTTAACTCAAATGAACCAGCCTCTGATAAATCACAAAAAGCACCGAACGATGAAGTAAGCTTTGGCGGCGAGAAATTT
>CAUPXB010000020.1:0-38295 GCA_963515555.1 uncultured Campylobacter sp. | reverse complement strand
AACTTAAAATCGATTTAAAAAGTCGGGGGATTATAGCGAAAAAATATGAAAAATAAAAGGTAAATTAAATTTTACTCCCCGAGTAGTTCTAAAAGTACCGCAACGTGGCTTAAATTTATATCTTTAGTTGCGGTTAATAGAGCGATTTTACCGTACTTTTTTTCTAGAGTTTTTAGCTCGTTCAGTCCTGCCGTCGCCTCTTTGTCTGCTAGTTCGGTCTTAAATTTAACTTTAAATTCCTCAAATCTAGCCTCTTTGTCCTCATGAAACCAAGACCTAAGCTCGTTTGACGGAGTAACCGACTTTAGCCATAAAAACGAGCAAAATATCTCCTTTTTCACTCCGCGAGGATAGAGTCTATCGACGAATACGCCGTAAAAATCGCTATTTTCATCACCTTTTACAAAATCGTAAATTCTGAAAGCCTGAAACATTTTTGCTCCCCGGTTTGGCAAATTTGATTCCGAATTTTACAGTAAAATCGCGATTTTATCGACTAGATTTTAAATTATCTCCGTAGTTTACGGGTGCCAAGTTTTGCCAAAAAGAGATCTTGCGCCGCATTTGATTTTTTTTTATTTGTATCAAATATCGGCTTTAATTTTCTAAGAAACGGCGTTAATTTTTCGTATGAATTTGCCAAAATAACCGCTCTTTAATCAAAATCCTTGTAAAATTCGCCAAAAAATCGAGGCAAATTTATGCAAAAAAGTAAAAAAATCGCTCTTATTATCCTAGGCTCGCTCGCGGGCTTGTTGCTTATCTACACGCTTGCGGGCTTTTTAGGTGTTCCTTACGCGCTCAAAAATACGCTGCCCGCAAAGCTAAAAGACATGAACGCGAGCCTTAGCGTGGCGGAGGCTAAATTTAACCCCTTTACCTTCGAGCTAAACGTCACGCGCCCCGAGCTAAACACGACCGCGCCGCTTTTTAGCGCGGAGCAAATCGACGTCAAGCTTAAGCCTTTTTCGCTATTTAACAAGCTTGCGGAGGTTGATATATTGCGCCTTGAGAGCCCTAGCGTAAATATCGCTAGAGATAAAAACGGCACGCTAAATTTAGCTACGTTTTTAGGCGAGTCAAACGCGACTAGCGCCGAAAATAACGAAACTAGCAGCATAAATTTTGCCCTAAACAGCACAAAGATAATCGGCGGCTCGTTTGCCTACTCGGACGAGAGTTTAAAACAGCCTTTTAGCGCCAAATTTGAGGGTATAAACTACGAAATCTCGGGCATAAATACCGAGCAAAATAGCGCCGGCAAACACGTCTTTGACGCAAACTCCACGCTAGCGCAAAAGCTAGACTGGCAAGGCGGTATCGACCTTGCGCCGCTTCGCGTTTACGGCGAGCTTAACTTAAAGGACTTTAATGTCCGCCCCGTCGCTCTTAGCTTCATCGACACGCAAGATCTGCGCATAAACAGCGCGCTTATAAACGCAAAAACTAACTACGAACTAAGCGCGGACGGCGGCGTTATCAAGGCCGCTTTAAAAAACGCCGCTTTAAATTTAAAGTCGTTTGAAGCGCAACTTGATGGGCAAAATTTGAGCCTAGAGGAGCTTGATCTGCCCGCCATCGAGGTAAATGCCGACGTTAGCGAAAAAAGAAGCTTTGCGGCCGATATTAGTGAGATAAAATTTAAAAATACGAGCTTTAAAGGCGAGGCGCAGGCAAATTTAAACAGGTTAAATTTAAGCGACGTCGCGCTTAAGGCCGATATAAACGAAAAAGGCGATATAAACGCCTCCGCAGCGCTCAAAGCCCTGGGCGTTAGCGGAATAAATTTGACTGAAAAAAGCGTCGGCGAGATAAGGCTAAAAGACGCAAACGCAAGCGAGCTGGATGCTAAAATAAAAGGGCAAAATATCGCCGCTAGCCTAAAAAATTTGACGCTTAGCGCAGCCTCCGCCCCGGTCGGTAAAAACAGTGCGGCAAGCCTAGAAAAGCTCATAATAAATGCGCCTAAATTTACGCTGGAAAATAACGCTAGTGCCGCTTCTATCGGCGAAGTAAAAGTGCAAAAAATCGCGCTAAAAACAAAAAATAAAGAGCTCGCTACCATCGCTGAAATCGGCGTGAAGGACGCGGATTTTGATCTAGCCAAAACCGCGCTTCGCATCGAAAGCGTCAGTATAAATAAGCCTAAATTTGCAACCGATATAAAAGAAAACGGCGAGCTTAGCGCTATTAGCGAGCTTGGCTTAAACGGCGAAAAAGCCGCCGCCAAAACAAAAGCAAAAAGCAAAACCGAAAACGCGAAAAAATCTACAAAATCTCAAAAAACGGCAGAAAAAAACGCCGTGAAAAAGAGCCAAAAAACCGAGCAAAAAAGCACTCAGAGCGCAAAGAGCGGATTTCAATTTAGCGTCAAAAACATCTCCGTTACGGGCGCCGACATAGGTATAACCCATGTCTTTGAGGGGCAAAAGATAGCGCATAAATTTGACGGACTAAATGTAAATTTGCAAAATATCAGCGAAAATTTAGCTGCGCCAGTGACCGCTAAAATCGACATGAAAAGCTCGCAAAAGCTAAATTTGGCTCTTAAGGGTAAAATCACGCCAGAGCCCCTAAGTATCGAAGCCGATATAAAACTAAGCGATGCAAATCTGCCTCGCTACTTCGTCTACGCTAAAAACTATCTGGACGCAAGCCTAAAAAGCGGCGAGCTAAATGCCGAACTAAACGTAAAATACGCCGCAGACGCCTCCGTAAGCGGTAAGGCAAACATCGCAAACATCGAGCTTGCGGACGGCTCTGGCGACAAGGTTTTTGCTTTTAAAAACCTCAAACTATCTAAAATTTCGTTTGCGAAAAATTTCTTAAATTTAGAGCGCGTGACTCTGAGTGCGCCGTTTTTAAAGGCGCATTTAAATAAAGAACGCGAGCTAAATCTAAGCAGTCTAGTGAAAAAGAGCGAGAGCGAAAACGCGCAAAAAGCGGACGCAAAACAAGCCGCCCCTAAAAACGAAAAGCCCGTAGAGGCCGCAAAACAGCAGAAAAAAGAGGGCGAGTTTGACTTCGCTATCAAGAACATCCTCGTAGAAAACGGCGATGTAGACTTCTCCGACGCGTCGCTATTTATGCCGTTTGCGACCAAGATAAGTAAGCTAGAAGGCGTGCTGATGGATATCGACAGCACTCGCCCGACGATGGGTACGTTTGAGGGCGTAGTCGGCAAGAGCGGCTTTAGCAAGATTGGGCTCAAGCTACTGCCGTATGATCCTAAAAAGAGTACGGAAGTCAAATTTAGCTTTAAAGATATCGATCTAGTCGACGTGACGCCTTATAGCGGGCAGTTTTTGGGCTACAAGATAGAAAAAGGCAAGCTAAATTTGACTCTAAACTACGATGTTAAGGACTCTAAGCTAAACGGTAGCAATGTCGTAAATCTAGACACGCTCACGCTTGGCGAAAAGGTCGAGTCTAAGGACGCGGTAAACCTCCCGCTGTCGCTTGCTATCTCGATCCTGAGCGATCAAAACAACCAGATAAACATCGATCTGCCGGTGACGGGCGATCTAAACGACCCAGACTTTAAATACGGCGGTATCGTCTGGGAAGCGGTTAAGAAGCTATTTGCCGACATCACGCTGGCCCCGTTTAGATTTTTGGGTAATATGCTAGGGCTAAGTAGCCAGGATCTAAACACTATAGACTTTATGCCCGCAAATGCCGAGTTAATCGTATCCGAGCAGGCCAAGATAGCCGACTTTATCAAGCTAACGACGGCAAAACCTAAGATGAAACTAAGCATTACTCCGGCCTACTCGGACGTGGACGTAACGGCTCTAAAAAATGCGAAACTAAACGAAAAAATAAGCCAAACGATGAATCAAACCGGTAAAGACTACGCAGGAGCGCTCGCATCGCTAGCTCCAAAAGAAAAAAGTACCGACGAAAAGGCGCTGCGGGAGGCTGCGCTAAAAGGCATCGAGGTGAAAAAAGAGCAGCTGCTAGATCTCGCTAACGCAAGAGCTCAGGCTATCAAGGCGGCCCTAGCGCAGGCTGGACTGGCCGAAGATAGGGTGACGGTTAAAAAGCCCGAAAAAACGGACGTCAAACAGGGCGAATACTCAAGCGTGATGATGGGCGTGGCGGATTAAATTTGCGCGGTTGCGGTTATTTATTTTATCCGCGCTCTTGTTTGTTTGCCTTGCTTGCGACGAAGGATTTTTGGGTTTAAATTGCAAATTTGACCCTCCCAGACCCGCACCGCGAAGATGCTAAATTTGACCTCGTCAAATTTGACGCCAAACCCTAGCAAGGCTTAAATTTTCGCGTTTTCAAGATTGCCGTTTCTAAGGGCAAATTTGACGCGAGATAAATTCGCGATATTTTAAAAGTAGAGGTAAAATTTGCCTAAAAATAGCCTCCTCGAGGCGGTCGGCGTCGCGAAATTTTTTAAAATAATAGTTCGCGGATAGCCCAAACTAACGCGTTAAAAACCGAAACGTAAGCCGACAAAAGAAAAAATTCGTCTGCAAAAATCTACGAATTTAAGTTTTAGTTCGGTAAAATTAGATAAAAATTTTATAAAGGTTAATCGTTATGAGAGGTTACAAAATCTTTTCGGGTACCGCAAATCCGGCGTTTTCAAAGAAAATTTCGCATTATTTATCGCTTCCGCTCAGCGAAGCCACGATCAAGCGCTTTAGCGACGGCGAGATCAGCGTGCAGATCGGCGAGAGCGTACGCGGCAAGGATATTTTTATCATCCAGCCTACGTGCGCGCCGGCAAACGTAAATTTGATGGAACTTTTGATCCTAACCGACGCGCTTAAGCGCAGCTCGGCTAGCTCGATAACGGCGGTGGTGCCGTATTTCGGCTACGCGCGCCAAGACCGCAAGGCCGCTCCTCGCGTGCCTATCACGGCAAAACTCGTGGCAAACATGATGCAAACGGCGGGTATCGATCGCGTCGTCACGATCGACCTTCATGCAGGCCAAATTCAGGGTTTTTTTGATATCCCCGTCGATAACCTCTACGGCTCGATCATCTTTAACGACCATATCAAAAACAAAAATCTCAAAAATCCTATCATCGCTAGCCCCGATATCGGCGGCGTCGCACGCGCTAGAAGCGTTGCAAAAGCCCTAAATCTCGACATCGTCATCGTCGATAAACGCCGCGAAAAAGCCAACGAAAGCGAAGTAATGAACGTAATCGGCGATGTGGCGGGCAAGGACGTGATCCTGGTCGATGATATGATCGACACGGGCGGCACGATAGTAAAGGCGGCTAAGGTCTTTAAGGAACGCGGCGCAACCTCGGTGATGGCGTGCTGCACGCATGCGGTACTCTCGGGCAAAGCATACGAAAACCTCGCAGATAGCGCGCTAGACGAGCTGGTGGTAACCGACACGATACCGCTTCGCGAGGAAAACGAAAAGATAAAAGTGCTCAGCGTCGCGCCGATTTTTGGCGAAGTGATCAGGCGCGTGTATCACAACGAAAGCGTAAATTCGCTATTTGACTGATTTTAGGCGGCTCTATGGCCGCTAGTTTTGATAAAAATTACCCCTTGGCGGCGTATGCGGTAAGCATGCGCCGTTTTTAAATTTTACCCATTTAAGCGTCAAATTTAACTCTCTATTTACGACTCTCAATCTATACCAAAATCATTCACGCTGTAAAGATGCGGGTCATGCCGATCAAATTTAACTGCGTCAAATTTACCCGAAAAAGACTGAAATTAAACGTAACTTTTCACGTTTTTTTCACGGAGTGAAAAGTGAAATAATTTATATTATTTTGGTTAATTTTGTAATCTTAAATTTAATCCATAAAGCCCTTAAAATCAGCATTTGCTACTAAAAAAGAACTTAAATTTATATAGCTTTAAATTTGAGGAAATTTTGAAATAAAACTTAACGATAAAAGCAAAATTTAAAAGTTATTCACATACGGCACGGCGGTAAAATTTGAAGTGAAATTTAAAAAAGCGAGCCGGAAAGCCAGGCTCGCAAAAGGCATCAGTGCTCGCCCTTGTGTAGGAAATAAAGCCCCAAGCAAAGCGCCAAAATCGAGGCGGCGAGATAGGTCATCTCAAGCGGAGTGGTGAAATTTGCGTGCAAAACGCGCTGGAAAAAGTTAACGATAAGCACCATGATGATAACCTTACCGAGTTTATCCTTAAGCTCGTCGAGCGAGTGCACCTCGAGGACTTTGCTTTGTTTGGACTGCTTGAGCTCCTCGATTTCGGAGATAAACAGCTCGTAAATGCCGAAGCTAAAGATGTAAAGCACGAGCGCCATGAGGTAGAGGTCGATCGCGCCCACGATCGCGCCGACGACTTCTGAGTGGAAGTTCTCCGGGTGAAAATCGCCGAAAAAGTAGTGATAGACGTCGATAAAAACCCTGCCAACGTCGTAGCTTGCTATGACAAACAGTACGATGGCTCCAAGCAAACCGAATACTACCGGAAATAGCGTGAAGGCGTTGCTAAAGAGGAGAGTTTTTTCAAAAATTTTGCGCATTGATATCCTTTGTTAAAAAATAAAACGCGTATTTTATAGTATTTTCCTTAAAGATGGGACTCAAGAACTATCAAAAATAGCCGTAGTTAAAAAAGCAAAAACTTAATCGTGTTCGTCATAAATATCTCTTTTTTTCTTCCGCTCGCGCTTCTTTTGTGTATTGTTCGGCAAACTCTCGCATAGCCGTTGCAAATCTAGTAAAACCCTCCGTATCAAGGGCTTCGGCTTTTTCTTGATTCTGCTTAGCAAGCTCTCGCTCTTCCCGCCCGTAAGTAAAGGTATGCATTCCGCGTCGATTAAAAAGCGTGAGCGTGAATTCGGAGCGTATTTTATCGGCATCTCTAGCATCTAAAATATCGGCCACGACTTTATGGATCCAAAGTCCGCCCGGATCGGCAGGCGCATAAGTTAAAATTTGTCCAATATAGTGCCTAGCAACTCCTATATGCCCTGTCTCTTCGGTGATCCTTTTGGCTTCCTTGATCCACTCTTTAAACGTATTTTCGTCAAATTTTCCATCTTCTTTAACTCCAGGACAAAGTTTCCATTTATATAAAATATCGCAGGCATTTTTGGCCAGATAGCGTTTATTCTCATCTATTTCTTTAGTATCGTCGCTTTTGTCATGTTTGGACCGAAAGGCAAGGGCAATCATATCGGCAAAGAATTGCGGATCAGAAGCGAGTTTTTTCTCGATTGCGGTATGGGATTTTTCTCTTGAAAATCTTTTTAACCAAGGAAAGAAATTAAATTCGATTTTAAGTAGCACGTCTTGATCTATGGTTTTTGATTTTTGAAGGCGATTAATTAGCTCAACTACATCATAGGTCACATAGCTATAGTTGGTGAGTTCTTGCATGCCACTTTCGCTATTAAGAACAGAGATAAGTGAACGAACCGCTAGGGCTTCATTAATTTCGGCTTTATTTGTCCTGTGAGCAGCGCAGATAACGGCCGCACCTTCGCGCCCATGCGTAAGCAATTTTTCGGTTGCTTCATTTAGATCGCTGCCTGATTCATAAGGATTAACTCTAATATTTTTCCAGTACAGTGCCTCGTTATCTTCTCCTAAATGCTTAGAAACTATTTCCCATACCTCTTCATTGAAAGGTAAAAACAACAGAAATTTAGCGCGTTGCTCTAAAGACCAATCTTTTTGCATAATCATATCAGCCCAATCAATGCCGATTTTATAAAATTTAATTCGCACATATCCGCTTAAAACCTGCTTTTCAACTTCATTATTTGAATCAAGAAATGTTGGCAATAGTTCATTTTCAATCAAGTCATATTCTATTTCGCCTAAAGCTCGACCTACATCAAACGGCGAAGCTACTTTTTGGGCAAAATTGATGCAGCTCATCAAACTTCCTCTGTCCAAAATTTCTTTTATGGCGGAATTGCGTTTTTTAACGAGCCTTTCTATCTGCGTATCGCGGTCATCATCTCCGTCCAACAACTCAAAAACTACGCCATTAAATAAATAACGATATTTTATTTCCGGCGAAGATGGCGCAAGACTATCGGCTATGTTTTTGATTTTGCAAAGTTTTTCTTCGGGCAATGCCCAGTTAGTATTAGAAAATTTTCTATGACGACGCACAATCTCATCGAGTTTCTCCCAAACCAAATAGCGTTTTTCTTCGGGCAAATTTATTATGTTATCCGACAAGCAATAATCAAGAATAAAATCGTATGCATTTTTGGGCAAATTTGAAAGCCTTTCTATAAGCCCAATAAATTTATCCACGTCTTCTTTTGCTAAATCAATCATAAGCTCGGATAAAGCAGCAATTTGCTCCAAATATTCATTTTGAAATACACCATCCTTCCAATCTAACGGGATAAAATCTCTCCAAATAGGGCGATAGTTTCCGCTTGTGACTTGGCAACCTTGCGGAAGCAACTCTAGCAGCAGAGACCATCCGATTTTAGGTTGATTTTTTATCACGGCTTTGATCGCCGCTTTTCTTATATCAAATTTTACGGTAGTTTGCACATGCCAAGGTAAAAATATATTCACAAGTGATCTCATAGGACGATTTGCCCAAGATCCGCCGGGATCAATAGAGGCAAGATCCGCCAAGACAACCGCTACTCTTGATAAATAATCAGGGGACCATGCTAACCTTTCAAGAGCCCACAACAGGCCGCTCATATAATTACGACCTTCGATCCCACTTCCTTCTTGTTCAAATATTTCATGAAAAGAGGAATTCGAAATATCGACCAATGACGACTCTACAGCGTCAAGAAATTCACTAGGTGAAGCCTCTGCTAGAAGCGGTAAGTAGCAATCTATGCTCGCCCATCGCTCCCAATCTGCCCCATCAAGCAATGTGCGCACAATAAAATTTACAGTGTTTAAAGCCTCCTTGCAAGAGCAGTTATTAAGCGCTTTGGGGCGACTACCCATCAAAGCAAGCGTTTGAGAAATTCCTTTTCTAATATTTTGCGAATAGTTTAATTGTTTTCCATAAATGTTAGCGGCGTATCGTTCTTCCTTTGGCAGATCAAGCGCTGGATCTCTTTCTTCTAAAACTGAAATCGCTATACTCTTAAAACGGGCTAGATCGTCATTTGAGATCAAGCCTCCAAGGTCATCCCATGCCTCATCACGAGAAATAACTTTCCATTTTCCCTCTATCAAAGCAAGTGGAAAGTCTGGACGCAGTGCGTCAGCTCTAAATTTTTCTATCCATTCTTTATAGCTTTTGCCGACAAATTCTTCTATGGTTTGAATGTCAGCTTTATTTTCTTCATCCCATTGACCTATTAAACAGGCTTTTGCCAATTCGCTAACAGTATTTCGTTTCGCATACGACGGCGCAGCGGCTCCTACGAGATACCTCATAAGTGCAGACAGCCTCCTATTGCCTATTTTAGCAAATTCCTCCGCAAGAGCATCTGGGAACTGCGCTTTCGTCAGTATCTCTTTGATCTGATATGATGGAGGACTTTTAAGGTCTATAACATCGTCATTGCCGTTTGATGAGGCGTCGCAAAACGGCACGATCACTCCATGCCCTTTTTCTATGACTAACGCAAGTAAATTTTGCTGCTCATCATCCAAGCCTAGCCTTGGGCTAGCAACCAATACATGCGATCGTCGCAACTCGGATATCGCTTGCCATGTATCTTTATCTTTTATAAAAAGACACTTATTTGCATATTTTTGCGCCTTTTCTTTTTCAAGCGTCATAAGGTAAGCCGCTACAAAATCATCTACATCGTTTTCACTCTCAGCAATAATAAAAAGCTTTTTATTATTGCCCAAAAAGATACTCTCAAGCGTACTACAAGCCTTATCGCGAGAGGAGATAAAAAGCTCGGGAGGAAAGCCAACCCATTAAATTGCGACTGTATCAAGTTGGAATTTTCAAATTTAGATTGAGTTAAATTCCAGTGCTCAAGCGGCGTTATAATGCCGCTTGAATTTGGCAAAATTCCTATTTTAGCAGCTAACCACCTACCAATAACAGGAAATTCTCTAAGCCAATCCGCTAGCTTTACTCCATCTATTATTATAATTCGCTTCCATCCTTTGCCTTGCTGCCTTTTAATCCAAGCCCTCTGTTTTGGCTCATCCCAACCATTTGCTTCGGCCGAACGCGGAGTAGCGAAGACGAAAGTGGAATTTGCCCGCTCTTCATCGCTTAACTCTTCGGTTCTTTTTTGAAAGTCGCTACTTGCTTTTTCTTGAGAATCTTTTCCGGTGCCTATTTCCCAATAGGATTTCCCTGAAGGAACAAATTCTAAAAATCCGGTCTCGCAATCTACAACGCCGTCCATACCGGGTTGATTTACGGCATCACCGTAAGGTATGCGGCACTCGCTTATATCGGATACAGATTGTTTGATAAGTAGATAAACAAGCTCCGGAATTATTCCCTGGCTTTCATGCATATCTGCATATCGTGCTAAATCGCTAGGAGTTATAATGCTTGCATATTTCATAATTCAAGTATCCTTTTTTGATAGCATTTTATATATTTTTAGCTTTATTTCACAAAATTTACTTTCTAAAATTTTTAAGTAAATTGTGCTTTAATATGGTATAGCAATTTTAAGACCTATTTGTAACTGTTTATCGCAAAGATGCAGGTAAATGTATATGTGAAATTTACAAAAGATCGTGTGCAGATCAAAAAATTAATACGACAAAAACACGGTTTCATTTTCTAAAATAATCAAAATTTAATCTGAAAATCCAATCTTTGCAAGGCTTTGACAAGAGGGCTAAAAACTAGCCCTCCGTGCAAAAACCTATACTAAATTTATGCTCAAGTAAGATAAACGTAATTTAGACAAAATTTAGCCGAATCTACGCCAAAGCGAGGCAAGGCACGCCCACCAAATCAAAGCGTAAATTCGGTAATTTTAAAACAAAACGCAGGCGACTACTCCTGCATCTCTATCCATTTTTGCGCGATTCTTACGGCATTGGTCGCTGCTCCCACGCGGATCTGGTCGGCGCTGCACCATAGATGCAGGACGTTTTTGCGGTAATTGTCCGTTCGGATGCGTCCAACGTAGGTTTCGTTGGTGTCGCTTGAGATGCTTGGCATCGGGTATTTTTTTGCGGCTGGCTCGTCCACGACTACGATACTAGGCGCCTTGCGCAGGACTTCGCGGGCGGCCGCGGCGTCCACGTCTCTATCAAAATGAATCGTAATCGCCTCGGAGTGGCTGCGAAGCACCGGCACGCGCACGCAGGTCGCGCTCACTTCCATATTTTTGTGGAGGATTTTTTGGGTCTCGTTGACCATTTTCATCTCTTCTTTTGTGTAGTCGTTGTCCAAAAATACGTCGATGTGCGGGATGACGTTAAAGGCTAGCTGGTGGGCAAAGACCTTCGGCTCGCACTCGTCGAGCTTAAACTCGAAAAACTTTTGCAGCTGCACGACCAGCTCCTCCATGCCCTCTTTACCGGCGCCCGAAGCCGCCTGATATGTCGAGACGTCCACACGGTTGATGCCGTACGCGTCGTCTAGCGGTTTTAAAATTTGCACCATTTGGATGGTCGAGCAGTTTGGGTTGGCGATGATGCCGCGGGTTTTCCACTGCGCGATATCCTGCGGATTGCACTCGGGCACGACTAGCGGCACGTCCGCGTCCATCCTAAAGTGGCTGGTGTTGTCGATGACGACGGCGCCGCTGGCTGCTGCAAATTTGGCGTATTTTTCCGATACCGATCCTCCCGCGCTAAAAAACGCTATATCGATCTCATGTTCGTCAAAAACCGTCTCGGTGAGCTCCACAACTTTGTGGTTTTTGCCTTTAAACTCTATTTGGGTGCCCGCGCTTTTCGCGCTTGCTAGCGGTAGTAGCTCGCCCACCGGGAAATCCACCTCCTCCATAACGCGGAAAAGCTCCTCTCCGACTGCGCCGGTTGCGCCTACGACGGCAACGTTAAATTTTCTCATTTTTGGCTCCTTTTTATTTTTGGCTTTCTTTTAACTTCTCGGCCGGCAAAGCCGCCCTGCGATAAGCCTATTTGGCTTGACACAATGTTAAAGATTTATCGGGCTTCGCGGGCTAAATTTAGGTTTTCGACATAAAGCTAATCGCAACCGCTCTTGCCCATTAAATTTAACTCAAATTTGCGGTCAAAATTAACTTCTTTCAGATTCAAATTTACCGTTCAAATTTGACGAGTCGTGCGGCGCATTTTCAGCGTCGCCGTCTCGGCCGGCTAAATTTAAACTAAAATTCTGCTTATTTTACTCGCGTAAAGCTTAAATTTAAGCTATTTTCTGCTGCGCGCCTGTAAAAAAAGATCGCCCGGTTGTATTTCCTCGCCTTCGCTAAGAATCGCTGCTCGCTGCACGACGGAGATGAGCTCGCGGATATTGCCTGGGAAATCGTAGTTTTCTAGCTCTTTTACCGCCGCTTCGGAAAAGCTTTTTGCGCCGAGATTAAACTCCTCGCAGCTTTGCCTTAAAAAGCGCTCGGCTATAGGCAAGATCTCCTCTTTGCGCTCTCTTAGCGGCGGGATGGCGACGGGTACGGTGTTTAGGCGGTAGAACAGATCCTCTCTGAATTTACCCTCGCTGATCATCGCAGGCAGGTTTGCGTTCGTCGCAGATACGATACGAACGTCGATTTTGACGCTTTTTGTAGCGCCAAGACGCGTGATCTCGCGCTCCTGGATCGCGCGCAGGAGTTTTGGCTGCAGATTTAGCGGCATCTCGCCGATCTCGTCTAAAAACAGCGTGCCGCCGCTTGCTAGCTCAAACTGCCCCTTTTTCATCGCCGAAGCATCGGTAAATGCGCCCTTTTCAAAGCCGAAAAGCTCGCTTTCTATCAAATTTTCGGGGATCGCGGCCATGTTTATCGCGATAAACGGACCGTCCTTGCGCGGCGAGTTTTTGTGGATAAATTTGGCAAATAGCTCCTTGCCCACGCCGCTCTCGCCCATTAGCATCGCCGAGGCGTCCGTTTTTGCGACGCGAGAGGCTAAATTTAGCGCGTTAGCAAGCGCCGGCGAGCTAGCGACGAAATCGGTCGAATCAGCCTGTAAATTTGACCCGCTTTGCGCAGCTTTTAGGCTCGCAGCTGGTAGTTTACGGCGTAAAATTTCGACCCTTTTTATCGCCTCATACAGTGTTTGTGCGTCAAATGGCTTCGTAAGAAAATCCTTGACGCCAAGGCGCACGCTCTCGATGGCTTTGTTTAGCGTCGCGTTGCCCGTCATTATGATGACGTCAAATTTGCCATCCAGGCGCTTGATGAACTCCAGTCCGTCCATCTGAGGCATGTTGATATCGGTGATGATGAGATCGACGTCCTCGCCCATTTTTTTAAGCGCCTCGACCGCGCTTTTATAGCTTTTGATTTTTAGATCGTCGTATTCGCCAAGCGCGATCTCTAGGGACTTGCGCATATTTATGTCGTCTTCTACTATTACGATATTCATCTTTTACTCTTTGTTTTTAAATACGCTTATGATAGCCGAAGAGGGCTTAAATTTCACCGTAAAACGTACGGGAAACAGCGTGAGATCGGTTGTGGAGTTCATATTTTTGTTGCGTTGGACGAAGCGATCTTCGACCTTAAATTTGTAAGGCAAAAAGCACTCGAAAAGCTCGTTTTTATGTAAATTTAAGAACCCTAGCGAGCTTTGCGCGGGCTGCTTTGGGGCGTCTATTTCGCATAGATACTCATACTCTAGCTCGCTTAGAACCATCGCTTTTGAAAGCGCGATATCGTCGTAAACGACGGTGTGATTTTTAGTAGAGATTTTGGCCCAGAGGATGAACTCCTCCGAGCCGTAAAGAAGTGCCGCAGCGGCAATCAGTAAGCAAAAATTTCTTGCCACTTGCTTTGGTCTATTTTCATTTCCATTCTGACGCGATATAGCCCGTCTTTAAAGTCGTGCTCGACGATGGAAGCATTTTTAATGAGACCTGCTACTTGAGCCGTGATGGTCGAGTCTCTAAGCATCGCGTCTCTAACCGTATCTTTGGAGTTTATCTTGACTCCGTAGAGTTTCTCGGCTAGCTGTCTGTGCGCATCCGCGATGGCCGCGCGTTTAGCCAGTGCTAGAGACTGGGCGTGAGAGACGGTGTTGGTCGGAGCGATGCCCTCGCCCACGGCGCCAAATACCGCATCGGCCGGTTCGATATCGTATATCATCTTTTCTTGTTTCATCACGCTTCTGATGTCTTCTTTATCGACCTTTTGGATGACGATGTCTTGCTTTGCCGATGTTGCGTCGTCGGAGGCAAAAGGGTTGTTAAAAGAGCAACCGCTCGTCAAAAAGGCTACCGCGCCCAAAACCGCGAATGTAATTTTTTTCATTCTTGAACCTTTAAATTTAGTTGTTTTTTTGTTTGCAAATTTACTAGCAAATTGTATTCCAAAAACACTAAATTCATTCTAAATTTTCTAGCGTCTCTTCGCCGCTCTCATCCTCGCCATCGTCGGCTTTAGGACACTTGGCGATACTGACTACGTCGTCGCCGTCCACGTTTACGACGATGACGCCGCTGGTGTTGCGGCCGGCTTTGCGGATGCTTTGCATATCGACGCGAATCATCTTGCCGCTTGAGGTTAGAGCCATCAGATCTTGTTCGTCATCGACCATTACGACGCCGATTAGATCGCCGGTGCGGTTAGTTAGCTTCATGCAGATTACGCCCTTGCCGCCGCGATTTGTTAGGCGGTATTCTTCTGCGGTAGTACGCTTGCCGATACCTTTTTGAGATATGCTTAGCACCTCTTGATCGTTGTTTTCGATGACGGCCGCGCCTACGACCTCGTCGCCTGCTTCTTTAAATTTAATACCCGTCACGCCGCGAGCCGTTCTGCCCATCTGGCGGACTTTGCTGAGTTTGAATTTGAGGCACATGCCCTTTTTGGTTACGATAAATAGCATTTTTTCGCTATCGTCGCTTCCTTCGGCTGCGTTTTCGTCGTTTTCTTCGCTATTTTCCTCGTCGATCTGAGCTTCTATCGCCTCTATCTCGTTTATCTCGGTCTCTACGCCAAGCTCGTCGATTATATTTATCGGCTCTTCTTCGCCCTCGACGATGAGAGCGGTCACCAGCTCGTCGTTCTCGTCCAGGTTAATAGCGCGAACGCCGATAGAGCGGATGTTTTTAAATTCGCTCAAATTCGTGCGTTTTACGATACCGTTTTTAGTGAAAAACGCGAGCGATTTACTCTGGGCAAAATCAGTCGTCGGGATGATCGCCTTGATCTTTTCGTCAGGCTGTAGCTGGATGAGATTTACTACAGCTTTACCCTTTGCGGTACGGCTTCCTTCAGGGATCTTATAGACTTTGAGCCAGTAGAGTTGTCCGCGGTCGGTCACGAACATCAGCGTATCGTGTGTGTTGCTCGTAAAGAAACTCTCGATGAAGTCGTCGTCGTACGTAGTGACCGCGACCTTGCCCTTGCCGCCGCGTTTTTGCTTCTCGTACTGCTTGCTCGGCACGCGCTTGATGTAGCCTCGGTGCGTGATGGTTACGACCATATTTTCGTTAGGGATGAGGTCTTCGATATCTATGTCGTCGTAGTCGTCGACGATCTCGGTGATGCGCGGTACTTTAAATTTATTTTTTATCTCAAGCAGCTCGTCTTTGATTAGTTTTTCTAGCAAGGTTTCGCTCTTTAAAATTTCATCAAGGCGCGCGATCTCGGCCATCAGCTCTGCTAGCTCGGCCTCTAGTTTTTCGCGCTCAAGACCCGTTAGCTTGCTTAGCCTCATATCTAGTATCGCGCTTGCTTGTAGCTCGCTAAGGCCGAATTTCGCTACCAAGCCCTCGCGAGCGCTCGGCGTGTCGGCGCTATTTTTGATGAGCTCGATCACCTCGTCGATATTATCCAGCGCGATTTTTAAGCCCTCTAAAATATGCGCTCTAGCTCTAGCTTTTTCCAGGTCGAATATCGTGCGGCGGATGATGACTGTTTTTCTGTGATTTAAAAATAGCTTTAAAAGTTCGATTAGGTTAAATACCTTCGGTTCTTTGTTGTTTATCGCCAGCATTATGACGCCAAACGTACTCTCCATCGTCGTTGATTTAAAGAGATTATTTAGCACGATGTCGCTCATCGCGTCTCGTTTTAGCTCGATGACGACGCGGATGCCGTCCTTATCGGACTCGTCGCGCACTTCGCTGATGCCTTCTATTTGTTTTTCTTTGACCAGCTCGGCGATTTGCTCGATGAGACGGGCTTTGTTCGTCTGATACGGCAGTTCGTCGACGACGATGACGTCTTTGTTCGGCTTTTTTTCGATGTGGGTTTTGGCACGTAGTTTCACGCGTCCGCGTCCCGTTCGGTAGGCCTCGATGATGCCTTTTTTGCCAAATATTATCCCGCCGGTCGGGAAATCAGGCCCTTTTATATACTGCATCACCTCTTCTAGCGTCGCGTTTTTGTTTTCAAGTACGAGCAAAAGTCCGTCTATCAGCTCGTCAAGGCTGTGCGGCGGGATATTTGTCGCCATACCGACGGCGATACCGCTAGAGCCGTTTAGCAGCAAATTTGGCACGCGGCTAGGCAGGACGTCGGGCTCGGTTTCTCTATCGTCGTAGTTTGGGATAAAATCGACCGTGTCTTTTTCGATATCGCGCAGGATTTCTTCGGTGAGATTAGTCATCCTAGCTTCGGTATAACGCATCGCAGCCGCGCCGTCGCCGTCGATGGAGCCGAAGTTTCCTTGGCCGTCGACCGCCGGATAGCGCATGGAAAATTTCTGCGCCATACGCACGAGCGCGTCATAAACGGCCGTATCGCCGTGCGGGTGGTACTTACCGATGACGTCGCCCACGATACGCGCGGACTTCATATACGGGCTGCGGCTGCCGACTCCGAGGTTGTTCATCGCGTAGAGGATGCGTCTATGAACGGGCTTTAGACCGTCTCTAGCGTCAGGCAGGGCGCGACCGACGATGACGCTCATCGAGTAGTCGAGGTAGCTCGTTTTTATCGACTCTTCGATATCGACGGCTTGGATGTCTTGATTGTTTTCAAATATATTTTCCATATTTTTCCTTAAAATTTACTTGCCGATTTTAGCTTAAATTTGATAAAAACTTGCTAAATAGATATGTTTTATAGTGGCTTGATGGGGTTAAATTTGACCGAAATTTGGGGATGTTTGAAATTTTACTTCGCTAGCTTTAAAATGCTAAATTTGAGTCCGCATTTTGCCTTGATTGAGTCAAATTTTAATACTTCGCATCGGCAAGCGTCAGCGCAAAAAGCACCTCGCAGCCGGCTTTTTGCAGTGTCCGTCTGGCTTCGTCTATCGTAGTGCCCGTCGTCACGATATCGTCTATCAAGATAACGGGAAATTTAGGCGTTTTTAAAAGCTTAAAATTTCGCGGATTTTTTAGGCGAAAGGCTAGGTCTTTGCCGTGATAGCTGACGTTTGAATCCGCGTGCAAGCAGGCGTAAAGCGGACGGATTTCCGCGCTTTTTAACGCGCGAGCTAGGATCGCCGTATGCGAGTAGCCGCTAGTCGTTTTGTCGTCGATCGGCACAGCGTTTACGGGAGAGCCGAAGCTAAATTTGCTAGCAAAAATCTTAAAACTCAAATTTGCAAGCGCGCCGTAAACGAAAGAGCCGTGAAATAGGTGTTTTGAGTGGAGTAAATTTTTAGCTTCGGAGTAGTCAAAAAAGCTGTAAATTTTAAAATCGCCGTCCAAAACGCGCGTCCTTGCGGGCGAGGAGAGCAGGTGATCTTTGCAAATTTTGCAGATCACGGCTAGGCTCAGGTGCCCGCAGTTAGCGCATCTCATCAGCTTTTTAGGATCTGGATCGCCGCGCGTTTTACGATGTCTTGTAGTAGCTCGTCAAAGAAGCTCTTAAACGCGCCGCTCGTGTGGATCGGGGCAAATTTGGTCTGCTCCTGCGAGACGTTTTTGGTGATGGTCTGATCGCCTCTGTGCACCATTATCGTGAGCTTTGCCGAGCCTTTTAGGTTGTCGGTGGAGTAGCCACTTAGATTTGCTTTAAGCTCGACGATCCTCACGTCCACGACGATATCGCCAAAGTCGCTCAAATTTGCCCCCAGACGTTTAAGCTCGGTGCTAAGGCCGTCTTGCAGCCAGCCCTCGATGCTGTTTTGCAGCGTGACGTACTCCTTGACATTGCCGTTGCTGCCGGTGATCGTGGCTACGATGCTTTTGTTTGCGCGAGCGTCTTCGATGCTATTTATGCGGATATTTTTTTGGTAGCCCATCTGGTTTGATGTTGATTGATACGGGGTCAAATTTAACACCGAGCTGCGCTGCGAACATCCGCTCATGACCGCGGCAAAAAGCGCGGCGGCAAGGGCGTAAAAAGCTAATTTTTTCATATTTTTCCTTTATAGTTTTGATATCTCTTCGGCGGCTTTGTTGGCAGCTTGTTTAACGAGAAGGTAGACGTAGAGGTTAAAATCCTGCGTATCCTCGGCCTCGAGCTTGCGTACGTCTTGTCTGGTGGAGATATTTAGCACGCGGGTTTTGTTTATGTTTTTGACGCCTAGTTTGCCTTTCATCGCCGCGCTTAGATACTGCGACGGCTCGCTATATGAGGCTGCGTAGTCGGTAAATGCAAAATCTACGCGGTAGGTGTAAGGCGAGGTTTGGCTATCCACGACCATGATGCCGCGGTTTAGAAGCTCGTCTTGTAAGAAAAGATGAAAAAGTCTCTCAAGACGCTCTTTTGGATAGAGCATTTTCGCGCCGTTTTTGGAGATAAATTTTATGCCGCTATCCGCTGCTCTTTCGTCGGCTATTTTGTGGATATAGACTTTTTTGATGGCCGCGTTCGTGTCGATCCTGCTTTGAGCGATGCAGCATTTTATCGCGACGTCGCTGGTGTAGTCGGTGCCGTTTATCTTGATGTCCTGACCGCCGCTAGCGCATGAGGAGCAGTCTGCTTTGATACGCATCACTTCTTTGTAGCCTTTGGCGTTGCCGTCGCTAGCTTGAGCGACCTCCGGCGAGCTCTCGAACAGCCCGAAACATCCCGTAAAAAGGAACGCCGCAAATAAAAGTATAAAATTTCTCATAAAAATCCTTTCGTAAATTTTACATCGCGCAAGCAAAATTCTATCCAAATTTGAGATGAATTTCCAAATTTGCATAAAATTTGGGTGAAATTGGAAATTTGTATAAATTTTATTAAGTTTGATTTTTGAGATTTTAAAAGCGGAGATAGCGTCAAATTTAGCATTTTCGCAGTGCGGGTTCGGGCCAGTAAAATTTGCAAATTTGACGCTAGATAATAAAAGCAGCCGCGAGCGCAGCAAAAACGCTCGCGAAATGCCGTTAGTCTATCTTTAAAACGCTTAAAAACGCCTCTTGCGGCAAATTTACCTTGCCGATAGCTTTCATGCGCTTTTTGCCCTCTTTTTGCTTTTCTAGCAGCTTACGCTTACGCGTGATGTCGCCGCCGTAGCACTTGGCGGTTACGTTTTTGCCCATTGATTTTACGGTTTCGCGCGCGATGACTTTGTTGCCGATGCTGGCTTGAATAGCCACCTCAAAGAGCTGGCGCGGCACGATCTCTTTCATCGCTTTTACGAAGTCGCGTCCTTTGGACTGGGCTTTGCTTTCGGGCACGATGATGGAGAGCGCGTCCACGGTCTCGCCCGCGACCTTGATATCAAGCTTCACCAGATCGCCCACGCGGTAGTCGCTAGGCTCGTAGTCGAAGCTCGCGTAGCCTTTGGTACTCGATTTTAGCTTGTCGTAAAAGTCCATCACGATCTCGTTCATCGGGATGTCGTACTCGAGCAGCACGCGCTCGGGCGTGATGTAGTCCATCTTAGTCTGCACGGCGCGGCGGTTGTTTAGCAGCGTGATGATGTTGCCCAAAAACTCGCTTGGAGTGATGATCGTGGACTTGACGTAGGGCTCTTTGACGTGCTCGATTTTATTGACCGGCGGGAGCTGGCTGGGGTTTTGGATGCGTAAAATTTGACCGTCGGTTTGTACGACTTCGTAGGTGACGGTCGGAGCCGTGGCGATGAGATCGAGGTCAAATTCGCGCTCCAAACGCTCCTTGATAACCTCCATATGTAGCAGCCCCAAAAAGCCGACGCGAAAACCAAACCCAAGCGCGACCGAGGTTTCTGGCTCGTAGCTGATCGAGCTGTCGTTTAGCTTGAGTTTATCCAGGGCGTCGCGTAGGTCCTCAAATTTATCCGTTTCGATCGGGTAAAGTCCCGCAAATACGAACGGTTTAGCCCGCTCAAAGCCGCCGACTGGCTCTTTTACGGGATTACGAGCCAGCGTGATCGTGTCGCCCACCTGTACGTCGCTCACGTTTTTTAGCCCGAGCACCACTATGCCGACCTCGCCCGCGCCCAAATTTGCCGTTTTTATCGGAGCGATTGGGTTTGGATACATGAGATCTAGCACGATATGTTTTTTGCCCGTGCCCATGACTAGGATTTCGTCGTTTTTCTTTAGCTCGCCGTCATAGACCCGCACGAGCGCCAAAGCGCCTAGGTAGTTGTCAAACCAGCTGTCGTAGATGAGCGTTTTTAGCGGTTTTTCCGCCTCGCCGCCAGGGGCCGGAATGCGCGTGATGATGGCTTCTAACAGCTCTTTGATGCCGATACCGCTTTTAGCGCTGACCTCGATCGCGCCGCTACAGTCAAGCCCTATAACGTGCTCGATCTCGTTTTTTACGCGAGCGGGATCGGCAGCCGGGAGGTCGATTTTATTTATGACGGGGATGATTTCGAGGTTGTTATCTAACGCGATGTAGACGTTTGCGATGGTTTGCGCCTCTACCCCTTGGCTAGCGTCCACCACAAGCAGCGCGCCCTCGCAGCTAGCTAAGGAGCGGCTTACTTCGTAGCTAAAGTCCACGTGGCCTGGAGTGTCGATCAAATTTAAGACGAAGTTTTCGCTGCCAAGCGCGTAGTTTAGGCGTACGGACTGGGCCTTGATCGTGATGCCGCGCTCCTTTTCGATGTCCATCGTATCCATGATTTGGCTGCTCATCTCGCGGTCGCTCACGGCGCCGCACTCCTGTATCAGGCGGTCTGCAAGCGTGCTTTTACCGTGGTCGATATGAGCGATGATGCTAAAATTTCTGATGTTTTTCATGAAATCCCTAGTTAAATTTTGGGCGATTGTATAAAAATTTTCGTTAAAGTAGAGTAAATTTAGCTTTCGTTAAACGGGTGGCGGCTTGCGACGGGGGATTTGGAGTAAATTTGACGCGGATTCGGTTCGTAAAATTTAACGTAAATTTTGAAGTCTTTCGCGCACGGCGCAAATAACGACGCAAAGCGAATACAAAAAATAAACATACACCGCTAGCGGAGCAAAAGCGACGAATCCCGAGGCGTAAACTAGAGTGCTTAGCCCGTATGTCGCGTTTGCGAGTGCGGGTATATGATATGTCCAAAGCTCAGGCTTTTCAAAAGGGGTATCGACGGCGTTGAAATACAAAGCCAAATTTAGCGCGAGCAGTAGCAAAAATATATAATCCTTTTTCATAAAAGGAAAAGCTATGCAAACAAGGCTACCGCGAAATTTAGCGCGATCAGAAAACCTGTATAGCTGCCGTCCCCAAGGGCGCAATGCAGGGCGAAAATCACGACTAGTATATATTTTTTCATCTAAATTCGCCCCTTTTATAAAAATGAGTCGATTTAAATTTTAGCAAAAATTTATTCGTTTCGGGCTACGGATTTGATTTGATATGCTAGATCGCAAAATTTCGCCCCAAATTTGCCCAAATTTTAATGACTATGCCCCAAATGCCCGTTACCGCCATTTGATCTTACTTCGCAGATGAGTTCGCCGCCGCATTCGTTATCGCTGCTCTCAAGTTGTAGCGTCGTGTGCGTGATGCCCAGATGCTCCATTTCGTGCGATATTTCGCGCAAGATCCGCTCCGCCTCGCGCACGCTCAGCTCGCCGCTGACCACGATGTGAGCCGTGAGCGCGTTTGCGCCGCTTGTGATACTCCAGACGTGCAGGTCGTGCACCGAAAGCACGCCGTCCACGCCCCTGATCTGCGCGACGAGCTCGTCCAGGCACACGCCCTTTGGCGAGCCCTCCATGAGGATGTTTAGGCTGTCTTTTAGCACGCCCCAGCCGCTTTTTACAATGAGCGCAGCCACGAGCACGCTAGCTGCCGCGTCCGCCCAGCCCCAACCAAAGCACATCATCAGCAGTGCCGCCGTGATCGCGCCCACCGAGCCTAAAGCGTCGCCCAGCACGTGCGCATAGGCGCCGCGCATATTGACGTTTTCTCTCACGTCGCCGCCGCGCAGCATATACAGCGCCACGACGATGTTTACGACGAGCCCCAGCGTGCTGATGGCAAGCATACCTGCGGTGGCTACTTCGGGCGGGTTTTGGAAGCGCCGCGCCGCCTCGATGACGATCAAAACGGCGATCGCGACGAGGGCGAGGGCGTTTATCGTCGCGGCTAAAATTTCGATCCGCCTGTAGCCGAAGGTCTTTTGCAGATTGCCTTTGCGTTCGCCGAATTTAAACGCAAATAGCGAAAGTCCGAGCGCCGCGGCGTCCGAGAGCATGTGCCCGGCGTCGGAGAGCAGGGCGAGCGAGTTCGTCGCCAAGCCGCCCGCGACCTCGACCAGCATAAAAGTGGAGATTATAAGGAAAGAATTTCTCAAAACAACCTTGTTTAACGCGTGCGAATGCGTGCAATGAGAGTTATTTTCGTGCATTTTGACCTCGCTTTTGGGCAAATTTTAGTTAAATTATACCTCAAAAAAGCGCTTAAATTTTATCTATATCGCCTTCCAGTCCGGCATCTACGCGCTTGCCGATGTCTTTTAACTTGCTAAACTCTTCCACTAGCCTCGGCGCGTCGTCAAGACTGATCGCAAACGTCCAAAGATAGGTGAGCACCGAGTAGATGTGGCCCGCGTTTGCCTGCTTGTGTGATAGCAAAAATATCGCCAAGCTAAAAATCGCCGCCGCGCTTGCGCCGATGATAAAAAAGCTCATCGCTTCTCTGTTTGATATGCGGATACGAAGCTTTGAAAGTATGTCGTAGTGGCGCTTTAGCGTGCGCTCATCGCCTACGCTTATGCGTCCTGCCTCGCGCTCTAGCTGGTTGTTTAGCTTTAGATACAAGCGGTCGTTTTTGGCGATGTAATTGGGTAGCAAAATGCCAAAAACCGCGAGCAGGGCAAAAACTGCCAAACCCACGTAGAACTCGATAAATAAAAGCATGATCGCCGAACCGAAAATCGAAACGACCGAGGTAAAAAACACGGGAAAATGCTGCTCGAAAAAATCTACGAATTCGCGAGATAAATTTGCTCTTGCGATTACGGCGCTTTCGTCTTTTGCGGCTTTTTTTCGTTCATTATCACGCTTACGGCAAGTCCTGCATATATCCTAGTAAATACCTGTGTATCCACGCGCCGCCTAATCGAGCCTAGCCCCCAGCCCACGAACACCATGCACGAGTAGCTAAGCGCCAAAATCGTGTCGCCCGCTACGATGGCGTTTATGGCTATGCCGGCTAGTACGGGATAGACGAGAAATAGCCCGTTTTCCGCCAAAACCAGGCTAAACGTCAAGAATAGCTTTTTAAAATTTTTCTTTGCGATGAGCGTTAGCGTCTTAAATGCGCTATTTTGCATAAAATTCCTTTGTTTAAAATCGCGCGGATTTTATCTGATTTTAAAATTTGCGTCAAATTTTGCGGAATTTTTTGCTGTAACTCTTGACATTACAACAAAATTTTATTATACTTCGCTCATCGGTTGTAAGTTATAGCATTACAACAAAAAACCCAAGGAGAAAAAGATGTCAAACTACAAGATCGTTTCAACGAAAAATGAGCCGAGAGTCGAGCTAAAAGACGCTCTAAATTTAAGCGGCTGCGAGCTTTCTATCAATGAACTTCCAGCAAACGCGAGCGTGCCGTTTGTGCATTCGCACAAGCAAAACGAGGAGCTTTACTTGGTGTTAAAAGGCGGCGGCACGCTATTCATCGACGGCGAGGAAAAGGCGGTGGGCGAGGGCGACGCGATCCGCATCGATCCGGCAGGCAAAAGATGCTTTAAGGCGGGCGCGCAGGGGATGAAGTTTATCTGTATCCAGACCAAACGCGGCAGCCTGGAGCAGTACACTAACGGCGACGGCGTGATAAACGACGATGTAAAGCCGAGCTGGCTGTAAAATTTCGCAAGACAAGTGCGCGGCAAATGCGAGCGTAAATTTTAAACTGCGTAGCGCGGCAAGACGGCGCCAAATGTGCGAGCGCATTAACCGCAGCAGCTGTGCGATCAAACAAATCAAATTTAAAGGAGAAACAATGAAAGTAGCAATCATCGGAGCAAATGGAAAATCAGGTTCAAATTTGGTGCAAGAAGCCCTAAAACAAGGGCATGAAGTAACGGCTATCGTGCGAAACAAAGAGTATAAAAACGGCGACGTAAAAGTCGTTTATAAAGACGTTTTTGAGCTAACAAAGGCCGATCTAGCTGGCTTTGATGCCGTTATCAGCGCATTTGGCGCCTTTACTGACGCGACCTTTCCTCTATACAAAAAGGCAGCAGTTCATCTTGCAAATTTGCTAAGCGGTAGCGGCACGAGGCTGATCATCGTAGGCGGCGCCGGTACGCTGCTTGTGGACGACAAAGGCACTATGGCTATGGATACGCCCGACTTCCCGCCTGAGTATATGGGCGTGGCAAGGGCGGCTGCGGAGTCGTTTTTTGAGCTGAAAGGCAGAAGCGACGTGCTCTGGACATACGTCTCGCCTGCTGGAGACTATGACGCAAACGGCGCTCGCACGGGCAAATACGTCCTTGGCGGCGATAATCTAATACTAAACTCCAAAAACGAGAGCTACATCAGCTATGCAGACCTCGCGCTTGCGGTCATAGACGAGCTAAAAAACGGCGCTTTCGTGCAAAAGCGCTTTACCGCAGTCGGCGAGAGGGCGTGAGTTTAAAATTTTGCGTAATTTAGCTAAAATAACGCCGCACGAAAAGGACGCGCGGCTTTTAAATTTAAACCAAGGCTGATTATGCAAATAGGACAAAAATTTTCCATCGCTATCCACATCCTGCTTAGCTGCGAGTTTTTTAAGGACGAGAAAAACACGAGCGAGTTTTTAGCAGGTACGATCGGCACTAACCCCGTCATCGTGCGAAATATCATTAGGCTTTTAAAATCTGCAAATTTAATAAACGTAAGCGCGGGTACGGGCGGGGCGAGCCTAGCTAAAAAGCCTGAGCAGATCACGCTTTTTGATATATTTTCGGCGGTAAACGAGGGCGAAAACGATATCTTTAAAATCCACAAAAACTCGCCGCCGCCTTGTCCGCTAGGAGGCAGGATCGAGGCGCTTTTGACGCCTAAATTTATCTCCGCGCAGCAAGCGATGTTTGATAGCTTGGCGGGCGTAAATTTGCAAAATTTGTTAGACGAACTGGCGGCTAAAAACTAAAATTTGCGCCTTTTAATTTTTTCTCGCTTTAAATTTAATCCGTAATTTAAAAAACAGAAGTATTTGTAGTTTAAGAAAAATTTACTTATAATTCACGGATTAAATTTAAAGGAGATTTTGTGCAACCAAACGTTAAACGCGGAATAGTTCAGAAATATTTCGAGGTAAATTTGCTTCTAAAAATTTTAGCCGGACTTATTTTGGGTGCCGTTTGCGGCATCATTTTTCAAGACGCAAAGGACGCGATAGTTATCCTAAAGCCTTTTGGCGACGTGTTCATAAGGCTTCTTAAAATGATCATCGTGCCTATCGTTATGGCTTCGCTCATCGTGGGCTGTAGCTCCATCTCGCCTTCCGATCTTGGCAGAGTGGGGGCAAAGGTGCTGATTTTTTACATATTGACGTCGTTTTTAGCCATCGTAGTCGGGCTTGCGGTCGGGCTTATTTTGGAGCCTGGAGCCGGACTGCATATAACCGGCAGCGGCGACATAGGCGGCAAAACCGCAAATGCGCCCAGCATGTCGTCGATACTCGTAAATTTATTTCCGACTAACCCTTTTGAAGCTATTGCAAAGGGCGAAATTTTACAAATTATAACTTTTAGCTTATTTTTCGGCGTCGCGCTTTCGTTTTTAAAGGATAGCAAAGACGAGAGGCTTAGCAGACTGGGAAATTTGATCTACGACGTATTTGACGGGATCAACCACATCATGTTTTACGTCATAAGATGGATCATGGAGTACGCGCCGTTTGGCGTTTTTGCTCTTATATTTATCGTATTTTCTCAGCAAGGCGTAAAGGCTTTCGGACCGCTTTTGGGCGTCACGGTTAGCGCGTATATCGGCTTTGCGGCTCAAATTTTCGTCGTTTATTTCTTGATTTGCTTGATCGTTAAAATCAATCCGTTTAAATTTCTAAAAAAAGTTCGCCCGCCTATGCTGACGGCTTTTGTAACCAGAAGCTCGGGTGGAACGCTGCCTATCTCGATGAAAACGGCCGAAGAAGATATGGGTATCCCAAAGCAAATCTACGGCTTTGCGCTTCCCGTGGGCGCCACCGTAAATATGAACGGCACGATCATATATCTTGGTATCTGCGCGATGTTTATCGCTAACGCCGTGGGCGTGGAGCTTGACTCGGGGGCTAAAATGACCATAATACTAACGGCCGTCCTTGCCGCCGTCGGAACGGCCGGAGTGCCTGGAGCGGGCGCGATAATGCTTTTGATGGTGCTTGAATCAGTCGGTCTAAAAGTCGAGGGCGGAAGTGCGGTAGCCGCGGCGTATGCGTTGATTTTAGGTATCGATGCGATCCTTGACATGGGGCGCACGTCAATGAACGTGACGGGAGATATGCTGGGCGCACTAGTTGTGGCCAAAAATGAAAAAAAATTAGACGAAAGTAAGTGGGCGGATTAGAATTTAATAAATATTTAGATAAAATCGCTAAAAATTTAAAGGAAATATATGATTTTCATCGACGCTTGTTTAAAAAAACCCACGCCTTATACGCCCGTTTGGATGATGCGACAGGCAGGTCGGTATCTGCCCGAGTACATGCGAGTTCGCTCTGCGGCGGGAGATTTTTTATCGCTTTGCAAGGATTATAAAAAAGCCAGCGAGGTCACGATCCAGCCTGTTGAAATTTTAGGCGTCGATGCGGCGATACTTTTTAGTGATATCCTCGTCGTGCCGCTAGAGATGGGCATGGATCTTAAATTTGTCCAAGGCGAGGGGCCCGTATTTAGCGATCCGATCAAGACGAGAGAGGATCTAGATAGGTTAGACGTCCAAAAATCAATCAAAAACTTAGACTACGTATACGATACGATTAAGCTAACGCGCGAAAATTTGGCGCAGGATAAAGCGCTGATCGGCTTTTGCGGGGCGCCGTGGACGATAGCTACGTATATGATCGAGGGCGGCGGAACGAAAACCTATGCGGTTAGCAAGAAGCTTTTATATTCAAATCCCGAGTTTATGCATCAAATTTTAGCCAAGGTTACTGCTGCGCTCATAGGCTACATGAAAGAGCAGATAAAAGCCGGCGTAAATGCGGTTCAAATTTTTGATAGCTGGGCGGCCGCGCTGGAGGATGAGGCGTATTTTGAGTTCGGTTGGAAGTATATCATGGATATAGTTGATGCGCTTAAGGCCGAATTCCCGCAAATTCCGGTTATCGTTTTTCCAAAAGGCATAAGCGGATATCTGGATAAAATTTCGGGGAATTTCGAGGTTTTCGGCGTGGATTGGAGTACGCCGATCGAGCTTGCTAAAGCAAAACTAAGCCCAAAATACGTCCTTCAAGGAAATATGGAGCCTACGCGCCTTTATAGCAAGGAGGCGATCGACGCCGGTGTGGAACGAATTTTGCAGACGATGAAAAACGCGCCGTATATCTTTAATCTCGGACACGGTATTTTGCCGGACGTTCCCGTAGAAAACGCGAAATATTTTATAAAACGAGTGCAAGAAAAAAGCGCAAGATAAAGGAGGAAAGATGAATAATCTGAGCATAAAACTTAAAATTTTAGTCATAGCTCTAGTCGGGCTAATAGGTCTTGGTATCATTAGCGCCTATATGTTAAACGGTATTATCAAAACTCGCGATAAAGCCGATTACAGCGAGCGTATAGTAGATACGATCATAAATCAAAACGACTTCATTCACGAGATGCAAAAAGAGCGCGGTTTTAGCTCTGGAGTGCTAGCCGGCGGAGACAATGCTAAACTCGTGGCTCAGCGCAAGAACGTGGATGCGGCGCTTGAGAAGCTTGCGGAAAAGAACGAAATAGCTCCGGAGATAGCCAGTATTCGCTCGGGCGTAGATCAAAGAAGCGGCGATAATCTAATAGGACGTATAACTAAAATACTAAGAAAAGAAGTTATCGCTATAAACGGATATAGCGACAAACTGGAGCCTAGCCTCGTTGATGATTTAAAACGCATTATTATCGTCGGGGAGATAAAGGAATCGTTTGGTATCTTGCGAGCAACTCTAAACGGAGTTTTTACTAAAAAAAGCATAAGCAAAGAAGACTACAACAAAGTAGTCGCCCTAAACAGCGTAATCAATAAATTTATGCAGGATTTCGACGAGTACAATCCGAAAGAATTTAGTGCTGAATTCGATACTATCGCTAGAAAAAAGGCGGACTTTAACGATGCGATGAACATCATCAAAAACGTAGTCGCTACCGAGGATATATCGTACGACCCCGCGACTTGGTTTTCAAAAATAACACTATCTATAGATGCGATGAGGGAGCTAGAGCTAAAGCTATTAAGCGATATGAAAAACGGAGCCTCGCAGGTAAAAAGTGAAGCAACGGCACAGCTCGTATTTAGCGGTATTGTTATCGCCGTGTGTGTACTTTTGATGCTGCTGGCTTCTATCATGATCGGTAAAAATTTAATCTCCGGTATTGATCAGACTAAAAACGGCCTTGTGAGATTTTTCGAATTTTTAAACAATAAAACCGACAAAGCCGAAACGTTAGAGCGCAGCGGAAGCGACGAGATCGGACAGATGAGCGCGCTAATAAACGAAAATATCAGGCAAATCGAGGCAAATCTCGCCGAGCAAAATAGCTTTATAAAAGAGGCCAACGCGTTTGTAGGGCAGATAGGCAAGGGCAACTATGTAGCCCAGCTAAACGCCGACACCTCAAATCCGGCTCTTAGCCAGCTAAAACAGACTTTTAAAGACCTACAAATCGCGCTAAAACAAGCCATAGCTGCAAGCGGCGACGAGGTGTTAAATTTGCTAGAAAGCTTTAAAAAGCAAGACTTCACGAAAAGACTCGACGATGAAGGCAAAGTAGCTGCCGGTATCAATGCTTTAGGCGAAGAGATAGCTGGTATGCTAAGGGCAAATTTAGAGCAGGCGCATACGCTTGAAGAAAAGGCCGAGTTTTTAGCTCGCTCGATGCAGCAAGTCACGCAAGGCGCTAATTCGCAGGCTAATTCGCTACAAGAGAGCGCTGCGGCAGTCGAGGAGATGAGTAGTTCTATGAATGCCATTAGCCAAAAGGCCGAAGACGTAACTCGCCAAAGCGAGGAGATCAAAAACATCATCGTCATCATCCGCGATATTGCCGATCAGACAAACTTGCTAGCGCTTAACGCAGCCATCGAAGCAGCGCGCGCAGGCGAACACGGACGCGGCTTTGCCGTAGTTGCCGACGAAGTACGCAAACTAGCCGAACGAACTCAAAAGAGCCTAGGCGAAATCGAAGCTAACGCAAACGTACTAGCTCAAAGCATCAACGAGATGAGCGAGAGCATCAGGGAGCAAAGCGAAGCTATAAATATGATAAATCAAGGCGTAGCTGAGGTTGACGAGCTAACCAAGCAAAACGTCAGAGTCGCAAACGATACTAGCGTCGTAACCGCCGAGGTCGATAGTATGGCTAAGGCAATCGTCGAGGACGTGAGGAAAAAGAAATTTTAGCTTAAGGAAGCGGGCTGTTGTAAATTTAAGCCCGCTTCGAACATTTGCTTGCTAAATAGAGCTAAATTTATGTTTGATCGCCGCCTTTGGGTTATATTTATTTGTGAAATTTAGTCGCCGTTTTCCGGACTTTTTCTTAAATCTTTTTTGTTTGTCGAGCTTAAATTTAGCGCACCGACATTGATAACGCCCGTATTTGTTTATGCCTAAGCCTAAATTAACGCTTTTTAGCTTATTTTTCCAACTTGCGGTTTTTGGCGATTAACGTATAAATTTAAACCGAATTATCGTTTATATTTTTGACTTTAAACGGCAAGCGCTAAGGCATAAAATGTACCAACTACATTTTTGAACGCTTTTTAGCTTCGGCACCTAGGCATTTAAATCTCTAAGCCAAAACGGGTCTAAAATTTATTTCGTCTTGGGTATAATCGCGCATCTTAAATTTAGGAAAATCAATGAAAATAGTCTTTGGCCCCGTTAGCTCGCGTCGCTTCGGTACGTCTCTAGGCGTCGATCTATCGCCTACGCAAAAATGCTGTAACTTTGACTGCGTTTACTGCGAGCTAACCGCCGCCAAGCCCGTCTTTGCCGCCATCAATCCGCCAAGCGTAGAGCAGGTAACGGCCGAAGTAAAAACCGCTCTAGCCGCGCATCCGCACATAGACGTCATCACGCTCACGGCAAACGGCGAACCGACGCTTTATCCCGATCTTGCGCGGCTAGTACGCGAGCTAAATTTGATAAAAGGCCGGGCTAAAACGCTAATACTCTCAAACGGCTCGGGCGTGCTTGATCCTAAAATTTGCGAGGCGCTAAAAGGGCTTGATATCGTCAAATTTAGCCTTGATAGCGCTGTGCAAAAAACCTTTGCTAGGATCGATCGCTCGGGCGATAATATCGATGTTGGCGAGCTAGTGGCTGCGATGGCTAAATTTAGGCGAGAGTTTAAAGGCGAGCTAGTGCTTGAAATCCTGGTCGTAAAAGGATTAAATGACACGAAAGCTGAATTTGAAGCGCTAAATGCGGCACTAAATCAAATTTCACCAGCCCGCGTAGATATAAGTACAATCGACCGTCCTCCCGCATATCCGGTTAAGGGCGTGAGCCAGGAGCTCTTGCGTGAGCTTGCACAGCAAATTTCCAGCGTACCGTGCGTGATAGCGTCGGCAAAATACGGCGATGAAAAATTCGAGCTTAGCAAAGAGGAGCTACCTGAGCTATTAAAACGCCGCCCGCAAAGCGAAAACGATGTAGCAAATAGCTTCTCTGAAAGCTCGAAACAAAATTTACAGGAGCTTTTAGCAGACGGAAAGATAAAAGTAGTAGATGCGGCGGGGACTAAATTTTACCGACTTGCGTGATTTTTGCGGTAAAATTTACTCTTTTTTCTACTAATTTTTTGATATCCAAAAATTTAAGCTAAAATTTATTGACAAACGGAGTTTTTTTGCCTATAATACGACTTCTTTTAAAACGTTCCGGATTAGCTCAGCGGTAGAGTAGTCGGCTGTTAACCGATTGGTCGCTGGTTCGAATCCAGCATCCGGAGCCATATATACTCAAAAATCCCTTTCAAATCCCGATTTTACCGATATTTCAAGAGCTTTAAGTTTTCTTAGTTTTATAAAATTTGTTCCCTATTTGTTCCCAAAATTTTTTAATATTCCAATTTCTTACCAAGCTTTCTAAGTTAATCTAAGATACCTTATTTTTGTTTTTAAAAACAGGAAAACAATTTTTTATCCTAAATTACTCTAAAATACCCTAAGGAACCATAGGGTATTAAAAATTTTTTAAAAACTATCCAAAAACTACTCAAAATAGCAAGAGTAAATGAAAAGTACATATAATTAGTTATATAAGAATAAGCAGAAGGAGAAAAATAATATGCTTAATGAACTATATAACGACGTAGAGTACAAAACGCTTCTCGAGCATATAGCCGGCCAGTACAAAGGACAAGCGGTGCTAAATAGACAGCAAACAGCAAAACTTCTTAATATCGGCGTATCTACTCTTGATCTTCGTATATCGCAGGGCAGAGATATTCCGCGTTATATCAAAATGGGAGATGCAAAGAATTCTAGAATAGCGTTTGCGATTACGGACATTGCGGCTTATATTTTTCAAAAAAGGGTTAAAACATGCTCTTAATTTCTATAGTAGATAATAAAGAAAAGGATCAAAAATGAGTAATGCCCTTCAAATAGGCGGACACAACCTAGTGCTTTGCGTGAGAAGCGAATTCTTGACGCTCAAAAAGGCTATTATAAGGTATGAGCACAATGTTAGAGAGGTTAAGCATGCCTCTAAGATCGGATACCTTAGAGGCAACAGCCGCAATAATAGATACATAGTGCTTAGCGAGTATAACAACAACGGCCACATGCGAGAGATCGCAGCCGGAGATAAAGAATTTAATGATAAGAAATACATAAAAGCGCTTTTGAGAGAATATCACGAAAAAATGAAAGCCGACTACGAAGCCCAAACTAAAATTTATAAAAACGGCAAGGCGGTAAAGAATCATTGGCGTGAAAATATGGTCGGATTTTCTGAAGTGGTGATAAGTTTCGGCACCGAACGACCAAAAAACCAAAAGGAAGGGTTAAATCAAAGCGAAGTAAATTTTATTAACGCCCAAGTCTCGCTTGATAGAGTCCTTAAATTTGCGAGATCGTACTGTGCAAAATACGGCGTAAAGTGTCTGCTAATCGCTGAGCATAACGATGAGAAGACTAAGCATTATCAGCTTATTTTTACGAATTACCAATTTGAAAACCATAAAAACATTAGATTTAATGGTAAAGGAGCAACGAAAGACTTTGGTAGAAGCATGCAAGAAATGGGCGGAATAGTATTTGACGGTATTGCTCTACGCGGCGAGATCGGCAGTAAGGCAAAACATAAGAATTTAAAGCAAATGCACAAAGATGAAAAAGAGTTTAACGATAAGCAAGAGTTTAAAAATAAAATTAGACAATTAATAGTTAATGAAGCAAGGAAGTATATAAAAAAGAAAGAGTCTATGTTCGGCAAAGATTATTTGAGATTAGAAATCGAGGACGATAAGGCTTTTATAACGAGTCTTGCGAATTTGGTTTTAGAGCAAATGCAAAACAGTATAAGCATAATTACGGATAGCGAATTAAAGCAAAAAGTAGAAGAACTAACCAAGCAACTTTTAAATAAAGGCGAAGTAATAGCAAAAAATAGTCAACTAGAGCAATCTAGTGAAGAGCTAATCCAAGAGAATAAAAAGCTAAAAGAGATAAACGCAAATCTAAATAATCAAGATGAAGTTATAAAAGATAGAAATTTGCAAATAAGCAACCTCTCGGCCGAGCTAATTCAAAAAGAAGATGAAAACAATAAGCTAAAAAGCAGATTAGAAAATATTGAAGCTGACATAGTGCAAATAGACCGACTAAAACAAAAAGCCGATCAAAGCGATGCCCTGCAAAGCAAGCTCGAAGAAGCTAATGCAGATCTAGAAAGTAAAGAAAAAACAAATCAGTCTTTGAAACAAAGAAACGATGACCTTGAGGCATCGCTAAGTAACGAGAATGCCTTAAAAGAAGACAACGATAGCAAACAACTACAAATCGTTAAACTACAAACTTCCGTAAATGGCAAAGATCAAAGAATATCCGAGCTGGAAGGAGAAGTAAAAAACAAAGACAAAACGATAGAAAATTTACAGAATAAGTTATCTATATTAGAAAGCTTTAAAACGAAAGTTATTAATTTTATCTCAAAAATAAGCAATTTAATACCGAATTTTAGTAAACTGCTGGATGACGAGCCTACGGAGATAAAAAATGAGATAAAAGGCAAGATGTATAGTAGGGATGGGATGGAGATGTAATATACGGGGTTTATTTAATTTTGACTAAATTTTTGGATATAATCTCGTATTTTCTAAACTTCTCATAATTTTTATTATAGGGAAGTTTTTAAAGGTAGCAAAATGACCGAAGAAGACGTAAAGCTAAAATTTATAACACCCGCCATCGAACAAGCCGGCTGGGACAAGATGAGTCAAATTTCTATGGAGTATCAAATAACCGATGGCAGAATAAATTTGATAAACAACGTCGCAAAAAGGGATAAGGTCGGTATTAAAAAAGCCGATTATGTCCTAAGTTATCAGTTAAATTTGCCGCTTGCCATCGTAGAAGCGAAAGATGATAGTCACGGTGTTAGGCATGGACTAGAACAAGCCAAAATATATGCACAAATGCTTGATGCTCCATTTGCATATAGCTCAAATGGCAGTGGCTTTATAGAATTTGATTTTTTGTCCGGCTCTCAGCGTGAGTTAGCTCTAAATGAATTTCCAACTCCATATGAGCTTTGGCAACGATTTTTGGAATATAAACATTTTTCATCAAGAGCTTTTAAAATCATACAGGAGCCATATTTTTATGACCAAGGTGCCAAAAAGCCAAGATATTATCAGCAAGTAGCCATAAATAGAGCCATTGAAGCCGTTGCTAACGGCAAAAAGCGATTGATGCTAGTTATGGCGACAGGTACTGGTAAAACCTATGTAGCTTTTCAGATTATTCATAGGCTATATCGCGCTGGCGCAAAAAAGAAAATTTTATTTTTAGCAGACAGAAATATCTTGGTTGATCAAAGTGAAACCGGCGATTTTAAGCCATTTGGCAATAAAATGACCAAGATAAAAGATAAACTACTTGATAGTTCGTATGAAATTTATCTATCGCTTTATCAACAGCTAGTAGATGAAGACGGTAATGAGCCGTTTCGTGAATTTAGCCCAGATTTTTTTGATTTAATCATTATAGATGAGTGCCACCGAGGATCTGCTAAAGAGGACTCACAATGGCGCAAAATTTTAGACTATTTTAAATCAGCTACCCATATCGGTCTTACGGCCACGCCTAAAGAGGATAATGAAATATCAAATAGTTCATATTTTGGGGAGCCTATATATACTTATAGCCTAAAACAAGGCATAAATGATGGCTTCTTGGCTCCGTTTAAAGTTATCCGTGTTGGTATTGATGTGGATTTAATGGAGTATAGGCCACCAGAGGGCATGCTTGATGATTACGGCAATGAGATACCAGATAAAATTTATAATATAAAAGATTACGATAGAAATTTGGTTTTAACTAATAGAACAAAGCTTGTGGCTAGTCGCATAAGCGAATTTTTAAAAAGCACCGACCGTATGGCTAAAACTATAGTCTTTTGCGTAGATATAGAGCACGCACAAAGGATGTGTGAAGCATTAAGAAACGAAAACAGCGATTTAGTAAGACAAAACCCGAACTATATCGCCCAAATTACCGGCGACGTACCGAACGTAAATGCTATGGTAGAGAGATTTTCAAGACCAGACGAGGCATATCCTGTTATAGCCGTTACGTCAAAGCTTTTAACAACTGGAGTTGATTGCAAAACTTGTAAAGTTATTGCGATAGATAGTTGCATAAACTCTATAACCGAATTTAAGCAAATCATAGGCCGCGGTACGAGGCTTAGAGAGGATTTTGGCAAGACGCATTTTACGATTTTGGATTTTAGGGGCGTTAGCCGTCTTTTTGCGGATCCTAAATTTGATGGAGAGCCGATAAAAGAAGACGATTTGCCAGCAAAAGAAAAATTTATAGAAGAAAAACCGCCAAAGCCAAAAGAAGATAAAGAAAAAAGCGGTGAAAGAAAAATCGTGATCAATGGTACTGAAGTCAAAATATTAGACGAATTAGAGCAAATTTACGATCAAAAGGGCAACCTAATCGCCAGTGACTTTAAAGACTTTTCAAGACAAAACATCTTAGCCAAGTTTAAAAGCCTTGAAAATTTCATAACAAGCTGGGACGCGCAAAGCAAAAAACAAGCTATTATCAATGAGTTAAAAGATCACGGCGTATTATTAGATGAGCTAAAGATAAAGCCTGAGTTTGCAAATTTAGATGAGTTTGATCTGATCTGTCATATAGCCTATAACAAACCACCGCGTACTAGAAAAGAGCGTGCAGACGGCGTTAAAAAGCGAGACTTTTTGAGCAAATATTCTGATAAAGCAAGAGGGGTTTTGTTAAAACTTATTGATAAATACGCAGATAATGGTATAAGCGATCTAGAAAACATAAATGTACTAAAAAATGATCCGTTTAGAGATATGGGTGGAATGCTAGAAATAGTAAATGAATTTTTTGGTGGAAAAGAGAAGTATTTTGAAGCCATAAAAGAACTTGAAAAAGAAATTTATGCAGCATAAGGACGAAGATGAGTTTAGGAAATTTTATAAAAAGACTACAAGACATTATGAGAAATGATGCAGGCATCAACGGAGATGCTCAAAGAATAGAACAAATAACGTGGATATTGTTTTTAAAAATTTACGATGCAAAAGAGAGCGAATGGGAGATCGATGATGATAACTATCGCTCTATTATGCCAACAAATTTGCGCTACTCTAACTGGGCGATAGATAATAAAGATGGCAAGGCATTAACTGGTGACGAACTTTTAAATTTTGTAAATAACGAGCTTTTTGTAGCTCTAAAAAATATCACTATCACCCCACAAACCACTACTCGCCAAGCCATCGTAAAAAAGGCATTTGAGGACAATAATAACTACATGAAAGACGGAGTTTTGCTTCGTCAAGTGATAAATGTGATAAACGAGCTAAATTTTGAAAATTTCAAAGAGAGACACGCGTTTGGCGAAATTTATGAAACGATATTAAAAAGCTTACAAAGTGCTGGAAACGCCGGAGAGTTTTATACGCCACGCGCCGTGACCGACTTTATGGCTAAGATGATTAAGCCTAAAATCGAAGAAAGAGTTGCGGATTTTGCCTGTGGAACTGGCGGATTTTTAACATCGGCACTTAAAGAACTAGATTTGCAGATACAAACTGCAGACGAGAGAGAAATTTATAAAGATAGCGTCTATGGTATAGAGAAAAAGGCGTTGCCGTTTTTGCTAAGTGCGACAAATTTATTATTGCATGACATTGATAATCCTCAAATTTATCACGATAACGCACTAGAAAAGGATATTAGAGGCTACACGCCAGAGGATAAATTTGATGTGATTTTGATGAATCCACCATACGGAGGCAGTGAAAAAGATAACATAAAAAGTAACTTTCCTATTGAGCTTAGAAGCTCAGAGACTGCGGATTTGTTTATGAACGTCATAATGGCTAGATTAAAATTTAAGGGTCGCGCAGCTGTTATCTTGCCAGATGGATTTTTATTTGGTACCGACAATGCAAAGGTGGCTATAAAAACTAAACTCTTAAACGAATTTAACCTACACACTATCGTACGTTTGCCGCACTCAGTCTTTGCGCCATATACGTCAATTACGACAAACATTTTATTTTTTAATGCTAGCGAGCCGACAAATAAAATTTGGTTTTACCGCCTAGATATGCCTGAAGGACAGAAAAATTTCAGCAAGACAAAGCCTATGAGGTTGGAACATTTTGCACCCGTTATCTCATGGTGGGACAATCGCAAAGAGATCAACATTGATGGCTTTGATAAGTCAAAATGCTTTAGTATAAACGAGATAAAAGAGCGAAACTACAATCTTGACCTTTGCGGTTTTCCAAATGAGAGCGAAGAAGTAAAAGACCCGTTTGTGCTAATAGCCGAATACCAAAAACATAGAGCCGAGCTAAATACTAGTATCGATGATACGATCTCTAAAATTTTAGAGATATTAAATCAAAAGGCGTAAGATGACGGAACAACAGCTAAAAAACTCCATCTTAAATTTAGCAATCAGCGGTAAATTAGTACCGCAAGATCCGCATGACGAACCGGCATCTAAGCTAGTAGAGCAAATTCGAAAGGAAAAGGATAGGCTTATAAAAGAGAAAAAGATCAAGCCATCTAAATTTGATAGTGTTATTTACCGAGATAATGATAATTTACATTATGAGAAGATAGGCAAAGAAACTCGCTGTATCGAAGATGAAATTCCGTTTGAGATACCGAGCAGTTGGACATGGGTGAGATTGGGAGAAGTTGTTTTAAGTAATATTGGTGGTGGAACTCCATCAAAAAGCAATCCCAACTATTGGAATGGAAATATCAGTTGGGCTAGTGTTAAAGATTTAGCCATGGATAGTTTAAATTTAAAAAACACATTTGATAAAATTTCAGAGCTAGGACTTCGAAATTCAACGTCAAACCTTATTCCGAGTGGAACTATTATTATATGCACCAGAATGGGTCTTGGCAAAATAGTTATTTCCGACATAGATGTTGCTATAAACCAAGATTTAAGAGCATTGATATTTTCAAATTTCATTTTTAAAAAGTATTTTGTTTATTTCTATAAAACGTTAAAATTCAATGGACAAGGATTGACTGTTAAAGGGATTACATTAGATGAAATTTACAATATCCTCCTCCCTCTCCCGCCACTATCTGAACAACAAAGAATAGTAGACAA
>CAUPXB010000019.1:0-39813 GCA_963515555.1 uncultured Campylobacter sp. | reverse complement strand
TAACGTGTTGATGTCCGCCCTTAGACCAGCCTTCATAGACTTGGTTCATGACGTGACAGTTTATACAGGCTTCGGGATCGTGAGTAAGATGCTGAGGACCATTAGCGAAAAAGAACGTAAAAATCCCAAATCCGCCCGTAAGTCCGATAACCGCCAGTAAAGCTATGACCCATTTAGACGCTTTTTTCTTTGCGTTTTCCATAATCGGCTTTCTAACCTCCTTTGTAAATTTAAATAAAACTTAACTTTATTTATCGGTCGGTATTTTATTATTAGTTCGCTTAAATTCTCATTTATTTTTCTAATATAATTAAAATTAAATCTAAAGCTTATTTTTATACTATGTAAATATAACAGTAGTTGTTATCAGTTTATTATGATTGATTTCAATCTATTTCGGCGTTATATACTATAGTATATTTACTATCTTAAATTTGAATAAAATTTAAAAACTAAAATATAAAGTAAACAATATCCAACATAGCCCAAAACTTTAAATTTAAATAATAAAAGCTGTGCTAAAATCATTTCTTTAAAAATTTGAAAGCTATGGGCTCGTCAAATTTGAGCTAATCGTGATAAAAAGGAATAAATTTGAAAGAAATTTTAATCACAAACGACGACGGATTCGAGGCTAACGGCCTTCATGCTTTAGCTAGCGCACTAAGGGAGCTACCTGATACCCGCGTTACGATCGTCGCTCCAAGTACCGAAAAATCAGCCTGCGCACACTCTCTAACGCTTACTAGACCCCTTCGCTTTATCAAGCTTGATGATGATTTTTACAAACTCGACGACGCCACGCCCGCAGACTGCGTCTATCTCGCGCTTCATGCGCTTTATAAAAGACTGCCCGACCTCGTATTTAGCGGAATAACCCCCGGCGAAAAGGTGGGCTAATATATCCCCTCCTGGGGTAGGTGCGGTGGGGCTTTGGTGGGCGTTTTGCAGGGCGTGCCTAGCATCGCGTTTTCGCAGTTTTATAAAAACGACAGTATCGAAAAACTTGGCTTTTCGCTCGCGCAGCAAGCCGTCAAATTTATCGTTCCGCGCGTATTAAACCGCGAAATATCTCTACCGCCGCGCCAGTTTTTAAACGTAAATATCCCAGCCGTCTCCGTCCGCGAATTTAGAGGCTACCGCATAGTTCCCGCAGGCAGGCGCAGCTACGCCACGCACGCCATGCTCCACCGCAACCCGCGCGGCATCGAGTACTACTGGCTCGGACAGCCGTCGAATTTAGACTACGAGCAAAACGGCGAGTCCGATATCAGCGTGCTTAGCGAGAGTTTCGCCTCGCTCACTCCGATCATGCTCGATATGACCGCGCACGCGAGCTTGCAGGGCCTAAAAACCGCGCTAAAGGATCAAATTTGAGCGAGGAAATTTTAGATCAAAACGACCGATTTACGAGATCTCGCTGGCTGTTTGGCGATGATTTTAAAAAGCTTCAAAAGGCAAACGTCCTAATCTGCGGCGTGGGCGGCGTGGGCGGCATCTGCGCAGACGCACTAGCTCGCTCCGGAGTGGGTAAAATCACCGTCATCGACAAGGATATTTTTGATGTAACCAATCAAAACCGTCAAATTTACAGCGAAGCAGTCGGCGCCGTCAAGGTCGGCGAATTTGCCAAAAGATACGAGTGCGTAACGGCGCTGCAGGAGCTAATGACGCCGGAGTTTATCGCAAATTTCGACTTTTCGCCCTTTGATCTCGTGATCGACGCTATCGACGACGTACCCGCCAAGATCGCACTCGCGCTAAAAACGCACGAAAAGCTAATTAGCTCGATGGGCGGAGCAAAGCGCATCGATCCTACGCAGATCAAGGTCACCTCCGTCTGGCAGACCTGCAACGATCCGTTTGCTAAAAAAATACGCACCGAGCTTAAAAAAGCAGGCTTTAAAGGCAAATTTGACGTCGTGTTTTCGACCGAGCTGCCAAGGTGCGTGAAACTGGGCAGTTTTATGGGCGTAACGGCGTGTTTTGGGCTAAATTTAGCAGCTTTAGCGGTGAGAAAAATCATCAGCGAAAAATAGCTGCAACGACTTTAGCCGCTCGCTTAAAACAAATTTATGCTATTATACCGCACTTAAATTTAAGGAAAAAAATGAAAACATGCGTTATCCTTGCCGGCGGCAAAAGCTCGCGAATGGGCCGCGACAAAACGCTACTGCCTTTTGGCGGATTTGCGACGCTCACGCACTACGGAGCGCATAAATTCGGGCTGATTTTCGAGCGCGTATTTATTAGCTCCAAATTTGAAAAATTTAACCCGCCCCTGCCGCTCATCAAAGACGCCGATGCAGAGGAGATCTCGCGGTCAAATTTAACCGAGGCGAGCGACAAAGAGGGTGCGCCAAAAAGCTCAGCTCAAATTTCCGCGCAAGATACGGCAAATTTGAGCGAGCCAACCTTTTCTCCGATGCTAGCGCTTTACAGTATCCTTAAGAACTTCCCAAACGAAAGCGTCTTTATCGTTCCCGCCGATATGCCGTTTGTTAGCGAAAACTGCGTGCGCGAACTATATAAATTTACCGGCGAATACGACATGGTCATCGCCGCAGACGAGTCGCATACGCACTCGCTTTGCGGATTTTTTAGCGGAGATTTAGCGGACGCGGCGGGTGAGCTTTTTGCTGCGGGCGAGCACAAGATCGGGCTTTTGCGCGACCGCTGCCGCTGCAAGATAGTAAAATTCGCACGCGAAGACGAGTTTTTTAACATCAACTACCAAGTCGATTACGAACAAGCTTTAAAAGAAGGAAAAATATGAAAAAAATTATCGTTTTACTGGCGATTTTGTTAAATTTAGCCGTAGCTGGCGAGACGGAAACGGCGAAGCAAAATTTAGCCGACCAGCCTGAAAATACGGCTGAAAATTTAACCGAGCCGACAGCCAAAGACGAAGCCAAGCGCCTATACGAAGCCGCCGCAAAGCTTGAGCATGAAGGCGACAAAACAAGAGCCCTTCAGCTTTATAAGCTAGCGGCCAAAAAGGCGATATTTACGGACGAGGACGGCGAAACGGCTGCGATGGAGCGCTCCGTGATAGCGCCCTCAGATAGCGTAGCGGACGCGCCCGTAGAGGAGCAAAAGATCGCCTCCAAAGAGCGCCAGGGAGCAAAATTTGAAAGCGGCGAGGCATACGACGTGGATGAAATTTTGGGCTTAAAAATGCACCACCTAAACTACCTCCTGCCTGCAACCTACGCGTTTAACGACGTTGAGGGTAGGCGTAGATTTGAGACCGCTTTTCAGATCAGCTTGCAAAAGCCGCTGTTTTACGACGTGTTTGATATGAACGAAACGATCTCGGCAGGCTACTCGCAAAGCTCGTGGTGGCAGACGGCTAAGAGCTCTACGCCGTTTCGCGAGACCAACTATCGCCCCGAGATTTTCATAACCGTGCCGATGAGATTTGAGGCGCTACCGAGTCTTGACTACCTACGCGCTGGACTTTTGCACGAGAGTAACGGCCAGGGCGGCGAGAAGTCTCGCTCGTGGAACCGCGTCTATCTCGAGGCCAAACTTTACGCCGGCAGCCTCGTCGTGATCCCGCGAGCATGGGCGCGCATACCTGAAAGCAAAGGCAGCGACGATAACCCAGACATCGAAAAATACCTCGGCAACATGGATATAAATTTCGCCCTGCCTTACCGCGGCCATATCTTTACGGCGATGGTGCGAAACAACCTGCATTTTGATAAAACAAACCGCGGCGCGGGCGAGCTTGGATGGCTATTTCCGTTTGGCAAGAGCGGCGTGTACGGCTACGTGAAGTACTTCACAGGATACGGCGAGAGCCTCATCGACTACAACCGCCACACCGATAAGGTCGGCATCGGCTTTACGATTTTAAAATAAAAGCTTGCCGCATTCGGGTGGCGGCAACAAGGCAAAATCTCAGCAAAAACGCCATAAACGAAAGTCAAATTTGACCGAACCGACAAGCGGGCAAATTTGACGAGCGGGCGCTTGTTTGCAAAATATACGCATAATAAAGCAAGAAGCAAATTTGCGAATTTTAGCCGCGACGCGATCCTTAATTTTACACAAGATCGCCGCAAAAGTCGCCGCCCTAGCACGAGCGCGAAATTCGTCAAATTTAGGGAGTTCGATGAAAAATCTATTAAAGCTTTTTATCGTTTTAACCTGCGCGACCTCGCTACAAGCAGGCGGCAAATACGTGCCCGAGCAGCAAAAAGACGAGCGGCAAATCGCCGTTTATGAGATATTTTTTAAGTACGACCTGCGCAACGGCGAAAAGGACGAAAACGGCAAAATACGCAACAGGCTCTACATCACCTGGCTAGACGCGAGCGGCGCGCAGCTAAATCGCTAAGTCATCGACGAAGCGGACGAGAAGTACAAGCGCAAGATCCCGGACGACCCCTCCACAAAGCTAAAAATCTCACTCGTCGTCCGCAAAAACGAGCGCTGAGTGCTGCTAGAAGTCTACTCAAAAGAGCACCGAAACTCGCCTACGTTCACGGCCGAGAGATGTCTGTGGAGCGGGCTAGAAAAGGAGCTACTGGAGGATTTTGACGCGGGCGAGGCGCTAAAACTGTACCGAAAAACCAAACGCTTTGACGCAAATTTAGGCTTTTTCGTCGAAAACAACATAGCCGAGTACCGCAGAGACGGCAAGCCGTCATATAAGGAATTTACCAGCGTCCGAATGGGCAAAAAAGAAACGACTTTTGAAAAATAAGGCGACAGCGGGCGCCTGCATAGCCGCACATACCAGCTGGGCGGCGATCCGCTGCTTTTTGAGTTTTTCTACCCGAGCGGCAAGCTAAAAAGCGTGATAGACCAGCGTCTATCGCTCGGCAAGCCGCTAAACGAAGCAGTTAAAATACAAAAAGAATTTAACGAAAAAGGCGAGCTCGTAAAAGAGGTCGTAACCGACGCAAAAGCGGGCGCGGCGACTACGAAATTTTACGGCGAAAACGGCGAAATCATAAAAACCGAAACAAAAAATCTCAGGTAAATCAGATGCGGACAAAGACATGTTTTTAGAGCTAGACCAAATCGCTCGCAAGCTAGACGAGATCTACCTACCTCTGGAGCAAGAGGGCATAACAGGCATGAGACTGTCGCCGCAATGCGACTCTAGCGCGTGCATACAGGCGCTAGAAAAAGCGCAAGAAACTCTCGGCGTCAAATTTCCGCTTGAGCTTTCGCGGCTAGTTTGTAAATTTGACTTCGGCGAATTTGAGGTTTGCAACGTACGCTTTGGCACCGGCGGCAACTACGCTAGCGAGCTAGTGCGGCTAAACAGCGCCGACGAATACGGCGGCAAATGGTGGCCAGGCGAGGCGCGTCCTGCGAATTTGATAGTTTTTGCCGTCGGCGATCCGTGGATTTTTTTGCTTGATTGCGCGGACGGCACGATTTATGCGTGGCTACTCGGGGACGAGGAGCTTTGCAGCAGGTGCGTTGCGGGCGATTTTGAGAGATTTTTTAGAGCGCTTGCTAGTATCGATATCGCGCGACTAAGCAAAAAGGCCGTACCTTGCGAGGAAGAAATCGCCAAATTCGTCCAAGCAGACGATGATATGGCGCTTGAGTTTTGGCGAGAAACGGCAGAAATTTGATAAATTTCAGCGCAAGCGGCTTTGGTGACAAATTTAACTAACTTCAAAACTCTAATACGGCGATAACCGCTGCAAATTTTAATTCCTAATTTACAAATTTCACCCGAAAACCGGGTTAAATTTATATTATTTTTTGCATTCGGGTGCTAAATTTGAGCTCAAATTTGCCGTGGATTCGGCACTCAAAAAATCAAAAAAGGTAAAAAATGATAACCGCAAAGGCTCTTTACGCATCCGCAAGGCTTAGATCGCTACCCCTTAGCGTCTCGGGCGTACTGCTCGGCAGCGGCGCAGCATACGGTGCGGGCGCGTTTAGAGCGGATATTTTCGCGCTGGCGCTGCTTACGACGCTTCTGTTTCAGGTACTCAGCGACTACGCTAACGACTACGGCGACGCGGTAAAGGGCACCGACGACGAGGGCAGACTGGGGCCACGCCGAGCGATCCAAACGGGGCAGATGAGCGCGACCGAGATGAAGCGCGTCATCGTCGTTACGGCGCTGCTTTCGGCGTTTTCGAGCCTCGCGCTAAGCGTTTTGGCGTTTGGCGAGCAGTTTTATCTCGTACTGCTATTTTTGGCACTAGGCGGCGCGTCGATATATGCCGCGATCCGCTACACCGTGGGAGCCGGCGCATACGGATATAAGGGGCTTGGCGACGTTTTCGTGTTTTTGTTTTTTGGACTTTTGAGCGTGCTGGGTTCGTACTTTTTATACGCGCGCTCACTTGATGCGGCGCTGCTACTGCCTGCGTGCGCGTGCGGGATGCTAAGCACCGCCGTGCTAAATTTAAACAACATGCGCGACATGCAAAACGACGCGCTCAAAGGCAAGCGCACGATCCCCGTGCGTATCGGGCTGCGCGCGGCCAAGCTCTACCACTACACTCTTATCGCCGGCGGAGCGGGATTGATGCTTTGCTACTCGCTTTTGCGCGGGGATTCGGGCGTAAAACTACTCTACATAGCTAGCTTTGTGCCGCTTATTTGGCATATCTTTTTCGTATTGAAAGTTCGGGAATGTCGCGACTTCGACGGGCAGCTAAAGGTCATCGCGCTCTGCACTTTTGCGATGTCGGCGCTGTTTTTCGTCGGGGAAATTTTAGGCTAAATTTAGCCTGATTTTTTATCGCACGGTCTTGGGGCAGTAAGTCAATTAATTCAATTTTTTCTCAAAATGTTGCGAAAAAGTTATATATTTACTTTTTTAAAATACACTTTCAAACCTAAATCACAAGGAGAAAAAATGAAAAAACTAATCAAATTTTCGCTAGTCGCAGCGCTAGCAGCAAGCTTTACAAACGCCGCAGTCTACGAGATCGACCCGGCGCACAGCAACGTCGGCTTTAAGATCAAGCACCTAAGCATATCAAAAGTCAGCGGAAATTTCGGCAAATTTGACGCCGTGATCGACTACGACAAGGATACAAAAGAGCTAAAAGCGCTCGAGGCCACCATCGAAACCGCCTCGGTAAATACGCAAAACGACAAGCGCGACGAACACCTACGCAGTGCGGATTTTTTCAACGCGGCTAAATTTGACAAAATCACCTACAAAATGGTCAAATTTGAGAAAGAAAGCGACACAGAAGGCAAGGTCGTGGGAGCGCTCACAATACACGGCGTCACTAAGCCCGTGGTGCTGAAATTCGAGCTTGGCGGCTTTACGGCGGATAAAAACGGCAAGGAAAAAATCGGCTTTAGCCTAGAGGGCGAAACCAAGCGCAAACTCTTTGAGATCGGGCTGGATACCCCCGAGATCACGCTATCGGACAAAGTAGAGCTAGAAATCGAGATAGAAGCGAAGGAAAAATAAACCTGCAGCAAATTTAACCAAAGCCTGTTTTTTGGGCTTTGGCTTATTTTTAAATTTTAAGTTTTTGCAAATTTAATAAACCGTACGGCGCAAAAACCTGAACGGCAAAACCTCGAACTAAAATTTGACGCGTCAAAGCAAGATGTCAAATTTGAAAAACTAGCGAAACAGCCGCGCCAAAAGACGAATTTATAGCAAAAAACATCCGCTCGGACTCGTAAAATACCCGATCACCGAGCGGCTAAGTCGGCGAATCGACAAATGCGCCCGCCGAGCCGCCGCAGAAAGCATAAATTTACCCCTTACGCCCTAGCAAATATAGCCTCAATGCCTGCTGGGCGGTCATTTTGAGATTGCGCATCGCGGTTTGCTTATCCATCGCCTCTTCTAGGCTCACAGGCTCGTTTAATACGCTAAAAAACGCGTCGATGCCGTTTTCGTTACAGCCGCCGGCACACGGCGACACGCTGCCTGCTAGCGCGATGATCGGCTTGCCGTATTTTTTGGCGATTTTTGCCACTCCGGTCGGTGTCTTGCCCATCGAGCTTTGAAAGTCCAGTCGCCCCTCGCCGGTGATGACTAGATCAGCGTTTTTCACGTCTTCTTCGAGGCGGATTTCCTCCATGATGATGTCGATGCCAGGCTTTAGTTTGGCGTTTAGGTAGCTCACAAACCCGTACCCTAGCCCGCCTGCCGCGCCCGCACCCTTAAAGTTCCAAAATTCGCTCGAAAAGTGCTCGCTAGTCGCACTAGCAAAGCTAATGAGCCCAGCATCCAGGTCCTTTACCATCTGCTCGTCCGCGCCCTTTTGTGGGCCGTAGACGTACGCCGCGCCGTTTTTGCCAAACAGAGGATTATCAACGTCGCAAGCCACGAGAAATTCGCACTCTTGTAGCTCGGGCGCTACGTTTTTATTTGAGATTTTGGTGATTTTTATGAGGTTTTCGCCTTTACCCTCGAGCAGCTCGCCGTTTTCGTCAAAAAACTCGTATCCCAGCGCGCTTAGCATACCCGTACCCGCGTCGTTCGTAGCGCTGCCACCGATACCGACGATAAATTTACGCGCGCCCTTGCTAATAGCATGCAAAATCATCTGCCCAAAGCCGTAGGTGCTCGTTTTCATTGGGTTTCGGCGCTCTTTTTCCACCAGCATGAGTCCGCTAGAAGACGCCATCTCGAGGATGCCCAGCTCGCCTGCTAGCGCGTATCTGGCGGGGATCTTTTCGCCGAGAGGATTTTGCACGATGACGTCGATAAACTCGCCCTCTAGCGCATCCGCTAGCGCCACCACGCTGCCCTCGCCGCCGTCAGCGATGGGCTTTACCACCACTTCGTCCACTTCGCCACCCAAGGCCTCGATGCCCTCTTTTACGGCATTGCCGGCCTCAAGGGAGCTGAGGGAGCCTTTGAAAGAGTCGATTGCTATTAGTATTTTCATCTGTTTTCCTTCCTGAGAGCTCGCGTCTTGGACGATTTTGACGGAGCTAGTAAAAATTTCGCTCGATAGACCAAGCGTCTTATCTTCGCTCATTTTTACGTCACAACCCTCAAACTCGCCTCAAGCCGCTTTGCATCTACTTTTCTATTTTACGAGCGCTAAATTTAACCAAATCAAATTTGGCATTTTCAAGATGTGGGTCTGGGCGGACAAATTTGAAAATTTACCGCTCTTACCGTAAAGAATGCAGTCTGGTTGCACCAAAACCGCACTCAAATTTAGCCGTCAAATTTACAGCAAAATAAGCGACGCTACCCAAACCGTCGCCATACCCACGATACCCATTATAAAAGTAAGCATCGTCTGAGTCTTGTAGCCCTGCTCCGGCGACATCTTGCTAAAGTTCGTAACGACCCAGAAGTAGCTATCGTTAGCGTGCGAAACCGTCATCGCGCCCGCGGCGATCGCCATCACCGTTAGTACCGCGCCCATCTCGCTAGTTAGCCCCAGCGCGCTCATCATCGAGCCGCTATCGGTGAAAAGCCCCATGATAGAGGCCGTCGTCGTAAGCGCCACGGTCGAGCTGCCCTGAGCGGTCTTGATGATAGCCGAGATAACAAACGGGAAAAATATACCAACGGTACCGATGAGATGGGCGTTTGCCTTCATAAACTCGACAAAGCCCGCCTTAGCGATTACGTTACCTAGCACGCCGCCCGCAGCCGTGATGAAAAGGATCGGTCCGACGATCTTTAGCGTTTCGTTGGTCATGAGGTTAAATTCGCCAAGCTTGCCCGTTTTGGCGAGCAAGATGACGGCAAATAGCACGCCCACGCCAAGCGCGATGATCGGGTTGCCCAAAAATAAAACGAAATTTGCAAACGAGCCTTTTAGCTTTAGTATCGAGACTACCGAACCCAGCGCCATCAGCAAAATCGGCATAAAAATCGGCGCCAAGCTCAAAAACGCGCAAGGCAGCTTGCCATGCTCTTTGATAATCTCGTCGTAGCTCTTGCTCACGTCTGCCAGATCCTCTTTTAGGCTAACTTTTGCGCCGATAGTCTTAGCGAAAAGATAGCCCGCGATGAGAACCGGTATCGAAACGACCGCGCCCACGGCGATGACTAGTAGCAGGTTGTGGCCCACGCCCACGAGTCCGGCAGCCGCTATCGGGCCCGGCGTCGGCGGTATAAACACGTGCGAGGTGTATAGGCCGCACGAGAGCGCGACGGCCATAGCTACGGGGTTGGCGCCGATTTTTTCCTTTATAGCGCGGCGGATCGGATCTAGCACGACGAAGCCGCTATCGCAAAAGACCGGGATACCCACGATCCAGCCCATGATGAGCATAGCTAGCTCGGGGCGCTTGTCGCCTACGCAACGCACGACCATATCGGCTAGCTTTAGCGCCGCGCCCGTCTTTTCTAGCGCCATACCGATGAGCGCGCCCAGGATGATGACGATGCCTATGCTTTTAAATATCCCGCTAAATCCCTCTCCGATGATCGCGGGAACCTTGACCAGGTCGATGCCCGCGACGACGGCTAGAGCTAGCGAAACGAGCATGATCGCTATAAAGGGGTGAACCCCGAACTTAGAAATCAGCACGATCATAACGACGACCGCGATGACGAAGCAGACGATGAGAGCAATACCGCTCATAACAGCTCCTTTCGGATAAAATTTTTACTTAACGCAATATTACCGAAATTTGTTTTTAAAATATCTAAATTAGATTTGAAATTTTAGTTTCATTTTATAAAATGAGTGAATTTGACGGCCGATTACTTTTGTGGTAAATGTGCGGGCAGATTTGGCGCGGTTAAATTTTGTTTTGAATTTAGGTTCGAATTTGGAGCAAATTTATCACAAAAAATAACTTGCGAGGTTAAATTTGCGATATTATAATTCGTAAAACAAGCGTCAAATTTGACTACTAGCACTTGCCGAAGCCCAAATTTAACTCCGCCTTAAGCCTTACGGCACTATCATTTTATCAATGATTTGCAAAAGATGCGAAGCGGTCAAATTTAAAACAGTTGCGGGTTTTATTGACCCGCATATTTTTAGGCACGAGGCAAAACGTACCGTCTCCGTTTTGCCGACAACTAAAAAGGATACGCTATGGGTATGATAATCTTACTTTTTTACGTTATTCCTTATATGGCGGTTAGCACCATAGTGATAGTCATCACCGTAAAATACACTAATAAAATTTGGATCAGAGGCATAGTAGCGGCCGCGCTATTTTTAATCCCCACTTATGACATCATCATCACAAACATTCTTGGGGCGTATTACTGCGCTACGACTCCAAAGGCCTTTATAAAGGAGACGGTAGAGTATCCGCAGAGTATTTATTTTGAGGATAATGTTTTTAACGGCTTTAACGAGCAGGATATAGAATATATGATGAATAACTACCTTGACGGCATTCATCTAAAGACTTTGGCTTTAAATTTACCCGACGGAAACGTAGCCATATATCATTACGAGAAAAATCAAGATGAATACGACAAAATAGTAAAAGAGGTCAAGCAAGAGCTAGGAGATAAGACATCGCACTATGATGATATCAGAGCTAGAATCATAAAAATAATCAACTCGAATAAAATCATAACTACGAAAGACAAAATGCCTAAGATGAACTATACTGTCCTATATGACAAGGTAAATTTAAATCGGTTCGCTTCTAAATACTTTCACTCCGACACAATGAGAATCCTAGACAATAAAACAAATGAAACTATTGCTTTTCAACAGAGATACTTTATGTTTAAGAGATTAACCGATTATAGTGCTGGCGGGTATAGCGGAAAGTATATATGCGATGATAAAAGAATTTCTTTAGTTATGAACACTTTTCCAAAAATGGATTTAAATATAGGATACGTGTTACTAAATTTTGATGCGAGATTTAAAAATTACTTTAAAGGAGAGTAAAATGAGAGTAGAAGAGAAAATATTACGCTCGCCACAAAAGACTCAAGAAACGCTACAAACAGACGATTAAATTTAACATCCGACTCTCGACTCGAAATTTATTTGGCAAAGCCGAGTCGATAAATTTAATTGACAAATTTAGCAAACAAGCCATACTTATCCGCCAAAAGATAAAGCCCTAAAAATAGTGCGGCGTATAAAACGGTTTTAAATATTTTTAGCAAGGCGTGCAAATTTGATCCTTTTTGCTTCGTTAAATTTGCGAAATCTTAGCCAAAGGGTGGTTAAATTTGAGTGAAATTTGGACGGAAATTTGGAAAATGTAGGGGTAAATTTGAGCGAGTTACCTCAATCTTTTTAGTTGAGTTTTTGAAATTTTATATATTTTCGAGCTTGCGTTTTGGCTGAAATTTTGATCCACGACCTGATCTGCCGCCGCTTTCGCCCAGGCTTCGTCGAAGTTTTGCCCGTTTAAATTTGCGCTACTGGAGTAGAGCCAGTCAAATTGCCTCAAAAACTCCTCGTGAGCGCACTCTTTCACGACGCGCACGGCTTTTGCGTTCGGATATAAAAACGTCGTTTTTCTCGCGCGGCGCACTAAATTTTTAAATTTAGCGGGTACGCGAGCGAGATTTTTTAGCTCGCTAAATTTCGCTGTCGTTATGAGGCAGGGTTTGTCCGCCACTCGGCGTTTTAACGCGTTTATCTCGCGAAAATCCTTACTCAAAAATCCCGCCGTCGTATCGGTCTGCGCCAAATAGATCATCTCTCCTCCAAATTTACGCCTTTTTCCTATCTTTAGCCAGCAAAAATATGCACGAGATGATGAGCGTAAAGCCCGCAAAATCGAGAAACACGAACTCCGTCCCTAGCCAAAAATAGGCAAACGCCGCGGCGCTCACCGGCTCGATGCACGCGATCATGCTCGCCCTGCTTGCGCCTATTATCTTTAGCCCCGTCATATAAAAGCTAAACGCGCATATCGTGCCTAAAATCACCACCGCGACAAGCGCCGCAAAGCCCTGCGCGTCGCTCACACCGCCTAGCTGCCAAACCCGCGTGTAAAGCGCAAGCGCACCGCCGCCGATGACCATGCCCCAGCCTAAATTTAGCGCGACGGGGTATTTTTGATTTAGCTTCGTTGGGATGAGACTATAAATCACGACGCCAAGCGCGCTAATGAGGCACCAAACCAGCGCCTCCGCGCTGATAACCAGCGAGCCCAGATCTCCGTGAGTGGCGAGCAGCACGACGCCCAGCACCGCGAAAATGAGCGCGATGAGCTCGACCTTTTTAGGCACGCGTCGTTCTAAAAAGCAAACGACGGCAAGGATGAGCGCGGGCGCGGAGTACTGGATCACGGTCGCGACGGCGGCGTTTGAGAGCTCGACACCGCAAAAGTACGAATACTGCGTCATCATAAGCCCAAAAAACGCGTAGATGAGCAGCTGCGGCAAAAGCGCGCGATCTTTTAGCGGTGCGAGGGCTAGGCGCGGCGAGCGAGCGACATAATACGCTACCATCGCAAGCCCGGCGAGGCCTAGGCGGTAGGGCACGAGCCAGTCGGCGCTGACGCCCTTTTGCGTGAACAGATACTGCCCGCAAACACTGCTAAATCCCCATAATACGCCGCCAAGAAGCGTGATAAAAACACCGAAAAATTCGCTCTGAGATCTCATTTGCCGCCTTAAATTTAAAGCCAAAGTATACAAGCTTATGCTTAAGCTGGGGTTAAATTTGGGCGAGAGCTGGTGAGGCAAAGCTAGATTTGATTAAGCAAAATTAAACGACAAAAACTCTAAAATTTAAAAACAAAAAGGAGAAAACTTGGGCGAAACGACTTTTGCGATTGTATTTTTCTGTGCTTGCGTGCTGTTTTTATCTGCGGTCGGATACTTTGCTTTTGGCGTTTTGGCTAAATTTTACGCGTTTATCAAATTTGCCGTCCGACTTTGCCTGCAAGATCCTAAATTTAGCCTCATCATGTTTGCGCCCGCGTGCATTTTATCGCTTTACATCGCGCTGATTTCGCAAAATTTGATTTTTGATTTTACTTGGAGCGCCTCGGCAAATGTTTTCGGCGGGTCAGCTTCCGGGTTGCTTTTAGATGCGCTACTTTTTGGATTCTCACTGATTGCAAGGCTAGAGGATCGATATTTTTACGTTTTTTCGTTTCGTTTGGCGCTTTTGGAGCTGCTTTGCGGGCTTATCACGGCGATAATTTCAAGGGATCTTTTTTGTATTTACGTCCCGTGCGCGCAGATTTTACTCGTATTTTGCGTATGTTTTGACTTTTTGTGCCTAAGCGCGGCAAAGGCTAATGTAAAGCTGCTAGAAGAGCTAACCGCAAAAAAGGATTTAAGCGAACATGAAAAGCTCGCCAAAGAGGCGCTAGAGCGGCTCTCAAACTCGCCTGATAAAGAAGAAGCGCTACTAAAAGCAAACCTCATCCGCATGAAACTAAAGCAGATACGACGGGTGGCTTAAATTACGAATTTAACCGTTTAAATTTGGCTCATTTATCGACGAGTACGGTCAATTTAACTTCGTTTCAAACAAGCTTTACCGCCTAGCCTATGGGCGCGATAAAATCCGCCCGAAAAACGCAGTCATTTGGCGAACCTTAAGCGAAATGAACGCCAGCAGCTGCCTACAAATCTGTATAATAAGATACGCCGACGCCATCACGCAAAAATTTGCAATGCCAAAGCCGATCATTTCATAGTAAAAAAATAGCTCAAATCTTATCTGCATCGTAAACTCTCGCGTCAGGCGATAAGTGTGCCATATCCTATAGCCGGAGAAAAGATCATCAAGCGGCCCGCCAAAGACTAAAAAGCATACCATAAGCGCAAATAAAATAATATCTTGCGAAAGAGCTTGAGCGTTACTTTTGTTTCCTTTGAGTCTGCCGGTAATGCCGCTAACCACGCTGCAAAGCCCCGCAAGCACCAAACAAACTAGCATAAAAAAGAATAAATAGCTAAGATGAAACGACGCTACGTCGCCAAAGGCGGTTTTAGTCTGCGCCGCGTTTATAGCAGGATAAAAATCCGCCATAAATGCCGTAAAATCTCTAAAATATGCGTGAGCGGACAAGATGTCTTCGGGTACGATAAATAGGCTCAAAGCTGCCAAAATATAAACAATCAAGCTAAATATAAAAGCAAATTTGATTTTGCGAACGGATAGTTTTAATCTTGCTTTTACTCTTATCATTTTATTGCTTTATATTTTGATCGCAAACGGCGCAAGCGGGAATCTAAAGATTTTTTAAATTCCGCGCGCATTTCAGTGTGATTTTACAGTTAGCACCTGAAGTAGCATTCAGCTAAATTTAGAATGCAAAATTTAACCTCTAAATTTGGCTGAATTTATGAACGTCAAATTTGGCGGCTAAATTTGACGCGCAAATTTGACGATTTTAGTTTTTAGCCTCACTCGCCGCCCAGATACTCCTGCAGGCTCTTAACCTCCAGCGCGCTGCCATCTTGCACGCTTTTTAGCGATTTGGCCGCGGCTAGAGCCGCCGACATCGTCGTGAAATACGGGATCTTAAACCGCATGATGTTTTGTCTGATTTTCTTGCCGTCCTCGCTGTTTGACTTGCTGTCGCTGGTGTTGATGACGAGCGCGATGTCGCCGTTTTTGAGCTTGTCCTCGACGTTTGGGCGACCTTCGCTGATCTTATAAACGAACTCGCTCTCTACGCCCGCGTCATTTAAAATTTTATACGTTCCGCCCGTGGCGATGATTTTAAAGCCGAGGCCTATTAGCTCGCGCGCCAAATTTGCGGCGTATTTTTTATCCGCATCGGCTAGCGTCAAAAAGACTAGGCCGCTAGTAGGTAGCGAGTTGCTCGCGGCGATCTGGCTTTTTGCAAAGCTCTTTGCAAAATCACTTGATATGCCCATGACCTCGCCCGTGCTTTTCATCTCAGGGCCCAGGATCAGATCCGCGCCAGAGAGCTTGTTAAACGGAAATACCGCTTCTTTGACGCAGACGTGATTTTTCACGCGAGGCTTGAGGATACCGCGCTCCTCGTAAACCGCGCCGTAGTTGTCGTAAAATTTAAGCGCCTCGCGCAAATCGCCCTGCCACATCACACGCGTAGCGACCTTCGCCATCGGCACGCCCGTCGCCTTGCTAACAAACGGTACCGTGCGGCTAGCGCGCGGATTTACCTCGATCATGAAAAGTTCATTCTCGTAGATGGCAAACTGGATATTCATTAGCCCCACGACGCCCAAATTTAGCGCGATGTCGCGGGTTTGGTTTTCTACCCTTTCGATCATCTGCGCGGTCAAATTTAGCGGAGGCAGTATGCATGCGCTGTCGCCGCTGTGGATGCCCGCCTCCTCGATGTGCTGCATCACGGCGCCGATATAGACGTCCTTGCCGTCGCTGATCGCGTCTACGTCAAGCTCTATGGCATCTTGTAAAAATTTATCGATTAGCACCGGCGAGTGGTTGCTAACCTTGACCGCCTCGCTCATGTATAGGCGTAGCTCCTCGTCGCTATGCACTCGTCTCATCGCACGGCCGCCTAGCACGTAGCTAGGGCGCACGAGTACGGGATAGCCGATAGCGGCGGCCTTTTCTAACGCCTCTTTTTCGCTTGTCGCAGTGTCGTTTCGCGGCTGTTTGACGCCTATTTTTGAGATAAACTCGCTAAATTTTTTGCGATCCTCGGCGACGTCGATCGTGCGCGCGCTGGTACCGATGATTTTCGCGCCCGCTATGCTTAGACGTTTGGCGAATTTTAGCGGAGTTTGACCGCCAAAATGCACGATCACGCCGTCTGGGTTCTCGTGCTCGATCACGGCTCTAACGTGCTCGAAATCAATCGGCTCAAAGTACAAAATATCGCTCGTATCGTAGTCGGTGCTGACGGTTTCTGGGTTGCAGTTGTACATTATGGTTTTTACACCCATGTCGCGTAACGCGTAGCTAGCGTGCACGCAGCAGTAGTCAAACTCGATGCCCTGGCCTATGCGGTTTGGCCCGCCGCCGATGATCATCACTTTTTTCTCTTTTTGCGCCGAATTTTCTCTCAAATTTGACTCAGCGAAATTTGAAAGTTGCGGTAGCTTCGTGATATTCGTCGTCGAGTAAAGATACGGCGTGAGCGCCTTAAACTCACCCGCGCAGGTATCAACCTCGTTGTATTCGAGGTTTATGCCCATTTTCTCGCGCGCAAAATAAATATCGTTTTGACCCAGATCGAGGTTGTCTTTTAAATTTATCAGGTGCGCGATCATCTTGTCCGAAAAGCCCATCGTTTTAGCTTCGCGAAGCAGCGGCTCGTCGTTTAGGATGTCCATATCGATACGCTCTTCAAATTTAACGATCTGCCAAATTTGATCCAAAAACCACGGGTCGATCTTGCTCATCTCGTACACTTCGGCCACGTTAAGCCCATCGCGAAACGCCTGTGCGACGTATAAAATGCGGCTTTCGTTCGCGTTTCTAAGGCCGTAAACTAACGCGTTTTTCTCCAAATTTACGAAGTTAAATCCGTAATAATCCTTTTCCATCGAGCAAAGCGCCTTTTGTACGCTTTCCTTAAACGTCCTGCCGATCGCCATTACTTCGCCCACGCTCTTCATCGCGGTGCCTAGATACGGGTTCGCGCCCGGAAATTTCTCAAACGTAAAGCGCGGGATCTTGGTCACGATATAGTCGATGACGGGCTCAAAGCTAGCAGGCGTGCCGGTGATGTCGTTTTTGATCTCATCAAGGCTAAAACCCACGGCTAGCAGCGTCGCGACCTTGGCGATCGGGTAGCCCGTGGCCTTTGAGGCTAGCGCCGAGCTGCGGCTCACGCGCGGGTTCATCTCGATCACGATCATGCGGCCGGTTTTTGGATTTATGGCAAACTGTACGTTGCTACCGCCCGTATCCACGCCGATCTCGCGTAAGATTTTAAAACTCGCGTCGCGCATCGCCTGATACTCTTTATCAGTTAGCGTAAGAGCCGGCGCAACCGTGATGCTGTCGCCCGTATGCACGCCCATCGGATCGAAGTTTTCGATCGAGCAGACAATGATACAGTTGTCGTTGCGGTCGCGGATGACCTCCATCTCGTACTCTTTCCAGCCTAGCAAGCTCTCCTCGACCAAAATTTCATGTATCGGGCTGGCGTCTAGGCCGGTTTGGGCTAGTTCTTTAAATTCGTCGATATTATACGCCACGCCGCTGCCTGCACCGCCTAGGGTATAGCTAGCGCGGATGATGAGCGGAAAGCCGATGTTTGCGGCTGCGGCTAGCGCCTCGTCCATGTCGTAGGCGTACTGGCTTTGCGGCAGATCCATGCCGATCTTTTGCATCGCCTTTTTAAACTCCTGCCTATCCTCGCCCTTTTTGATCGCTTGCGGGTTGGCGCCTAGAAATTTGACGCCGCCTAGCATATCCGCTTCGTATAGCTGCATCGCGACGTTTAGCGCGACCTGACCGCCCATCGTAGGCAGTATAGCATCGACTTTTTCTTTATCTATGATGCGCTTGATGCTCTCTTTGGTTATCGGTTCGACGTAGGTAGCGTCGGCAAAATCTGGATCGGTCATGATGGTGGCGGGATTTGAGTTAATGAGTACGACGCGGTAGCCTAGCTGCTTTAGCGTCTTTGCAGCTTGTGTGCCGCTGTAGTCAAATTCGCACGCTTGGCCTATGACGATAGGGCCGCTGCCGATGAGTAAAATGGTGTTGATGTCGGTTCTTTTTGGCATTATTTTTCCTTTGTTACGACGTATAGATACGAGGGGATGGTTATGCTTACGTAAGGCTTTACAGCCGCGCTTTTATATAGGCTCTCTTGGATCACGCCCGTGACCTTGCCCACTGAAATCCCGCTGAAAAATATCCCGTCAAGCCCGCTCGTGACGACCTCGTCGCCCTCTTTGGGACTGAGCCACTGGGGGATAAATTTCACCGTTATTCCGTCTTTGCTCCCGTGCGCGATGCCAGGGATTTTTTCCTCGCCGATAGAGACGGCGAATATACTTTTTGGATCGTTTTGCAGCAAGGCCATAGGGTTGCCGTCCTTACTCACGACGATACCCGCGCTCTTACCTTGATAAATGAGTCCGTAAATTTTAGACTCGTCGTAGCCGTTAAATTTATCCAGCCAGACCTTGTCGTAGTCGCTGATATTTACGTAGCTTAGCGCCCGCACGAGCTGGACTCTAGGCTCGTAAGCGGTCGAGTTTTTATCGACCAAAATTTCGTTTAGCTCCTTTGCGAAGCTTGAAAGCAAAGCCGCCGATTTTTCCAGTTCGGCGTTTTGAGTGCGAAGCTGCTTTATCTCCTCGCGCTGCCTAAAATGCTCGTTTACGCCGTCTTTTACAAATTTGACCGCGTCGTCGTAGGCGGCGACTATGCGGCTGTTTAAATTTACGACATATCCCGAGATGAGCGCACCCCTATCAAGCGAAAAAAATACCAGCGCGCCGATGAGAGCGACGAATAAAATTTTACTCTTCATTTACGAGTTGTTGTAAAAATTTAATCTCCTCAAGAGCCTTGCCGGTGCCTCTAGCCACGGCTAGCAACGGATCGTCAGCGACGAAAACCGGAAGTTTTACGATATCGCTCAAGTACTTATCAAGTCCGCGGATCAGCGCTCCGCCTCCGGTTAGTACGATACCGTTTTCTACGATATCGCCGGCAAGATCCGGCGGCATCATCTCAAGCACGGTTTTTAGGGCGTCGGCGATCTCTTTTAGCGGTTCGCGCATGGCTTCACGCACGTCTTCGCTAGTTAGCTCCACGCGGCTTAGCAGACCGCTGATTTGGTCGCGACCTTTTACTACGATACTAAGCTCCTCAGGCAGCTGGATCGCCGAACCGACGGAGATTTTAATATCTTCGCCCGCGCGCTCGCCGATTAGGAGGTTGTACTTTTCCTTTATATAGTTTACGATGCTCATGTCGATTTTATCGCCCGCGGTGCGGATAGATTTGCTGATAACTAAACCGCCTAGGGACACTACGCCGATCTCGGTCGTTCCGCCGCCGATATCGACGACTAGGTTCCCCTGCGGTTCGCGTACCGGCAAATTTGCTCCGATAGCAGCAGCCATCGGCTCTTCTATCAGAAATACCTCTCTAGCTCCCGCGCTTAGCGCACTCTCACGCACGGCTTTACGCTCGACTTGAGTTAGACCGTAAGGCACGGAGATGATGATACGAGGGCGCAGAAAGCTCTTTCTGCGGTGAGTTTTTTCGATGAAGTAGCGGATCATCTTTTCTGTCATATCAAAATCCGCGATAACGCCGTCTCTCATCGGACGGATTGCCTCGATGTCGCCTGGAGTTTTACCCACCATCTCTTTTGCTTCGTGGCCGACGGCTAATATTTTTTGCTTACCGTATTTTTCGCGTTGTACCGCTACGACCGACGGCTCGTTTATGATGATGCCTTTATCTTTTACTAGAACTAGCGTATTTGCCGTGCCTAGGTCGATACCCATATCGCTTGAAAAAAATCCTATTAACTGGTCTAAAATCATCTGTATCCTTATGCGCTTATTTTATTGTTTTTTACGAAAATCGGTTTTTCTTTACCATTTACGACCTCTTTAGTGATCACCACGTCGTAGCCCGCAAGCTCCGGCAGTTCGTACATTATATCAGTCATCACCTCTTCCATTATGCTTCGTAGCCCTCTAGCTCCCGTTTTTCGCTCGATGGCTAGCCTTGCAATCTCTTTTAGAGCTTCATCGTCAAATTTTAAATTTGCCCTATCTATCGCGAAAAGCTTTTGGTATTGCTTTAGTATCGCATTTTTAGGCTCGGTTAAAATTCGCACCATATCATCCTCGGTGATTTTATTTAGCGTAGCGACAACGTGTAGCCTGCCGATGAGCTCCGGGATCAGTCCAAAATGCACCAGATCGTCGCTCTCAAGCGCGTCTAGCAAATTTTCCCTATCGTCTTTAGAGCGTTTGTCTTGACCAAAACCCAGCACGTTTTTACCGATCCTGCGCTCGATGATGTCAGCCAGGCCGTCAAACGCGCCGCCGCAGACAAAGAGGATATTTGAGGTGTCTATCTGGATAAATTCCTGATTAGGATGTTTTCTGCCGCCTTTTGGAGGGATATTTACGAGGCTTCCCTCGATAATTTTTAAAAGCGCCTGCTGCACACCCTCGCCGCTCACGTCGCGCGTGATCGAGCGGTTTTCGCTCATTCTGGCGATCTTATCGATCTCATCGACGAAAACTATACCCTGCTCGGCGCGCTTTACGTCGCCGTCCGCGGCTTGCAAAAGGCGAGTTAGGATATTTTCCACGTCTTCGCCGACGTAGCCTGCCTCCGTTAGGCTCGTGGCGTCGCAGATAGCGATAGGCACGTCTAGAAATTTAGCCAGCGTCTGCGCCATCAGCGTCTTGCCGCTACCAGTAGGGCCGACGAGCAAGATATTTGATTTTGAGATCTCCGTATCATCCTCGATCTCGCCTTTTCTAAAAATTCTTTTGTAGTGATTATAAACGCCGACGCTAAAGACCTTTTTAGCTTTATCTTGACCGATTACATAGTTATCCAGCACCGCCTTTAGCTCTTTTGGCGTCAAATTTTGATAGTCTCTAGTTCGCTCTTCTTTTTCTTGCTCGCGGCTCTCCTCGCCGTAAAGCACCTTGTAAGCGGCGGTGATGCAGTGCTCGCATATAAACGCAGTCCCGTCTATATCGGCCAACAGTCTCCTATCGGCAGACTCTACCTCGCCGCAAAAATTACATTTTCTCGCCATTATTCTCTTCCTTTTGCTAAGGGGATACCGCGCTTAGTGCTTAGGATAAATTCGCACATTTTTCGCACCTGTTCTATCTGCGCGCTCGCTAAAAGCTCGCTAGCCGCGGCTTTTAGATCCCCGCTTTTTCTAAATAAAAATTTATATGCCCTATTTATCTCTTCGACCGTGTCTTTGTCGAACCTACGCCTGATACCGACCAAATTTAAGCTTCTGATGTAGGCTCGGTTGCCTTCGGCCAGGCAAAACGGCACGACGTCCTGAGATAGCGCGCTAGCACCTGCGATCATGCAGCTCTCGCCGACTCTCACGAACTGATGTATCGGCGTCATACCACCCACGACGCTGTAATCGCCAAGCTCCACGTGACCGGCTAGAGTTGCGTTGTTTGCTAGGATGACGTTATTTCCTATGATGCAGTCGTGCGCGACGTGACAGTAAGCCATGATAAAGGCGTTATCGCCGATACGCGTGATCCCGTCGCCTTTGTGCGTGCCCGAGTTTATCGTACAAAACTCGCGGATCGTCGCGTTTTTACCGATGCGAACGCCCGTGTTTTCCTCGGCGCGGTAGCTCACGTCCTGCGGGATATCGCCCACGATAGCGTAGCTGTAAATTTTACCGCCCTCGCCGATATGCGTGTCGCCTACGATCCTGGCGCCTTGCTTTACGAGCACTCCGTCGCCTAGCACAGCGTCCTTGCTGACGTAGGCATAGGCTTCGATCGTTACGCCCTCGCCGATCTTCGCGCCGTCCTCGACGACGGCTTGCGGATGGATATTTCTCATTTTGGCTCGCTTATTTATCTACGATCATAGCTTTTAGCTCGGCCTCGCACGCTAGCGTGCCGTCCACGTAGGCTTCGCCTTTTAGTACCCAGATATTACCCTTGTGTTTTAACACTTCGAGGCGGTACTCGAGCCTATCGCCGGGGCGTATCGGATGGCGAAATTTCGCTCCGTCGATGCTCATAAAATAAACAACTTTATTTTCGATGTTTGCTTGATGCTCGTCGCTCATGCTCTTAAACGCGAGCACGCCGCCGGCCTGCGCCATACCCTCGATGATCATAACGCCGGGATATATCGGGTGACCGGGGAAGTGCCCCTGAAACACGGGCTCGCCGATCGTTACGTTTTTGTACGCAACGATGTGCTTGGCTGGCTCGAGCTCGGTCACTCGGTCGATGAGCAGAAAAGGATATCTGTGCGGGAGTATTTTTTGGATTTCAACGATGTCGATCACTTTAAACCTTGTGAGTAAAATTTAAAGCCGATTTTAGCCAAATTTTGCTAAGAAAAAGATTATTGATTTGGCTTAAGAAAAATTAGCAGCTAAATTTTCGCGCCCACTTTTTATCTCGAGCGCGCTAAATTTGGCTCAAATTTGCGCTACCAAAACTTCTCGACTATCGTTATAAAGCTCGTCTTTAGCGTAGATTTCGTATCTGCCGGCGCGAATTTCATCCAGCACGATTATAGGATTTTGGCTAAATTCTCCGCACAGCTCGCGGCGGATTTCTAGCTCGCGAGGTACCGCGATAGGGCGGCGGCAAAGCTCGTTTGCGCTAGCGAAATTTTCACCCGAGAGTTCGTTAAATTTAGCTAAATTTAGCAGCGTCACGCCGTCTCGTAGCTCGTCGCAAATTTGAGCCGCCTCGCTCACGCTAAATTTGACGTTTTCGCGCTTAAAATGCGAGTAGAGCAAAAAATACGACGGCACGACCGAGCCGCCAAATTTGACGTAGGCGCGCAGCAGTCGGTAGTTTAGAAAATATTTGCGCGATAGATGAAACGGCGCGCCCGCAGCCTCGCACTCTCGCACCTTTTCATAAAGCTCCAGCCGCTCCTCGATGCCGCCTGGCATCACGCGCCCGCTAATCTCACCCATAAGCTCGCTAAGCGGTAGTTTTTGCGCCTCGCGCTGCTTGCTAAGCCCGAAAATACAGCCGCAGTAGTTTTGATGATAGAGTTTATCTTTTTTAGCAAGCTCAAACTGCGCGTTCGTGCCGCCGCCAGCTCGGTAGTCCACGGCAAATGTTTCGAGGCCGTATTCGCCCGCAGCCTTATTTAGCGCCGCTTCTAGCTGCGAGAAGTCCTTTTTCGGGCTCATCAGCAGCGTCGTGGTGATCGATTTTTCGCCTAGTTCGCGCGCTTTTTGAGCCGAATTTCCCACGCGAAAATCAAAGCAATACGCGCAGCGCTTGCCCTTTTCGGGCTCGTTTTCAAGGCCCTTTGCGCCCTCTAGCCACGCCTCGTATTCGTATTCGCCGCAGATGAGCTCGACGCCTAGCTTTTCGCAGCTCCTTTTTACGTCTTGAAACCTCATCAAAAACTCGCTGTACGGATGGATGTTGGGATCGTAGAAATAGCCGATGAGACGCTCGTGCGGATGGTCGGCGCGCAGGCGTTGCAGGAAATAGTGGCTGTCGACCGAGCAGCAGATGTGAACTAACATTTTACCTTTCTACGGCTTGTCTCGCGGATACTTTTTGCGGAGTTTGCTAAAATTTAGCTCGGCGGACTATCTGTCCAGCCTACGCTAAATTTTAGCTTCACAACCCCAAAAATTATCTCGCGATACTTCGCCTTTTATTTTAATTTCATAGCAACCACGATCCGCTATTTTGCGAGCAAGAAACATCTATTAAAACTATACCTATCGTGTCTTGAATATTTTTTTGCCGATTTTACTAAATTTAACTGCAAATTTTATTAAAGCTGGCGGCTTAAATTTAAAAACGCGTAGCGTGCTAAATTTTGACTAAACCAAATTTAGCACCGTCAAGATGCGGGTCTCGGTGCGTAAAATTTCGAGTTAAATTTGCAAATTTGAGCGTAAAAAGTCAAGGCAAAGTATTTTGAGATGGATTTGAATGTTGTGCAGAAATTTTAAGTCAAGGCTAGACAAGTAGTCTGCCGCAGACTTAAAATTTCAAACTCATTCAAAGACGCTCAAAAGACGAGCCGCCAAATTTGTAAATTTATCCCTTTAAAAATTCTATTATTTTCTCTTCACACTCCCCGACGCTGCCGCTAAATTTACTCTCAAACTGCGATCTATTAAACGTCCGCTGACGCTTGGCCAGCTGCGCCGTGTGCGTACAGATAAGCTCCTCTAGCTCGGTCTGGGTTTTGATCTCGCCTCGCAAAAACTCTCCGCACTCTTTTAGACCGACCGAGTTTAGCGGCTTTGGTCGCTGCGGATACCGCGCAAACAGCCCCCGCGCTTCGTCCAGCAAACCCTGCTCAAACATCGCCCTAGTGCGCTCTTTGATACGACCTCTTAGCTCGTCCCTATCCCAGCTAAGCTCGAAAATCGCCAAATTTGACGCGACGGGAGCTAGGGTATTTTCGCGCAGATACGAGCTTGGAGTCTCGTCTCGCCCGCCAGAGCGCAAAAACGAGTAGATATCAAACCACTTTTGCAAGCGGTAGGTGTCGTTTGCGCTAAATTTGGCGGCAAAATCAGGATCGAGGCTTAAAACGAGCTCGTAAATTTGAGCATTGCTTAGGCCGCTTTCTACGCGTTCAAATTTGGGCGTTAGACCCGACAGCAAGGCCTTTAGATAAAATCCGCTGCCGCCGGTTATAAATAAATTTTTACCGTTTTTTTGCGCAAATTCGCGAGCCGTTTTATAAACCTCAAAAAACATCCCGACGTCAAAATGCTCATCGGGCATGAGCAAATTTACCCCAAAATGCGGCACTGAGGCTAGCTCGGCTGCGCTGGGCTTGGCGCTTGCGACGTCGATAAATTTATAAACGCAAAGCGAATCAAGACTTAAAATCACTCCGTTAAATTCGCTTGCGAGTTTTAGAGCGAGCGCCGTTTTTCCGCTAGCGGTGGTGCCGATGATGGCGAGTTCTTTCATAAAAATGCCTTAAAATTCGTAAATCTGCTCAAATTTTATCACAATTTACGCTTTTATAAGATAAAATAAAGCAAAAATTTCAGGAAGATTATGCAAAAATTTATAAATATTTTAAAAGATATTAACGAACTAATCGTCTTTAAGCACTCTATTTTCGCGTTGCCTTTTATATTTACCGCGATGATAACTGCGAGCGCACAGGTAAACGGCACGGTTTGGTTCGGCTGGAAGTTGCTTATTTTAGGCGTTCTTTGTGCGGTTTCGGCGCGAAATTTCGCGATGGCTTTTAACCGCTACAAGGACGAAGATATCGACAAACTAAACCCGCGTACGGCAAATCGCCCAAGCGTGGACGGACGTATCGGCAAGACGAATCTGCAAATTTTTATCGCGGCAAACGCCGTCATATTCGTGCTCGTCGCCTATCTCGTAAACGAGCTTGCTTTTTGGCTGAGTTTTCCGATCCTAGCCGTGCTTGGCGGATATTCGCTTTTTAAGCGTTTTAGCGAGCTAGCGCACTTAGTCCTCGGTCTCTCGCTAGGCCTTGCGCCCATCGCCGGAGCCGTCGCCGTTGCGGGCGAGATACCGCTTTTTAGCGTGCTACTCTGCCTTGGCGTGATGTTTTGGGTGGCGGGATTTGACCTGCTTTATTCGCTTCAAGATATCGAATTTGACCGCGAGCACGGGCTTTTTAGCATACCTAGCGTTTACGGCGAAAAGGCTACGATGTTTATCTCGGCGATCTTTCACGCCACGGCCGTGATCTTTTGGCTACTTTTTGCGTGGGCGGGAGGGCTTGGCGCGGCCGCGTATGTAGGCATTTTGCTCTGCGGGGGTATCTTAGTGGCCGAACACCGCATCGTTAGGCGAGATTTTAGCAAGATCGACCGTGCGTTTTTCACGCTAAACGGCTATCTGGGCATACTTTTTTTCGTTTTCGTTTGGGCTAGCTTATGAGACTGGTTCCGGCAAATTTAGACATAGTTTTTGAGGAAGTGGGCGGGCGCGAGAGCGAGTTTTTGCGCGAATTCGACAAACTAAGCGGCAACGAGGACGATCCGCTGGGAGCGTGGATGAAGCGAGCCAAAGCAAAGGGCGACACGAAGGAAAGTGATCAGGTGATACTGACGCTACTTGTCGAGCTTCATCGTAAATTCGACGAGCTAAACGCCTACATAAAAAATGAAAAATTCATAAAACTCGAGCTTGCGCAATCTAGCGCGCTGGACGGGATAAATTTTGAAAATTTTAGGATAAAAGAGGCTAAATTTAAACAAGGTGCGGGCTACTACGGACGCATTTTTATGCCTATTTTTCCGAAGCGAGATGTGGCGATATTTTTTGAAGCGCTAGATGAAAAAACCGCCAAAATCACACGCATAAACGAGAGCGACGAAAGCGACTACAACGGCTACGTGACGGCCAGAGAGCGTGCAATGATAAGAGAACTAAAGGAGATGAACGATGAGTAACGATTTGATAATATTTGTAATTTTCGGGCTGATTTTGACGGTGCTTTTCGTGCTGGTTTTTATAAAAGATCTAGAGGCGGCAAGGAAATTTTCAAGATACGAAAAGGCGATCGAAAGCCTAATACAAGAGCTTCACGCCGTAAAAAAACAGGTTGCAAATTTTAGCCAAAGCGAGCCTGCCGAATTTGACGTAGTGCAGCTAGAAAGCAACCTCGAACAGCGTTTAAATGAAAAAATCAATCAAAAAATAACTCCGATAATAAACACGCTCCAAGGCATCGAAAGCTCGATAGATAACTTTCAAAGCCAGCAGCAAGATAGGTTATTTACGCTTGAAGAGCGCACCAAAAGCATTAGCAAGATCTCCGCTCCAAACGGCGAGGACGACGAAAAGCGCATCGTGCAGATGTATAGCGAGGGCAAAAGCGTCGAAAGCATCGCAAAAGAGCTATGCGTGGGGCTTGGTAAGGTCGAGCTGACGCTAAAACTGAGAGAGCTGATTTAGTGTTAAAACGCGGGCGCAAAATATAAAAAAATAACATTATTTTCATACGCGAATTTTAAAAAAATTTAAAGCTTAAATTCCTATAATGCCTTTTAACCAAATCAAAATTAAATGGTTTTGATAAAATTTAAGGGCGGAAAAATGTTAATAGACGGGCACGGACGGACGGTTGATTATCTGCGTATTTCGGTCACGCAAAGATGCAACTTTAGATGCAAATACTGCATGCCTAAAACTCCGTTTAGCTGGGAACCAAGAGAAAATTTACTAAGCTTTGAGGAGCTGTTTTTATTTGTCAAAGTCTGTTTAGACGAAGGCGTAAAAAAGATCCGCATAACGGGCGGTGAACCGCTACTTCGCAAGGACTTGGACAAATTTATCGCTATGATAAACGAGCACAGTCCCGATGTCGATCTAGCCATCACGACAAACGGCTTTATGCTCAAACACTACGCAAAAGCCCTAAAAAACGCGGGTTTAAAGCGCATAAATATGTCGCTTGATAGCCTAAAAACAGAAAAAGCTAAATTTCTCGCACAAAAAAGCGTCTTGCATGAGGTTTTAGCAGGGCTTGACGCAGCGCTCGAGGCGGGACTAAAAGTCAAGCTAAACACCGTCGCGCTAAGAGGTGTAAACGACGACGAGATAGTATCTTTGCTAGAGTTTGCACGCTCTATGGGTTGTCAAATTCGCTATATCGAGTACATGGAAAACGTCCACGCAAATGACGAGCTAAAAGGCATGAAATCGGCTGAAATTTTGGACGTTATAGCAAAAAAATATCGCTTTGAAACGGCCGAAAAGATCCCGACCAGCCCAGCTAGTATCTACCGACTAGAGGACGGCTATACATTCGGCGTCATCGACCCGCACAAACACGATTTTTGCGAGAGCTGCAACCGCATCCGCCTCACGGCCGAGGGACATCTCATTCCGTGCCTGTATTTCGAGGATGCGATGAGTATAAAAGATGCCGTTAGAAAGGGTGATATCGCGGGCGCTAGCGAGATATTGCGCCAAGTATTGCAAAACAAGCCAAAAGAAAACAAATGGGCGATCGGCGCTCAAAACGAGACCTCAAGCCGCGCCTTTTACCAAACGGGCGGCTGAAAACAGGGCTAAATTTACGTCAAATTTGGCGTGGATTTAGCCTGCTTTTTACCAAATTTAACCGCGCTTTATTTTTACATTTTTATCCGTAAATTTGCCGCCTTTTTTCTAGCAAAACCCGCTCAAATTTGACGTAAAATCCGCCTAACTCCATAAAACTACCCTTCAAATTTTGCTATAATCGACCAAAATTTAAAAGGCGAAATTTGAGTTTAAACCTAGTCGAGAGTTTTCTAAGCATCCAAGGCGAAGGCGCAAGTAGCGGCCGTTTGGCAATTTTTTTGCGATTTGCGGGCTGTAATCTAAACTGCGCGGGCTTTGGCGTGCGGGCCGTTTCGCCAAAAACCGGCGAGACGCTAACAGGCTGCGACACGATACGCGCAGTTTTTACGGGGCATTTTTCATATCAAAAAATCTCTCACGCCGACGAACTCATAAAAATCACGCAAAATTTGAGCGCAAATTTGCGCCGCAAGCCCATCATCGTCATCACGGGCGGTGAACCGCTACTGCATCACAAAAGCCAAATTTTGATAGATTTTTTAAGTTTTGCTCTTGACGATGGCTACGAGCCGCATTTTGAAACAAACGGTACTATCGAGGTGGATTTTGCCAAATTTGAGATTTATAAAAGATGCCGTTTTGCCGTCAGCGTCAAGCTCGAAAACAGTGGCGAAAGCGAGGCCAAACGTATCAACGCTAGCGCTCTAAAAGCAATAAAGCAAAACGCTGCGGGCAGTTTTTATAAATTCGTCCTTGATAAAAAAAGCGTGGAAGACGGCTCGGCCATAGCGCAAATTTCGCGTATTTTAGGCATTTGCGACGCCGAAGTCTTTTGTATGCCGCAAGGTTATGATAAAATAAGCCTCGAGCAAAACGCCCTATCCGTCGCGCAGTTTGCGATCAAGCACGGTTTTAGCTACTCCGATCGCCTGCATATCAGGCTTTGGGGCGCAAAAGAAGGGATTTAAAGCGTAAATTTATGCGGCGTTACCCGTATCTTTACGGCGCGAAACTGTAAAATTTAATAAACGGAGCTAAGATGATAATAAGAAAAATGTTTAAATTTGAAAACGCTCACATCGTTAGATTTTGTAGCTCGAAACGCTGCAAAACGAGCATCCACGGGCACTCTTACAGGGCTGAAATTTTACTTGAGTCAAATTTTCTCGATAACGCGGGGATGGTGTATGATTTTGGTCTGATGAAGCGCGACATCGGCTGCATCATCGATAGCTTTGACCACTGCACGACGATATTCAGCGGCGACGGAGCCGAGTACAAAAACGACCTCAAAAAGCACTCCGCGCGCTGGATCGAGATCCCGCTAAATCCATCCGCAGAGCAGTTTTGTAGGATATTTTTCGTGATGATAGATAGGCTTTTAAAAGCCACGCAGATGCAAAACGGCGAGCGCGAGGTGAAGCTTCACAGCGTCATCGTCCACGAGACCGACACGGGCTATGCGCAGTGCTTCAGAGAGGATGCGTATAACGCCAAAATGGGCGAGGTAAATTTAAACGAGATCGTCTTTTCCGAGGGCGTGAGAGCCGAGTGGGAGGATGCGGAGCTGTTTGAGAAGATCAAGCTAGGCAAAAAAATAGTAAATCCAAAGGAGGTCTAGCGCAAATGAGGAAAATTTTTGCGATTTTGACGCTGGCGGCGCTGTTTTTTAGCGGTTGCGAGGAGAAAAAGGAGCCCGCATCGCTAGATCTAGGTGGCACGGTACCTAGCGACGTACCCATCGCGCAGAGCGACGCAAACGTAAGTATCGACGAAAATATGCCGCCCGAGCCGGTGCCCGAAAAATGAAATTTAACGAACATCTATCAGAGCTCTACGAACTAGCGCGCTCCATCCATATCGGGCTTGCCTTTGTGCTTTTGGCCTTAGTCGCGGCGCACTTTTGCCTGATAAATTTCGGTATAAATTCGCCAGCCTATGCTAAACGCATCAGGCTATTTTTGCCTACCTACTACGCATTTTTGGCCGCAATGATGCTTACAGGGCTGCTTTTGATGAGCGTTTTTTACTTTTATCCGAGCTTCAAAGCTCTCGTTATGATCGCTGTTTGGGCGCTGCTTATCGGGCTTGGGGCGACGGAGTTTAAGCAGCTAAAAAAGGCGATAAAAACTAAAAATTTCGCCGCCTTTAGAGCCAAAATGCGCCTAAAAATCGCGGCTGATTTTGTTTTGATACTCATTGCAAGCGGGGTGAGATGAAATTTTTATATTCAAAAGAGGCCAAAAACGAGCAAATAAGACTTGAGGGCGAGGCGTTTTTACACCTGAAGGCGCGGCGTGCAAAGGTAGGCGAGCGCATTGACGTGCGAAATTTGACTGACGGACAAAACCACATCTATGAAATCGTAAATTTGGACAAAAGGGGCGCGGAGCTAAATTTGATATTTTCGCACGATGTTGAGGCGCGAAATAGCGATCTAACGCTAGCCTGGGCTGTCATCGATCCAAAAACGATCGAAAAAACCCTGCCAAGCCTAAACGAAATGGGCGTAGCTAAAATCATCTTTTTTTACGGCGAGTTTTCGCAAAAAAACTTTAAGCTCGATTTTTCGCGCCTAGAGCGCATTTTGATAAGCTCGTGCGAGCAGTGCGGACGAAACGATTTGATGAAATTTGAAATTTATAAAAGTTTGGGCGAGCTAATCAAATTTTATCCAAACGTCGCTCTTGTCGACTTTGAAGGCGAAAATCTAGACGGCTACGCCGGCAAGGAAATTTTAGCAATCGGGCCCGAGGGCGGATTTAGCCGGAGCGAGCGAGAAGCCGTCGTGAAAAAATACGGGCTGAGAGCAAAAAATATTTTGCGCTCGCAAACGGCAATTTTAGGCATAGCGGCTAAAATTTTAATTTAAATTTGATTTTTTACGAAGTTTTTTGTATAATCTCGCCTTACTTTAAATGAAAATTAAAAAATCAGACGATAAAAGGACAAAAAATGAAAAAAGAAATTCATCCGGAATTTGTTGAGTGCAAAGTAACTTGCGCTTGCGGCAACACCTTCACTACGAAGTCAAACAAAAACGAGATCAGAGTGGATATCTGCTCAGAGTGCCATCCGTTTTTCACGGGCAGCGAAAAGATCGTAGATAGCGCAGGCCGCGTTGATAAATTTAAGAAAAAATATAACTTAAAATAATCCTTTGTTATATTTCATTCCTACTCCGATAGGAAATTTAAGCGATATCTCGCTTCGCGCTTTGAGCGTTTTGCGCGAATGCGAGGTACTCTTTTGCGAAGATACTAGAGTCGCAAAATCCCTCATAAATCTGCTAAATACGCGTTTTGACGCAAATATAAATATCCAAAAATTTATCCCGCTACACACGCATAACGAAGATGAAATTTTATCTAAAATCGAGCTTGAGATTTTTGATAAAAACGTCGCGTTTTTAAGCGATGCGGGCATGCCGGGCATCAGCGATCCGGGAGCTGCGCTCGTAAATTTCGCGATAAAAAACGGTATCGCGTATGAAGTATTAAGCGGTTCAAATGCCGCGCTATTGGCCGTCGTCGCTAGCGGTCTTTGCGAGAAAGAATTTTGCTTTCTAGGATTTTTACCAAACAATGGCAAAGAGCGAGCCGCAGCTATTCAAAATGCTCTAAATTCACCATTTCCGGCAGTCATCTACGAAAGCCCAAAACGCATACTTTCACTTATTTTAGAATTTGCCAAGCTTGAACCAGATAGAGAAATCTTTGCCATAAAAGAAGCTACGAAAAAATTTGAAACCAAATTTAGAGCCACGGCAAGCGAGTTGGCAAAAAAACTGCAAAATACAAATTTAAGCGGCGAGTGGTGCGTCGTTGTGCACAAAAATCCAAATTTTACCTCAAAAAAAATCACTCAAAACGATATTTTAGAGCTTGAAATTTCGCCCAAAGCCAAGGCCAAACTCCTAGCCAAAATCACCGGCAGAAATGCCAAAGAAATTTACTCCGAACTCATTCGCTAAAACCAAAATGCGCGCTTAAACAAGCGACGAATTTATCCGAAATTTAGCTAAATTTTACCGATTTTTAGCTATTATCAGGAGATGATAATATACGGGAAACAGCTATTTTTGCACATCATAAAAAACTATAAAAAAAGCGTCAAAACGGTCTATCTCGCCAAGGAGTGTGACAAGGCGCTATTTTCACAGATCGTAGGCGTCGGCGCGCCGATAAAGCGCGTGGATAATCAAAAAGCCCAAGCTCTCGCACACGGCGGTAATCACCAAGGCTTTTTAGCCGAAGTCGAAGAGTTTGGGTTTAAAAGTATCGACGAGATAAAAAAACAAAATTTTATAGCAGTTTTATACGGACTTAGCGACGTGGGAAACATCGGAGCCATCGTCCGAACAGCACATGCGCTGGGCTGCGGAGGCATCGTAGTCGTTGCTAAAAATTTGGCGATGGAAGGGGTGCTGCGAGCTAGTAGTGGAGCGGCCTATGAGGCAAATATCGCTCTTGTCGAAGACGGTCTTAGCTTGCTAAACGAACTAAAACAGGTCGATTTTAAAATTTACGCCACGGCAAGCGGCGGCAAAAACGCTCACGAGGTCAAATTTAACCAAAAAGTCGCGCTCGTGATGGGCAGCGAGGGCGAAGGCTTGCATAAAAAAGTCCTTGCCAAAAGCGACGAAATAGTAGGAATAAAAATGAAAAACGACTGGGACAGCCTAAACGTCTCGGCTGCGTTTGCCATACTTTGCGATAGGATTATAAATGAATGACATAAGTTTGCTAAAAGAATTAGGGCTTAGCGAGGTCGCCAGAAGAACGCACATCGAGGCAGAATATCTAGGTTACATCGCCGATAAAAATTTTGAAAAGTTGGCACGTTTTAACGTCAAGGGTTTTGTTAAAATTCTGGAGCGCGAGCTTGATATCGACTTTACGTCGTGGATGAACGAATACGAGGCGTTCATGGCCGAGCACGAGAGCGAGTTAAAGCACAAAACCATAACCATATCGCCTAAAATTCCGGCCTATACCGCAAATGATAAATCGTCTTACGGCGGTATGCTGGGCGGCATCATCGCTATTTGCGCGATAGGCGCTTTGATTTACTTTTTCGAGCCCCAAAAATACATCGGCGACCTCTCGAGTTTCTTTGAGGACAAAAACAAAAGCGTGACTTACTCCGATACAAACATAGTGCAACAGGCGACTAAAAATTTAGACTCCATCAAAGACGCAAATATCACGATAAGTGTCTCCTCTGCCCCTAAACAAGAGGACGAGATAAATAAAATCGAAGAGAACGCTTCAAGTTTTGCCGTTACCCAAGTAGAGCAGCCCCTACCAGAGTTTAACGTGACGGTTTCTACAAGCACGCAATCAAAACCCGCAGAGCAAAACGTAAGTCAAAATTTGCAAAGCGAGCAAGTTTCAAATTTGACCGACAAAAATGCATCCACCGCAGTCCAGGTAACGCCTAAAAGCGGCGATGTATACCAACTAAACGGACTAAGCGAGATAAAAGTCGTTCCGCGCAGAAAAGTTTGGCTCGGCGTGATAAATTTGGACGACAACAAAAAGAAATCTCAAAATGCCTCAAATGCCGTTTCCATCGAAATAGGCAAAAAACAACTCATCGTCACCGGACACGGAGAGATAAATTTAGAAATCGGCGATCAAAATATCAAATTTAGCGGCGATAATCCAAAGCGCTTTTTGGTCGAAAAAGATAAAGTTACGCCGCTCACATACGACGAATTCGTAGCTCTAAATAAGGGCAAATCGTGGTAAAAAAGCTTTTACTTTTGACTGCTAGCGCGGCCTTTTGCTTTGCGGCTAGCGTGGTGGATATAGCAGGCGGCTTGCTAGGTCAAAATAGCGCAAAAGCGACTCAGCTCTTTGGCGACGGCTCTGCATATCTAAACGCAAGCGGCAAGCCCGACATTGCTAAAATTTCAAACGTTTTAAAGTCAAATTCGCTCCTGCGCCTATCCTACAAGCAAAACGTCAAGGTAAATATCAAATTTATCTCGCGCCAAAACAACCCGTTACTAATCATGAAAATCGCCAAAGACGCTCTCAACGGCCTTGGCTACAACAACATCCTAACGAGCGAATTTTCTAACGCCGGCGGCGCTCTTTGGGGCGTAACGATCGATACCAAATTTATCCCCGATCCAGGCTCGCTCTACGCCGCGCTTAAAGAAAGCGGCACCGAGATAACGGACATAAATAGACCCGGCGAGCTATCCTACGAGTACGTCATCGACGCGTCAAATTCCTCTATCAATCAAACCCCGGTACCGTTTTCGCAGCAGGTTCAGCTCTCAAAGCCGCTTGAGCCCTATCTCATCGACGTTAGCGGCGCAAAAGTCGCCGCCATAGGCGCAGACGGAGAGGATCGCTGGTCGGCTATCGTGAGAATTTTGGATAAAAATTTAAATTTACTCGAGGAAAAACGAAGCGACAAGGCTATAAATAGCCTAAAGGTTTCCTTTCCGCAAAACGCAAAATATCTAATGATCGACGATGCGGTCAGTCTAGAAAATATCAAACGAGGACTCAAAATCTACCTAGAATAAGGAGAAATTTATGTTTGACGAGATTAGATTTAATACCATAGAACGACTTCCAAACTACGTATTTGCCGAGGTAAACGCCATAAAAATGGCCGCGCGCCGAGCGGGCGAGGATATCATCGACTTTTCGATGGGAAACCCGGAGGGTCGCACGCCTCAGCACATCGTCGATAAACTCTGCGAAAGCGCGCAAAAAGACAAAACCCACGGCTACTCGGCAAGCGCTGGTATCTACAAACTCCGTCTAGCCATCTGTAACTGGTATAAGCGCAAATATGGCGTAAATTTAGACCCAGATACCGAAGCCGTCGCCGTTATGGGCAGCAAAGAGGGCTTCGTGCATCTAGCTCAAGCGATAGTAAATCCGGGCGACGTCGCCGTAGTGCCCGATCCTGCTTATCCTATCCACACGCAGGCGTTTTTATTCGCCGGCGGTAGCGTGGCGAAGATGCCACTAAAGTACAACGACAAATTTGAGCTTGACGAAAATAAATTTTTCGAAGACCTGCTTCACACCATCCGCTCAAGCTCGCCGAAACCTAAATACGTCGTCGTAAATTTCCCGCACAATCCAACTACCGTAACCGTGCAAAAGAGCTTCTACGAGAGGCTAGTGGCGATGAGTAAACAAGAGCGCTTTTACGTGATCTCCGACATCGCCTACGCAGACCTTACTTTTGACGGATACAAGACGCCGAGCATCTTTGAGGTTGAAGGCGCAAAAGACGTCGCCGTCGAGTGCTACACGCTATCAAAAAGCTACAATATGGCCGGTTGGCGCGTCGGATTTTTATGCGGAAACAAGCGCCTTTGCGCTGCCCTTAAAAAGATAAAATCATGGGTCGACTACGGCATGTTCACCCCGATCCAAGTCTCCGCCACCGTCGCGCTAGACGGCGATCAAAGCTGCGTCGAGGAGATCCGTCAAATTTACGAAAAACGTCGCGACGTGATGCTAGAGGCCTTTGCAAGTGCAGGCTGGGAGATGCATAAGCCAAGCTCGAGTATGTTTATCTGGGCAAAAATCCCGCCGCAAGTCGGAAACATCGGCAGCCTTGAGTTTTCTAAACAGCTGCTTACTAAAGCTAGCGTCGCGGTGAGCCCGGGCATCGGCTTTGGCGAAGGCGGCAACGACTACGTGCGCCTCGCTCTCATCGAGAACGAAAATCGCATCCGCCAAGCGGCGCGAAACGTCAAAAAATATCTGAAAGAATTTGCATGAATATAGCCATTTTAGGCGTCGGTACGGTCGGAGAAGCCGTAGCTAAAATTTTACTCCAAAACAAAAAACTGATCGCGGCAAGATGTGGCGAGGAGATAGTTCCGGTCATCGGCGTCGTTAGAAATTTAAACAAAAAAAGAGGCGTAGCCATCCCTCTGACGGACGATATAGATAGCGTTCTGGAGCGCGAGGATATCGACGTTTTCGTCGAGCTTATGGGCGGCGTCGAGGAGCCTTTTGGGGTCGTTAGCAAAATTTTAGAGCGTAAAAAAGCCGTCGTAACCGCAAACAAGGCGCTACTAGCCTACCACCGCTATGCCTTGCAAAATTTAGCGCAAAATACGCCGTTTGGCTTCGAGGCTAGCGTCGCGGGCGGCATACCTATCATCAGAGCCCTTCGCGAGGGCCTTAGCGCAAATCACATCCTAAGCATCAACGGGATTTTAAACGGCACGAGCAACTACATCTTAACCTCGATGATGAGCAAGGGCTCAAATTTCGCGGACGCTCTAAAAAGAGCTCAGGAGCTAGGCTACGCCGAGGCCGATCCGACCTTTGACGTCGGAGGCTTCGACGCGGCGCACAAGCTACTGATCCTAGCTAGCATCGCATACGGCGTGCACGGCAACCCCGAAGACATCCTGATAGAGGGCATCGAAGGCATCACGCCCGAGGATATATTTTTTGCTAACGATTTCGAGTACGTTATCAAGCTACTAGCCATCGCCAAAAAAACCGGCGACAAGGTCGAGCTGCGCGTACATCCGGCGCTAGTGCCCAAAGATAAAATGATAGCTAAAACAGACGGCGTGACAAATGCCGTGAGCGTAGTTGGCGACGCGGTCGGAGAGACGATGTTTTACGGTCCGGGCGCTGGCGGTCCGGCGACGGCAAGCTCAGTCATCAGCGACTTGATCGACATCGCCAGAGACGGCAAATCCCCGATGCTAGGCTACAAAGCACCGTTTGAGCTAAATGCGCTTGAGCTTTTAGATCCGAGCGAAATTTGCACGAAGTATTATTTTAGGCTTAGAGTCGAGGACAAGGTCGGCGTGCTGGCTAAAATCACGAATTTAATGAGCGAAAACAACCTCTCCATCGATAGTTTGCTGCAAAAACCGAAGGACGAAAGTCCGTATGCGACGCTGTTTTTCACGACGCACACGAGCGTGGAAAAGGACGTGAGGCGCACTATGGAAATTTTGCAAGAGCAAGAGTTCGTAAAAGAAAAGCCTTTTATGATGAGGATAGAAGAGTAAAATTTGGGACTTAGGGCGTATCTTTTCGGCAAGAGCTCGGAGCATTTGGCTTGCGAGTTTTTGCTAAAAAATGGCTGCGAGATACTCGCTAGAAATTTTAGCTCTAAATTCGGCGAGATCGACGTCATCGCTAAAAAAGACGGCATCTTGCGCTTCGTCGAAATCAAAGCTACGCGGGGCGACTACGAGGCAGAGTATCGCCTCACGCCCGCTAAATTTAATAAAATTTTAAAAACTATCGATTTTTATCTGCTACAAAACGGCGCAAATGCCGATTTTCAGGTCGATTTGATCGCGATAAAAAAGGGCGAGATAAAGTGGATAGAAAATATTAGTTTGTAAAAATTCTTATTTAGCTAAAATTTAAATACTTTCGTGTATAATTACGACTATCTTTAAAAAGGAGAATAAAATGGGAAAATACATAGAACTAACGACTGCGAATTTCGACGTCGTCAAAGAGGGCGTTGCGCTAGTAGATTTTTGGGCGCCTTGGTGCGGACCTTGCCGTATGCTTGCTCCGGTCATTGACGAGCTAGCTGAGGAGTTTGAGGGCAAAGCTAAAATTTGCAAAGTAAACACCGACGAGGTGCAAGACCTAGCCGTAGAATTCGGCATCCGCTCGATCCCTACGATTTTGTTTTTCAAAAACGGAGAGCTAGTTGATCAGCTAGTAGGCGCGCAATCCAAGCAAGTCCTATCCGATAAGCTAAATTCGCTGCTTTAATGGCGCTAAAAAATCGGGGAAGCTTGCTTCCCCTAACGTACGTTTTCGCTTCGTTTATCGGTGCAGCGCTGGTAGCAGGCGTATTTGCTTACAATAATTACAGATTTTCGCGGTATAAATTCGTAAATTTTAACGAGCTGGTTTTTTACGAGCACGCTCAAATTTTTGCGCCGCAAGACGATAAATTTTTACTCGTGGTTTTTAGCTCCAACCAATCAAACTGGAGAGAAATTTTAAAAATTTCGACTAAGGATTTAAAAATCGTCGCCGTGGACTTGCTCCAAAAACGCGCGCCCAGGGAGGGAAATATAAATTTCGTCGCTTCGGATATAAATACGATTTTAAAGCTGATGCACGTCCTAAATATCACGTCTTTACCCGCTAGCGTGGAGCTAAAGGCGCAAAAGGGCGGCGTTTATAAACAAGATTCAAAAATAAATAAAATTTAAAAGGAAGAAATATGTTAGATTTAGCGATCATCGGAGGCGGTCCTGCCGGACTTAGCGCGGGACTTTACGCCACTCGCGGCGGACTAAAAAACGTCGTAATGTTTGAAAAAGGAATGCCCGGCGGCCAGATTACGAGCAGCTCCGAGATAGAAAACTATCCGGGCCAAAAAGCGCCCGGCGAGAGCGGTATCGACTTCATGAGCACGTGGGTCGCGCAGTGTACTCATTTTGGGTTAAAGCATGAGATGGCGGGCGTCGAGCGCGTGGTAAAAAATTCAGACGGCAGCTTCACGGTCAAGCTTGAAGGCGGCAAAGAAGAGCAGGCTAAAGCAGTCATCGTAGCCACCGGCTCTACTCCGCGCCGCGCGGGCTTTGCGGGCGAGGACGAGTTTTTCGGCAGAGGCGTGAGCACCTGCGCGACTTGCGACGGATTTTTCTATAAAAACAAAGAAGTAGCGGTTCTAGGCGGCGGCGATACGGCGATTGAGGAGGCCCTATATCTAGCCAACATCTGCTCGCGGGTCTACGTCATCCACCGCAGAGACGAGTTTCGCGCCGCTCCGGTGACGCTAGAAAAGGCTCGCGCTAACGCCAAAATCGAGTTCATCACAAGCGCCACGATCAAGCAAGCTTACGGCGACAAAGCAGGTCTCGCAGGCCTAATCATAAACACGAAAGAGGGCGAGCGCGATCTAAAAGTGCCGGGCGTTTTCGTATTCGTCGGACTTAACGTAAACAACGACGTCCTCCGCCAAGAAAACGGCGAATTCGTATGCCAGACCGAGGATGGCGGCCAAGTGAGCGTCGATCTAAAGATGCAAACTAGCGTGCCTGGATTATTTGCCGCTGGCGATATCAGAAAAGATGCGCCAAAACAAGTCATCGTAGCCGCAGGAGACGGCGCGGTAGCGGCCCTTAGCGCGCTTAGCTACATCGAGAACCTTCACTAAGATTTATCAAATTTAGCCGAGCTTTTCGGCTAAATTTTCTCTTTTTATCTCAATTTTTTCAAATTTACCGAGTTTTACTTTGTCCTTTCAAATTTAGTCAAATTTGCCTTTATTTAAATTTCCCCGCCCAACTTCACTCAAATTTAACCGCCCTT
>CAUPXB010000018.1:0-44844 GCA_963515555.1 uncultured Campylobacter sp. | reverse complement strand
GCGCACCCCAATATTTTTCATTCGGAACCTTTACCTCGCCCATCGTGTCTTTTTCTATTCTATATTCCACGGTTTTTCTCCTTTGCTTAAATTAATATTTGAAATTATATATCAATTATCATAAATTTAATCTTTCGAGATTTTACGCGCAAATTCGATATAATCGCGAAATGAAAAGAGTTTTAGCTAAATTTATCAAATACTTCGCCGCCTTTGCCCTGCTCTGCTTTGTAGCTTTTTTGGTGCTTGACTTTGCCTATCCGCTCGACGTCAAAGCGCTAAAGCGGGAAAATTCGTTCATACTTTTTGATAAAAACGGCCGTATCGTCGCCCTTCGACCTAGCAGCGACGAAATTTGGAGATTTGAGGCTAAAAACATACCGCAGACGCTAAAAGATAGCGTTCTTTTGTTTGAGGACAAATTTTTTTACTACCACATCGGCGTAAATCCCTTTGCCATGATTCGCGCGACCGCGCACAACCTCACGCATAAAAACCGTATCGGCGCCTCTACGATCACGATGCAAGTCGCGCGCATGATGAAGCGAGAGGAGCGCACCTACGCGAATAAATTTAAAGAAATCTTTACCGCGCTTCAGCTTGAGTGGCACTATAGCAAGGATGAGATTTTAAATTTTTATTTTAATCTCGCTCCCTACGGCGGAAATATCGAGGGCGCGGCTGCGGCGGCGAGGTTTTATTTCGGTAAAGATTTAAGCGAGCTTAGTATCGCCGAGTGCGCGCTTTTAAGCACGATCCCAAAAAATCCAAACGCCAACCGCCTAGATAAAAAATCAAACATCAACGCGCTAAAAAACCGCGTCGCAAAGCTGCTTTATAAAGCGGGCGTGATAGATCAAAGCGCCTTCCAAAGAGCGCAAAGAGAGCCCTTTAAAAACAAGCGCTACGACGTCGTTTATAAGGCCAGGCATTACGCCGCGCAAGCTCTAAAAAACGGAGTTACGCACTCAAATTTGGATCTAAATTTGCAAATTTTACTAGAAAACGCGCTAAAAAATACGGCTACCTCGCTAAAATCAAAAGACGCCTATAACGCCGCGGGGATAATAATCGACAACAAAAATATGAGCGTAGCGGCATACGTGGGCTCGCACGACTGGCGCGCTCCGCAGGGGCAAAACGACGGCGTAACGATGAGCAGAAACGTGGGCTCCACGCTAAAGCCGTTTATATTTTCGCTAGGACTCGACGAGGGCTTCATCACGCCAAAAAGCCAGATGATAGATACCGAGATTTTCCTCGGAGAGTACACGCCCAAAAACTACGACAGCAGGTTTTTTGGTATCATCTCGGCGACCGAGGCGCTAGCGCTTAGCCTAAATATCCCGGCCGTTAGCCTAAACAACAAACTAGGCGAAAACTCTCTTTACGAGCTGCTTTCTCGCGTGCATTTAGTGAGCAATTCAAAGGAATTTTACGCCGACAGTATCGCGCTTGGAAGCGCAGAGATGAGCCTGCTAAATTTAGCCCACCTCTACACGATCTACGCAAACGGCGGCGAGCTAAAACCGCTTGAAGTCGCAGGCAAGACGCTACTAGGCTACGGACGGCTAATCAGCCCGCAAAGCGCGTATCTAACCTCAAAAATGCTCTCCTCAGCCTCTCGAAGCTATCTAGGCGTCGCGTGGCAATACGCAAAAGACACGCCTCAAATCGCCTTTAAAACCGGCACCAGCTACGGTTCGCGCGATATCTATACGATCGGCGTAAATAACGACTACACGGTCGCGGTTTGGTTTGGTAACTTTAACGGCAAAAAGACGCAAAATTTAAGCGGATTTAGCGACGCGTCTCGCACGGTTTTTGACGTCTTTAAACTGCTTGCTCAAAAGCAAAAATTATCTTTCATGAACGCGCCAAGCGGCATAGAGAGCAAGAAAACCTGCCTTGACGCATTTAAATTTAAAGAGTGTAGAGACGAGGAGGACGACTGGCTGATAGAGGGCGTTGCGCCAAAGGATATCTGCGAGAGTATCAGGGGCGACGAAGTAGGATTTTTACTAAAAAACGGCGCGATTACTCAAGAAGATATCAAAGAAAGTCCTTGTTACTATAAATTTAAAAGCTATAAACCTCTCGTTGCAACGCCGTCAAATAATCAAATTCTGCTAAGCGATGAAAATTTAACTAAAGTTATGCTAAAATGTTACGCGTATATCGGAGATGAGATATATATCAAGATAGATGAAAACGAGTGGGAAAAAGTAAACAACGCGAGCGAAAATACATTAAATTTAACGCAAGGCAAACATAAGCTCGGGTGTCTGGACGAAAATTCTAATTTAAGCGAAATCAATATCGAAATAAGGAGGTTTTAATGCGTTTCAGGTTGATCGGCTTAAGCCTAAGCTGCATTTTGGCGGCAAATTTAAGCGCCTTTACGCTTGACGGTTCAAGCAAGGCGTTAGACGATGGCTCAGTAAGCATTGGCGTCAAGTATGCCCAAAACGAACAGTCTCTCATCGGCAAGGTCACGCACAAAAAAATAATCGAGTGCGCGCCCGAGATAACGGGAGCCTTTGAGTACGGATCAAGCCAGATTTTCTTTTACCCTAAAAAGCCTCTTGCAAAAGGCATAAGCTACTCGTGCAAAAAAGGCGATAGTAAGGTTAAATTTTACGGCGGAGACTTCGTACTATCAAACATGATAGAGTACTCTGGAGATACCTTTTTAGCGGTATTTAACGATAATGTTAGCGAGGATGAGTTTGCCGCGAATTTTAAAATTTACGACAAGCAAAATTTGGCCAAGCAAAACATCAAATATAAAATCGTAGCCAAAACGCCTAAAAGTTTTCAGATAAAGTTACTTGAAAGCGGCGACAATTTAGTATTTTCGGTTTCTAAAAACCTCAAAAATACTTCGGGTATAAATTTGGCCGATAGTTTTGAGGTCATGCAAAAAGTCTCAAATCCAGATGAAAATTTCGTCGATAAGCCAAAAGCCAAGACCATGTTTTTAAACGAAGTCGAAGGCATCAGCCTAGATAACGGCAAACTAGCGGCTAGACTCTATCTTAAAGATTGGATAGATTCTGATAATATTAAAAAATTTATCAAGGTTGATGGCGTAAATAGCTTTGAAGTTGGCGAAATGGAGTATACTAGCCACCAAGACGCCGACGGCGAGTATTACTACTACTATATCGACATTACCAGTAAAGACTTCAAACCGCAGACAACCTACAAAGTCACCTTCTACAAGGGCTTTGGCGACGACTACTCGATGCTACGAGAAAACTCCTCATTTAATGTAGCTTTTGGCGATCTAAAGCCGTTTTTGGAGTTTACAGATAGCGGCACGTATATGTCTAGCCTGGGCGAGATCGGCATAAAAAGCGTAAATACAAACACCGCTAAAGTCGTCGTCGAGAAGCTAAAAGAGCAAAATTTAAGATACTTTTTAAATTTTACCGAAACTCCTTTAGATAACTACGCCGAAGAGGTCGCTAGCAAAAACTACGAGATCGGCGGCGCTCAAAACGAAATGCAAAAAAGCAAGATCAAGCTTGACTTTGCCGAGGGCGGCGACGGAGTTTATCTAGTCACGGTCTACTACGACAAAGATAAAAGCGTACAAAAAGCGGTCTATCTAACCGATATCGGCCTAAGCATGAAGGTTTCAAAAGACGAGGTGTTTTTGTTTGCCAACCGCTTGAGTAAAAACGAAGTGGTCGCAAACGCAGACGTCAAAATTTACTCCACTAAAAACAATCTCATCGCAAGCGGCATCACAAACGACGAGGGCGTGTTTAAATTTAATAAAAAAGACATCGGCAAGGACGTCTCAAGCGCAGTTTTAACGCTAGGTAAAGAGCAAAGCTTTATCGCTCTATCGCAGAACAAACGCCTAAACGAGGAGTCAAATTTAGACGCCAAAGATAGAAGCGAAACGTATAGCGCGTATTTGCACTTTGCTAGTAACATCATCCGCCCGCAGGAAAATATAAAAGGCGAGATCATCATCAAAAACGCGCTGTTTAAGAGCCTCTCAAACATGCCAGTTAAGCTAAAAATCAGAGATCCGCAAAACAAAGTAATCCTAGATAAAAGCATAAACACCACCGAGCTTGGCGTGATAAATTTCGACGAGCCGGTAAACTCGGGACTAACTGGAACGTTTAAATTTGAAGTGATCTTTGCAAATAAAATCATCGATAGCTACGACTTTTCAGTCGAGTCCTTTACTCCACAACGTATCAAAAACGAGGTCAAGCTAGATAAGCAAATTTATGCTCTAGACGATCTAATAGACGTAAAGCTACAAAGCAACTACCTTTTTGGCGGAGCGGCGGCTAATTTAGAAGGCGACGTGGCGTTAAATTTATATCAACAAGATTACAAAAACGATAAATTTAAAGAGTATAAATTTAGCAACGGCGAATACGCTGCAAACGGCCTAGATCAGTTTACTAAGCCAGTCACTCTAGATAGCGAGGGTAAAGGCGCGACTGCGTTTAAGCTACAAAACAAAGGCAAAATCGCAAGCATTTTAAAAGGCACCGCGGTATTTACCATTAACGACGACGGTAAAAACGTAAGCGCTAGCAACGACTTTAGCGTATATCCTTTTGACGTGATGGTCGGCGTCAGAGCAAACGACACCTACATCGACGCAAACTCCAAACTAACGTTAAATTTCGTCAGCGTCGATCCGCTTAAAGACGAGGAGTTAAAAGATAGACAAAAAGCCGTCGAGATCAAAAAAGCCATCTGGGAATACAACTACGACAAAGAAGGCTATCTAAAATGGAACAAACGCTACGAAAAGGTCTTTAGCGATACTCTTAGCGGTAACGAATTCGTTTATGATTTTAGTCAAAGCGGCGACTTCATAGTAGTGGTTTCGGATATCCTAAGCGGCCACTCGGCAAATTTAGATATATATGTTAGCGGCTGGGACTACGGCGGCACGTTGCAACCGACAAAAGAGCTAGCTAAAGCCAAAATCAAGCTAAACCAAAAAGTCTATAAAAAAGGCGACTCGCTAAACGTGGACGTTAGCTCTGTGCTAAAAAGCGGTATCGGCATCATCACGGTCGAGTCAGAAAACGTCAAAAAGTATAAAGTCGTAAATATAGAAAACAACGTCGCAAACGCCAAATTTGACCTTGACTTCGATTTTGAGGGACTTTATGTAACCGCATCCATTATGCGCGTGACAGATAACGACGTCTTGCCGTTTAGAACCTACGATAAAGTCTATGCAAAAGCGGATAAATCATACCGAGCGACAAATGTCAGCATCGAAGCGCCAAAGGTCGTGAAGTCAAACTCCAAATTTAAAACTACCGTAAAAACCGAGCCAAATGCGGAGGTTACGCTATTTGCAGTTGATGAAGGCGTGCTACAAGTAACAAATCAAAAGTTAAAGAGTCCGCTTGACTTTTTTGACAAAATTTTAAACGACGGCGTGCTTGACTACGACATCTATGCAAATTTGAGCGGATTTAAAAAAGACGGTAAAGTACTAAGCTTCGGCGGCGACGCGGCAGCTGCTCTCATGGAGATGAGAATGGCTAAATTTGCTAGCCCGGTCGATAAGAAAAACGTCAAAACCTACATCAAAATGCAAACCGCAAAAGCGGGTGCGGACGGCGTAGCGAACTTTGACGTAGAGGTACCTAGCGACTTTAACTCCGAGATAAATTTGGCCGTACTTAGCGTCATCGGCGATAAGCTAGGCTTTAGCGTAAACGCAGTCAAGGTAAAAGACGATATCATCCTAAAACCGACGCAAACGGCGTATTTGATCCAAGGCGATCAGGTAAACTACACGCTAAGAGTGATAAACACGACTAAAGAGCCAAAAACCGTCGCTCTAAGCATAGATACGAACCTAAACGCGCAGCTAGCCGTCGATAGTATCGAGCTAAAACCTAACGAAAATGCGAAATTAAATTTCGTCATCGATGCTAACGCTACGGGCAAATCATATATAAATTTCACCGCAAACGACGGCAAAAACGGCTATACATACTCGCAAAAGCTTGACGTCATCCACGCCTATCCGCTTAGCACCTACGCTAAAAATTTCCAGGCTACCGTAGAGAAAACATTTAAGCTTGACAGCGAGTTTAAACGCATCAGGATCGACGCCTCAAGCTCTATAAAAGGCGTACTAAGCGCAAATAGCGACAAGCTCGTAAACTACCCTTACGGATGCGCCGAACAGCGCTCAAGTAAGCTTTTTGAGCTAAATTTCCTAGTGCTTGGCGGAGATGATTCCAAAGAAGCTAAAGCAAAAGAAGCCGATAGAAGAAGATTCGTCGAAGCGGGCATACAAGACGTCGTCAATATGCAAAAAACAGACGGCAGTATCGGCTACTGGAACCAGCTAGGCTACACGAATAACTTTGCCTCTATCTACGCTATCGATATGCTATTTACGCTTGAAAGATCAGGTTTTGCGCTTGATAGCCACGTAAAAAATAAAGCGATCGACTGGTTAAAGGCGTTTGGCAGCAACGACAACTTCCAAGCTCTTTACGCAGCCTACGTCCTAAGCACGCAAAAGAAACTCGATAGATCAAAGCTAAACGCTCTATACGATCAAAAGAGATACCAAGGCAGCGCGCTTGAGGGCTACTTGATGGCGGCGATCCTCAAAAACGAGGGATTAAATAAAGAGAGCGAAAAAGTGCTAAAAGAGCTAAACAAATCGATCTTTGACCGCGACAAAGAGCTAGCCGATAACTTTGGCTCAGAGATCAGAAACAAGGCCTTTATGCTACTTTTACACGCCAATCACTTTGAGAAAAATGCATTTAGCGACGAGTTAGCCGACTACCTGATCGCTCGCGTAGATAAGCTACATTCGACGCAGGAGCGCGCATTTACGCTAAGAGCGCTAAGAGCATATATCAAAGACGTCTCAAGCGAGAACAAATTTAAGCTAATCGCCGACGGACACGATCTAAATTTCGACGGTCGCGGAGCTATCAACATCGCTCCTAAAAAGCCTGAGATCACTATCGTGCCCCAAAATGGCGCAGCCGTGTATCTAGGCGTTAGCGCGTCAGGCTACAAAAAGCTAGACGTAAATCACAAATTTGATAAAAAAGGGCTTGATATCTACAGAACTTTCGTCGGCAAAGACGGCAAAGAGATCGATATCAACGCGCTTAAGGTAAACGACGTTATTTACTCAAAGCTTTCTCTTAAAACGAATGAGTTTATCAGAAACGGCGTAATAAACGAAACGATCAGCCCTTGCCTTGAGGTGGTAAACGAAAACATCGTACCTAACGTAAGAACGGAAGCCACGAAAAACTCTTTAACTCTCGAGCATCAAAACATCGAGGACGACAGAGTTTTGAGCTTTTACAGCTTGGACGCTAGCAAGGATGCGCACGTGCTTTATACGCCTCTTCGCGTCGTCATGAGCGGTAAGTGCATGCTACCTGCGGTCATCACGGAAAACATGTACGACGAGAGCATGAGCGACTACGATCTAGCTCAGCACGAATTTATCGTCAAATGATCCTTTGCGAAGCGGTTTTCTAGCCGCTTCGCTTTCTTTGCCTATTCTTAAAAACAACCTATTTTAAACATACTATTAGCAAATTTGTAGTAAAATCCGACATTTTTTAAACAATTATTAAGGATAAAATATGGCGGAATTTTACGACGCAAAAGAAGTAGAGGATAAATTTTATAAAATTTGGGAAGAACGCGGATATTTCGAGATAGACGCGAACAAAAACATCCGCAAAGACGGACGTAAATTTTGCATCATGATGCCGCCTCCAAACGTGACTGGCTCGCTTCATATCGGACACGCCCTAACCTTTACGTTGCAAGACATAATGACGCGCTACAAAAGAATGGACGGCTACAAAACGCTGTGGCAGCCGGGCCTTGATCACGCCGGTATCGCCACGCAAAACGTCGTTGAAAAGCAGCTCCTAGCTCAAGGCATCAAAAAAGAAGAGCTCGGACGCGAAAAATTCGTAGAAAAAGTCTGGGAATGGAAAGAAAAAAGCGGCGGTATGATCGTGCATCAGATGCGAAAACTAGGTATCTCGCCGGCATGGTCGCGCCAAAGATTTACAATGGATGAGGGACTAAGAATAGCCGTCAAAAAAGCCTTCGTAAATCTCTACGAAAAAGGGCTCATCGTACGCGAAAACTACATGATAAACTGGTGTACGCATGACGGCGCGCTCAGCGACATCGAGGTCGAGCACAAGGAAAACAAAGGCAAGCTTTATCATTTGAGATACTACCTTGCGGGAGAACAAGATAAATTTATCGTTGTGGCAACGACAAGGCCGGAGACCTACTTTGGCGATACCGCAGTAATGGTAAATCCAAACGACGAGCGCTATAAAAATTTGATCGGAAAAAAAGTCGTCCTGCCGATAATCGGTCGCGAGATCGAGATCATCGCCGACGAGCACGTCGATATGGAGTTTGGAACGGGTCTTGTAAAAGTCACCCCGGCGCACGACACTAACGACTACGATGTCGGTAAAAGGCATGATCTAAAGTTTATTACCGTTTTTGACGAAAAAGGTATCCTAAACGAGCAGTGCGCGCAGTTTAAGGGGTTAGAAAGGCTTGAAGCCAGAGACGTCATCGTAGCAGAGCTAGAAAAGCTAGGAAACGTCGAGAAAATCGAAGACTACGAAAATCAGGTCGGCTACTGCTACCGCTGCAAAAACGTCGTCGAGCCATACATCTCAAAGCAGTGGTTCGTCAAAAAGCAGATCGCAGACGACGCGATCGCAAAGGTCGGCGAAGGCTTAGCCAAATTTTACCCAGCCCACTGGATAAACAGCTTTAACGCCTGGATGCGCGAGCTTCGCGACTGGTGTATCTCGCGCCAGCTATGGTGGGGACATCAGATCCCGGTATTTTACTGCGACAAATGCGGACACGAGTGGGCGGACGGAGGCGAACCGACGCAGTGCCCAAAGTGCAAAAGCGCAAATTTCCATCAAGACCCGGACGTCCTTGATACCTGGTTTAGCTCGGGGCTTTGGCCGTTTAGCACGCTTGGCTGGGGCAACGGCGAGGAGCTAAAAAACGAGAAATGGTTTGAGGGCGATTTGGCCGAATTTTACCCAAACAACCTACTTATCACGGGCTTTGATATTTTGTTTTTCTGGGTGGCTAGGATGATGTTTCAGGGCGAAAACGCGCTAGGCAAGCTGCCGTTTGACGATATCTACCTGCACGCTTTGGTTAAAGACGAGCAAGGCAGAAAGATGAGCAAGAGCCTGGGCAACGTCATCGACCCGCTCGTTAGCATCGAGGAGTATAGTGCCGACATCTTGCGCTTTACGCTTGCGCTACTTGCCGTGCAGGGACGCGACATCAAGCTAAGCGACGAAAAGATGAAGCTCGTGCGAAATTTTACGAACAAGCTTTACAACGCGAGCAAATATCTGCTGCTAAACGAGTCTAAATTTGCAAATTTAAGCGACGCGAAAATCGAAACTAAGCTTGGCAAATACATGCTAAGCCGCTTTAACGAGTGCGTGTGCGAAGTGCGAGAGAACATCGACGCCTACCGCTTTAACGACGCAGCAAACGCGATTTATAAATTTTTATGGGATGAGTTTTGCGACTGGGGTATCGAGCTTAGCAAAGCCGATAAAGGCAGCGTAAGGGAGCTTGGAGCGATATTTAAAGAGGCTATGAGGCTGCTTAGCCCATTTATGCCGTTTATCTCAGAATTTCTTTTCCACGAGCTTAGCGGCTCAAATTTAGAAAGCGCGAGCTCGATCATGATAGAGGCGTATCCGCAGGCTAACGAGCGCGACATGCAGATAGAAAAGACCTTTGAGCTGGTGATCGAGGCTATCGTCGCGATCCGCCGTGCAAAGGCGACCATCGAGCAAGGAAACTCAAAAATCCCAAAAGCCTTCATCAAGCTAAACGGAAACGAAAATTTGACCGAGGCGACAAACTACATCTCGCTGCTAGCTAAATGCGAGCAGATCGAGTTTTGCGACGCTAAAATAGAAAACGCCACACGCGACGTGAGCGAAAATTTAGAAGCATTCGTACCGCTTGAAGGCGTGGATATGAGCGCGGTGATCATGCGACTGTGGTCGCAAAAAACCAAACTAGAAAAAGAGATAGCAAAGCTTTCTGCTATGCTAAATAACGAGAAATTCGTAGCCTCCGCTCCGCAAGCCGTGGTCGAAGCCAACCGCGAAGGGCTGCAAAGCGCGCAGGAGAAATTCGCCAAAGTATGCGACGAGCTAAAGGCGTTTGGCGAGTAGTCCGCTCGTTTGAGCCTAAATTTTAAATCAAGGAGAAAAAATGAAAGGTAGTATCGGTGGATTTACGTTAGGCACGGTCATAGCCGTCGCGCTATCGTGGGGAGCAAATAAAAGCATATTGTGGGCGATAATTCACGGATTTTTAAGTTGGATATACGTGATTTATTATTTGCTGATGAAGTAAAATTTAATCGGCGGCGCGCCGTTTTACGCGCTAAATTTTAAAATTTATCAAGGATAAAAAATGAGCGAAAAAATAAAAATAGCGGTTTTGGGATATGGAAATTTAGGTCGCGGCGTAGAGCTTGCCGCGCGAAATAGCAAGGATATAGAGCTTTCGGCGGTTTTTAGCCGTAGAAATCCAAGCGAAGTAAAAACATGCGGCGCGCCTGTATTTAGCGCGGATGAAATTTTATCGCACAAGGGCAAATTTGACGTTTTAGTTCTTTGCGGCGGTAGCGCGACGGATCTACCGACTCAGACGCCTGAGTTTGCGCTAAATTTCAATGTCGTCGATAGCTTCGATACGCACGCAAAAATCCCTGAGCACTTCGACGCGGTAGATGCCGCCGCCAAAAAGGGCGGAAAAGTTGGCATCATCGCCGTGGGCTGGGATCCAGGGCTGTTTTCGCTAAATAGACTATTTGGCGAGAGCGTGCTGGAAAACGGCAGCAGCTACACGTTTTGGGGTAAAGGCGTGAGCCAAGGCCACTCCGACGCCATCCGCAGGATCGAGGGCGTCGTGAACGCGCGCCAATACACCGTGCCGATAGAAAGCGCCTTGGAGCGAGTTCGCGCGGGCAAAAATCCAAATTTATCTACGAGAGAAAAACACCTGCGCGAGTGCTACGTTGTGGCCCAGGACGGCGCCGATAAAGCGCGCATCGAGCGTGAGATAAAAACGATGCCAAACTACTTTGCCGACTACGATACGAGCGTACATTTCGTAAGTCTTGAAACGCTTAAAAATGAGCACGGTGGCATCCCCCACGGAGGATTCGTCTTGCGAAGCGGAGCGACGGGCGAGCGCGGCGAAAATAAACACCTGATCGAGTTTTCGCTAAAGCTTGACTCAAATCCCGAATTTACCGCAAGCGTGCTCGTAGCCTATGCCCGCGCGGCGTATCGTTTGGCGCAAAAGGGTCAAAGCGGCGCATTTAGCGTATTTGACATCGCTCCGGCGCTTTTGTCGCCAAAGAGCACAGACGAGCTAAGGCGCGAAATTTTATAAATTTTAGTAGCGCTTCGGCGGAATTATGAACGAGGAAATTTGAGTGATAAAAATAGAAAATTTAAAGAAATTTTACGGAGCGACGCAGATCATAGACGGCGTCAGCCTAACCGTAGAAAAAGGCGAAATTTTCGCCATCGTAGGCCACAGCGGCGCAGGTAAATCTACCCTGCTTCGCTGCATAAACGGCCTAGAGGACTATCAAGGCGGCAGCCTAAAGGTATTTGACAAAGAAATCTCGGCGCTAAAAGATAAAGAGCTAAGAGAACTTAGGCGAGACGTCGGGATGATATTTCAGCACTTTGCGCTGATGGCGAGGAAAACGGCGTTTGAAAACGTCGCTACTCCGCTTAAATTTTGGGGTTACTCGGACAGCGAAATCAAAAAAAGAGTGAGCGAGCTACTAGAGCTAGTCGGCCTTGCAAATAAAGCCGCAAGCTATCCGGGCGAGCTAAGCGGCGGACAAAAACAGCGTGTCGCCATCGCCCGCGCCCTTGCGCTAAGTCCAAAAATTTTACTCTCCGACGAGGCTACCTCGGCGCTTGATCCAAATACGACGAATTCGATACTCGAGCTTTTAAAACAGATCAATCAAACGCTAAATATCAGCGTCGTTTTAGTCACGCACGAGATGGAGGTCGTAAAAAGCATCGCGCGCCGCGCAGTGCTGCTAGAAAGCGGCAAGATAATCGGCAGTGGCACGATCGAGGAGCTATTTTTAAAGCCAGATGAAAAGATGAAAGAATTCCTCGGCGAGGATGAAATTTTGCCGAGCGAGGGCGTAAATATCAGGCTCTTTTTCCCGAAAGAAGTCGCGCAAAACAGCGTCATCACGCACATGGCGCGCACGCTAAACATCGACTTTAACATCGTCTGGGGCAAGCTTGAGAAGCTAAACGAAAACGTGCTTGGCTCGCTCGTCATCAACGTCGATCCTAAAGACGAAGCGCGCGTGACCGAGTATATCAAGCAAAGCGGCGTATTATGGGAGGTGGCGTGATGTTTGGCATAGATTTTTCTAAATTTCCAGACGTTTTCGAGCGCATTTTGCTCCCAGCTATCGGCGAGACGCTTTATATGAGCGTGGTTTCGACGCTTTTAGCGTTTTTGATAGGCTTAGTGCCCGCTATCTTGCTCGTTCTTTCGGCGCAAGACGGCCTAAAGCCAAACAAGCCGCTATTTATCGCGCTTGATATCACGGTAAATACGCTAAGAAGCTTTCCTTTTATCATCCTCATCATCGTGCTTTTCCCGCTCACGCGCCTGATCGTGGGTACTAGTATAGGCACTACCGCGGCTATCGTTCCGCTTACTATCGGCGCGGCGCCGTTTATCGCTAGGCTCATAGAGAGCGCGCTAAAAGAGGTCGATAAAGGCATCATCGAGGCCGCCAGAAGCTTTGGTAGCTCAAATTTTCAGATTATTTTTAAGGTGATGTTCGTAGAGGCGCTGCCCGGTATCGTGGCTTCTATCACGCTTACGCTTATCGTTATTATCGGCTTTTCGGCGATGGCAGGCGCGGTCGGCGGCGGCGGACTGGGATCTGTTGCGATAAACTACGGATATCAGAGATTTCGCCCCGATATCATGCTTTATACCGTCGTGATTTTAATCATAATGGTTCAAATTTTCCAATCATTAGGAAATTTTATTTATAAGATCACAAAGAAATGATTTTTTACGTCTGATTTTATTTTCTTTTAAACTTTTTTTGCATAAAATCCCGAAATTAATTTTACAAAGAAAGGATAGAAAATGAAATCAGATATGTGCGAAATGCGTCGCTTCACTCAACTTAAGTCGTCGAAAGACTAACGCTAAGCGCAAAATTTCTTTTTAAGCGCTTAGTCTCGCTAAGCATTTAAAAAGAAATTTAAGCCTCCGCTCATATCCTTTTTTAAATGCTAGCCAAATTTTAAAAAGGATATAAAATGAAAAATCTACTCAAATACTCTCTAGTCGCTCTAAGCCTAACAGTCGCAGCAAACGCCGCCGAGAAAATCGTCGTAGGCGCTACTCCAGTTCCGCACGCTGAAATTTTAGAAGTCGTAAAACCTATCCTTGCAAAAGACGGCTTTACTCTTGAGATCAAAGAATTTAACGACTACTCTACTCCAAATTTAGCCACCGAGGACGGCGATCTAGACGCCAACTACTTCCAGCACCTGCCGTATCTTGAGGAATTTAACAAAAACAAAGGCACTCATCTAGTTAAAACAGTTGGCGTTCACCTCGAGCCTATGGGCGTTTACTCCAAAAAGATAAAAAATATCAAAGAGCTAAAAGACGGCAGCACCGTAGCGATACCAAACGACCCGACAAACGAGAGCCGCGCGCTTGACGTGCTAGCTAGCGCAGGTCTTATCAAGCTAAACGACAACCCTCTAAAAACTCCGCTTGATATCACGGAAAACCCAAAAAAGCTAAAATTTGAAGAGATCGAGACGGCTCAAGTTCCTCGTACGCTAGATGACGTCGCCATCGCCGTTATCAATACGAACTACGCTCTAAACGCCAACCTAAACCCGACCAAAGACGCACTCGTGCTTGAGAGCAAAGATAGTCCGTACACCAACTACGTCGTGGTCAAAGTCGGCAACGAAAATAGCCCAAAAATCAAAGCTCTAGACAAAGCCGTCACGAGTCCGGAGGTAAAGAAATTTATCGAGGAAAAATATAAAGGCGCGATAATCCCGACGTTTTAATCAAATTTAGCCCCGCCCGCTCAAATTTAGCGGCGCGGGCAAATTTAGCAAAACGACGAATCCAAATTTAGTTTAGAGACCGCTCTTAAAATAAAACGGCGTAAAAGCTTTTACCTTTTTAGCGCCGTTTTTTTATCAAAAAAGGAATAATAATGCAATTTTCAAAAATACTTCTGGGCGCGCTTCTAGCTAGCGGCCTGTATGCTAGCGACAAAACCATCACCGTAGGCGCATCTCCCGTGCCTCACGCCGAGATTTTAGAAGAGGTCGTAAGGCCGATCCTAGAAAAAGAAGGCTACAAGCTCGAAGTTAAAATCTTTAACGACTACGTGATCCCAAACCTCGCCGTCGAAAACGGCGAACTCGACGCTAACTACTTCCAAGGCCTACCGTATATGAAGTCGTTTAACAAAGACAAAGGCACTCACATCGTACCGACCGTGGGCGTTCACGTCGAGCCTATGGGGGCGTATTCCAAAAAGATAAAAAGCCTTAGCGAGTTAAAAGACGGCGATATCATCGCTATATCAAACAACGCCGCAGACTCGACGCGCTCGATAAATTTGCTCGAAAAAGCCGGCATCGTAAAGGCTAAAGATGGCGAATACAAGTCGCCGCTAGACATCACGGAAAACCCGAAAAATCTCAAATTTAAAGAGATGGAGTCCGCACAGACGCCACGCTCTCTCGATGACGTCGCGCTAGCCTTTATCAACGTAAACTACGCCCTGGATGTCGGCCTCAAACCGACCAAAGACGCGATAATCCTCGAGGATAAAGATAGCCCGTACACCAACTACGTAGCGACCAAGGCCGGCAACGAAAATAATCCGAAAATCAAGGCTCTAGATAAAGCAATACTAACTCCCGAGGTTAAAGACTTTATTATTAAGCGCTACCAAGGTGCGGTGATACCGAGCTTCTGATCGCGTCAAATTTGAGCGATTTGCCATCGTAAAATTTAGCTTTAAAAATCGCAATAGGTGCTTTTTGTTTAAATTTTAGGGCTCAAATTTAAAAAAATAAAAAATAGTCGGGAAAAATCTCCAAAAATAAAACGGCGTAAAAGCTTTTACCTTTTTAGCGCCGTTTTAAAAAATAAAAAAGGAAAATATAATGAAAGTTTTTAAAATTTTAGCAAGTTTGGCGCTAGCCTTTAACCTCTACGCAGCAGATAAAGATCACACTATCGTTGTAGCCGTCTCTCCAGTACCTCACGCAGAAATCATGGAGTTTATCAAACCGGTCCTAGCAAAAGAGGGCTACGATCTAGTTATCAAGGAGATAAACGACTACTCGATCCCAAATTTAGCGACGCAAGACGGTGATTTGGACGCAAATTTCTTTCAACACTGGCCGTATCTAAAAAATCACAATGAAACCAAGGGCACGACCTTGATAACGGCCGCAGCGATACATCTCGAGCCGCTGGGCTTCTACTCTAAAAAGATAAAAAACCTAAGCGAGCTAAAAGACGGCGCTAAAGTCGCGATCGCCTACGATCCGACTAACGGCAACAGAGCGCTAAATATCCTGCAAAAAACCGGCCTAATAGAGCTAGATAAGGGCGCCGAACTAGCCACGCCAAAAGATATAGTGAAAAATCCAAAGCGCCTAAATTTCGTCGAGCTTGAGGGCGCGCAGATACCCCGCACTCTGGACGAAGTCGATCTAGCCGCCATCAGCACAAACTTTGTCCTTGATATCGGTATGAATCCTAAAAAAGACTCGCTAGCTATCGAAGGCACCGAAAGCCCGTACGCCAACATCATCGCGGTCAAATCAGGCAACGAAAACAGCCCAAAAATCAAGGCTCTCGTTAAGGCCGCAACCAGCCCAGAGACAAAGGAATTTATCCTAAAAAGATACGACGGAGCGATCCTGCCGGTATTTTGATTACGCACAGCTTGCGCTTTGACGCAGGCCGAAAGCTTTTTTGGCCGATTTAAAGTCGGCCGATAAAATTTGAGTAAAATTTGACTCTCAATCGGACGCGGTTAAATTTACAAATCAAATTTAACCGCTACGCGCCGATTTATCCATCTTAAAACCAACCAAATAAACGCAAAAATTAATCCTATCTCGCGCACGCCCCTCGCACCGTCAAAATTTGTTTTGCAGCCGTATAAAGCTAAAATTTAACGTAGTTTGCTAAAATCATAATTTTAAATTTAAGGAGAAAAATGCTAGGCGATTTTATAAATTTTATCGTCCAAACCGTCGGCGAGTGGGGATATGCGGGCATATTTTTGATGATGTTTTTAGAGAGTTCGTTTTTCCCGTTTCCAAGCGAAGTGGCGATGATACCTGCGGGCTATCTCGCGCATCAGGGACAAATGAGTCTAGTGCTAGCGTGGTGCGCCGGCACGGCAGGTAGCCTTGCAGGAGCCGTGTTTAACTACTATCTGTGCTACTTTTTCGGGCGCGAGCTCGTGCTAAAATACGGCAAATACGTCGGCATAACGAAGGTAAAAATGCGAAAATTTGAGGCCTTTTTCAAAAGGCACGGCGAGATTTCGACATTTAACTGCCGCCTGATCCCGGGCATCCGCCAGTACATCAGCCTGCCTGCTGGCCTTGCTAAGATGAACCTTTTTAAATTTAGCCTCTACACGACTCTAGGTGCTGGTATCTGGGTCGCCATACTGCTTGCAGTGGGCTGGTATCTAGGCAAAAACTACGACAAGAGCGCGTTTAGCCACATCGTGGTCGCCCTGCTCGCCGCCGTCGGCCTGCTCACTGCGCTTTATATTTTTTACGTAAAACGCCTAAGTAAAAAATCAAAAATCGGCGCAAGAGAGCTAGAATAAGCCGCCGAGTAACCTAGCAAGCAAGGCCGAAATTTAAATTACGGCTTTACGTTGCGAGGTCTACTTTATCAAATTTAACTGCAAGCCATCGCCGCACCAAAAAGTATCCAGAGTTTTACTAAAATTTAGTTTCGCCGCTACCAATCAAAAGTGGAGGAACGGTTTTCTATCCCTCAAATTTACAAAAAATAGCATTTTTTAGAGACTCTATAAAAAGTTTATGCGTTTAAATTTTACGCCTTAAGGCGATAAATTTAAGCACCTTTAAACCCTCGCGAGCAAGGTTAAAAAATGAAAATTCGGCTCTTTTTTCGCCTTTGCTTTTCAAATAATAGCCGCGCAAATCAAGCGCCAAAAGCGCGATAAGAGACGGAAACATATAGATATTTATGGCGATAAGTACGATGCGAAGCGTAACGGTGTCTTGTAAAATAGCTTGTAAATTTAGGCTATTTTCAATACTAACGTAATAAACGCCGATCACTGCAAAAAGCGCGGCAATACGTAAAATTTTAGATACGATTTCGTTGCCGAGTTTTGAAATATTTTCACTCACGGCTAGCGACAAAAATAACCAGCAAAATATCCAAATAAGCGCAAAAACGGCGTCTAAAAGCAAATTTTCGTCATAACGCTCGCGTACGACGATAGCAAAAACGGGCGAGAAAATCAGACTTAAGACGAACCAAAAAAGCGAACGAAATGCAAGTAGGACAAAGCACGCGTAGATACAAGCGCTAGCGGCAAGCAAAAGCCACTCGACCCTAAAAACGAGCGCGAGCCCGTAAACACCGACGCAAAGCGTAAAAAGGCCGCAAAAGAGCGAATAATAGCCCCCAAGCAGCCTCGTAGCCTTTAAATTTATATTTTCAAAAAAGTTTAGCACGCGTGGATCACGAAATTTTCTTTTGTTTCGGGCGAAAGACCTTCATCACGCTCTCATCAGTCTCTATAAATGCGCCGCCGATCAGGTCGATGCAGTACGGAATCGCTGGAAATACCGGCTCCAAGCACTCCCTGATCGCCTTTGGCTGGCCCGGTAAATTTACGATGAGCGCGTGCCCTCTGATGCCTGCGGTTTGGCGCGATAGGATTGCCGTAGGTACGTATTTTAGGCTAGCAGCGCGCATTAGCTCGCCAAAGCCGGGCATCATCTTTTCGCACACGGCTTCGGTCGCCTCAGGCGTCACGTCGCGAGGAGCCGGTCCCGTGCCGCCGGTCGTTAGCACTAGATCGCAGCCTAGCACGTCTATCATGTGTTTTAGGCGCTCTTTTATGAGCTCGATCTCATCGGGAATCACCTCGTAAAAATACTCGCGCTCGCTCGTTATCCAGCCATCCAAAACCTCTTTTATCGCCGCGCCCGATAGATCGTCGTATTTACCTTCGCTAGCGCGGTCACTCAGCGTCAAAATGCCTATTTTTGCTTTCATTTTTTCTCCTTAAATTTAGTTGTAATACTCTTTGATAATTTTGCCCAGCGCGTCTTTATCGATACTTTCATATATCTCGATATGCTCGCTGATGCGCTCTAGCTGCGTTTTCATGCCCGCCAAAAACGTTCCGACCTCGGCGTACGCCTCTTGCAGTAGCTCCTCGGCATCCACCGCATTTGGTATCAAAGCGCGCCCCATACCGTACTCAAAGACCATATTTTGCGCGATCTCGCGGGCTTTTTGGATGTCGGCGTTGGAGTTTGAAAACGTATCGTCTTTGACCATCTTTAGCGCGCTCATGCCCGCCAAACAGACCTTGATGCGAGCAAACATCTGCGAGCGCGACTCTATCTCTCGCTCGGGGCGCATAAACTGCTCCTCAACGAGCGAAATTTTTTCAAATTCTATCCCAAACCAATACGCAGCCAAAGCCTTTGCGCCCTGATATAGCGCCTGAATGCGCTTTTCCTCGTCGTTGTAGCTTAAAATCCTTCTTTTACCGAGCAGGACTTTGTTTAAAACGCTTTCAAAATCGCTAAATTCGATTATCTCGCCGCCGCGTCTTAGTGCGTTTATCGCAGCTTCATTTACCAGCGTGGAAAGAGCCGCCCCGCTAAAACCGACGCTGATACGCGCCACGTCTTGGGGCTCTACGCTAGTATTTTTGTCTTTTAGATAAGACTTTAAAATCTCGACTCTATCGGTAAAATCGGGCATCGAAAGGAATATGCGCCTATCAAATCGCCCCGAGCGTAGCAGCGCCTCGTCTATCATCTCGATGCGGTTGGTCGCGGCGATCACGATGACGCCAGAGTTATCCTCAAAGCCGTCCATCTCGGTCAGTAGCTGATTTAGAGTAGCCTCGCGCTCGTCGTTTCGGTTACCGCCGCGCACCTTGCCCACGGCGTCGATCTCGTCGATAAAGATGATAGACGGCGCATACGCTTTAGCCTTTAAAAACAGCTCATGCACGCGTTTTGCGCCCATACCGACGTAAATTTGCACAAAACTAGCGCCGCTTTGATAAAAAAACGGCACTCCCGCCTCGCCTGCGACGGCCTTTGCCACTAGCGTTTTACCCACGCCCGGAGGCCCTACCATCAGCACGCCTTTTGGCATTTTGATGCCGAATTTTTTATATTTCGTCGGATTTTTTAGAAAATCCACGATCTCGCTTAGCTCAAATTTGACGTCCTTTATGCCTGCCACGTCGTCAAATTTGACGTTTGAGATAGCAGGAGCCACCGAGCTAGCGGCGATATTGTCATACTCGTAGACATTTGCTTTTTGATTTTCGTTTTGAGCGGCGAGTTTTTGTTTTTTAAACCTCGCATAAATCGCAAGCCCCGCAAAGCAGATAACAAGCAGCGCCAGCACGGCTAAAATTTCATCCAGTACGGGCGTCTCTTTTTTTAGATCTACGGGTACTTTTTGCACGAGAGCACGCATATCTACGCCGTCTTTTACGATGATATACTTGTTGCCGCCCTTAGTCGTGAGCTCTAGCTCGCCGCCGTTTACGGTAGCGCTTGCGATCATATCGCCTTCTAGCAGCTTTTCGTAGCTTTCGTACATTATATTTTTAGGCTGGCTTCTGCCCACCGCAACGGCTAGCAAAACCGCCAAAATAGCCGTCAAAATCACGATGATCTTTTGTTTATTTAGCTTAAATTTGTGCATAGTCGCCCTCGCTTTTTACTTCAAATTTATCTATGACCGCCCACTCTTTTAAAATTTGCTTATCCGTTTTGATTTTTACTTTGTTATAAAACTGATCGAAACCTTCATAAAATTCGCCGTTTAGCTGCTCGACGAGTACGTTTAGGCTCCCGCCTTTTTTGGCGTGCTCTTGTCTAAATTTAAAATTATTTTCCGCTACGATTTGCTTTAAAGCCTTAAGCCTAGCCTTCGCTACATCGCCGCTAACGTCCACTTTCATATCCGCCGAGTGCGTGCCGGTTCTCGGCGAATACGCAAAGCAGTGCAGATGCGTGAGCGGAAATTTTTTAAAATTTACCAGCGCCTCGCTCCAAATTTCTTCGCTCTCGCCCGGATGCCCCACGATGTAGTCGGTTCCTAGCGCAAAGCCCATCTGGCTAAGCTCCAAAAATAGTTCCAAGTCTTTAAAGGCCTGATTTCGCCGCCTCATGATACGCAGCATCGCCTCGCTCGTATGCTGAAGCGCGATATGCAGATGCCGCTCCAGCCAGCTCTCTTTTAAAATCTCGCGAAAACTCTCGTCTATCTGGCTGGGCTCTATACTGCCTAGCCTTATGCGCTTTATGCCGCCTATTTTGCCGAGCCTGCCTAGTAAGCGACCTAGGCTTGAGCCCGTATCCTTGCCGTAGCTGCCGATATTCGTGCCCGTTAGCACTAGCTCGTTGTAGCCATTATAGGCTAAAATTTTAGCCTCGCGTAAAATCGCTTCCTCATCCATACTGCGCGCCTTGCCGCGAACGGCGGGGATGATGCAGTAACTGCAGGCAAAGTCGCAGCCCTCTTGGATTTTGATAAAGGCTTTGGTGTGATTTTCGTAGCTTGTTACGATATTTTTGTCGATACTTTTTAAATTTCCCAGCTCGAAAAACGGATCTTGCGACTTTAGCAGCGCGTTTATATCCTCTTTTTTACTAGCGCCTATCACGCCGAAAACCGCGCTTTTGTTAAACAGCTCCTTACCCTTGCTAACCGCGCCGCAGCCCGTTAGTATCACTCTAGCGCCGCGCTTTTTTATACCGTTTATGTAGCTGCGAGCGTCGCTATCTGCTGAGTTTGTGACCGTGCAGGAGTTTACCACTACGATGTCTGCTTCGTTTTCGTCGCTAACGATATCGTAGTCTTTGACGTAGCTTTTCATCAGCTCGGTGTCGTAGATGTTCGTGCGGCAGCCGAAAGTTTTAAAAAATACCTTCTCTCGGCGCGGCTCTTTCTGGGTCAAATTTGAGTTAGGCTTCATGCTTTTCCTCGCCGCCTTCGCCCATCGGCTTTGTTTCGCCTGCTTTTACGCGTCTATCCATATACAAAGTCTGCGTCGGATAGGCTATAACAATGTCGTCGTGGCTAGCGATGGCTTCCATTATCTCCGCACTTATCGTGCTTCGCAAAGATAGCGTGGCAAAGGTGTTTGCCATGTACCAGACCGAAATTTTCACGCCGTAAGGCTCGATAAAGGTAAACACGCGCGGCTCGACATTTGGATTTTTGATGCTATATTGATTTCGCAGCTTGCTCATTTGTTTTTTGGCGATTTCCGTGTAGCCTTTAGAGTATTTTCGCGCGATATCTTTGATGATGTGGGCGGCTTTTTTGTGGTTAGAATCAAAACTGCAAACCACGTCGATGCCGTCCCAGACGGTTTTCATGCCGTGGTGCGAGTAGTTTGCGATCAGATCGGTGAAGATATAATTGTTCGGTACGAATATAATGCGCCCCGCTCTGCGGTTTGAGTTTACCGTGACTATCGTAACGTCCTCGTAAATAGTCATCCTAAGCAGCGAGATATCGATGATGTCGCCCACAACGTCCTCTCCGTCCTTGCGCACCTTTATACGGTCGCCGACGTGAAAACTACCGCCAAAAACCACCACCGTCCAGCCGAGCATACTCATGAACATATCTTTCATCGCAATCGCGATACCCGCGGACGCAAAGCCCAGCACCGTAACGAGATAGGTTACGTTTTCGATATAAGCAAAAAGCAAAATCATGATGATGAGCGTGATATTTACGAGATTTATAAATTTGTTCGCCGTGTAGAGGCGCTCGTTATCCGTGATCGTCTTTTTGATGATAAATTTGAACAAAAACGAAAGCCCGATAACGACGACGATAAATATACCGATATCTAGCGCCTTTTTCATCTGCGCTTTGATATCCTCGCTAGTGCGGTTTATCGCCTCGTTTACGCGCTTTTCGTACACGCCGTATGTGGTCTTTGCGATGTCGGCCGCGGCGTTAAATTCCGCTAGCTCCTGCCTAGCCTCGGCAAGCTCTGCTTGAAAGCGCGCGTCGTCGCTCAAATTTACGATTTGGGTTAAAATTTGCTCTTTTCTAGCTAGCTCGTCGGTCGTCTTAGAAAGCCCGTCTAGTCGGCGCTTGTACTCGTCTTTTTCGCTTCTAAGCTGCTTTATGTGCGAAAAACCCGAGATCACGGCGACGGGATTGGTTATCTTTTGTAAAATTTCTATCTCGGGAGCCGTTATCATGCTAGAAAACGGCGCTTTTTGAAACTCCCTTAAAAGCTCGATCTGCTCTTTTAGCGTACTTTGTTTTTTTTGTAGCTCGAGCACTTTTTCGGTATTTTTAGCCTGTTTTTTTATCGCCGCTTCGATTTCGTCGAGCTCCGCGCTTAGCTTTTGAAAGGTGTTGTAGTTTGAGTAGCGAGTCGCCCAGATATTATCTGCTAGCTCGTCCTCGATAAATGCCAAAGACGCGTTTAGCTCGGATAGCTGAGCTTCTTTTGTCCCGTTAAAATCGCTAGGTATATCATCAAGCGCATAGGCAAAGATCGCAAAAAATAAAATAAATAAAATTTTTCTCATTCAAACTCTCTTAAAACGTCCATCACGAGCTCGCGCGGCACGTCTTTTCGTGTCTCGTAGTCTCCGATACCTCGCGGCAGGATAAATTTGATCGCGGAGTTTTCCGCCTTTTTGTCGAGGAAAAACGCCTCGTAAAAGCTGCTTGCGTTTGGCACTTTATAGCTTATCGGCAGGTCAAATTTAACTAGCAGCTCCGCCACGCGCGCCTTTTGCTCCTCGCTCATAAGGCCTAGCTTCACCGCTAGCGCGTTAGCCATATTCATCCCGATCGCTACCGCCTCGCCGTGTAGATATTTTTTATAGTTCGTTTCGTTTTCTATCACGTGAGCGAAGGTGTGGCCGTAGTTTAGCACTGCACGCACGCCCTTTTCGCGCTCGTCGGCCTCTACGGCAGCGGCTTTTATCTGCACGCAGCGGTAGATCAAATTTTGCAAATTCGCCTCATCCGTCAAATTTGCACTCTGCATCCACGAAAATAGATTTTCATCAAAGGTTACGGCCATCTTTGCCGCCTCTGCAAGCCCAGCGGCAAATTCGCGCTTTTCAAGCGTCTTTAAAAACCCTGTCTCGCAATAAACGGCGCTAGGTTGATAAAACGAGCCGATTAGATTTTTACCGAATTTATTATTTACGCCCGTTTTTCCGCCTACGCTCGCGTCCACTTGCGCTAGCAAGGTCGTGGGGATGTTTATAAATTTGATCCCGCGCTCAAAAATGCTCGCCGCAAAGCCCGCCATATCGCTCACTACCCCGCCGCCAAGCGCGATGATCACGCTACTGCGGTCAAGGCGGCTGACGAAAAGCTGCTCTAAAATCGCCTCTATCGTTTGCATATTTTTATACTCTTCGCCGTCGGGGACGCTGATGACGAATTTTTGCGGACAATCTATGCGCGAAAGTAAATTTTGCAGATAAAGCCCGCCTACTTTTGCGTTTGTCACGATTGCGACTTTAGCGTCAAATTTAAGCTCTTTTAGCTCGTTTATATATACGCCGTAGCCAGGCTTGCTGTCAAATTTTATATCTATTTTCATCTTATTCTCCGCTTTTATTTTATCCAAAATAGCCTAATTTATCGGTATAAAAATCTGATAGTTGTCGCTGAGGCGCGAGTACAGACGGTTCATGTCGTTTGAAAACGCCGCAAAGGCGTCTTTTTTGCTGATCTTTTTTGTAAACGGCACGAACTGGAGCAAATTTCGCTCTTTTTTTAGCCTTAAAATCGGATTTGAGTTTTTATCCTCCACGACCTCGATCTTACGTCCGAAAATCTTAGCTAAGCTATCAAAATGCTCCTCCATCTCCTCGTCCGCGCCGCTTCGGCCGAAGTGATAAAGAGTAATAGGCATATCAAGCTGCGAGCAGCAGTCCATGATGACGGCAGATTGGCTCTCTATCTCGTCGCCAAAGCCGCTACTTAGCACCACGCCCTTTTTGATCTCGTCGATGTCGCTTTTGCCGATGGCGGCGACTGGTTTTTTTAGCTCAAAAAGCAGCCTTTTATGCGCGGAGAAAAATTTATTATCCGTCACGACTAGCCCGACGTCGTTTTTAAAAACATCGTCTTTTATCTGCCCTACTCCGCCTCCGAAATAATCAAACATAACCGTCGCCATCTCGTCGTTTACGGATTTTAGCTTTTCGTAGGCTAAATTTAGCGCAGGATTTACGACCTTGACGAAAAGGCGTCTGTTGTTTAGCTTTTCGTGCAGTTTTAGACTCTGCTCAAGCAGACTTATGCACAGCTTTTCGCCCATCTTTTTCATATCTAAAAACAGATAGATATTATGCCCAAACGGGTTTGGAAACTGCCCGGTTTCTTTTTTTACGCTTCTAAATACGCTTAAAAGCACGCTTGGTTCGCCCACTATTAGCAAAACGTCGCCCGGCAGGATCATTAGATTAGGCTTTGCGATCATGAAATTTGAGCCGCGATAAATCATCGCGATGCGCCATTTCTTCTGCGTTATGGAGCTGATGTGGCGGTACATAAAGGAGCTGCCTACGGGCACTTTTACTTCCATTATCTCGCCCTTGCCAAGGCCTAAGTTATCGGCTACTACGGGAATATCTGGTAAAAAGTCCATGAGTCTAGCCGTTAGCACCGCGCGGGCGTCTAAAATAGTTAGATGCGAGTCGTCCTCTAGCCCGCCAAGCCCCCAAAGATCGAGCATCAAAATTTCCGTTTTTTTGCTGATTTGACGCAGGTTGTTATAGACGCTGACCGTATCAAAGCCGTCTTTTAGCATTATCATAAACTGGCTGAAATAACCGCTGGCTACTTGCCTCAGTCTATCAAGGCTCGTGGGATCAAAGCGGTAAAAGGTAAAATTTTCTAAATTTACATCCGAGTAATCCTCGTCTCCGCAAGCGATAACTACGTAGTTATGCGTGCTGCTTCTGCTTACAAATAGTCTTTCTAAGAAATGTTTTGCTACAATGCCGTCCGCAACTATCAAGATATTTTTCATTAAAACTCCAAATTTAAAGGGACTATTATATCAAAATGACTTTTAGTATAGATAAAACGGACGGTGCGGCGCGCGCGGGCACGCTAACGACCGCTCACTCGACGATCAAAACGCCCGTGTTTATGCCTGTTGGCACCGTCGGTGCCGTAAAAAGCCTAGACGCCGTAGATATGATGCAAATTTTGGACGCCCAAATAATCCTTGGCAACACCTACCACCTCTACTTGCGCCCCAGCAGTAAGGTCGTAAAGCAGCTTGGCGGCCTGCACGGCTTTACTAAATTTAACCGCTCGTTTTTAACCGATAGCGGCGGCTTTCAGGCCTTTTCGCTAAGCAAAATCTCAAAACCGGACGAAAACGGTATCAAATTTAAAAGCCACATCGACGGCAGCGCGCACTATTTCACGCCGCGCTCGGTGCTAGATACTCAGTACGACCTAAACTCCGACATCATGATGATCCTTGACGATCTAGTAGCACTTCCCGCCGAAAAAAAACGCGTGGAGCTAAGCATAAAACGCACGATAAAATGGGCGCGCGAGGCAATCGATTATCATAAATTTAAGCAAAACAACGGCGAAGGGCTCACGCAAAATATATTCGGCATAATCCAAGGCGGCACCGACGAGGCGGCGCGTAAATTTTGCGCCGAAGCGCTGTGCGAGATGCCGTTTGACGGGCTTGCTATCGGGGGTCTTAGCGTAGGCGAAAGCAACCAAGAGATGTACGACACCGTAGAGGCCGTGATGCCATACATCGACGCGACGCGTCCGCGCTATCTCATGGGTGTAGGCACTCCCGAAGACCTCGTAGAAAACGTGGCTCGCGGCGTGGATATGTTTGACTGCGTGATGCCGACGCGAAACGCGCGCAACGGCACGCTATTTACGAGTTTTGGCAAGATAAATATAAAATCGGCGAGGTTTGCAACCGACCGCGCTCCGATAGATCCCGAGTGCGACTGCTACGCGTGTCGCAACTATTCTCGCGCATATCTTAGCCACCTCTACCGCGCCGGCGAGCTAACGTTTTTCCGCTTAGCTAGCTTGCATAACTTGCACTATTATCTAAATTTGATGCGTCAGATGAGAGAAGCGATAATGGCGGGCGAATTTGAAAAATTTAGGCGAAATTTTTACGCCAAACGCGGTAAAGACGCGCCGAGCATATAAGGCAAAACGGTGAGCGAGCGCGATATCTCTGGGTACTTTTACGACGAGGAGTGCGAGTATGTCTATCTCGTCACGGACGGTAGCGAACAAAACTATAAATTTATCTTTAAAGACGACAAAATTTACGCCCGGGACGGCAGCGAGAGCGGTGCGGAGGAGTTTATCCGCGTCGTAAAAAAGATAACGAGCGAGTTTCGCGCCAAGATCGCCGAGCACTCCGCCCAGCTTGAAAGCTACGAGAAAATCTACGCGGGCAAGAGGGATTTTACTAAATTTATCAAAAAGCACGCGGTCTTAAAATACGAAATACGCAAATTTCAAAATAAAATTTCACACTTTTACGAGGCTCTAGCGATCTGTCAAAACGAAAGGCCCGAGCTAAAAAAGCAGCTCAAAAACTACGTCTACGAAGCCGGAGTGCTAAAAAACGCCGCCTGCGAAAACGCCGCTAGGATAGACGATATCTACGCGCATATACAGAGCCTAAAAAACGACAAAATAAACCGAAACATTTACATCCTCACGCTACTTTCGGCGCTATTTTTACCGCTAAATTTTATAACGGGATTTTTTGGGATGAATACGAACGGGATGTTTTTAAACGGCTTTCAAAACGGCACGGTGATCGTCGCCGGATCTATGCTTGCTCTTTTTGCGACGCTGGCGGGACTGTTTTGGCTATATAGTAAAAGACGTGGTTAGGAATCAAAATGAATAAAATTTTACTTTTTGTAACTATTTTGGGCATAAACGCGGCATTTGGCGGGATAATAGAGTGGCAAATGGCCTGCAAAGCAGGAAACGCACAAGCTTGCACGGCGGCAGCGGAGTATTTTTACGGGATGGCTCGCACGGAGGATCACTATAAAAAAGCCGCACAAATGTATAAAATCGCTTGCGATAAAGATGTCGGTGAAGCGTGCAGCGGACTAGGCATACTTTACGCAGAAGGCCAAGGCGTAAAAATGGATACAAAAAAAGCAAGAGAGCTTTTTAAAAAAGCTTGCGATAACGGCGAGAAATCAGGCTGCTACAATTACGAGGAAAGCTTTAAAGAGTAAATTTGACGATTTAAAATTTAACGTAAAAATCGCAAATAAAATTTAGCCTTAGTCGGTGCACAAAATCATCTTAAAAGCCAAGTTGTTATATCTGTAAAATTTAACCCAAAATCAGCACGTTAAATTTGAGCCTCATTAAAAAATAAGCGCAAATTTAACGCACCCAAACCAAAAACGCAAATCAGGCGCGGCATAGTCAATTTTACTCCGCCTTGCCTGCCGTAGCTTTATAAATACCGATTTCGTCTTGCAAAATTTTATACTTTTGCGCGAGTGCGCCGATCCTGCCTTCAAGTAGCGAATTTTGCGCCTCTAGATAGTTTTTTAGCTCCGTTTTGCCGTAGTCGTATTTGAGTTTATATATGTCGCTGATAGAGCTTAGATTTCGCAAATTTTCGTTTAAATTTCGCAAAACCGCTTCATCTTTTTGCAGGTTTTTGTAGCCGGCGTCGATCTCGTTTAGCGCGGTGATTAGCGTTTGCTCGTAGTTTAGCTTCATCGCTTCAAACTCAAGCTCGGAGATTTTTAGCTTTGATTTAAGCTTGGAGTAGTTTAAAAACGGCAAATTTATCGCGATATTGCCGCTTAAAAAATTTAGCTTAAGCCCCTCGCTCGCGCTATCTCCGCTACCGCTAAGACCGGCTCCTACCGTGATGCTTGGATAAAAGCTTTTTTCGCTAACCTTAACCCCCAAAAGCGACTCTTTGATACGCGAGATCGCAGCTTGCAAATCAGGACGCGCGCCGATAGCGTAAAGCGGCACGTTGAAATTTACGCCCTGCGGCGAGATATCGCTCAAATTCCCGCCTAAATTTAGCTCAAACTCGGGCCTAACGTTTAGCAAATTTCTTAGCGTTTTTTCCGCCGCGTCAAGGCTCTTGGCCGCGTTTAAAATTCTATTTTTAGCCGAGATTACCGAGCTTTTTACTTGCTTTAGGCTTAGCCCTTCTTCTTTGCCGAGCTCAAATTTGGCCTTTATGATGGCTTCAAGCTCCTCGTAGTTTTTTAGCGTTTTTTCGTATAGATTTATGCTCTCTTTTTGATATTTTGCCTCAAAATACGCGTCCGCGACGGAGTTAATAAGCGCGAGACGAGCGGCCTCTAGGTCGTATTTGGTCGCGTTAGCCTCCCACATGGCCGCGTCTGCGGAGTTTGCGAGTTTGCGCCACAGATCGATCTCGTAGCTTAGCGAAATGCCGCTTTTGTAACTCTCATTCCAGCTACCGCCCGTTTTTATATTTTTACCAGTTTCCACGCCCAAATTTGCGTTAAAGCTAGGCACGAGATCGGCCTGCAAGACGCCTGCTTGAGCTAATGCTTTATTTACGGCGATGGCTGATTTTGCCAGATCTATGTTGTTTTTTAGACCAAGCTCGATTAGCTCGTTTAGCGCGGGCTCGTTATAGCCTCGCCACCACTCGCGCTCCAGCCTAAAATTCGCCGTCAAATTTGCGCCCTCTTTTAGTAAAATTTGCTCGTAGTTTTCGTTTATCTGCGTTACAGCGCAGCCGCCGAGCAAAAAAGCGGCTAGGATTATGGAGATTTTTTTCATTTTATTCCCTTGAAAGAGCGTCGATCGGATTTAGTTTTGAGGCGCTGCGAGCAGGCATATAGCCGAAAATCACGCCTATCGCGCTAGAAACGACGAGCGCGACCACGATAGAAGTCTGCGAAAATATCATCTTGATATCGGGTGCGAAATTTTCCGTTAGATAGCCGATACCAAACGCAGATCCGACACCGATGAGTCCGCCAATGAGACACAGCAACACGGCCTCGATCAAAAACTGCTCTAGGATGTTTCCCTGACGCGCGCCGATCGCCATCCTGATGCCAATCTCTTTGGTGCGCTCGGTTACGGAAACTAGCATGATGTTCATCACGCCGATACCGCCCACCAGCAGCGAGATAAAGGCGATACAAGAGATCAGTAGCGTCATGGTCTTTGTCGTTTCCTCGATCGTTTTTTTGATAGTGTCGGAGTTTCTGGTGAAAAAGTCCTTTTTACCGTGCTTTGCGGTTAAAATTTCCGTTAGACTCTGCTCAGCTATCTGCGCGTTTACGCTGTCTTTAACCTTAACCGTGATGGATGATAGGTGCCTATCGCCGGTTAGTTTGTTTATGACTGCGGTATATGTAGAAAATGTTCGCAGAGTGCTGGAGTCTGCGAACATATTGTCGTTTTTGGCTACTACGCCGATGATCCTAAATGGGCGTTTGTTAAAAAGCACCGTTTTACCCAGCGGATCCTCGTTTTTAAAAAACTGCTCCCTGGCGGGCTGATCTATCACGATCACGGACGCCGACTCTGCAACCTCTTGCGCCGTAAATACCCGCCCGGCCTCGACGGTGTAACCCATCACGTTTAGGCTCTCCTCGCTGCCGCCTCTGATCGTTGCAGAGGCTGATTTGTTGCCGTAGGTGAGCGTGCCGCTAGCGGAAGCGTTTGGCGTGACGCTATCTAGATAGTCTTGCTTGGCTAGCATAGCCGCGTCGCTCACGGTTAAATTTTTAATCCGCTCAGAACGCATATCGCCAAAACCCTTGCCGTTATAAATATCAATCGTATTCGTGCCGATACCGCGGATATCGGAGAGGATCTGCTCCTGCGAGCCCTGCCCTAGCGCCACGACGCAGATAACCGATGTGATGCCGATGATGATGCCAAGCATCGTTAGCACCGAACGTAGTTTGTGGCTAAGTATCGCGTTTATCGACATTTTAAAGCTCTCGATAAACTGATCTTTGTAAAAGCTAAAGATATTTTTACACTTTGGGGTAGGTTTTTCGGAGGCGAAAATTTCCTCGCTTTTTACCGTATCGCTTAAAATTTTACCGTCTTTTATCTCGATGACGCGGTTTGCGTATGCGGCGATATTTGGGTCGTGCGTGACGATGATGATGGTGTGGCCTTGCTTGTGCAAATTTGTTAAAATTTCCATCACCATGAGGCCACTTTTGCTATCTAGCGCACCCGTCGGCTCGTCTGCCAGGATGATCTCGCCGCCGTTGATGAGCGCCCTAGCGATCGAGACTCGCTGCTGCTGTCCACCGCTAAGTTTATTCGGTAAATTTTGCAGCTTTTCGCCAAGCCCTAGACCTTCTAAAAGCTCGCCGGCCTTTTTATCGCGATCTTTTTTAGAAACGCCCGCATATACGCTAGGCAAAGCTACGTTTTGCAGCGTGGTTAGCGTAGATAGCAGGTTATAGCGCTGAAAGATAAAGCCGAATTTTTCCCTACGCAAACGCGCTAGCTCGTCGCCTTCAAATTTAGATATGTCGCGCTCTTCTAGCAGATACTGCCCGCCGCTTGGATTATCCAGGCAGCCAAGGATGTTCATGAGCGTGGATTTACCCGATCCGCTCTGCCCGATGATAGCGATAAACTCGCCCTTTTTTATGCTCAAATTTACGTCTTTTAGCGCGTCAAATACGTTATCGCCGAGTTTAAATTTCTTGCTTAAATTTTTAAGTTCTATCAAATTTTTCAAGACTTAGCCTTAGAACTTCATTCTTCTTTTTTCTTTTTCGAGCATCGCATTGATTTCAGCCGCCGAGTTTTGCTTCGTCACGACCTCCTCGCCCTCCTCTACCCCGCTTAAAATTTGAGTTTTTAAGCTGTCGGTTAGTCCCGTTTGCACCTCTCTTCGCTCGGTCGTATCTAGCCCGTCTTTACCTTTTTTTAGCACGTAGACTACACTTTTGCCGTCCTCTTTTTTGACGGCGATCGATGGCACGATGACGGCGTCTTTAGCGCTATCTAGGATGACGGTATTTTGCGTGGTCATGCCGATCCTTAGCGTGCCGTCCGGATTATCTACGATAGCTTTAGCGTAGTAGTAGATCGCCGAACTACTCGAGCTTGAGGCAGTCGAGCCCGAGCTTGTAGTGGTGGCGTATTTGCCGTTGCTTAGCGTGGTTAGACCTGGATCTATCGAGCTAATACGGGCGTAAAATTTACGATTTGGCTCAGATAGGATCGAGTACTCAACTTTTGAGCCTACTTTGATTTTAGTTATGTCGCCCTCAGCGATCTCCATTTTTAGCTGGACTTTGCTTAGATCGGCGATATTTACGATAGTTGGCGTAGTTTGGTTTGAGTTTACGGTTTGACCCTCCTCTACCTGCACGGAGACCACGACGCCGCCTTTTGGAGCGGTGATTTTAGTGTAGCCAAGGTCGATTTGAGCGGTGTTTAGAGAGATTTTAGCCTGCACGATTTGCGCTTCGATCTCTTTTAGCGAGGCTTCGTTTGCGGCTAGGGTATTTTTGGCGTTTTCAAACTCCTCTTTCGAGGTTGCGTTTTTAGCGAAAAGCTCTTGCTCGCGCTTAAATTTGGTCTTTGAAATCTCAAGCGCTACTTTGGCCGAATTTAACTTTGCTTCGTAAATCCCAAGTTGGGCTTTTTTAGTATCTACGTTATTTTGCTGGGTCGCGGAGTCGATTTCAGCGATCATATCGCCCGCCTTTACGACGTCTCCAAGTTTGACGTATAGTTTTTTGATCTGGCCGCCAACCTGCGCACCCACGTCGATTAGCTCGGTAGCGTAGATCTCGCCGTTGCTTTCGATACTTTTTACCAGCTCGCCGCGAACGGCTTTTGAGGTGATAAACTGATCGACTTGCGGGACGTTAAAATTTTTATCGTAAAAATAGTAACCAACCCCAGCCAGCACGGCTAAAACCGCGATAAATTTGATAAATTTTTTCATTATTTCTCGCTTTTTTAAATTTAACGCGAGATTATATACAAAAACCCGTTAAGGCGATGTTAAGTAATTCAATTAAATTTTATTTTTCTTTAATGCGAGCCGCCGTATAATCGGTTTTTTAAAATTTATAACTCGGATTACGCAAATGTTTACGCAATTATTATCTATATTTATCATTATCGCTTCGGGCTACGGGGCGAAAAAATTTAAGGTCTTCGAGCAAAAAAACTCCTCCGTATTCATAAACTACGCGCTTTGCTTCGCTCTTCCGGCGCTGATTTTCGATAAAATTTACCACGTAAACATCGACACCACGCTTATCAACGTCATCGCTACGGGTTTTGCCTGCTCGATGCTGGGCGCTGCGGCGATATTTTTCGCGTGTAAATTTTTAAAATTTAACAAAGCCACGACCGTGAGCGCCGTGCTACTTGGGATGTTTGGAAACACCGTATTTATGGGTATGCCTATCATCAAGGGCTTTTTTGGCGAGGGCGCGATGAACGAAGTTATCTTTTACGATCAGCTAGCTACCTCGATTCCTATTAGCATTTTTGGGCCTTTTGTCCTGGCTTTTGGCGCTCCGGCAAAGGTTTCGATCGTACAAAACGTCGTGAAAGTGATCAAATTTCCGCCGTTTGTCGCGCTTATTTTAGGCTTTTTGCTTCGCGGCGTTCCGCTTCCAAGCGTGCTATTTGATGCGCTTACTCTTTTTGCGCAAAGCGTCGTTCCGGTTGCGCTTTTTGCGATCGGCATTGGGCTTGGTTTTCGCAGTATCAAGAGCTGCTATAAATCAACCGCCGTCGTTATCATAGGCAAGATGCTAGTAGCGCCTTTTTTGTTTATACTTACTACCATCATCTTTGGCGTAGAGTTTGGTCAAACATGGATGATCGGTATCCTGCAGTGCGCCATGCCGCCGATGGTGCTAGCAAGCGCGATGATCATGAAAGCAGAGCTAGATAGCCAGCTAGCCGTAGCCGCAGTGGCTGTCGGGGTCGCGTTTAGCTTCGTTAGTTTGCCGCTTTTATCGTATGTATTTAGCCTAATGGCTTAAATTTCACGCTCATTTCACGTTTCTTGGCTAAACTTCCATCATAAATTTTCCTAAAGGAGATGCTATGAAAAAGTTAGCTTTAGTTGCGCTTAGCGCGTTGTTTGTTACAGGTTCTATCTTTGCCGCCGAGATGAAAGGCGATATGATGGAGAAAAAAGATACCATGATGGAAAAGAAGGACGCCATGATGGAGAAAAAAGACGATATGATGATAAAAAAGGACGAAATGAAGGGCGACATGAAAGAGATGAAAGACGATATGGGTAAAAAGAAAGACGACATGAAAGATATGAAAAAGGATAAGATGTAATGACGCAAATTTTGCTCGTAGAGGACGATGAGACGCTAGCTGAACTCATCAGCGAGTATCTAAGCGAACAAGGCTACGATGTGACCGTTCGCGCCGATGCTAAAGCGGCTCTAGATACCGCCTACGAGCGAAATTTTGATATCCTCATCCTCGACGTCAAGCTGCCTAAGGGCGACGGCTTTTCGCTTTTGCGCGAACTTAGGCGGCTTGGCGACGACACGCCCGCTATATTTACCACCTCGCTAAACACGCTTCAAGACCTAGAAATAGGCTACAAAAGCGGCTGCGACGACTATCTAAAAAAGCCCTACGAGCTAAAAGAGCTTTTACTTCGTATTCAAATTTTACTCAAGCGCAAATTTTCTCACGTAAATGACGAATTTATCGAGCTTAATGGCGGATATAAATTTTATCCAAGCTCCAAAATGCTCCGGCAAAACGGGCAAATCGTAAACCTCTCAAACAAAGAAAGCGAACTTTTGGCGCTATTTTTGGAGAACAAAAACACACTGCTTAGCAAAGAGACGATATTTGAGAAAATTTGGAACTACGACGAGGAGCCTAGCGAGCTGAGCCTGCGAGTTTACGTTAAAAATTTACGCCGAATTTTAGGCAAGGACGCGATCGTAAACAGGCGCGGCGACGGCTATATCTATGTCTGAGCGCTCCGCCGTTATAGCTAAAATCCTCTCGCTTTATCTCATTACTAGCGCCCTATTTTTGGGATATTTTTTCACGAACGACTATAAGATGAAAAAAGAAGCCCTCATCTCAAACGAGGTCAAAAACCTAAAAGAGATCAAGATGGGTATCTACATGAAAGCGCGTATGGATGGGCTTGGCGCGGTAAAAAGCTTTACCGCCGAAAAAGACGTCAAAGCCTGCATCGTGGCTAAAAACGGTCAAATTTTATACGGCGAGGCGGGCTGCGCTAAATTTGACGACGCACAGAGTAGCTCGGTCGCAGCAGATGGCAAGGTAGCGATATTTGAGGCGCTGCAAAACATGGACGAAGGCGGCGCGGACGAGCTAGCGACGGCAAAAATCGCACTAAGCGGCAAGGACGTCACGAGCGAGCTAAATTTGCTACGGCTGCGGACGGCGTTAAATTTGTTCATCGTTTTAGGCGTCATCATGATAATCGCCTTTTATCTAGCAAAGACCGCACTAGCGCCGCTTCACGCCAAGATCGCCGCGCTAAACCGCTTTATCAAAGACTCGACCCACGAGCTAAACGCGCCTCTTAGCGTGATACTCATGAGCATCGAAACGGCGGATAAAAGCAGCCTAAGCGAGCGCAATCTAAAACGCATAAACAACATCCAAACCGCGGCCAAAACGCTAAGCCGTACCTACGAGGATCTTACGTATTTATCCTTTGGCGCCGAGCGTTGCGCACCAAAAGAAGAGCTAAATTTGAAAGATATTTTAAACGAGCGGCTCGAGTTTTTCGCTCCGTTGTTTGCCAAGCGAGGGCTTGATTTAAGGTTAAATTTAAATGACGCTCTCATAAACGCAAACGGCTACGAGCTAAAACGCGCGGTGGATAATCTACTAAGCAACGCCGTAAAATACGCAAACCAAGGCGGCTACGTCGCCGTTAGCCTTAAAGACGGCGAGTTAAAAATATCAAACAGCGGCGAGGGGCTAAGCAAAGAGCAGCAAGATAAAATTTTCGAACGATACACGCGGTTTAACGAAGACCAAGGCGGCTTTGGCATAGGGTTAAATTTAGTAAAAAGAGCCTGTGAAAACAACGCCATATCCGTAACCTGCGAAAGTGAGCCTGGTAAAGAAACAACCTTCACGCTTAGGTGGAAGTCTTAAATGACGGTGCTTTTCTCCAAACTGGCAAATTTGGCTCAAATCACAAACACTCTCAGTCAAATTTTGATTAGGATACTTGTAGAATCGTCAAATTTGGCGGTAAAATCAAGAAAGTATAAATAAATTTTACTCACCGCCGACAAGAGAAAGGTTTCTGCATCCTATCTCATCGCCCATCTCGCAGCCCATTTTGTAAAATTTTTTTGCGGTTTTGGAGTCGTCGGTTTTTACGCCTAGTGAGAACTGATACATGCCGCCCAGATTTGAGCAGCTTTGTGCGTGATTTAGCTCTAAGCACGACTTTTCGTATAGCTTACGCGCCGCGGCAAAATCGTGCTCCGTACCGCGTCCGAGGCGGTAAAAGTTAGCCGCATTATAGCAACCGTACTTGTTACCGAGCTTGCAAGACTTCATAAATATCTTTAAGATCTCGCTCTCCTCTTTGCTTTTTAGCTTTTGATGTAGCGAGCCTAGATTTGAGCAGGCGATACCCTCGTTATCGTCGCAGGCTTTTTGGTAGTAGAGCTTAGCGCGCTCGTAGTCTTTACTATTTTCAAATTTCACGCCCGTATCGTTGCACTCTTTTGGGGTTTTGTCGCCGCAGATGTGCTTAACTTCAGCTTGCGTAACGGGCTTTGGCGGTGCGAGTGTCGCCTTTTTTTGCGCTGCACAACCGCTAGCAAATGCCGCAACTAGCATAAGAATGAAAACGTGAGAGATAGCCTGGGAAAGAGCGCGTTTCAAAATTTAGCCTTAAGAGAAATTTGCCTTAATCTTACCTTACGTTCGCAAAAATAACGCTTAAAATAAACTTTAAAAACTTAATTACAATCAAACTGTACCGAGTTTGTAACAAATTTATTGCTCATTAAAAGAGCATTTCTAGCACGTTAAGACAAATTTACGCTTAGTTTTATATCTAAATTCGGCGCCTATCGTAGTTCATAAATTTACAAATTTAATACCGACAAAAAGTGCCGAATTTATAGCCTAAATTGCCGCGCTCGCAAACGAAGCTACGCGGCAAAAAATCTAAAGGGCTTAAAAACTATACGTAAAGCCTAGATTAAACGTTCGCGGATCGCCGTAAACCATCTTGTTGTTTCCGATGCCCTCGAAGTATTTTTTGTTAAATACGTTATCGATGTTTAGCTGGATGTCGAAATTTTTACTTATCTTGTAGCCAAACATCAAATTTGCCAGCGTGTAGGCCTTTTGCGTGATTTCGTTTGCACCGCTGCCGACGTAAATTTTACTTTTATACTGCACTCCCGCACCCGCTCTAAAGTCCGCTATAGAGTATTTGGCAAAGAGATTTGCCGTAGTGCGCGAGCTTTCGGTGTCAAATTTCTTACCGTCTGCATCCTTGGCGTTAAAGTGAGTAAGCCCAAGACCCAGGCTTAAGTTTTGATTTATCTCGCCGTTTACGTCTACCTCAAAGCCCTTGCTCGTCACGCCTTTTTTTGCTTCGTACGCATCGGTCGTAGTACCCGGGATCTTTTGTCCCGTTCTTGCGCCTAATTTATCTTGAACGACCTTAAATACGCCAAACGAAGCCGATAGCGCGCCGTCAAAATAATCCCCCTTTATGCCCAGCTCATAGTCTTTGCCTTGGATCGGATCTAAGTATTTGCCGTTGATATCCTTTACGGTTTGGGGTTTAAAGATGCTTGTATAGCTAGCATAAAGCGTGTGATTTTCGCCGATATCGTACGTGATACCTAAATACGGCGTGATTTCTTGAGTGAAATTTCTATTTCCGTTGCCGCCTGTTATGCGGTACTTATAGTAGCTCATCCTAGCTCCCAGCAAAAACTTTAGCTCGTCCGTGATTGAGAATTTGTTAGCCAAATATACGGCCTTTTGCACCGTCTTATCGGCGTTGTTTTGATCGGCATAAGGTAGCTTCGGGTCGTCTAGGTGCAGGTTTTTAAAGTCTATCCTAGTGCGCGCAGCGTAGGCTAGGCCCGCCGGAGTCGTGCGGCTATTCCAGTAGCTACTGACGTTGTCGGAGCTTTTTTTATAGTTGTTATACATAGCGCCGAAAACCGCCTCGTGAGACAAGCTAAACGCTTCGTAGGGCATGTTTACGTAGGCGTCTACGTTGTGGATATTTTCTTCGCGTTTATTTGCATAGACGCTAAGCCCGCTAACATCGCCCGTACCGTCTAAATTTACCTTACCGCCGTAGTAGAGTAGATTTGAGTCCGTATTTGCGCGGCGGAATGAATAGGATAAATTTAGGCTGGCTTCGTTTTCAAAATAGTGCCTAAAATCGGTATAAACGTCAAAAGTCTTGATATCCCATCTAGTCCAAGGCTGCGAGAAAATTTCGTTTTTGCTAAATTCGCGCCTAGCGTCGTTTTTGTAAAACGCAGGCATTCCTCCCCAGCGTACGCCGTGACGCTTTAGCTCCTGATAAAAAGCACCCAGGCTAAGCCACGAGCTATCCATGATATCCGCGTCCACTACGCCGTAGATAGCGGTGTTTTTACGGTTATAGTAGTCCATATACGAATGCGACTTCTCGTGCATAAACGACGCTCTAGCCCGCACGTTACCGTCAGCAGTCACTGGAGTCTGCACGTCGCCCGATACGCCATATCTATCGTACGAGCCCGCGCTTAGTTTGAAATTTCCCGTAAATTCTTTTGAATTTGCTCTTTTACGGATGAAATTTAAACTAGCCGCCGGATTTCCGGCACCTGCTAGCAGGCCGTTTGCGCCCTTTACGACCTCGACGCGCTCATACGGCAACATGCTCATATCGTTTGCGCCTAGGCTAAATCCGCCAAAACTTGGCATCGAATCAAGCAAATAATAATCTATCTTAAAGCCTCTTGCCGTAGGATATACGCGCTCGTCCCACTTGCTAAGCGTGACGCCCGGGATATTTCGCAAAAGCACCTGATAGTCGTTGATGTTTTGATCCTTTAGCCTAGCTTCGGTGATGACGGTTAGCGACTGGGGCGTTTGGCGCGAGGTGAGGTCTAGCCTCGTGGTACTTTTTACAAGCTCTTTGGCATTGTATTTTACGTCGTCGCGCCTTTGTTCGCTAGTGACCTCGACGGCCTGTAGCGTCTCTTTGCCCGCTGCGTTCTCGCCGTTTTGAGCGGCTAAAATTTGAACGGACGCTAGCAAATTTATCGCCGCAACCGAAAACAAAATTTTATTTTTCATCTTTTTCTCCTTTTAAAATTTGATCTTTTTATCCATAAATAAATGCCTGAAACGCTAAGCGCTAACGGTGCCAAGCCGCATAAAAACCAGAAAAACTTAGTCGCAGAGTTATAATCGCCGTAGTGAGCTCGCCTAAACGTCGATAAAAATTTATCCGTTTTGCTTGCTAGCTCGATATCTTTTACATCGATTAAATTTGCGCTGTTTTTATCGTAAGAAACGGTGCTTGAGTACTGGCTATGAAGGAAACCTTGACTCGGTTTTTGCCCGTAAAGCGTGATATTTGCGCCGTCAAAAAACGGAAAGCTAACGTAGTGCGTCTCAAATCCCGGCATATCCGAGGACGCTTTTTGCACGAGAGCGTCGATAGAGATATTTTTATCGTAAATTTGCGGACCGATTACGAATTTAGAATTATCAAAAGGCGGCATAAACATAAACCTAAGCTCCCACCAAGCACCGCTAAGCGCGACCGCAAAGATAACGGGCGTAGAAAAAACGCCAATAAATTTGTGCGAATCACTCATAAAAGTAGCCATGCGCGCAAACCGAAGACGCAGCAAATTTGCCCAAAAGTTTCGGTAAACGATAAAGCCGCTGATCGAAATAATAAAAGCAAAAATCGCCGTTAGCCCAAGCAAAATTTGACCGCTTTTTTCAAGAAGCAAATTTTCGTGAAGCTCGGTTATAACGCCGATAAATCCGCTATCGTGCGGCACGAGGTCGCTTTTTATATCGCCGCTAAATGCGTCAAGATACACGCACGCCCACTCTTTTTCGCCCACTCCGTGCTTTAACAGCCAAATTTTGTCCGTCTTTTGGGGATCTGCGTCGATATTCCAGCCTACGATCTCGTGATGCGGATACTCTTTTTATATTTTTTCTCTTAGCTCGTCAAATTTTAATCTACTTTTTTGCTCGTTTTCATCGCTATTTTTTGCGACATATATAACGCCAGGCATTAATAAATTATTTATCTCATCTTTATAAACCAAAACCGAACCCGTAAAACACGCGATAACTAATGGAATACAAAATATCAGCGAAGCGTAAGTATGAATCTTATACATAATCTTTTTGCTAAATATATTCACGTTTAAAATTTGCCCTTTTAAAATTTCTTTAAATCGGCGCGGATTTTAGCATTTTAAAAATTAATAATTTCTAAAACCGTTATCAAAAATATGGCTAATGATTTGTACAAAAAATGCTTTGAGATTAAATTTTAACTAGCTGATTTAACCCTCCGCCTAGCAAACAAACAGCCAAAACCGGCTAGTAAATTTATACCCAAAAGCTCGGAAAAGAAGGTTAAATTAAGTCGTAAGCAAAAACGATTTTGACGCTTTAAATTTGAGTAAATTTTAAATAAGACGCTCAAAAACCAAGCGAAATAAGCCTAGGCGCAATTTTGGCCGAGCAATCAAATTTAAGAGTAAATTTGATGTGGGTATCGCCGAAAAATAGACCGAAATTTAAGCCCTAAATTTCCTCTCTCTTATAAATTTTACTCACGAATTTATCTACTTTATACACCGCGCCAAAGAGCGCAGGTACCACAAGTAGCGTTAGTAGCGTCGAGCTAATAAGCCCTGAAATCACCGAGATCGCCATCGGGGAGTTGCCCTCGTATCCAGCACCTCTGCTAAGCGCAAGCGGCAACATCGCAAATATCATCGCAAAAGTAGTCATCAGTATCGCTCGTAGCCTCTTAACGCCCGCACGCACGATGGCTTCGTTTAGCTCCACGCCCTCGTTTGCGTAACGATTGGCAAAATCCACGACCAAAATCGCGTTTTTGCCCACCATACCAAAAAGCAAGATCGCGCCGACCATGACGAACAAGCTAAATGAGTTGCCGCTAAGGTACAGCCCGACCGCCACGCCGCCAAACGCCAGCGGCATCGAGATCATGATGATGATCGGCAAAATAAAACTCTCGTAAAGCGCAGCCAGGATCATATAGATGAGCACGACGCTAAGGCTGATCGTAAAGACGAAGGCCGCGTTCGTATCGTTCATCATCTCGATAAAGCCCGTCATCACGTAATCATAGCCCTCAGGCAAAATTTGACCGATATTTTCGTCGATACCCTTTTGCACGGCGCCCAGCGGGACGTTATCCACGTTTGCGACGATCCTGATCTGACGCTGTTTGTTAAAGCGGTTTATCACGGAAAAGGTCTTGCTCGTCTTAAACTCCGCCACCGCGCTTAGGCTTATACTCTCGCCGTGGGCGTTTTTGATCTTTAGTTTTTGCAGTGCCTGCGCGTCCTTGCGGTACTCGTCGTCAAATCTCAGTATCATATCGTACTGCGCGTCGCCATTATCAAAGCTACCAAGCCTATTTTGCCCAAAGGACGCATATATCACCTGCGCGACCGCGCTAGGATCGACGCTTAGACGCTTGGCTTTGTCTTTATTTACGCTGATTTGCAGCTCGTTTATCTTATCCTCGTTATCGCTGCCAACATCCGTCGTGCCCTCTATCGCGCGCACCATGGCGATGGCTTTTGGCAGGATTTCGTCTAGCTTTTCTAGGCTATCGCCCGTGATCGTTAGCTGTACGGGCTCACTGTCGCTGCCCGTATCGACGTATGGTATCTGCAGAACCTTGACCGAGAGATCGTCAAATTTAAGCTTTTTTCTATACTCGTCCATTATCTGCGTTTGGCGCTCTTTTCGCGACTCAAAGCCCTTTAAGCGGACGTAAATTTTAGCCTTATACGCGTCCTTTGAGTCCGTGTAACCCGCGATCATATAGGAGTACTCGACGCGCGGATCACTATCTACCTCGCGCACGACCTCGCTAGCTCTAGCGCTCATAGCCTCGACCGAGATACCCGGGCTTGCTTTTAAAAATATCTCAAACTGACCCTCGTCCTCGACGGGCAAAAAGTCCATACCGACCTTACCCGCTAGGCTCATACAAAGAGCCAGCACGCCAAAAGTGAGGATAACAAACGCGGTTTTAAACCTCAAAATAAGCTTCAAAAGCCGCTCGTAACCGCTCTCCAGCGCCTCAAATATAGGCTCCGTCACGCGGTAAAATTTACTCTCGCCCTCGCTCAAAAATCTCGCCGCGATGCTAGGTTTCAGCTTATTGATAACCTAACACGACACCACGATACCGCCGCTCACGCTCATACCAAAGGAGTTAAAATACTGCCCGACGATGCCCTCCATAAAAGCGATCGGCACAAACACGCAAAGCAGCACCGCGCTAATGCTAAGCACGCTAAAGGCTATCTCGCGCACGCCCTCAAAGCTTGCTTTTAACGGATTGCTCTCGCCCTCTTGCATCTTTTTGGAGATATTTTCTACGACCACGATCGCATCGTCGATAAATATACCGATACCAAGCGTGAGAGCCAGCAGCGTGAGGCGGTTTAGATCAAAGCCCAAAACATCGATGATAAAAAACGTCCCCACGATACTAGCCGGGATCGCGAGTGCAGCGATGATAGTCGCGCTAAAGCTTCGCAAAAAGAAAAAGACGATGACGACCGTGAGCGCGACGCCCAGCATCATGTCAAATTTGACCTGATTTATGTGCTTTAGGATACTCTCGCTCTTTTCATAAACCCGCTCTACTTCGTAGTTTGCGCCTAGTCTCGCCGCTAGATCGTCCGTTTTAGCCTTAAGCGCGTCTATCGTCTCGATCGTGTTTGCGCCGCTTACTTTTATAGCGTCAAGCAACACTCCGCGCTTGCCGTTATACATCGCTACGGCATCGGTGTCGTGATGAGATAGCTCCACGCGCGCGACGTCCTTTAAAAACACGTCCTTTTGTAGGCGGATCTCCTCCAGCTCGCGCACGCTTTTAGCGTCAAATTCGCTCTTTAAAAATATCTCAAATTCGCTGTTTTCGAGCTTTCCTAGCGGCGCTTTTAAATTTTGCGATTTGATTATATTTATGACCGAGGCTGCGGTTAGGGAGTATTTATCGAGCTTAAACGGATCAAGGTAAATTTTAATCTCAGGCTCCAAAAAGCCCTTATCATCGACCTTGCCTACGCCTTTTACGCGCTGCAAAAACGGCTTTGCCTCATCTTTGACCGCTTGCATGAGCGCGGTTAAATTTTCGTCCTTTCGGCTCACGAAAAAACTCGCCACCTTGCCGCTGTCGCTACTAATTTTCTCTATCTCGGGCTGGACGTCCAGCTTTGCCTTTGCGACCTTGTCGCGCACGTCGTTTGCGGCGACGTCGATGTTTTTCTTGAGATTAAACTCGACCATAACGATGCTGAGGTTGTTAAAGGTATACGACCTAATCTTTTTGATACCGTCTATCGTCGAGACCTCGTCCTCGATCTTTTTAGTGACCCTGCTCTCGATGAGGCTCATATCGCCCGGCGCGTAGGTCGTGATCTTAACCAGCGGGATGACGACCTCGGGAAAGAGATTTACCGGCATCCTAAAAAGCGACATCGCGCCGAAAAATACGAGCGCGACGAAAAACATCAACGTCGTAATCGGGCGATTTATGGCTAGTTTATACATTTCGCGTCTTCGCTAAAACGGGCTTTTGCGTCAAATTTACCCGGCCTCCTCGCCCCGCAAAAAGCATTTGGCGTTTAGCGACTAGTAAAATTTGCGCCGCGTCAAATTCCGCGTTTAAATTTGTGCCGCTTTGTTTATGCGACAAATTTAACGCGCCCGCCAAATTTGCATTTTTCGCGGCGAACTCAAATTTAACGCCGCACACAGAAATTGAGTTCAAATTTATCTCGCTTTTCGTTTGCTCCGTCAAATTTAAAAACCCAGCCATACCGAAGCTAGCTTTTTTATCGTCAAATTTCGCGCCCGTAGCGGCATGTTCGCCGCTTTTCAAGCCTTCAAATTTAAGCTCGGACGTTTTGTTTGTATCCACCAAATTTTCGTCCTTGTTTTTAGGCTCGGTAGCCTTTTTGTCATTCGTTACGTCCCCGTCCTGCAAGCTAGAGACGATATATCCCTCGCCAAAAAGCCCAGGCGTCAAATTTCGCGCCCGTACTTCGGCGTAAATTTTGCCGTTTTTCGTGTCGATAGTCGGATAGATGAGGCTGATCTCGCCGCGTCTTTCCTCGTTTTGGCCGTCTAGTTTATAGATAAATTCGCTACCGATTTTCACGCGGTCTTTAAATTTCTCGTCAAAGCTAAGCTTGAGCTTCACATCCGGATACGAAAAGATCGACATCAGCTTTTGCGCTACGCCGCCCACGCCCTCGCCGACCTCGATACTCTTGCCCGAGATCGTCCCGTCAAAAGGCGCGAGTAGCCTCGTATCCTCAAGTCTTTTTTGCGCCAAATTTAACGCCAGATGCGCCCTGTTTTTGGCCAGCGTCGCGTTTTTAAAATCAAACTCCGCATTTTCAAAAGCCTGCTTCGAGCTCACGCTTTGAACGAGTTTAAATTTATCCAGCACGCTTTTTGCGTGGGCTTTTGCCGTCTGCGCGCTCTCTAGGTCGTTTTGCGCGAGCTTTACGGCTAGCTTTTCGCTCTCGTTTTCAAGCTCAAGCAGCACGTCGCCGCGCTTTACCGCAGAGCCGATTTCTACGTTTACGGCCTTTACGATACCGACGGCTTTTAGCGCGAGCTGCGCGTCTTTTGCGGGCGCGACGTCAAAACTCGCGTAAATTTTATCCTGTGCGCAAAGCGCAACCGCCGCGCTCAGTAAAAATAGTAAAATTTTATTCATTTGCGCTCCGTTTTTTCGATATTTTCAGCGATCTTGCCGCCGCGCTCATATAGATACTCCGCCTTTTTGATCTCAAATTTACTCTTGCTTAGCTCCAGCGCGCTGCCTGCGCTAAAGCTCTGCGCGGTCGCGTTTAAAAACTCTACGTACCCAAGCAGCCCCGCCTCATACTTTTTGCTAACGGCATTTAGCGAGGTTTGCGCCGAGTTTAGCGCACTTTTGCCGGCGGCGATCTTTTGCTCGAGCGTCTTTAGGTCGTTTTTGATATTTGCTAAATTTAGCTCGTTTTGCAAGCGCTTTTGATCCAGATTTAACTTCGCTTGTAGCGCGCTTATGCGCTTTATCTCGCGCTGCTTTTTGTTTGCGCCAAAATCAAACGCCTTCCAGCTAAAGCC
>CAUPXB010000017.1:0-45359 GCA_963515555.1 uncultured Campylobacter sp. | reverse complement strand
TCATTAAAGCTAGCCACATCATTATAGGTGCTTAATTCTTTTAATTAGCGAGCGGTTTAAGTAATGCTCGCTAAACTAAACCCAATAACTCAAATCAAATTTACTAACTTAACTAGCAAGGTGGAGCGGCTTTGCTGTTTAAATTTAATCTCGAATTTATTTTGCTTAATCAAAATGACAAAATCCAAAGGCTAAATTTGGGCGGGTTGAACGGCGTGCAAATTTAACGCTAAACCGTCTCCCAAAATCTCGGCTTCGTTTTGATTGCGTCCTGATTTTTCTCCCGTAAAATTTGCAAAAACTCTTTAAGATTCGGCGTAAAAATCGAAGCGGCGGGTGCAAATTTATACTCGCTCGTGCCGTCTTTCTCAAACTCGTCCGAAAAACAAATCCGCCAAATTCTAGCGCTATTGATCCGCGTTTTTGTGCCCTCAAGTGCTAAAATTTGCTCAAATTTATACCTAGCCGCAAGTTCCTGCCCTCTAAAAACATAGATGTAATTTTGATCAAACCAAATGCTTTCACGCGAGATGAAAAACCGCTCCAACCAAAGTAAAAACGGCCGCACGGAAAGTCTTTTTATTGCGTTTGATTCGCTCGTTTCGTCTATTGCAGCAAGCTGACGCGGGCTGAGCTTGCGAGGATTGCGCCAAAATATCGTCCAAACAATCCCGCCAAAAAGCAAAACGTTAAAAGTTATGATTAATATTACGGTTATTTTTAAAATTTGAGCCCTTTCAAAAATATAGATTTAGCCTCCGTGTCGCTTGCGGCCGAACTTAAGCCGCATTTTTGACGCCGTTAAATTTAGCGCCTTTAAATTTGAGTTCGCCGCAAAATCTCTTGCCGAATTTTGCCTCGACGATGAGAACTAGTACGAAAAATATCTTTTCGTCGTTTAAAAAAGCGATTTGGCGCAAGGTTTGGTCGGCGCTGCTAAATTTGACGCCGTTTTCGCGCAAGGTGCGGCAAAACTCGGTCTCGTCAAAACCAAGCCTTTGCGAGATCTCAGCGATCGTATAGGGCTCGAGCGATGCGATGATGCGGTCCATGTTGCACATGCTCGGGTTTTTGCGGCGAGTGACGACGTCTATGAATTCGTTTGAGAGCTTAATGAGCTTTTTCTTGCGATTTATCACGTGCAAAACAGCTGCGAGCGCGACCAAAAAGCCCGCAAATTTATGCGCTCCCATCCAAAATTCGCCGTACTCTCCGAGAGCAAAATTTACCCCCGAAAACGCGAGCAGACAAAGTCCCAAAATCAGCATGCAAATGAGGCAAAATTTATAAACGATCTCAAATTTGAGCATAAAATCTCCTAAAATATATTTTTGAAATTATACATTTTTTAATATAAGGCGTATTTTAAGGACAAATTTAATCCTTTTATTGATATACATCATTTTTGCGCAAATTTATTTTGGATAAACTTTATCCGAATTTTTCAAAAGGAGACAAAGTATGCGTGAATACAAGAAGTATTGGTGGGCGCTGGTAGCAGTCGTTACTATCGCCTTCGGGATACTGGGTTATTACGGCGTAGAGGTTTACCGCGAAGCGCCGCCGGTGGTGAGTTTCGCCGATAAAAACGGCAAAATAATAGTCGAGCAAGAGCAAATTTATAAAGGTCAAGAGGCCTGGCAGAGCATCGGCGGTATGCAGGTGGGCTCTGTGTGGGGACACGGAGCGTATCAGGCACCTGATTGGACGGCTGATTGGCTGCATAAAGAGCTAGTCGCGTTTATGGATATTAAGGCCGCTCAGCTTTACGGAGCCAAATTTGATGCTCTAAACGCCGAGCAACAAGCCAACATCAAGACTCTAACCAAGAGCGAATACCGCACGAATACGCTAAAAAACGGCGTTATAACGATCAGCGACGAGAGGATTGCGGCAGCAAAAGTAGTGCGTGATGAGTATAATGGGCTTTTTGGCAACGATCCGAAATACCAGAAGCTACGCGAAAACTACGCGATGAAAAACAACACGCTGGCTAAAGAAGAAAACCGCGAGCAGTTAAACGATTTCTTCTTCTGGGCGACCTGGGCTACGGCGACTAATCGCCCAAATAGCGAGGCTACGTACACGAACAACTGGCCGCACGAGCCGCTAATCGACAACGTCCCGACGCAAGAAAACGTATTTTGGACGATTATTAGCGTTACGATTTTGGTTGCGGGCGTGGGCTTACTAGTTTGGTTTTCAAATTTCTACGGCGAAAAAGATCACGAGAAACTCGCTCCTATCGATGCCGATCCGCTTTCAAAGCTAAATTTAACTCCGTCTCAAAAGGCGCTTGGCAAATACCTTTTCGTAGCGCTCGCGCTATTTGTTTTCCAGATCATGATAGGCGGCTTCGTGGCGCACTATACGGTCGAGGGACAGGAGTTTTACGGTATAAATTTATCCGAGCACATACCGTACTCTTTGGCGCGCACTTGGCATATTCAGGCGAGCATTTTTTGGATCGCGACGGGCTTTTTGGCGGCTGGACTTTTCCTAGCGCCTATCATCAACGGCGGCAAGGATCCTAAATTTCAAAAACTAGGCGTGGATTTGCTTTTCTACGCGCTGCTTTTCCTAGTCGTGGGTAGCTTTATCGGCGAGTACATGGCGATAGCGGGTAAGATGGAAACGTCTACTAGCTTTTGGCTCGGTCACCAAGGATACGAGTATATCGAGCTTGGCAGGGTTTGGCAGCTTATTTTGTTTGTCGGTCTTGTTATCTGGATGGCTCTCGTACTTCGCGGATTCGTCGGCGGATTTAAGGCTGACGGCGATAAAAACCTGCTAGCTATCTTTACGGCTTCTGCTATCGCGGTGGGACTTTTCTACGGTGCGGGACTATTTTACGGTCAAAGAAGTCCGCTACCTGTAATGGAATACTGGCGCTGGTGGGTCGTTCACCTTTGGGTCGAAGGCTTTTTCGAGGTGTTTGCGACCGCGTCGCTTGCGTTCGTGTTTGCCTCTTTGGGTCTAGTGGGTAAAAAATTCGCGACTTACTCAACCTTGGCAAGCGCTAGTTTATTCTTAATGGGCGGTATCCCTGGCACCTTCCATCACCTTTATTTTGCGGGAACAACCACTCCGATCATGGCGGTGGGCGCTAGCTTTTCTGCGCTTGAGGTCGTGCCTTTGGTGCTTCTTGGAGCAGAGGCCTTTCATCAGTATTCGCTTCAGTTCGCGCAAAGCTGGGCGAAAAACCTCAAATGGCCGCTTTACTGCTTTATCGCGGTGGCGTTTTGGAATATGCTGGGTGCGGGCGTGTTTGGCTTCCTTATCAACCCGCCGCTATTTTTGTTCTACATCCAGGGTCTAAACACCACCTCGGTGCACGGACACGCGGCGCTGTTTGGCGTTTACGGATTTTTGGCTTTAGGCTTTGTTTGGCTCGTGGCGCTTTATCTTTTCAAAGGGCAAGAATTTAACGACAAGCTTATGAAAGTGGGCTTTTGGTCGCTAAATGCGGGACTAATGCTAATGATTTTAGCGTCGCTGCTTCCGATCGGTCTTTATCAAGCCGTCGCCGCTATAGACGTGGGCATGTGGTACGCTAGAAGCGCGGAGTTTTTACAGATGGATCACTTGCAAAATTTACGCTGGCTAAGGATGATCGGCGATACGATCTTCATCATCGGCGGCATTTGCTTCTTTATCCAGATTCTTAAATTTATCGCGGGAAGCTGCAGCTGCAAGGCTAAAGCCTAATCCTTCTAAGCCCCTACTTTAGGGGCTTAGCTTCTTCTAAACTTCTATCTTGTACAATTCGCCCCAAAGGACGAAAATGCAAAAATTTAAAAAATACCTTCAAATTTCCATCATTACTTTTCTGTTTGCCCTGCACGCCTTAGTGTTTGCAGCGATAAACTACGCTTTTCCGCACTACGACGAGGCGATCATCACGGGCGGCGAGGTTAAGCGCATGGACAAAGACGGCTTCATCGATGCGCAAAATCCCGCCGACGGCCCGACGCGCGACGTGTACTTCATCTACACGCGGGAGCTAAACGGCACGAAGGCGATGCCGTATCGAAACGAGGATACGGGCTGGGGCTTACCGCTTTATTTTAAATTTAACTCCGCCGACGTCCAAGCCGCCGCACAAAGCCTAGTGGGCGAAGGTAGAGCGCAGATCAAATACTACGGCTGGCGCATCGCGATGTTTGATATGTTTAGAAACGCCGTTTCGGTTAAAAAGCTAAAAGATGGCGAAACGCGCGCAAATCCTATTTTTAGCTATATATTTTACGCTTTGACGGCAGTTTCGTTTGTAGTTTGCGCCGCTTTTGTTAGAAGGAAATTTAAAGACGAGCCAAGCTCAAATTTATAATCCAAGCTAAATTTGAGCGGCTTTTTAGCGGTTCGCTCAAATTTGACTCGTCGAGACTGCAACAAATTTGACGTAAAATTTGTACCCAAAGGAGATGCGTGAGCGAACTATACATCTTTATTTCCGAGCTTTGCTCTCTGATAAACGAAAATTTAAAAAAGAATTTTTATTTTCAGGCGGGATTGTTTTTGGTTATAGTTTTGCTCGGATTTTTGGCGGTTTGGATGCAGGATTAGTCAAATTTGAACGGACAAATTTGACTAAGACGAGCTAAATTTAACGGCGCAAAGCTCTGCGCGTTTTACTCCTCGATATTGCTCGGCGAGGTCGGCTTGCCTAGCAAAAATCCTTGAGCGTATTTGATGCCAAATTTCTTGATTTCGGCGAGGATCTCTTCTGAGCTCACAAACTCCGCCACGACGTTGTAGCCCTGCCTTCCGGCAAAGTCGATGATAGTTTGTAGCAAGTAGCGGGCGTTTTGATCAAACGGTAATTTTTTGATAATCGAGCCGTCGATCTTGATCGTGTCGATATCAAGCTCCAAGATACGGTAGTAGTTCGAGTAGCCGCTACCGAAATCATCGATCGAAATTTTGCAGTCGTAGGCGCGGATCTTGTTAATGAAGTCATTTACGATCTTATAATCATCCACGCCTTCGCTCTCTAATATCTCAAAATACACATGCTCGGGCCTTGAGCAGACGCGTAGCTTTTTCTCGATGAGCTCTCTGATGCTCTCGTTTGCGATATCGCTACTGGAAAGATTCATCGAAAAGCTCGTATTTGTAAATTTCTCCACGAGTCTAAATACGTGCTCGACGACCTTTTTCGTGATATCGTTATAAAGCGAAATTTTCTTTGCTATGTCCAAAAACTCGCCCGGATAGCGGATCTTGCCGTTTTCGTCGATGAGGCGCACGAGCACTTCGTAGTATTTGACCCGCGCCATTTCGCCAGATACGTCGTAGATCGGCTGACACTCGACGATCACGGTATCGTTATATAGCGCGTTTTCGATAGTGCGCGACATGATTTGGTTGTGGTAATACTGCTGCTCTATGTGGCTGTTTTCGGTGTAAAACTGCACCGTTTCGCCGTTTTGCTTAGCTTCGTGGTGAGCTAGCATGGCTTGAGTTAGGCGGTTTGTTTGCGGAGTGTCTTGAGGCAGGCTAACGCCGATGGTTATTTTGATATTAGGGATAAACTCGCGTGCCCCCTCAACCGTGATATAGAGATTATTTGCCTTAAAATAATCGATAAATTTACGTACGACCCGCTCTGCATCGTCACCACCGTACCAGATACAAAACTCATCAAACTGCACTCTATAAATGTTCGCATCAATCTTATAGGTGTCGATACAAAGCTGAAGTGTCGTCGCAAATGAAGCAATGATGGCGTCCACGGTCTTTGTTTTGTAAAAAAACCGAAAATCCATAAAGTTGTTGATGTTTATGTAGATGATCATGCCGCCCGAGCCCTGCTCCATCCTTTGCGTCAGAGCAAAATAACTGCCAAGCCCCGTTAGCTTGTCTTTTAGCGCTTCGTTTTGCAGCTCTTTGTTTTTGTTTTCGAGCTCTTTTGTCATCGCGATCTCTTTGGTTTTATCAAATTTGATCGACATATAGCCGTCTTTGTCGCCGCTTTCGTTAAAAAGCGGAGAGAAAATAACCTGCTCGTATATGAGTTCGCCGCTTTTTGTTTTACTCACCAGCTCGTCGGCTCGCCAAATTTGATCCGATTCTATCGTTTTTAGCATATCTTGATAAAATTCGTTTGAGTGCTGATGGGACTTTATGATATTTATATTTTGATCTTTTAGTTCCTCAAATTTATAACCGAAATTTTGCTCGAAAATTTTATTTACGTATTTGACCTTTCTATCTAGGTCGGTAAAGGTTATGGCGTTAAAGCTATTATCGACGGCTTGCTCGAAACGGTTTAGTAGTCTGATGTTGTTTCTAGCTCTAGCATAAGAAATATAAACAAATATCGACGCAATCCCAAACAACACAAACACTAGCGCCATCGTCCTACGTAAATTCGATAAGACGTTTTGTATATAGCGCTCGCTACTTTCTTTGAGGTCGGATAGTTTATTGTAAATTCCGAGCGAAATGATATCGCGGTAAAGCTTTTGCGCCTGCTCGTAGTAGCCGATCAGTTTTTGCGCACTCGATAAAAATCCGACATCGTTTTTAGTTATCTTTGGGTCCTTTAAATACTCGTTTAAAAGCTTTTTAGGTGCCGCTAGATCGGTGTTTAAGTCGTGTCTGAATATTAAAATTTGCGGCATTAGCTCGTTAAAATACAGCCCGTCCAAAGCCTCAAATTTTAAAATCATCTCGCTATAAACAAGCTTTGCCATTGCGGTTACGGAGTTAAATTTATCCGTTAGCTCGACTCTTTTTTCAACCGCTTCCTCTAGCTCGCTAAAAGTTTTTTCGTTTAACGCTAGCTTTTCAAAGGAGATTAGATTGCTTGAATCAAGCTTTTTTAGAGCCTTTTGAAACTCCGCCGTATAGCGCATGATCGCGTCGTAGTCGGCCTCTAGAAGGCTTTTTTCGAGCAAAAAATTCGCCTCGTCGTTAGCGTCCATCACCTTTTCTATCGTGCCCTTCCACTCATAGGCGGTTACTAGGTCCTTGGTGGCCTTATGGGTCATCACGGTACCGAAAAATACGATACAAACGATAGTAAAAAACAAAATTTTATGAAAGATTATCTTGTGTTTCATTTTAAAATTTCCGGTTTTTCGCCGCTTAAAGTCAGCAAGAATTTATAAAGCGCATGTGTCTGCTCGTCGCTCAGATCGTAGTTTATACGCATTTTAGCGATTATTTTTAGCGCCTCTTTTAGATCGGCTAGCTCGCCGCTATAAAGATACGGCGCGGTTTTTTCGATATTTCGCAGGCTGGTTACTTTGTAGCGGCCGGTTTTGTTGCCGTCTGCGTCAAATTTTAGCTCGTAGTAGAGATTTGCGCCTATATTTGCGCCGCTGTGGCAGTTTATGCAGCCGATTGTTTTAAAAAGCTCAAATCCGCGCTTTTCCTCATCGTCGAAAACGCTCTCGTCGCCGCTGATAAATTTGTCGAATTTGGCGTTTGGCGTGATGAGGGCCTTTTCAAAATTTACCAGCGCATCGACGATACTTTCAAAGCTTACCCCATCCTCATAAAGCTCTTCAAATTTATTCCTATAAACAGAGTTTTGATTTACCTTTTGGACTAGAAATTTCGGCTCGCTAGCAAGCTGATTTTTGCCGGTCAAGCTCTGCCTAACCTGCTCGGCTATATCCTTAACTTCGCCGTTTTTAAAAAAGATAAAATTTAGCGCCGAATTTAGCGCAGTTGGCGGGCTAATCTCCTCGTAGGCGGAGATTTTTACGTTCTTTTTACTCGTACCGCTTAAGTCCCAGTAAAGGTTGTGGCATTTATCGCAAGATAGCGTTCCGCTGGGGCTTAGCGAGGCATCGAAAAACAGCTCCTTGCCTAGTCTGGCTTTTTGTTCGTCAAATTTAGGCTGAGCGACCGGAGATAAAACGTGCGAAGCGGCGAAAACTTGAACGCAAAAGAAGCATGAAACGCACGAAAATATCTGCAAAAACGCTCGCGGCAACTAAAATCCTTTTTAAATTTTAAATAAATAAAGCGATTATATCTTAAAAAACCAAAAGCTTCATTGAAGAGACGATTTTTTCCGTCACGAAGCCATCCTGCGCGATGCTCTGTAGCCGCGATCTGACCGCATTTTCATCGTGCGTAAAATTTGCGATTTGTAAATGCCAAAGCGCGTTTTGCGTCATCTCTTCAAGCGTACGTTTTTGTTCGCGAGACTCCTCGAGTACGCAGGAGTTAAAAGCGATATTTTTGCGGCGCAGGTACTCTTCAAAAAAGTTCGCCTTTTCTTTAAAGCACCCTCTCTGCGAGCCCTCGTAAAAAAGCTCCAAAACGCTTGAATACCGCGGTTTATTCCACCAAAGATAGACCCTTTTTTCGCCTAAATTTATAAATTTGACAAAATCCTCCTCGTCCGCGATCGCGGGGCTCATCGTGCTAAAAGCCACGTCGTAAACGCGGTATGGATTAAAGCTTTTAAAATCGCTTTGAACGGCGGTTAAATTTGAAATATTAAATTTCGCCGCGTCTTCAAGCATGACTTTTAGCATTTCGCCCGAGATATCCATGCCGGTTATCTCGCGACAAATTTGCGCTAAATGCAGCGTATGCACGCCCGTGCCGCAGCCGATATCCACGACGCTTTTGCCCTCAAATTTGACGCCAAACTCGGCGATCTTAGCGTAAAGCCCTCTCTGAAAAACGCTTGGTTCGCCCGTAAATCTTGTATAGCTCGCCGCCTTTTTGTCCCACATCTCTTTCATTTTGTTTGCCTTTAAATTTTTGCTACAATTTTAGCGTTTTTAGGAGCGAAAATGAAAATTTTTTACTACGAATTTACCGTGGGCGAGGACGCCATCGACGTGAATCATCACGCAAACAACGCTCACTACGTCATCTGGATGCAAGAAGCGGCCAACGCACACTCAAACGCCGTGGGCGACCTCATCGAGACAAATCTCGCGCAAAACCGCACGTGGATGGTGCGCAGGCACGAGATAGACTATCTGGGGCAGCTGTTTTTGGGCGATAAGGTGCGCGTGAAAACCTGGACGCAGCCCGAAAAAAGAAGCTGCTCGAAGCGTTTTTACGAGTTTAGCAAGGACGGTGCGCCGGTTGCTAGCGCGGTGACGACTTACGTATTTTATGATCTCGCGCGCGGTCGTCCGATCGCGATACCGCCGGAGATCGCAAAGCTTTACGAGGATTAGTTTTGGGCTATCCGCGTCAAATTTGAGTTTTAAATTTGACGCGGCAACCGCTTTAAATTTAGCAGAGCGCGTTTTTATAAATTTGCGGCGAAATTTACTCGGCAAGCCTCTTTTAAATTTAATGTCAGAAAGCAAATTTAAGCTGCAAAATTTACCGTCAAATTTGAGCGTAAATTTTAAAAACAGTCATCGCAAACGCCTTTAACCACGACGCTTTTTACGTGATTTTGTTTTAGGCACGGCATGTCGATATTGGTCATCTTGTGGCAGACGTCGCAGACGAAATACGCCTTTGCTCCGCTTTCAAGCTCGTAGAAATTCTTGCGGTTGTTTTCGCTTTTTAGCACGATGCCCTTAGCCTCAAAAAGGTCCATACAGCGGTAAAACGTGGTTTTGTTTGCATCAATTTGAGCTAAAATTTCATCATAGCTAAGCGGTACGGCGGCGGCGTGTAAAATGTGTAAAATCTCTAGTCTAAGCGGAGTGATTTTGATATCATTTTTCGTTAAAAGCTCCTCAAAACCGGCTTTTTCTTCCAAATTTTCGCTCATATTTTTCCTCCGCGTTAAGAATTTTAGGGTATTATACCCTGAGAAAAATTAATTTGCAACTAAGTTGCTTTTGATATAATTTCGCCCAAATTTTAACAGGGAAAGGATAAAAATGAGAAAAATTTTCGCGTTTTTATGTTTGGGCTTAGTCGCGCTATACGCCAAAGGACAAGTTAGCGTCAGTATTTTGCCGCAGCAGTATTTCGTCAAGCAAATCGCGGGCGACGCGGTCGAGGTAAACGTGATGGTGGGCAAGGGAGCCGATCCGCACACGTACGAACCAAAACCGAAACAAATGACCGCGCTTGAAAAAAGCGACCTTTACTTTGCTATCGGGATCGAGTTTGAAGATGCTTGGCTGCCGAAATTTCAAAAATCATATCCAAACCTTAAAATCGTAAAAACCGACGCGGGCGTGAAAAAGATCAAATTTGAAGGCCACCACGAGCACGCAGATCACGACCATGATGCCAGCCATGAGCATAAACACGAGCATGCAGGTCACGACCGCCACGATCACGAGCATCACCACGGCGGATTTGACCCGCACATCTGGCTAGATCCGGTTTCCGTAAAAATCCAAGCTAAAAATATCGCCGCCGCGCTAAACGAAAAATATCCTGAGAACAAGGCGCTTTTCGAGGCGAATTTGGCTAAATTTGAAGCTAAGCTCGACGAGCTTGACGGCTTTATCAAAAACACTCTAGCAAACGTCAAAAACCGCGAATTTATAGTCTATCACCCGTCTTGGGGCTACTTCGCTAAACGCTACGATCTAGAGCAAATCGCGATCGAAGTAGACGGCAAAGAGCCAAAACCGGCCGAGCTAAAAGAGCTCATCGAGGAGGCTAAAGAGCACGGCGTGAAGGTCATTTTCGTCGCTCCGCAGTTTTCTAAAAAAGCTGCGCAAACCATAGCTAAAGAAAGCGGCGCTAGCGTCGTAGAGATCGATCAACTGCCGCTTGATTGGGATGCCGAGCTACGCAAAACGGCGCAAATTTTCGCAAAGAGCCTGTAAATGAAATTTGGACGCATACTCGCCGTTTTAGCGCTTCTTGCGTCCTTTTTTAGCTTTGCGCATGCCTGTGCGCTCTGCGCGCTTTACACTCCGACCGCGCATGCCTCGGTCAAATTTGACGTCCAGGGCGATATGATAAAAACGGCCGCCGTGACCTGGACGTTTTCTGAAAATTTCACAGAACTAACGCTACAAAGCTACGATGAAAACGCCGATAAAGCGCTCAGTAAAAACGAAGCGTGGAAGGTGCAAAAATCCCTGCTCGACTACATCGTGCCGCGCGGATATCTAACGAGCGTAGGCTACTACGACGGCGCGGGCGAGACCGTAAATCTGCACGCCAAAACGCTCTCGCAGCGGGTTTATCTGGATGAGGGCAGGCTAAATTTCGAGTATATTTTAGAGCTAAATTTAGCGGTCAAAGACGGCCGCGTCGTCACGGTCGAGGTTTTTGACCACGAAGGATTTTTTAACTTTAAAATAAGCTCGCCCGAGCCCTACGCACTCACCGATAAAATTTATCTCGTTCCAAACGTAAATTTGAGTGCGGCGTTTTTTGAAATGACATCAAAAGCGCCTAAAATAGAACCCGCAAAACCCGAGCTAAGCTCGCTTATTAAGGCGCAAAATAAGCAAAATTTAGAGCAAATCGACGCCGAGGATAGGGCTAAATTTGACTCGGTTTCAGGCATGAGTCTTCAGTTTTTAGAGCGCCTAAAAGAGCTCATCAAGATAAATAGCGCCGAGTTGAATGCGCTAAATTTCGCCTTGCTAGCCGCGGTTAGCTTTTTTTACGGCTTTTTGCATGCAGCTGGTCCCGGGCATGCTAAGATGCTAACGGCTAGCTACTTCGTCGCAAACGGCGGCAGCTACTCGCGCGCTCTAGTTTTTGCGATGAAGGTCGGGTTCGCGCACGTGGCGGGGGCGTTTTTGCTCGTGCTTTTTAGCTACGTTTTTTTAAACGCGTTTTTGACGGACAAGGTCAGCGACATAGCGGGCGCGATGACGAAAATCTCGGCCGTAGCGATCGTTTGCGTGAGCCTTTATATGATCTACGCTAAGCTTAAAAAAACGGTGCTAAAGCCTAAATTTAGCTTTGCTAGCGCGTCCGTTTCGGGCGAAAAAGGCGCAAATGTGGCGAGTAAAGTTTTTGGATCAAATTTAAACCCAGCGTCAAATTTGAGCGCAAAATCGGTCAAATTTAGCCCCGCTGTCCACGAGAGCGAATGCGGCTGTGCAGCCTGTAGGGCCTCTAACGAGGTGCCAAAAACAGCTAGCGAGTGGCTCGTTGTGCTAGCCGGATCGCTCGTGCCGTGTCCTGGCACGCTGCTGGTTTTCGTGTTAGCATTTAGCCTAAACAGCTACGCGGCGGGGCTTGCTAGCGGCGTGTTTATGGGGCTTGGCATGGGTGCGGTGATATTTCTCGCGGCCGTTTGCGGCTTTAAGCTAAAGGGCGCGATGAGATTTCGCGTGCTGCAGACTTGCTGCGAGTTTGCCGCGCTTTTTGTGATGCTGGGGCTTGGCGTTTTTATGTTTTATATTTCGGGTAAAGTGAGCGTTTTATGAGCAACATTTCGGTGCGAAATTTGAGCTTTGGTTACGATGAAAACCTCGTGTTTGACGGCATAAATTTAGAATACGACTGCAAGGATTTTCTAGCCATCATCGGCCCAAACGGCGGTGGCAAAAGCACGCTTTTAAAGCTGTTGCTAGGGCTAAACAAGCCAAGCAGCGGAACGATCGAAGTGTTTGGTCAGGAGCCCGCTAGCGTGAGCAAGGCCGTGGGCTACGTCCCGCAAAATATCCCGATAAATCAAAGCTTCCCGATGCGCGTGCTCGAGGTCGTTTTGATGGGCAGGATAGATAAAAAGCTGTTTGGATTTTACGGCAAAGACGACAAAAAAGAAGCCGAGGCGGCTCTGGAGCGCGTCGGGATGAGCGAATTTACGCGGCGAAAGATCGGCGAGCTAAGCGGCGGACAGCGCCAGCGCGTCTATATCGCGCGCGCGCTTTGCGCAAAGGCAAAGATTTTGATGCTAGACGAACCAACCGCCAGCATCGATACGAAGGGCCAGGCCGACGTTTATAAGCTGCTAAAACAGATAAATGCTGACGGTACGGGCGTCGTACTCATCAGCCACGACGTAAATTTGACGCTAAATTTCGCCACCAAGGTCGCCTACGTCAATCACGATCTTTTCATGCACGAGATCTCGCACGGCTCTAAGCAGGATTTTATCGAGCATTTGGCGAGCGAGCATAGGCATTTTTGCGATGTGGAGGTGGCGCTCAAGGAGTGTGGCTGCGGACGTCATTAGACGATTTGCGGCTTGTCTTTTTCCTTTATACGTCGTTGGAAATTTCACCGAAGCTCGGTTACATACTATATGTATGCGCCCTCGCTCGTCTCATTTCCGCCTCGTCTAAAGCAAAAATACGGCGCCTTAACTTTTTATGTTTAAATTTGCAAATTTGACTTGCCGAGACCCGCATCATGAAAACGTAAAATTTTAAAACATGTGGCGCAACAGCACCAAATAAACCTGCACGCAGTGCAGCAACCGCTCACGTGCAGTGGGGTTAGAGAGGGCTTGGGAGAGGAAGGGGCGACGCTTCGTAAGTAGAACCCCCTTCCGCCTCCCAAGAAAAAGAAAAACTAAAAAAATTTAGAGAATCTTAAATTTAGCAAAAACAAATTTGGCACCTTAAAGGTGCAGGTCTCGGTAGGTAAAATTTAAATTTTCGACGAAATTTAACTATAAAAACGGGAACCAAAACGCCAAAAAGTAAAAAAGGAAATAAATGCTAGAAGCTCTTAGCTTAAATTTTATGCAAAACGCCCTGCTGGCAGGCATCCTCGTTAGCATCGCTTGCGGCGTGATTGGCACGCTCACGGTCATAAACCGCATGGTTTTCATCGCGGGCGGCATCGCTCACGGCGCATACGGCGGGCTTGGTATCGCATTTTATTTTTCGCTCGAGCCGCTGCTTGGAGCGAGTTTGTTTTCGCTATTTTTGGCGCTACTCATCGCTACGATCACGCTCAAAGATAAAAGCAAGATGGACTCGGTTATCGGCGCACTGTGGGCGTTTGGTATGGCATTTGGCATCATCCTCACCGACCTAGCGCCGGGCTACAACGTTGATTTAATGAGCTATCTTTTTGGCTCGATTTTGGCCGTGCCGCAGGGCGATCTTCTTTTCATGACGGTTGCAAACTGCGTCATACTCGCGTCAGTCGCGCTATTTTACCGCCAGTTTGAGGCGCTTAGCTTTGACGCGGAGTTCGCGCGGCTGCGCGGCGTGCGAACGACGCTGCTCTACTACGCGCTAACGTGCATGATGGCGCTAAGCGTCGTGATGACGATACGTGCGGTCGGACTCATCCTGGTTATCGCGCTACTCACGATCCCTCCCTACATCGCGGGCGCGATATCAAGCCGCCTGGGCACGATGATGCTAAACGCCGCGCTCATCTCGGCCGCGTTTTGCGTGAGCGGGCTGTGGCTGAGCTTTGAGGCGAATCTCACTAGCGGTGCTAGCATCATCCTCATCGCTTCGATTTGCTTTTTTATATTTACGGCTGTAAAAAGGCGGTAAGGCGAGCGTTTTGATTTGTGTTTAATTTGCGAGTTGCTTAAATTTAGCATAGATTTTTACTTCGCTGCGTTTGGATTTTGCGCCGAATTTGCCGCTTGAAAGCCGAGATTTGATTTAGATTTCCAAATTTTGCCGCACTTCGTTGGCAGATCTGCCGAATTTAAGCTAAATTTGACAAAATTTAGCTTCTTAAAATTTTACTTGTAAATTTGATCTAGAAACCACAAAAAGGCTTTTGTTTTGCGGCTTCCAGCATCAAATTTGTGCCCGGCCCGTAACGGCCAGAAGCGCAAACACGAAAATGCGCATCGCCGACCCAGCCCAAATCTGCACCAAAAGCAAATTTTAAATTTATCCGCGAGTAAAATCTTTGACGCCGAGCTGCGGTTTGTTTAAAGCAAGCTTTGCGCGCGGTAACGCTCTAAAATTTGATGCATGACCAAGCGTTGCGACCGGCATTTGCTAAACTAGCCAAAGAGCACAAATGCCTGTACATTCGGCTAAATTTAGGGATTAACTAGCTTTCGCTTTACAAAATAAGGCGGTCTTTCCGCTAAAATATGCTCGTTTTTTGAAATATCGTATATCGTTTTTATCAAATTTTTATATTCGTCGCTTTCCTTGTCCACAACGCAATAAAATAAAAATCTTTTATTTTCATAAAAATAAATCTGGGTTTTAAAGGCTATGATATCGCCGCCACTAGTCCTCGAGATACCTAAAATACACGTCGCCGATATCGACCGTATCGCGCTGCGTTATAAAGCGCTTGTTCGTGACGTACAGTTTTTTGACCTTGGCGGTCTTTACGCTTTGGCGCGCAAAAAGGCAAAACAAAAATGCGCAACCCGCCGTCATAGCAAACCAAACGGCACCTACGTCAAAACCCTTGTCGCCCGCGTATAAAAGTAGTATCAAAAGACAAAGCGCCATCCTAACCTCTTTGTGGACGGTATGCGCGAGCTCAAATTTGCACAAAATTTTCTCGTCGGCGTTAAGCTCTATCCACTTTGGGGCTGCTAAATTTTCATCATCGTTCATTTTTTCCTTCCTTTGTGCGGTAAAATTTACGCCGATTTTTTTAAATTTACTCGCCCAAGTTTATCCGTAAATTTAAACGTAAGTTTGGGCCGTACACGTCAAATTTCGCTTTTAATGCACCCAAATTTGAGCAAAATTTAGCGCTCAAACTCGCCGTTAAAACCTTAAATTTAACCGCAAAATTCGGCCGCCCCAAATTTAAGCATGCAAAAGCCGCTAGCTCAAATTTTCCCGCGATCTTTTATTTTTATAGTAGCTGCCGACCTCGCTAACGACGATGCCAAAGAGTATGAGCCCGGCTCCTGCTATCTGCACGCCGCTTAGTATCTCGCCGCCGACGAAATACCCCACTATCCCTGCACTCACGGGCTCAAAGGTAAATATGAGCGAGGTTTTAACGGGCGTAGTGTAGCGCTGCGCTGCGGTTTGCACGAAAAACGCCAAAACCGTCGCAAACACCGACGTCACCGCGACCGCGACGAAAAATGCTTCGTCCAAAACGGGCACGACGCCTCGAGGCTCGAAAATCTGCGCCGCAACGAAACAAAGCGCCGCCACGGCCGCAAACTGCGCGCTCACCATCCAGTACAGCTCGCATCTGCGCACCAAAACGCCCGTGAAAATTATATGTAGCGCAAAGCCTAGCGCGCAAACAACGCTAAGCCCCTCGCCCGCGCCAAAACCAAGCTCGCTGCCCGTTAGAAAATAAAGCCCCGCCGCCGACAAAAACGCGCCGATAAAGGCGTAAACTACGACCTTTTGCCCGAAAAACGCAAGCGCGATAAAGGGCGTAAAAACGGCGTTTAGTCCCGTGATAAAGGCGACGGTGGAGCTTGGGGCGTATTTTAGAGCAAAGGTCTGAAGCGTAAAGGCCGCGAACAAAAGCGCGCCTAAAAATGCGCCGAATCTTAACGAATTGCGGTCGATTTTTCGCGTAAATTTGAGGCTTATGATCGCCATCAAAACGGCCGCGATCAAAAATCGCCAAAACAAAAGCGTAAAAACGCCGTTGGTCTTTAGCGTCTGCGCCATCGGCAAAAACGTCACGCCCCAGACCACCGCGATAGCAAACAGCGCGAAGTCGGCCTTAAATTCGGTTGATTTTCTCATCTGATTTCTTTAGCTAAATTTAAGGGGCAAATTTAACGCAATTTCTCTAAATTCGGGCTTTATCGCGTCAAATTTGAGAGTCGCCGCCCTCTTGCTAGCTGGCAAAAAGGGCGATAAATTTAAAATGGATAAAATCGCCGCGAGAGTAAATTCGGCGGCGATTTGATAAATTTGATTTTACGGCGGATCGGCGCTTTGAGCAAAACGCCAAGCAAAACTCGCCGAAATTTAGGCTAAATTTTCCTTTTTAGCGCGCAAGTAGCTGCCTATCTCGCTGATCAAAACCCCGACCAAGATGAGCGCCGCGCCGCAAAGCCTATATGCGCTGATGTCCTCCGCGCCTACGAAATACCCCATCGCTCCGGCGGTTACGGGCTCTAGCGTGAAAAATATCGCCGTTTTAACCGGCGTGGTAAATTTTTGCATAAGCGCCTGCGCGAAAAACGCAAACGCCGTGCCTAGCACGCCCACGACTAGCATCGCTATGATAAACGGCTTGTCCACGACCGGCGCGATTTTAGCATCCTCAAAAACCAAAATAGCCGCAAAACAAAGCGCGATTAGGGTCAAAATTTCAAAATAGACCATATTTACGAGGTTGCATTTTTGCACCAAGCGGTTGGTGAGCACGATGTGAAAGGAGTAGGCGCACGCACAAACCAGAGCCAAAATTTCGCCCAGGCCAAAGCCTACCTTCGTATCGCCTATCATATAAAGCCCCGCCACCGCAAACGCCACGCCCACATACGCGTAGGAGTAAATTTTATGCCCAAAAAGCCCCGCCGCGATAAAAGGCACCAAGGCCACGTTTAGCCCAATGATAAAGGCCACGGACGAGGTGTCGGCGTATTTAAACGCGAAAGTCTGACTGACAAATCCCGCGAACAAAAACAGACCCAAGATCACGCCAGATTTTATATCAGGGGCGCTTATGTCTTTTGGCTTTTTGTAAAAAATCGCGCCGGCTATGATCGCTGCTAGCAAAAACCTCCAAAACAAAACGCCAAAAACCCCGTTGGTCGCAAGCGCTAGCGAGGTAGGCAGATAGCCTAGGCCAAAGACTATCGCAACAAATATCATGCCTACGTCGGCGCGAAATTCCAAACTATTTTTCACTATTCTCCCTTATTTTACTTGAAAATTCCCTGCAGGATTTTCGTGCCCTGCTCCACGGCGCCGCCCCTTAGCGAGCTTTCCTTCTCACTCATCACGTTAAATAGCCCGTCTAGCGTCTTGCGCGTGATATAGCCGTTTAGATCCTCGTCTTCTTGAGGGATGTATTCGCCCGCGCCCATGCTAGTTGCGATGCCTTTTAGCTGTTTTGCGGTATCGGATTTTGCCAGCGCGCTGCCCGCGACGAACGAATTTAGCCCGTTGTACGCGGTAGCAAAGGTATTATCGCTCATCATTTTGGTGATGATCGGCTTAAACACGGCTTGTAGTTTCTCGCTCGAGTTCTGTTGCAAAAACTTCGTAAAGCTGTCCTTGCCGCCTTCTAGCACCTTTTTCACGTCCGCGTCGCTCATATTTTTTATCACGCCCGAAAATACGTCCGCAGCCCCCGGCACGGCCGCGCTTGCCGCGTTATTTATCGAGGTTACTAGCTCGTTGGCCCACTTTTCGCCGCCCACTTTTTTAGCCAAATTTGCCGCCGTTTCTAGACTTTTCGGTAGCGGGATTTTAGCCGTGGCGTTGTTTAGAAATCCCCCGTTTGACAGCTCCTTGACGGCCGCGTTTAGAGCCGAACTGACCGCGCTTTTATAGTCGCCCGAGTTTGCCGCGCCCAGTATCTGCGCGCCTTGATTTAGCGTCTCTTGCCAATTAGCCTGAGCCGAAACGGCGAGCAAAACCGCGCATAAGATCAAACTTTTCTTCATCGTTTTTTCCTTAAAGTAAAATTCGGCGGTTATGATATTAAATTTCAGCTTTTAAACGGGTAAATTTGGGCTTCGAGCGGGCGAATTTACCCGCATTTTTACGGCACTGCGGCTTAAATTTTCAAAATTTAAAATGCAAATTTAAGCCGTGATTTAAGGGCTAAATTTAAGCGCAAATTTATACGGCGCGCTCGTCTGTTTGGCTCCAAATTTCAGACGTCAAATTTAGACGCAAATTTGAGCGAGATTAACCGCAAGAGGCAAATTTTGAGTTAAAATTAGCCTTTTTGAAAGGGCAAAATGGAGCTTTTACTTCTCTCTATCGCGCTTGCTATGGACGCGGCGGCGCTTAGTATCGCAAACGGCGCGAAATACCGCAACCTCGCGCTATCAAAGATTTTATTTATCGCATTTGTTTTTGGATTTTTTCAGGCTGCGATGCCGCTTGCTGGCTATTTTTTGAGTGCTGCGTTTGCGAGATTTATCGCGCAGATCGATCATTTTATCGCGTTTGCGATTTTGGGCTTTTTGGGCGTAAAAATGATCCGCGAAGCCTGTAGAAACGAACCCGCGCAGGCCGTGAGCCTTGATACGAAGATGCTACTCTCAGGCGGATTTGCCACCAGTATCGACGCGCTAGCCGTGGGCGTGACGCTGAGCTTTACGGCCGCTGATATCTGGTTTAGCGCCGCCGTGATCGGGATAGTTTGCTTCGCGCTTAGCGTCGCGGCGTTTTACGTCGGTAAATTTGCGGGAGAGTTTTTGGAGCAAAAGGCGCTGATTTTAGGCGGTGCGATCCTCATCGGACTTGGATTTAAAATTTTAATCACGCACCTTTTTGATCACGGGTTTTTGAGTCAAATTTGACGGCGCCTCGCAGTAAGCGCCGTTTTGCTTGCATAAATTTCCTATATTTATATAAACTATATTTCTTTTATTTTTATTATTTTTCTAATCAAAATTACTTTTTCATATTCTGCCGCTTCTTTGTGCGTTATGTCTTTATCTTTCAGTATTTTTTCTTTATACGGGTTTGATGCGATTTCGCATATAGGTTCTTGTATTTCTAAATGGACGTTTAAAAAATCTGTTTGCGGAATAACTAGGTGCTGAATTTGATAATCCGTTGTCGTAGTTCTCGCCGTAATTTTAAAGTCTTGGCTATCTTTATCGTAAAAGAAAACCCATTTATCGGCTTTATCATTTACATCAAGCATTTTTACTTTTAGATCGGCTACCAAAGCGTCGTATTTAACATTTGGGTTATCGCAAACCTCTTTTAGGCTCTTTGCTATCTTTCCGCTAGGCTTATCTACTTTGGCGGCCTTGCTTCCGCTAGCTCCCGAATCAAAACAACCGCTTAAGGTTAAAAGGGTAGCTCCGGCTAAAATAGCCGATAAGATAGTTTTGTTCATCATGTTTTTCCTTTAAATTTGATTACGTAAAAGCCTTTTGGCTCGCCTATTTGTCGCTTTTTTCGTTAGATATTATAATTATATACGCATATATCGCGGCTTAAATTTAAGGGTTTGGTTTTTAAAAACGGTCGCAAATTTTGGACTTAAATTTGAGATTTAAATTTGGCAAATCGCGCGGCGAGTCAAATTTGACCCCAGCTTTGCTCGCCGTAAAAAGCATAAATTTAGCTCAAATTTAACCTGTGCCGCTAAAAAATCAAATTTAAATAAGCCCTTCCAAATCGATCTCGATACCTACGGGGCAGTGATCGGAGCCCGTGATATCGCTTAGGATAAACGCGTCTTTTAGGCGGTCCTTGAGGCTTGCCGAAATGAAAAAATAATCGATCCTCCAGCCGACGTTTTTGGCGCGGGCGTTAAAGCGGTAGCTCCACCACGAATACGCGTCCGCGACGTCGCCGTGCACGTGCCGAAAGGTATCGATAAAGCCGCGCGAGACGACCTCGTCCAGCCATGCGCGCTCGATAGGCAAAAAGCCCGATGTTTTGGCGTTTGCTTTGGGGTTTTTGAGGTCGATTTCGCGGTGCGCGGTGTTCACGTCGCCGCAAAATATCACGTCTTTTCCCTGTTTTACGAGCTCGTCCGCGTAGGCTAGAAATTTAGCGTAAAAGTCCATCTTGTAGGCTAGGCGCGCGTCGTCTTTTTGGCCGTTTGGAAAGTAGATGTTAAAAAGCGCGACGTTGCCGAATCTATGCTCCAAAACCCGCCCCTCATCGTCGTCAAAAAACGCAGCCTTTTGCGTCACGGAGCCAAATTTGGCCAGACTCATCACGCCAGAATACCCAGCGCGAGCTGCCGAATTTACGCTGATTTCGTTAAATCCGAGTTTATAAATCTCCGCAGGCACGTCGCTCTCGCGCACTTTAATCTCCTGAAGGCCTAAAAAATCGGGTCTATGCTGCTCTAGCCAAGCAAAGCCGTCTTTTGCCGCGACCGCGCGCAGTCCGTTTACGTTCCAGCTGATTAGTTTCAAATTTGATCCTTTGTTAAATTTTACGTATTTTATCGCAAGAGCCGTAAAATAAGCTAAAATTTAGTAAAATTAGGATCATTTTAAGGAGTAAAAAATGAAAAAAATCATCGTTTTATCGCTTGCGCTTGCCGCGTTTTTGGGTGCGAAAGAGATAGATATTGCCAAGATATTTTTGTCAGACGTCAAGTCTATGCACGCGTTAAAATCGTTTTTAAAAAAGAATAAAAACGATATCGTAAAGCTAAAACTCAGCTACTGCGTCAATGAAAACAGTATGCAATACTTAGAAGCCGAGGCAAGCAAGCGTAAAGAGGACGAAAACTATAGTCGTCTGGGCGAAAATTTCGTTATGGCGGACGGCAGCAAAATAACCTACGAAGGAAAAAATTACGACTTTGGCGAAGGATATGACGGAGATGTAAACACAGGCATTGAATACGGCGAACTAATGCTGGACGAGCCTAACAGCAATCACCTCCAAAATATATTTTTAAAAGTCGGAAATTCAAATTTTGGGCAAATATACAAATGGGAATACGAATGGCCTAATGAAGAAAGCGAGAGCAAAAAATGTAAATTTGGACAAGTCGTCCTAGACGGCGCGTTTTACGTTTATCATGAAGACGAAAATGAAAATGGTCGAGAAATGTATAAATACAACATGAGACCGGAACTTATGGGAAATGACCCGGGCGATAAATACGATGCCTTTTTTCTCGATCCTATTGCGAAAAAATACTTTAAACTGCTAGAATACAAGTAAATTTAGCGCGATGACGGAGCTAGAGAGGGAGATTTTCGGTCAAATTTTGGGCGAGAAAAAGATGGAGATCATCTTGTTTTTAGCCCAAAATTCGGACGAAAACGGCTTCATAACCGTTAAAATTTCAGATATCTGCGAGCGGACGGACGCCAGCAAGCCCACCGTCACGCAGACGATAAAACTGCTTGAAAATCGCAAAATTTTCGAGCGAGTGAAAAACGGGATTTATAGATTTAAAAACTTAAAGGAACTAGAGAAAAAATGAGGAAAATTTGGATACTCGTCGCTGCGGTTGCGCTCGCAAACGCCGCGATAGACGAGGTTGGGCTAAATGCCTGCATAAATAAAGGCGACGCCGCAAGCTGCGAAAAAACGCTCGCCGCGCTAGAAAAAAGCTGCTCGGGCGGCGACGCGCTGGCTTGTTACTTTGCTGCGGAGTTTTACGACAAAGGATTAACGGGCTACAAGGACGGCGCAAAAGCCTTTGCAATCTATAAAGACGCTTGCGCCGCTGGGAGCGTGGAGAGCTGCTACGAAGAGTCGGTGTTTTATCTAAAGGGCGACGTCGCTCCGCAGAGCTTTGAACTATCGGGCGAGCGACTCAAAAAAGCCTGCGATCTGGGCTCCAAGCGAGCGTGCAATATACTTGAACTGGCGAAGTGGAGCTGTTTTGCTTGCTAAAAAACGAGCTTTAATATGCGGCAAACATACGAGCGCGGGGTTAAATTTTAGCTTTATTGTAGAATTTTTAGATTATTTCCAGGCATTAAATTTGAATAGTTTGCCGTAAAACTTCACTCAAATTTTACAAAGCCGCTTGCAATAAATTAGACGCCTTGTGTCTGTTTATTAAATTTGAGAAATTTACGGGTTTTGCTATTTTAATAAAACCCGATTTCGAGCGCCGATTGACTTTGACAAACAGTTTTTGTTTTACATATTGACGGCGTGGCGGGCTAAAAATTTGATAAATTTGGACGAGTTATAGGCGACTAAAAATTTATCGGTTTATATACTTCAACTTAGTTTTTATTTGATATTTTTAAAGCTAAATTTAAAAAAGCAGATCCGAATTTGCAACTATTTTTCAGAGATTTTTACCTAAAACGCAAAGATAAGTTGTTTTCAAATTTAACTTGCATGACGACTCCGTCTGCAGCAAAATTTGCACCCAAATTTAACGAAAATGTCGTATTGAAAATGCCAAAATTTGAGTGAATTTTAAAATTTACAAATCGGCGTCCGAGATCGCTTCGGCTTGATAATGCGCAATCAGCGGCTCGATAATCTCGTCGAAAAGTCCCGCCGCCATTATCGCGTCGAGGCGGTAAAGCGTCAAATTTATGCGGTGGTCGCTGATACGATTTTGCGGGAAGTTATAGGTGCGGATACGCCCCGAGCGGTCGCCCGTGCCGACTTGGCTTTTGCGCTCGCTGGTTTCTTTGGCCAGGCGCTCTTCTTCTTGTATCTCATAAAGGCGCGCTTTTAGCACCTTCATCGCGGCTTCTTTGTTTTTGTGCTGGCTTTTGCCGTCCTGGTTCGTGACGACGATGCCGGTTGGGATATGAGTGATACGCACCGCCGAGTCCGTCGTATTTACCGACTGTCCGCCGTGGCCCGAGCTGCGCATAACGTCGATGCGAAGGTCGTTTGGATTTATCTCGATCTCGCTATCTTCGACCTCGGGCATGATAGCGACGGTGACTGCAGAGGTGTGTACGCGACCTTGACTTTCGGTCTCGGGTACGCGCTGGACGCGGTGAGTGCCGCCCTCAAATTTGAGCCTCGAGTACGCCCCCTTGCCCTTTATCAGCAAAATAATCTCTTTAAAGCCGCCCGTGTTGCCCTCGCTTTGGCTCACGATCTCGAATTTATACCCGCGAAGCTCGGCGTATCTGGCGTAGGCGTTAAACAAATCGCCCGCAAAAAGTGCCGCTTCGTCTCCGCCTGTTCCCGCACGGATCTCCAAAAACACGTTTTTATCGTCGTTGGGATCTTTTGGAAGGAGTAAAATTTTGATCTCTTCTTCGAGATTTTCTTTTTGAGATTCGAGATTTTTTAGTTCGTCTTTGGCTAGCTCGCCAAGCTCGGCGTCATCGAGCAGAGCCTTGTTCTCCTCGATGTCTGCGAGAGTTTGCAGATAGGACTTTGCAGCCGAGGCGATATCTTCTAAATTTGATTGCTCTTTTGAGAGCTTGGTCATATTTGTGATATCGTTTGTGATAGACGGATCGCTAAGCAGACGAGAGAGCTCGTCGTAGCGATCCAAAAAAGGCTGCAGTTTGTCGGCTAACATTAAAATTTAGATTAAGCAGATAGTTTGTTTACGAGTTTTGCGAGGCGTCCTACGCGGCGAGAAGCTGTTTGTTTTTTCAAAAAGCCTTTGCTAACGAAGCTGTGGAAATCTTTGTTTGCCACTTTAAACGCGTTTAGCGCGGCTTCTTTATCGCCTGCCTCAACGGCTACGCGCACGGCTTTAGTGATATTTTTAAGCCTAGTGCGGTAAAATCTGTTTCTTTCAGTCCTTTTGATAGTCTGTCTGGCTCTTTTTTCAGAAGATTTATGGTTTGCCATAATGTCCCTTTTGTCATAATTTTAGTCCGTGATTATATAAAAATCAGTTTTAAAATCCGCTTAATTTAAGTAAAATTTAAAGCGAGGAAATTTATAACTAAAATTTGGATATTTTTTGATAGAATAGGTCGAAAATTTAATAAATTTATGGAATTTGCCAAGCAAAAAGCTGTCTGGCAAATTCTGCGGTGCAGTATTTTGAGACGGATTTGGATGTTGTGCGGAAATTTTCGTCCCAAGGCTAGACAAGTAGTCTGCCGCAGGGGCGAAAATTTTAAACTCATTCAAAACCAGCGTAGCGACGCCGCAGGCGGGGTTTCTATAAAGACGCTCAAAAGACAAGCCGATATAAGCCATAAAAGGAAAGATAATGAAACTATTCGGTACCGACGGCGTCCGCGGCAAAGCCGGCGAAAAACTCTCCGCCGCAACATCCATGCGCCTTGCTATGGCTGCGGGGATATATTTTAGACAGTTTGCGTCGCATACAAACACTATTTTACTAGGCAAAGACACGCGCAAAAGCGGCTACATGATCGAGACCGCCATCGTCGCGGGGCTCACGGCCGTAGGCTACAACGTCCGCCAGATTGGCCCGATGCCTACTCCCGCGATCGCGTTTCTCACCGAAGATATGCGCTGCGACGCGGGCATCATGATCAGCGCCTCGCACAACCCGTACTACGATAACGGCATCAAATTTTTCGACAGCGAAGGCAACAAACTGGGCGAAGAGGCCGAAGCGCAGATAGAAAAGATTTATTTTGACGACGCGCTCATAGAAAGATCGCAAAAACAGATGCTCGAAATCGGCGCCGCAAAGCGCATCGACGACGTCATCGGCCGCTATATCGTGCAGATCAAAAACTCATTTCCTAAAAACCTAAGCCTACACGGACTGCGCGTAGTTTTAGACGTCGCAAACGGCGCGGCGTATAAGGTCGCTCCGACTATCTTTAGCGAGCTTGGCGCCGAAACCATCGTCATCAACGACGAGCCAAACGGCAGCAACATAAACCTAAACTGCGGCGCGCTCTATCCGCAAAATTTAGCCTCCGAGGTCGTGCGATTACGGGCCGATCTGGGCTTCGCGTTTGACGGCGATGCCGACAGACTCGTGGTCGTCGATGAATGCGGCGAGGTGGCAAACGGCGATAGTTTGCTAGGCGTCATGGCAGCATTTTTACAGGAAAACAAAGCCCTAAAAGGCGGCGCGGTCGTGGCTACGGTGATGAGCAACGCAGCGCTCGAAGACTACCTAAAATCCCACAAAATCAAGCTCCTGCGCGCAAACGTCGGCGACAAATACGTGCTTGAAAAGATGAAAGAAAACGGCACGAATTTTGGCGGCGAGCAGAGCGGTCACATCATATTTAGCGACTACGCAAAGACAGGCGACGGGCTCGTGGCGGCGCTGCAGTTTGCGGCACTGGTGCTAAAAAAAGGCAAAAAAGCGAGCGAAATTTTAAGCGAAATAAAACCGTATCCGCAAATTTTGCTAAATTTAAAGATAACCGAGAAAAAGCCGCTTGAAAGCATCGCCGGACTAAAAGAGCTTGAAGCAAGCCTCGCAAAAGACGGCATCCGCTCGCTATTTCGCTACTCTGGCACCGAAAATCTCATCAGGCTTTTACTCGAGGGCAAGTGCGCCGACGCGCTAAAAACCCACATGGATGAGGTCGAAAAATTTTTCGTAAAAGCACTAAATGGCTAAAATTTTAGGCATTTTTTTCGCGGCTTTTTTCGTCGTTTTCGCACTCGATCAGGCGGTCAAACAGATATTTTTGGGCGGTTTTTCGTGGCAGGGCGAGTACTTTTCGCTAGTGCTTGCTTACAACCGAGGCGTGGCGTTTTCGATGTTTGCGTTTCTTGGGCAGTGGCTCAAATTTATCCAGCTAGCGCTGATTGCGGGCGTTTGCGGCTATCTGCTTTGGCGGTTAAAGCGTAAATTTGACGCGCGGGCCGCGGCGAAAACGGAGCCAAATTTGAGCGCAAACGGCGAAAAAAAGGAAATCCTAGAGGAGCACGCGCTGGGAGCAGGTATAATCCTAGGCGCGGGCAGCTCAAATTTGCTCGACCGTTTCGTTCACGGCGGCGTCGTGGACTACGTCTACTGGCACAAGTGGTTTGAGTTTGCGATCTTTAACTTCGCAGACGTTATGATCGACGTCGGAGTCGTACTCATACTCTGGCAGAGCTTCGCCGCGGGACGAAAAGGGGCTAAAAATGGGCGATAACGTTTATATAGCCTATGTGCTTTGGCTGCTTACGGGCTGGTTTGGCGGGCATAGATTTTATCTTGGTAAATTCGTGAGCGGTTTTGCGATGATGGTACTGTTTTTCATCGGATATAGTCTAGCTTGGGCGATCGTAGGTTACGTATTTTGGGCGCTTTGGGGCGTGTGGTGGCTATTTGATCTGCGCTTAACCGGCGCGACCGTCGAGAAAAATCAGAAAAAAGAAGCGTTAAAAGACAAACTGCGCGCGCAAGACCTCGAGGAGCGGCTTAGACGTCTCTATGAGCTTTATGAGAGCGGTGCGATAAGCAAAGGAGAATTTGAAGTAAGAAAAGAAATTTTGCTAGGGTGAGGCTCGGTAAATTTACAAGAATTTGATCGATTTTTTAATCGCTATCGGTCAAATTTAGCATTTTCAAGATGCGGGTCTCGGTGGCCCAAATTTGCAAATTTGAACATAAAAAGATAAGGCGAAGTATCGTGAGATGATTTTTCGAGTTTTCTGCTTCGTAGGCTCGCAGCTGCAAGCAGAAGAAGCAAAATTGAGCGTGCGCTAGGCATATAGCCTGCGGAGCGAAAATTTTGCGAAATCTCGGAAAAGCGCTCGCGAGACAAGCCTCTAAAATAAAAATTAAAAGGAGAAAAAATGGCAGAGTATTACAACCTCATCAAGTATTTCCACTACTTGTGTTTCATCTCGTGGATGGCGTTTTTATTCTATCAGCCGCGCCTCTACGTCTATCACGCAGAAAATATGGACAAACCCGACTTCGTGCGCGTGGTTGAGGTGCAGGAGTACAAGATGTACCACTACATCGGCTGGGTCGCGCTGATCGGCACGTTTTTGACGGGCATTTTGATCATCGTCGCGATGCCTGAGCTTTTGCGCAGCGGCTACATGCACGTCAAGCTCACCGTCGTCGTTATCCTCGCGGCGTTTCATCTGGATCTTGGCCGCTACATGGTGCAGCTACGCGAGAAACGCTGTAAGAAAAGCGGCATGTTCTTTCGCGCTTACAACGAAGTGCCGACCATTGCGATGGTCATCATCATCTGGATGATGGTGTATAAGCCGTTTTAACCGCGATAAATACGCGCCCCGAGGCGGAGCAAACCTGCTTTTGCCTCGGGACCGCGAAGTCAAATTTATTCTTATATTTTTGAATTATATCTTGCAAATTAGGCGTATAAAATTGGTGCCTAATTTTGATTTTATTCGATTTTATTCGATCAAATTTAGACCTTTACCGCATAAAAAGACAATAACCCAAAATTAAATTGCTAAAATTTAAAAATCTCCCCAACCTCTACATCTAAAATTTTTGAAATTTTATAAATATGCTCAAGGTTAAAATGCTTATCATATCGGCAATTCTCGCAGTTTGAGTAAAATGCGACCGACTTTATATCCATGCTTAAAGCCATATCAAGCTGGCTAATGCCTTTATTTTCACGTAACTTGCGGACGTTTGTAGAAATTTGCAGATAGAAATTTCGTATCTCATCGGCACTAAAAAAAGCTAAATTTTCGCCCATTATTTTATCCTATAGGTAAAGTTGAACTTAAACTTTATTTAAATAAAATCTTCGAATCTATATCCTATAGGATAAATAATTTTAAAGGAGGCCGAAATGGCGGTAAATTTATCAAAGGGCGGTAGAATTAGTTTAAGTAAAGAAGCTCCAGGGCTCAGCAAAATTTTAGTAGGACTTGGCTGGGATACGAATACTAGCGATACGGGAGCGGAGTTTGACCTAGATGCGAGCGCGTTTTTAGTAGGAGCTTCGGGAAAAGTAGAAAACGAGAAGAATTTCGTCTTTTACAACAACCTAGTTAGCGCAGACGGCTCGGTAGTTCACACCGGCGATAACCGCACGGGCGAAGGCGAAGGCGACGATGAATCCATAAAAATAGACCTAGCTAAAATTTCGCCAAGCATCAAAGAGATCGACATAGTCGTCACGATCCATGAAGCAGTCGCTAGAAGGCAAAATTTCGGTATGGTAAGAAATTCGCTTATGCGAATCGTCGATGAAAGAAGCGGCAAAGAGATAGCCAGATACGATTTAGAAGAGGACTTTTCTACCGAAACCGCAGTATCGTTCGGTAAAATTTACTTTAAAGACAACGAGTGGCGTTTCGCGGCTAACGGAAGCGGTTTTAAGGATGGACTGGCTGGATTTTGTAGGCAGTTTGGACTAGACGTATAGGGGCAAGCCATGGCGATAAATTTGGTCAAAGGACAAAAAATATCGCTCGCCAAAGACGACGGCGGGCATCTGCACAGCTTTTGCGTAGGAGCAAACTGGGGCGCCATAACCGAAAAAGGCTTTTTTAGAGATAAGATAAAGCCGGTGGATTTGGATCTAAGCGCTGCGATGTTTGACTCAAACAAACAGTTTTGCGATGTGGTATATTTCGGTAAAAAATCAGCCCCGGGCGTATTTCACAGCGGTGATGACCTGGTCGGAGACGTAGGGGGCGACGACGGACTGGATAATGAAATAATCAGCGTCGATCTTAGCCGATTAAGCCCAAACGTAGAGCAGATATTTTTCGTGCTAAATTCTTATAATCAAATCGACTTTGATAAAATTCCGTTTGCTAGCATTAGACTTTACGAAGGCACGCCGACTAGGGTAAATAAAGTCTTCGCATCATATAATATCGTACGAGATAGCGCGTTTGCTTACAAAGTAGCGATGATTTTGGCAAGCTATATAAACGAAACGGCGAGTGGAAATTTTCGGCTATCGGCGAGCCTACAAGCGATAGGAAGCTTGATGAGCTGATTTTAAATTCCGTAGTGAAGTACTTATGAAAATTTTATTTTTAACAGTGGCAGCTGTCGCGATTTTGGGTGCATTTGAGATAGAGGGCGGTTACGAGATCCCGCCCTCGGCGCAAACTTACGGCAATGCACCGGTAATAAGCGATGAACTAATGAAAGAGTGCGTTAAAATTTACAACAAAGCGCTTGCGATAGAAAGAGCGTTAAATTCTACTTTCGTAAATCGGTATTCAAGCGACGAGGTAAATTTATACAATCAAAACGTCCGTATGCATTCGCAGCTCATAGACTGGTTTAATGCAAATTGCGCCAGCAAACAATCATACTCGGCGTGCAAGGCGGCTCAAGAACTAAACCGCCAAAGAGGGCTTCCCGAACAAAACTGCAACCAATAACAAAAACAAATGAGGAATAATGGAAATTTTAGATTTTAAAACCGCGGTCATTTTTGTCTTGCTCGCCGCGGCGGCGTTTGCAATAGATTTTTTCGCGCATAAGAAGGACGAGAAGATATCGTTAAAGCAAGCTGCGCTCTGGTCTATATTTTGGATTGTCGTAGCTGCGGCATTTGGCGGATATCTGCATCTTGCCGTTAGTAGCGAGTCGGCGAGCCTATTTTTTTCAGGTTATATTTTAGAAAAGTCGCTTTCAATCGATAATTTATTCGTTATGGCGGCAATTTTTTCGTGGTTTAAAATTCCTGAAATTTATCGTCATAGAGTGCTGTATTTTGGCATTATAGGCGCAGTTATATTTAGACTCGTCTTTGTAGCCGTCGGAACGAGTCTGCTCGGGATTTCGCCGTGGATGGAGTTTGTTTTTGCTGCCATGGTAGCTTATAGCGCGGTAATGATGATGAAAAAGGATGATGATGAAGAGGAGATGGAGGATTATTCAAATCACCTAGCTTACAGGGCGGTTTATAGATTTTTCCCTGTTTTTCCGCGTCTTCTAGGGCATAGCTTTTTTGTAAAAAATAACGAGATTTCGACTCAAATTTCAGCAGACGAAAAGGCAAAACTGCAAAATCAAATTTCCAAACTAAACGCCAAATGGATAGCTACGCCGCTATTTTTGCGTCTTTGCGTTATATAGCTTAGCGATGTTATGTTTGCTTTTGATAGCGTTCTGGCCGTCATCGCCGTTAGTAAAGATCCGCTTATCGTTTATTCGGCAATGATTTTTGCGATCTTGGGGCTTAGAACGCTTTACTTCGTACTAGAAGCGCTAAAAAACTATTTGGCGTATTTAGAAAAAGCCGTTATAGCGCTTTTGTTTTTTATCGCAGCAAAGCTCGCCCTAAACGCGTCCGCGCATATCTTTCATCACGGACTTAAGATTTCGGCGCAGGCTAGTTTGTGGGTTATCTTGGGAGTTTTAGGCGCCGGGATTTTTGCTAGTTTGTTTAAAGCAAAATAGCCACGAACTGATTTGACGACAATTTATAAATTCGCCCGCCTTGGCGCCGGGTGCCGCTTTAGCAAACTAGGCGCACCCATTTGCCCGCCTAGCCAAGGCTAAATTTGATAAATTTAGCCTGAGCGATAAAAGCGCCAAGATGGCAAGTAGAGTTAAATTTTAGCCTTCTTTATCGCCTGAGCTATATCCACAATCAAATCATCCGAATTTTCTATACCGACGGCAAGGCGTAGCAAACCTTGCGTAATGCCGATTTGGGCTTGCAATTGCGGCGAATAGGACTCGTGCGTCATCGAGGCCGGGTGGCAGATCAGGCTCTCAACGCCGCCAAGGCTCACGGCTAGATCGAAAAGTTCCAAGCTTTTGGCAAAAATTTTATAGTCGTATTTTTCGTTTAGCTCTAGGGATATGAGTGCGCCGATACCGCCGGCTTGGGTGTTTTGAATGCTTTTCTCCTCCGGCGAATACGAGCCTGCATAGTGTACGGTTTTGACGGCTGAGTTTTTTTCTAAAAATTCTACGATTTTTAGCGTATTTTCGCTTTGTCTATCAAATCTCACGCTAAGAGTTTTGAGGCCTCTTATTAGATTATAAGCATCTGCAGGGCTTAGCGTCGCGCCGAGAGTATTTTTCATGAAAGCTATACGCTCGGCTAGCGCATCGTTGTCGGTCGTTATGACCCCGGCGATTACGTCTGCATGCCCGCCGATGTATTTCGTCGCGCTATAAACAACGATATCGGCACCGAATTTTAGCGCCTTTTGATAGTACGGCGTCAAAAAAGTATTATCGACGACGACAAGCGCGCCGTTTTTACGAGCCAGCTCGGCTAGTCGCGCGATATCCGTTACTCGCAGCAGCGGATTTGACGGCGTCTCGATAAATATCATCTTAACGTCCTCGTCTAGACGAGAGATTTTATTTAGATCTTCGACGAGTTCAAATTTGATCCCGAAATTTGCAAAAATACCGTTTGCGTAGCGGTAAGTACCGCCGTAAACATTGCTGTTTAAAAGCACTTTGTCGCCGCTTTTTAGCAAATTAAAAACCGCCGAGGTCGCCGCCATGCCCGAAGCTAGAGCAAAGGCGTATTTGCTGTCTTCAAATTTGGCGAAAAGCTCCTCAAATGCATTTCGCGTCGGATTTGCGCTACGAGAATAAGCATACTTTTGAAAGTCGTCCAAGCCATCTTGCGCAAACGTCGTGGCTAGATAAATAGGCGGAACGACCGCGCCGTGAGGGTTGTTTTTAGCTTCGATACCTTTTACGATTAGCGTATCTATTTTCATTTTTTTCCTTTTAATTTAAAAATCCATCGCTGAGATAAATTTGACTATGCGCGGCGAATCGCTGCTGAAAAATTCCTCCGCCGTACCGTCAAATTCGATATTGCCGCGCTCTAAAAATAAGATTCGATCCGCGACTTTGCGAGCGAAGTTCATATTATGCGTGACGATGATGAGCGAGTCGCGCTCCTTGCTAAGGCCGCCGATAACCTTCAAAACCTCGGCCTCAAGCTCCGGATCAAGTGCGCTCGTGGGCTCGTCCAAAAGCAAAAAATACGGCTTCATCGCAAGCGCTCGCGCTATCGCCACTCGCTGCGACTGGCCGCCCGAGAGTCTGCTTGGATACTCGTGCTCCTTGCCCTTTAGCCCGACCTTTTCAAGTAGCGCCAGAGCCTCAATTTCTGCCTGTTCTTTCGGGATTTTAAGTACCTGCACGGGGCCTTCCGTTACGTTTTGCAAAGCCGTTAGGTGCGGAAATAGATTAAAGCTCTGAAAGACCATCCCCGTGTGTTCGCGAAACGGCAGCATATCTTTTTGCGAAATTTTACCGCCAAAATTTATCTTATCGCCTCCAAGCTCAAGCTCACCGCCGTCCGGGATCTCGAGTAAATTTATGCAGCGCAGCAGGGTTGATTTACCCGAGCCCGAGCTTCCTAAAATAACCGTAGTCTCGCCGTCTTTAAATTCTAAATTTAAGCCGTTTAAAACGACATTATCGCCGAATTTCTTAGTCAAATTTTTAAATTTTATCATCACACGTACCTTGAAAATCTTTTCTCGAGCCTGGCTTGCAAAAACGTCAAAAAGGTGCAGACTATCAAGTAAAAAAGCGCGGCGAGCACGTAAAGCGTGAGCGGATCGAAAGTGCGCGCGGCGATGCGCTGAGCGACCATAAACATATCGACCATCGTGATAGAAGCCGCAAGCGAGGTGTCTTTTAGCGTGCTGATAAAGATATTTGAAAGCGGGGGTAGCGAGATGCGCGCGGCTTGCGGAGCGATGATACGGCATAAAATTTGCGTATAACTCATCCCGAGCGCCGTAGCGGCTTCCCACTGGCCTTTAGGAACCGAGAGCACGGCCGCCCTAACGGCCTCGGAAGCGTAAGCGCCGATATTTAGGCTGAAAGTTATGATCGCCGCGCTCCAAACATCGAGCGTAACGCCCACGATCGGCAGACCGAAATATACGATAAAAAGCTGCACCAAAAGCGGCGTGCCGCGAAATATCCAGATATAAAATTCGCTAAGTTGCTTTAAAATTTTGATATTTGCTATGCGCGCGATCGCCGTTAGCACAGCGATAAGAAGTCCCAGCGAAAAGGAGATCGCCGTAAGAGGCAGCGTCACCTTTATCATCGCCAGCGCCATAGGTTGTAGCGAGCTTAACAAAAGCTCGCTTATACGGTCAAATTCATTCATCGCCATCTACCGCGAGACATCTTTGCCGAAATACCTGATCGAAATTTCAGCCAGCTTGCCTTCGTTTTTTAGCTCCTCTATCGCCTTGCTGATCTGATCGGCAAGCTCCGTATTGCCCTTTTGCACGATAGGCGCGGTATAGTCGGTATCGCTTCCCTCGGCGGCTATCTTAACCGGAGCGCCCGGGCGCTGCTTGATGAAGTCGTAAAATACGATATTATCGCGCACGACGGTATCTACGCGCTTGCTAACGAGAAGCTCCATACTCTTGCTAAAGCTATCGACCGTGACGTTTTGCGCCCCGTAGCTAGCGGCTACCTTTGCCCAGTTGCTGGTAGCGGAGTCTGCATTTTTCTTACCTTTTAGATCATCAAAGCTTTTGATGTCGTCGTTATCTTTATGAGTGATGATGGCGCCGTGCACGACCGTATAGGGCTGCGCGTAATCATATTTTTTCTTGCGCTCATCGGTAACGCTTACTTGATTAAATACCGCATCGGCCTTGCCCGCATCAAATGCCGCGAGCATCGCGTCCCACGGAGCGGTTAAAAACTCGATCTTTAAATTTAGCTTCTTAGCGACTTCGCGAGCGATATCGACGTCGTAGCCCTTTAGCTCGTTTTTATCGTCGTAGTATGAAAACGGCGCATAGGTGCCTTCCGTAGCGATCGTTAAAACGCCCTCTTTTATGGTTTTGGCGTTTAAATTTAGCGTCAAAAACGCACCCAGAGCCAAAATTTTTAGTAGTTTTGAAACCATCTTTTATCCTTTAAATTTAGCTGCTTTTATGCGAGTAAAATTTACTCCGAGATATCTTTGCCGAAGTATTTTACCGAAATTTCTTTTAGCTTGCCTTCGCTTTTTAGCTCGCCAAGGGCCTTGTTTACGTCATTTACAAGCTCTTCGTTGCCCTTTTTCACGATGGCTGCGGAGTAGATCGGCTCGCCACTGCTAGCAGCTATTTTGAGCGGAGCGTTTGGACGCTGATTTATGTAGTCGTAGAAAGTCACGCTGTCGTTTATCGTCGCATCCGCACGGCGGCTGATGATGAGCTCCACGCCCTTGCTAAAGCCGTCTACGGTGACGATCTGCGCGCCGTATCTTTGTGCGATACCGGCCCAGTTGCTAGTTGCGGAATGTGCGCTTTTCTTGCCTTTTAGATCCTCGAAGCTTTTGATTTCGTTATTATCTTTATGAGTAACTAGCGCGGCGTAGGCGACGGTGTAGGGAACGGTATAGTCGTATTTTTTCTTACGCTCGTCCGTGATACTTACCTGATTAAACACTATGTCGGCCTTGCCCGCATCAAATGCCGCCAGCATCGCATCCCACGGAGCCTCGACGAATTCCGCTTTTAAATTTAACTTCTTTGCCACTTCGCGTGCCACTTCTACGTCGTAGCCGGTTAGCGCGTCGTTTTTATCGTGGTAGGAGTAGGGCGAATACGTGCCTTCTGTCGCGATTTTCAAAACGCCGTTTTCGAGAGTTTTTGCATTTGCACCGGTTAAAAGAGTGAAGCTCGCCAAAGCAAGTAGAGAAGATTTTAGTAGTTTTTTCATTTTTTGTCCTTTTTAAATTTATCGTTGGCTATTCATCTAAAAAGGCCCGCGAGTGCGGAGTTGAAATATCTTTTTAAATGTTTAGCGACTTGCTAAGCACTTAAAAAGATATTCGTGCCTAGCGCCCTAGCTTTTCATTTCACAACAACACATGTCGCACATATCGTTTTTCATAGCGTACCTTTCGAGTAAAATTTGGCGGTGATTTTATGCAAAAAAAGTTTAAGATAAAATAAATTTATATCAAAATTTTGGATTTAATTTTTTAAATGATATAAATTTCGGATACAAAATCGGCTCAAATATCGACAGGACCGAGATATAAGTTAAATTTTAAATTTTATGAAAATTAAAATTTTGATTAGAATTTTTAAATTTAACTCGTAATCTAGAACAGGTCGCGTCTATAAGCAAAATTCGCACGCTTCTAAACTCCAAAAATCGTTTTTAAGCGTCGGCTAAAGCAGTAAATTTACTTGGCTCTCGCCTTTTTGACGCACGCGCCGATCGCATCCATCACCGCCGCGCGAAATCCGCCCTTTTCTAGCGCCTTTACGGCCTCTATCGTCGTGCCGCCGGGCGAGCAGATTTCGTCTTTTAGGGCTGCGGGGTGTTTGCCGCTTTTTAGCATGAGTCGCGCCGAGCCTGCAACGCTAGCAGCGACGGCTTCGTACGCCAGCGCTCTAGGCAGCCCCTCGAGCACTCCTGCATCGGCCGCCGCCTCGATAAACATAAAAACATAGGCCGGCAGGCTACCCGCGATGCCCGTAAATGCGGCAAATTTAGCCTCCTCGAGCTCATAAACGGCGCCGAAATTTTCAAAAATCTCTCGCACCGCCGCCCGCTCGTCTGCGCTTAAATTTTCGTTAAAGCACAGCGCGCTTACGCCCTCTGCGATAGCGGCTGGAGTGTTTGGCATTGTGCGCGCTACCTTTGCCTGCGTACCCAAAATTTGCATGCTTTGCTCCAGGCTAAAATTTGGTGCGAGCATGACTATAACCTTGCCCCGCGCCGCGTCTTTTATCAAATTTAATATACCCTCATACGCCGCCGGCTTGGTCGCTAGCACCGTGATATCGGCCGCCGACGCGACCGCCACTTCGCTCTCGCAGGCATTTATGCCGCATTTGTCGCTCAGAGCCGCCGTTTTGCTCCTCGCATAGACGAACAGCCGCTCGCCGCCCAGCCTTTGCGCCAAATTTTCGATCATCGCGCCGCCCATATTTCCGCCGCCGATAAAGCCGATTTTAGGATTTTTCATTTTGCCGCCTTTCTTAGAGCTCCGATTTTGACCGCCTTGCCGGTAAGCGCCTCGCGTATCGCGATATTTTCCGTCCAGATGGCGCCCGTGACCTGCCCCGGCACCAAGATATAAACGCCGCCCGTCTGCGCCTCGTCGCTAGCTTTAAAGTCGTTGCCCGAGATCATCTCGTACGTATCCTTCGTGTCGTTTTCAAATTTTATTGCCGCTTTTAGCGTCGGCGCTTCACCCTGTTTTGCCGCGCCCGCGTACTGCTCGAGTACGTTTTTACTAAGCCTGCCGTAGACGCCGCCAAATTCGTCCAGATATATCCGAACGGCGCGCTTGTCCGAGTTTTTGCCGCCTTTTTCGCCACTACCGACGCTCACGCTCATCTCGTAGGCGGTTTCTCCGGTCGGAAAATCCTTAAATTTTGCGTCCGAGACGAAAACACGCACGTTATCCGTTACCACTTTTTCGTCGTGCGTCTGCGGCGTTACGTCCGTTAGCACGAGAGTGGATTTTACGTCCGCGCCTTTGTCCGAAACAAGCGCAGAGATCGGCACGCGCGCAAGCAGCGTAGTCTCGTAGCAACCGCCAAAAACAAATGCCGCAACGAGAGCAAAGATAAATTGTAGTTTTTTCATCGGTTCCCTTTAATTTTGCGCCGATTTTAGCATAAATTTCGCCTTTCTACGCCCGAGCGGCGACTCGCGACGGGTCAAATTTCATCGCCGAAAAAGTCGCCGTCGATATCGCAAATCTCGATGTTTTGCCGTACCGAAAAAATACTAATTCGGCTTTAAATTTGACCCCAAATTTAAACGCAAAACGATAAGGCGAAGTATTTTATAGAAACATTTTGCTTCGCAAAAACGCTACGCTTGTTTTGAGGTGATTTTTGGGGTTTTCTGCTTCGTAAGCTCGCAGCTGCAAGCAGAAGAAGTTAAAATTTGACGAAGATAAGGCATATAGCCTATCGAGTCAAATTTTAACGAAATCCGCAAAAAGCACTCAAAAGACAAGCCACTAACGCGTTTGATAATCCCCGCGGACGACGTATTTATAGGTCGTAAGCTCCCTCACCCCCATCGGCCCTCTGGCATGCAGTTTTTGCGTGCTGATGCCGATCTCGCCGCCAAATCCAAACTCGCTACCGTCGCTAAAACGAGTCGAGGCGTTGGCATAGACGACTGCGCTGCCGACTTCGTTTAAAAATCGCTCGATATTCGCGTAATCCGCGCTTAAAATCGCGTCCGAATGCCCGCTGGAATACGCGTTTATAAAGCTGATCGCCTCATCCGTATCTCGCACGGCGCGCACGGCTAGTACGAGATCCAAAAACTCGGTGCCAAAGTCGCTCTCGCCTGCGAGCTTGACGTTTTTTGCGCCTCGCAGATCCGACTCGCACTCGCCTAGTAGCTGCTCACTCACGCGAAACTCGACCTCGGGCATCTCGCGCACAAGCTCCGGTAAAATTTCGCTAGCTATGCGCTCATGTAAAAGCACGCACTCTACGGCGTTACAGACGCTTGGGCGCTGGGTTTTGGCGTTTTTGATTATCTTCGCGGCCTCGCTCAAATTTGCGCTCTCATCGACGAAGATATGGCACACCCCCGCGCCCGTCATGATGATCGGCACGGTCGCGTTTTGCGCGATAAAATCTTTTAAATTTTTGCCGCCTCGCGGTATCAAAACATCGATATACTCGCTCATTTTCGCCATTTGCGCCACGACTTCGCGTTCGGCGCTCTCCACGAGCTGCACTGCACCCGTCGGTAAGCCAAATTTCGCCCCCGCTTCGTTAAATAAATTTACTAAAAAGATGTTCGAATTTAGCGCACTAGCACTGCCTCGCAGGATCGCCGCGTTGCCGCTTTTTAGCGCTAAAGCCGCCGCGTCGATGCTGACGTTTGGGCGGCTCTCGTAGATGATGCCCAGCACCCCCAGCGGCACGCGCACGCGGCTGATTTGCATGCCGTTTGGATGGCTCCAGCCGCCTAAATTTTCGCCCACGACTTCGGCGAAGCCCGCCACCTCGCGCACGCCCTGCGCCATAGCCTCGATACGGGCGTCGGTTAGCCTTAGGCGGTCTAGCAATGCTGCGCTAAGGCCCGATCTCTCGCCGTTTGCAAGGTCTTTGGCGTTTGCCGCTTTTATAGCCTCTTTTTGCGCTAGCAGCTCGTCCGCCACGGCGTTTAAAATTTCAAATTTAGCCCCGCTGTCAAGTCTCAAAAGCTCGCCGCAAGCAGCTTTTGCGCGCTTACATATATCTAAAATTTCATTCATTTTCGCTCCTTAATCTATAAAAACCGTACGCAAGCGTCCTGCCACCGCAAACGCAGCAAGGCAAATTTTAGCGACGCGTCTACTAAATTCGCCTTTAAATTTGACTTGATTATAGCCAAATTCGCCCGAATTTTATGCGAGCGTAAAAATATGCTATAATCGCCAAAATTACGAAAAGGAAGCAAAATGGGCGGGATAAAAGAGTTTTTAAAACACGAAGCCAGCGGCGGGATTTTGCTGATGATCGCTACGATCGCGGCGCTACTGTGTCAAAACACGTTTTTGAGCGATTTTTACAACGAATTTTTAAAGACCAAATTTACCGTGAGCTTCGGCGAATACGGACTAAGCAAGCCGCTAATCTTGTGGGTAAACGACGGATTGATGGCGGTATTTTTCTTTCTCATCGGACTCGAGCTAAAGCGCGAGGTTTTGGAGGGCGAGCTAAAAAATCCGTCGCAAATCGCGCTGCCGGCGATCGGCGCTACCGGCGGCCTGATAGTGCCCGCGGTTATCTTCTATCTTTTTACGAAACACGACTCCTTCGCGCTTGGCGGCTGGGCGATACCGACGGCGACGGATATCGCGTTTGCTCTGGGGATTTTGAGCCTACTTGGGCCTCGCGTACCGACTAGTTTAAAAATTTTCCTCATGACGCTAGCGATCGTCGATGATCTTTGCGCGATCGTGATTATCGCGCTATTTTACACGAGCGAGCTTAGCACCCAAATGCTTGCGGTCGCGAGCGTTTGCCTAGCCGCGCTTTTTGCGCTAAACAGACTCGGCGTAAAGAGCAAGGCGGCCTATCTGATCGTAGGCGCGGTAATGTGGGTAGCGGTGCTAAAATCAGGCGTTCACGCCACGCTTGCGGGCGTCGTGGCGGCCTTTTTCATACCGCTTAGCTTTAAAGACGCACCGGGCAAATCAATGCTAAAAAGCATCGAGCACGACCTGCACGGCTGGGTGGCGTTTGGCGTGCTGCCGATATTTGCCTTCGTAAACGCAGGCATCTCGTTGCGAGGCGTCGGACTGGACGAGATTTTGTCTCCGGTCGCGCTAGGCACGGCGCTGGGGCTTTTCGTCGGCAAGCAAGTCGGGGTATTTTCTTTTAGCTTTTTAGCGATCAAATTTAAGTTAGCCAAGCTGCCGGAAGGCTCAAATTTTATCCAGCTTTACGGCATCGCGGTGCTTTGCGGCGTAGGATTTACGATGAGCCTTTTTGTTAACGGCTTAGCCTACGACGACACGGACGTATTTGCCTACACCGACAAGCTTGCTATCTTGCTAGGTTCGGTAGTTTCAGGCGCCGCCGGGTTTATATTGCTAAAATTTAGCACCGAAAATCCGGGCGCGATAGAAAAACGGTAGCGAGCAAAGCGGCTCACTCCCGCCGGCCGCCTCGTAATCTATAAATCAAATCGCACGCTACGTGCGCAAAGCTCGCAAACACGAAGCCGATACCCAGCCCGGCGGCTAGGTTATAAAGCGAGCTGTCGTTTACAAGCGCGTAGGCGTCAAACCGCACGTAAACGCCCAATCTGCCGCCCATCCCCTCGGGCGCAAAGAGTAGTCCACTAAGCGCAAGAAACAAAATCCGCCGAGTACGAGGAATTTCGCGCCCGTAACGATCAAATTTACGCCTCCGACGTCCGCACGGCCGTAGTTTAGACAAAATACTGCGGCGAAAAAACAGATCCAAAACGGCGCGGCGCAGGTGTAAAAAGCAAGCACGTTTAGGCTCACGCCGTTGTTTGCAAAGTCGTCCAAAAACGGCGCAAAAACCCGCACGGCGCGGATAAAGCTCGGCCAAAAATTCGACCGCAAAATCTCGTTCGGGCTCAAATTTAGCGCCCAAACTCCAAGCGCGGCAAAAACTATAACGCCCAGCGAAAACGGCGCCCAGCCTGCTAAAATCGCTCTCTCAAACAAGCCTTTACGCGCTGCAGGGTCGCGCCCGAATTTCGCTTTCGCTGCTTCTTTTTCGTTCATCATTTTCCTTAAATTTATCCGTATTTTAAAGCGTTCTCAAAAATCAACCGTCAAATTTAACGGTAGGCGCGCGGTTAGTTTGGGTAGTCAAATTTGATCAAATTTAGCCGCCGTATCAGCTTTAAATTTTACCGCCGCATAGCGAAATTTGCTTCAAATTTGGTGTAAATTTGACGCTGTTACGACCAAATTTCCCGCAAATAAGTCGCCAAATTTGACCTAAATCAGCACGATGTTGTCGATATGTAGCACCTCGTCCTCGTATTTGTAGCCCAGAACCGCCTCGATCTCCTCGCTCTTGCGCCCTTTTATGAGGGCTAGCTCGGCTGAGGAGTAGTTTGTTATGCCGCGGGCTAGCGCCCTGCCGCTTGCGTCTTTGATAGCTAGCGTTTCGCCGCGCTCAAACTCGCCCGCTACCTCGCGGATACCGACTGCTAGCAGGCTTTTGCCCTCTTTTAGCGCCTTTGCCGCACCCTCGTCGATAGCGACCGAGCCGTTATCCGCGGCCGAGTAGGCGAGCCAATATTTACGCGAATTTATCCTATTTTTGCCCGCCAAAAATAGCGTCCCGACCTCGCAGCCGCGTGCTGCTCGCACGATGTTTCGCGGATCGGCGCCGTTTGCGATGATGAGGTGAGTGCCGTTTTTGGTCGCCATTTCGGCTGCGGTTATTTTAGTACGCATGCCGCCGGTGCCGAATTTACTGCCCTCCGCGCCCGCAGCGGCTCTAATGCTATCGTCTAAATTCTCGACCAAATTTATAAATTTAGCATCCGTAAAAACGCTTGGATTTTTATCGTATAGCCCGTCGATATCGGTCAAAATCACGAGCAAATCAGCCTCGATTAGTCCCGCAACCAGCGCGCTGAGCGTGTCGTTATCGCCCACTTTTACACCCCTTATTCCCTCGCCCATGACGGGGTCGTTTTCGTTGATGACGGGGATGATTTTTTTAGCGAGCAAGGAGCGCAGGACGCTGCGCATATTTAGGTAGCGGCGGCGGTCGCTAAAGTCGTCTTTGGTTAGCAGTAGCTGCGCGATCGTCTTGCCGTGCGCCCAAAATAAAATTTGATAAAGATGTATGAGTGAAACCTGCCCGATGGCGGCCAGGGCTTGCTTTTCGACGATGGATTTTGGCTTGTGCGCGAGCTTCATCTGACCCATGCCCGCACCCACGGCGCCCGAGGTAACAAAGACCACTTCGGCGTTTTCGTTTAGTTCGCTTAAATTTGCCACGATTTGTTTGATTTTGTCCTCGTTTAGCGAGCCGTCCGCGTTTGCCAGCGTCGAGGTGCCGACCTTTACGACGATGCGTTTTACGCCGCCTAGAAGCTCTTTTCTGTCCATTTTACCGCTCCGAAATTTTTAAAAATTATACCCAAAACGGCTTATTTTAAATTTTAGCTTTAAAATGCGATGGCGGCGCGAAATCTAGGTAAATTTAATCAGGCGGCGCGGAGGTTAAGATCGCTTCTCCGCTTGAGCGAGTCGCTACGATCGACGACGGATTTGTCGAGAGCGTCATGACGCATCTTGGCGTGATCGACAAAGTAAAGCTCATTGGCTCGTGGTCTATGAAGCGAGACTACAAGTACGACTTCACCACCAAAGCGGGCGAAGCTTACACGCTTCGCGGGTGGAACGTCATGAAGTATCTGCACCCGTGGCTAAATGACCTGCCATGCGTAAATTCTCCGCAAGGAAACGTCATAAATTTTGAAGCCTTGGCGAACGAAAACCCGCAGCTAGTGATCCTTCGTATCGGAGACTGCACGCTGCGCGGCTCAAATAAAGACGCCGTAGAAAAAACGATCGCCACTATCGAAGCTCTAGGCATCCCGCTTGCCGTGATCTATGCTCCAAGAGGCGCTGAAATCGCAACGATGCAAGAGGAGATGCGGGTGCTGGGAGAGATATTCGGGCAAAAGGACAAGGCGTTAAAGCTCTTTGAATACCTCGACAAAACCCAAAAACTCGTTCAGGAGCGCACGGCAAATTTAAAAGAGGATCAAAAGGTCAGCATGCTTTACATGGGGCTTAATCCAAACATCCGCAAAAACGGTGGCGTGGCGAGTGCTTACGGCGTAAATACCCCCGAATCCTTCATCATCGAAAATATCGCGGGCGCTAAAAACGCATTTAGAGGCGACGGCTCAAACGTGATCCTAAGTACCGAGCAGCTCTACGCGATAGATCCCGACGTCATCGTGCTGCCGACCTCAAACGGCTACCATCCGGCGAGCGAGCTTTTAAATTCGGCAGATTTTGAAAAACTAGAGGAGCTAAAAGCGATAAAAAACAAGCGCGTTTACGCCATGCCGTGGTCGCCGATGAACTGCGCGCGCCGCGTGGAGTATCCGATAGATATCCTAATAATCGCAAAAGCGGCCTATCCGCAGCTATTTTCGGACATCAAAGTTCATAAATTCGTCCTTGATTTTTACAAAGACGTTTACGGCGTGAGCGAGGAGCAGGCAAAGGCGCTTAGAAGCGAGCAAATTTTAGACTGGACGGTAGAGAATGACTTTTAAGCCCGGCGCTTTTAAGTCAAATTTACTATTTTTATTCGTTCTTTTGGGCGCGCTTTTAGTCTGTATGATCGCGGCGCTCATGCTCGGGGATTATAAAATTTCGATCGCTAAAATTTTAGACGTTTTAAATTTGAAAATTTTTGATATCCCCGCCGCAGGTATCTCAAAAATGGATCAAACCGTCATCTTTGAAATCAGAATGCCTAGAATTTTAACCGCCGTGATAGTGGGCTTCGCGCTTTCAAATGCGGGCGCGATATATCATGGCTGCTTTAAAAACCCGCTCGTAGAGCCCTTTATACTGGGAGCTAGCTCGGGCGCGGCCCTGGGTGCGGCACTAGCGATACTGTTTTCAGGCATATTTTTTAATATCGCTTTAAGTGCGTTTGCATTTTCGTTTTTTGCGGTATTTTTGTCCTACACGCTCGCAAAAAACGGCGGCATAGTGCCCGTAGTGGGACTTATTTTATCGGGCGTCATCGTAAGCTCGATATTTTCGGCGTGCGTATCTATCGTAAAATACGTAAGCGAGGATGCGCAGCTAAGAGAGATCACATTTTGGATGATGGGCGGGCTGTACTACTCCAAATGGCAAAGCCTAGGCGAGATCGCCTCGGTCACGGGAGTTTGCTTTGTAGCACTTTGCACGCTTGCGTGGAAGCTAAATTTGCTAAGTCTAGGCGACGATCGGGCAAGACTCGGCATAAATCCCGAAAAATACAAGCTCATATTTATAACAATCGCTACTTTGATGACTGCAGTGTGCGTGGCAAACGTGGGCATCATCGCGTGGATCGGGCTCATCATGCCTCACGTCGCACGCCTCATAAGCGGCCCTGATAACAGATGGGCGCTGCCGCTATCGGGACTCATAGGAGCGCTCTATCTGCTCGTATGCGATACGCTCGCGCGCACGGTAGCGATGGCCGAGATACCCGTGGGCATCATAACCTCTTTGGTGGGCGCGCCCTTTCTCATCGCGCTTTTAAGAAGCAAAGCAAAGGAGCTGCTAAAATGATACTGCAAACGAAAAATTTATCCTTTAGCTACGGCGGATTTGGCCTCGAAGACGTAAGCATCGAGATCAAAAGAGGCAGCATATGCGGGCTTTTGGGCACTAACGGCAGCGGCAAGAGCACGTTTTTTAACTGCTGTATGAAATTTCTAAGTATCAAAGGCGGCGAAATTTACGTAGATTCGCAAAACACGAAGCACAAAAGCCCCGCGTGGATGGCTAAAAACATCGCCTACGTCGCGCAGCATACCGAGCTGCATTTTCCGTTTTTCGTAAGGGATATCGTCCTAATGGGGCGCTCCACGCACGCAAAGAGCCTGTTTGGCTTTAGCAAAGAGGACAAAAGGGCGGTGAGCGAGTCGATGGAGTTTATCGGTATCTCGCATCTGGCGGATAAAAAGATGAACGAGCTTAGCGGCGGGCAGCGGCAGCTAGTTTTTATCGCTAGGGCGCTCGCGCAGGATACGCCTCTGATACTGCTTGACGAGCCCACGTCCGCGCTTGATTTTAAAAACCAAATCACGCTTTGGAAAATTTTAAAAAAGATCGCTGCGGGCGGCAAGACGATCGTCATCTGCACGCACGAGCCAAACCACATCCTTTGGTTTTGCGACGAAGTGATAGTCTTCCGCGATGGGCGGATCGTCTCAAAGGGCAACGTCGCACAGGTTTTAAACGACGAGCTGCTAGCTAAAATTTACGGCGACGTCTGCACCCTTGAAAGGCTCGCGCAAAAAGAGGTGATCCTGCCTAAGCTTTAGCTACTCCTCCAAACTATACCCGATACTGCGCACGGTTTTGATTAGCTCAAAGGGTAGCTTCGCGCGTAGCTGGCGCACGAGCGAGCGCAGGCGATCGGACGAGACGTTTTCGTCCTTATAGATACTCCACTCAAGCTCCTGGATCGTTACTACGTGCGGGGCGTTTTTAGCTAAAATTTCTAAAAACAATCCCTCTTTTTTGCCGAGCATTATGCTTGTGCCGTTTATGTGCAGCGTGAGGCTGTTTTTGTCGTATATAGCGCCGTTTTTTAGCTCAAATTTGCTCCCGAGCAAAATTCGGCAGTTTCTAAACACGCGAAACAAAAACTCCTCCGGCAAAAAAGGCTTAACCATAAAATCATCGTATTTGGCGTAGTAAATTTTCTTATAAAGCGCCGGTATTGCCTTGTCTACAAGGATCATAACGGGAGTTAGGCTCCCGTTATCTCGCAAAAATTTGACCGAGTCGAAATTTGCCAGATCCTTCGTCTTTACGTCGATGACGTAAAAGATGTAGCGGTTGCCGTTGTAATAATCCTCTTTTAGCTCGCTTAAATTTTCAAAGCGAACTATGCGGATGTTAAAGCGGTAAAGCGCAGCGTTGAGACTTAGCTGCATCTCGACGTCGTCGCTAACGAGCAAAATTTTCTTCATTTTAGCCTACTTTTTGGTGGCAT
>CAUPXB010000016.1:0-51152 GCA_963515555.1 uncultured Campylobacter sp. | reverse complement strand
GAGTGCACCCCTGATAAGGGTGAGGTCACAAGTTCAAGTCTTGTTAGGCCCACCAGAGAATTTAATTGGGGAATTAGCTCAGCTGGGAGAGCGCCTGCTTTGCACGCAGGAGGTCAGCGGTTCGATCCCGCTATTCTCCACCATGATTAGTTTAACATCAAAAAAGTCTAAACTAAGTATTTTTATTAAATGTTTAGTTTAGACTTTGTCGAAACAAAATCTTTATTTTACGGCGCTTCCGAAAGAAGCGGTGTGCTTTAGGGGTTTCCAAAGGGCTTTGCCCTTGGTCGCAAAGACTAGCTTTGCTAGTCTGCGAAGTCTAAATGTTATTTAGTTTATCATTGTTAAAAGTCACAATCAAGTTTTAATAAATAAAACAATTTTACAGGACTTGTTAAAGATTTAAATATCTTGCTTATTTGCTTAATGCAGAAGTTTGACGTCACAAGATATCATAGGATTTAAAACTTACCTAGGTATTAGTCAATGCTTTCCGTCTTAAAAGCTTGAGATTTAAATTTAGTAATAGATCTAAATTTGAGGCTTCGTTATGAAATCTTAAATTTATGAGTTACCTTTAACAAGGAAGTGATGCGAATTAGAATATATTATATACTAATAAAAGGTAAGCTACTAAGAGTAAGTGGTGGATGCCTTGGCTAGTAGAGGCGATGAAAGACGTGCCAGGCTGCGATAAGTCTCGGGGAGCCGTCAAGGGGCTTTGATCCGGGAATTTCTGAATGGGGCAACCCAGTTAAGCGCGAGCTTAACTACCTAATATGGAGCGAACGAGGGGAATTGAAACATCTTAGTACCCTCAGGAAAAGAAATCAAAAGAGATTACGCTAGTAGCGGCGAGCGAACGCGTAAGAGGGCAAACCGTTAGTTTACTAACGGGGTTGTAGGACTGCGATATAGACTAAACTTAGCTAATAGAATAATCTGGAAAGATTAAGCATAGAGGGTGATACTCCCGTATATGAAAGCTTTGTTTTACTTAGCAGTATCCTGAGTAGGGCGGAACACGTGATATTCTGTCTGAAGCCGGGTCGACCACGATCCAACCCTAAATACTACTACTAGACCGATAGCGCACAAGTACCGTGAGGGAAAGGTGAAAAGAACTGAGGTGATCAGAGTGAAATAGAACCTGAAACCATTTACTTACAATCATTCAGAGCACGATTCTTTATGACGTGTGATGGACTGCCTTTTGCATAATGAGCCTGCGAGTTGTGGTGTCTGGCGAGGTTAAGGAAACCCGGAGCCGTAGCGAAAGCGAGTCTTAATAGGGCGTTTAGTCAGATGCTGCAGACCCGAAACGATGTGATCTATCCATGAGCAGGTTGAAGCCGGTGTAAGAGCCGGTGGAGGACCCAACCGACGGCCGTTGAAAAGGCTCCGGATGACTTGTGGATAGGGGTGAAAGGCCAATCAAACATCGTGATAGCTGGTTCTCTCCGAAATATATTGAGGTATAGCGTCGTGTAGTAGTTATAAGGGGTAGAGCACTGAATGGGCTAGGGCATACACCAATGTACCAAACCCTATCAAACTCCGAATACCTAGTGTGTAATCATGGCAGTCAGGCGGCGAGTGATAAAATCCGTCGTCGAGAGGGGAACAACCCAGACTAACAGCTAAGGTCCCTAAATCTCATTTAAGTGGAAAACGATGTGGAGTTACTTAAACAACCAGGAGGTTGGCTTAGAAGCAGCCATCCTTTAAAGAAAGCGTAATAGCTCACTGGTCTAGTGATTCTGCGCGGAAAATATAACGGGGCTAAAATGAGTACCGAAGCTTTAGACTTAGTTTTACTAAGTGGTAGGAGAGCGTTGCATTCAGCGTCGAAGGTGTACCGGTAAGGAGCGCTGGAGCGAATGCAAGTGAGCATGCAGGCATGAGTAGTGATAATTGGGGTGAGAATCCCCAACGCCGTAAACCCAAGGTTTCCTACGCGATGCTCGTCATCGTAGGGTTAGCCGGGTCCTAAGCAAAGTCCGAAAGGGGTATGCGATGGAAAATTGGTTAATATTCCAATGCCAACTATAATGTGCGATGGAAGGACGCTTAGAGTTAAGCAAGCTAGCGGATGGTAGTGCTAGTCGAAAGGTGTAGGTTAAGATCCAGGCAAATCCGGATCTTTTTAAGCTGAGACCCCACAGGCGTTTGAAGTTCTTCGGAATGGATAGCGAATTGCTGATACTGTCGAGCCAAGAAAAGTTTCTAAGTTTAGTTATAGTTGCCCGTACCGTAAACCGACACAGGTGGGTGGGATGAGTATTCTAAGGCGCGTGGAAGAACTCTCTTTAAGGAACTCTGCAAAATAGCACCGTATCTTCGGTATAAGGTGTGCCTAGCTTCGTTAAGAATTTACTTCGTAAGCGAAGAAGGTTACAACAAAGAGTCCCTCCCGACTGTTTACCATAAACACAGCACTCTGCTAACTCGTAAGAGGATGTATAGGGTGTGACGCCTGCCCGGTGCTCGAAGGTTAATTGATGACGTTAGCTCTGCGAAGCGTTTGATCGAAGCCCGAGTAAACGGCGGCCGTAACTATAACGGTCCTAAGGTAGCGAAATTCCTTGTCGATTAAATATCGACCTGCATGAATGGCGTAACGAGATGGGAGCTGTCTCGAAGAGGGATCCAGTGAAATTGTAGTGGAGGTGAAAATTCCTCCTACCCGCGGCAAGACGGAAAGACCCCGTGGACCTTTACTACAGCTTGACACTGCTATTGGGATAAAAATGTGCAGGATAGGTGGGAGGCTTTGATCCATAGACGCCAGTTTATGGTGAGCCGTTGTTGAGATACCACTCTTTTTTATTCTGATAGCTAACTAGCTTGAGTTATCCTCAAGTAGGACAATGTCTGGTGGGTAGTTTGACTGGGGCGGTCGCCTCCCAAAATGTAACGGAGGCTTACAAAGGTTGGCTCAGAACGGTTGGAAATCGTTCGCAGAGTATAAAGGCAAAAGCCAGCTTAACTGCGAGACATACACGTCAAGCAGGGACGAAAGTCGGTCTTAGTGATCCGGTGGTTCTGTGTGGAAGGGCCATCGCTCAAAGGATAAAAGGTACCCCGGGGATAACAGGCTGATCTCCCCCAAGAGCTCACATCGACGGGGAGGTTTGGCACCTCGATGTCGGCTCATCGCATCCTGGGGCTGTAGTCGGTCCCAAGGGTTGGGCTGTTCGCCCATTAAAGCGGTACGCGAGCTGGGTTCAGAACGTCGTGAGACAGTTCGGTCCCTATCTGCCGTGGGCGTAAGAAGATTGAGGAGAGTTGACCCTAGTACGAGAGGACCGGGTTGAACCGACCACTGGTGTACCAGTTATCCTGCCAAGGGTAGCGCTGGGTAGCTATGTCGGGATGTGATAACCGCTGAAAGCATCTAAGCAGGAAGCCAACTCCAAGATGAATCTTCTTTTAAGAGCTCTTATAGACTATAAGTTTGATAGGCTGGGTGTGTAATGGATGAAAGTCCTTTAGCTGACCAGTACTAATAGCTCGTCTGCTTATCTTTTAATAAGCATCACTTCCTTGTTAAGGGTAATTTTATTTCCAAAATTAGAAATAAAATATCTAATCTATACCTTATCAAGATCTTGTTTTAGTTAAAATGAGATTTGACTTTTAACAATTAAATAGCAGTGTTAAAGAAGTAAATTAATATAGTTTATTTCTTTAACACTGCCCGTGACTATACAGACGAGGAAACGCCTTGCTCCATCTCGAACCAAGAAGCTAAGCTCGTCCTGGCTGATGATACTCTCCCTTACTGGGATGTCGGGAAAGTAGGTCGTCGCGGGCTTTGTTTTTTATGCTTTTATACTATTTACTCTCTTGTTTTATATTCTGTATTCTTTGGTTTGTTTATCTTGTAATCTGTTGTATATTTTTATAAATTTGTTTTTAGTTTTAACTGATTTTTTGTATCTCTATCTTGGCTTTATAATTTGTTTTTGGCTTTAGAAAATTGTGTTTTAGCTCTATACTTTTGGCCATGTCTTATTGGTTGTTTGGTGTTTTTTTGAATGTTTTATAGCGCGTATCATATTAATCTATTTTTGTTTTTATGTCTTATGAAAATATGTTTGGGTTTGGGTGGATTGCATTGTCTGGGATTTTATTAAGAAACTATAATTAATAGCTCAAACCGTTATCTTATTTTTGTTTAGCATTTTTGCCTTTATTCCATAGAGAGTTTTTAGTGTAGTTGGCTGAGTATCCAACTTGGGTGTGTTAAGCTAGGTCTTATGCTTTTTAGACTCAAGATAAGTTAAAAACTTTTAAAGGAATTTTTCTCAAAGAGTGTGCAAGCACAAGAACTATGATTTTGTAGATGAAGACAAGTATATCTACCGTTCGCGATTTTCTGAGAATAAATTTAGATAAATTCTCAAGTATTTTGCCGAAGATATATAGAAGTAAAAAATAAGTAAATCTTGCGGTGAGATTTCCAAGCCCGCCTAGAAGCTTTGCTTTGAGATTGGGAAAGCCGGTTTTACTACTTCGCTTCGCTCGTTACTCCAATCGGAACGGTATGTTTAAAATGGACGGCAAAGTTTATACCAAATAGTTATGAGCTGCTCTGTTGGTGAACTAATACCGATACTGTAGAAGTTTCTCAATTTGCTTATTTTATTGACTCTTTTTCTGAGACTTTGGTAAATTATGCTATTTTATGACTTCTATATCAGATAAAAAATGTTATAAAATTTCTCTAAAATTTAGCTTAGAAATTCTTGAATGGATTACACACTTAGTTCTTATGTTTTTCATAGCAACTTAATATTTCTTATGTTTAAATTATGTTTCGTTAAGTCTAATTTAATATTGTATATGAGTGATTGAGAGTTAATTCTTTTTTTGCTTGCTTTTAGAATTTGGGTTTATGATTTTTTTCTCTTTATTTTCGGCTGGCGGCGTAGCTTGCTCCGGCGCGGTCAAATTTTCATCGGGCTTTAAAAATCCCTCTTCTACCATTAGCTCTACGGCTGCTCTAAAGGTCGGTAGCGCGCTTTGGGCTCCGAAATAATAATAGGGCTTCTTCGGTTCCCTAGCTAAAACCCCGATCGTATAGCTATTGCCCTGCGAGTCGTTGACAAATCCGAAAAACGAGCCATTGTAGGTATTTGCGTAGCCCCCGGTCGTGGCTATGTGTGCGGTACCTGTTTTTCCGCCGATTTCTAGACCTTCCACCTTTGCTCTTTTGCCGGTGCCGATCTCGACGGTTTTTATTAGGATGCGCTTCATTCTTTCGGCTGCTTCTTGGCTTATGGCTTCGACTGGCTTTGGGTCGTTTACGACGAAAAATTTGCCGTCTTTATAGAGCGAGTCCACGACTTTTGGCGTCACCATTACGCCTTTATTATTAAATACGTTATACGCCTTTAGAAGCTGGATAAAAGTCGCTTGCAAGCCGTATCCGTAGCTGATCGTGGCCTTGTAAATTTGCGAATTTAGCTTGGCTACCGGCGGCATATTTCCGATCTGTTCGTACGGCATATCGATGCCTGTTTTTTGCGTGAAGCCGAAATTTAGAAGCCCTGAATAAATTTGGGAACCGTCTAGGCGCTGGGCGATCTGTATCATGCCGATATTTGAGCTATATACGATGATGTCTTCGGCTGTAAGGAATGGCTCTGGATGCGTGTCTTTTATCGTGCGTTTTCCTAGTTGGTAGACGCCATTGTAGGTGTTTATGCGCTCGAGCGGATTGATTTTATCGTTTGCTAAAAGAAGGGCGAAAATAAACGGTTTAAATACCGAACCGACCTCGTATGCATACTCGGTTGCAGAGGAGTTGAGCGACTTGTAGTCTTGTTTTCTGATGTTAGACGGGCTGTAACGAGAGGTACTGGCAAGCGCTAGTAGGCCACCCGTTTTTGAGTCCATGATGCCTACGATTATCTCTTTTGCATTTAGAAATTCTTTCTTTTCATCAATGATTTGCTCTAGTCTGGTTTGTAGTTTAAGCGAGGCGTTTAGGATGATATCGTATCCGTCCACGCGGTTGGCTAAATTTGAATCGCTGGTTAAGATAATGTTGTTTCCGATATCTTTTGGGCCTAGCAGTTTTGCGTCTTGGATCGAGGAGATGTAGTATTCGTAGGCTTTTTCTACGCCTTTTACGCCCTCTGTTTTGGTGATGCCGTCTTTTTCGACCTTTTTTACGTAGCCTATCATCGGTGTGAGCGCGTCTGCTGCGACATATTGCCTGCTTTCGCCGCTTTCTATTATGCTCATATTACGCAGTATCGCAGCTCCGGTATTCGGATCTTCGTACGGGATAAAGATTTTTTTTCTATATAATTTTTTTGACAGCTCCTGCAGATACGCCGCGCCCTTAGCGTCAATCTTATATGATAGCGTAACGGCGCCTTTTTGGCTGTTGATGATTTTAGTTACGCGCTTGATATCGTCGCCGCTATATATGCAGTAAAGCTTGATAAATAGATCTTTTTTATCTGGATCTATATTTCTAGTATCTATCATCACTTTGTAGAGCTTTTGGCTACCCGTGATGCTAAAGCCGTCCTTTGTTATGATGTTGCCGCGTAGGGCTGTGTTTATGTCGCTGGTTTCCAGTTTTGGCAGGCGTCTTTCGATATTTGCTCGGTAAAAGATAACTGCCAAAAATATGCAGATAAAAAATAAAATAAACGCAAATAAAGCGATTGTTTTTGATTTTCGCTGATTCAAGGCTTAAATTTGCGTTCTTGAGATTTCTTTGTATGCGCTTAGGGCCTTATTTCGGATCTCTAGCATGAGTTTCATCGATGTGTCGGCCTTGCCGATAGCGATAGCGGCTTGGTGCAGGTCTTTTACCTCGCCTGTTGCTAGGTCGGCGATGGCTTTGTCTGCGTTGATTTGTATCTCGTTTAGCTCTTTTAGCGAGTTATCGAGCATGTCGCCGAAATTTAACTCGCCTTTTTGGTTTTGCAGAGTCTTTGCTTCTTTTTTTTCAAACGGTGAAGCGACTGAGCCGATTTTATCTATATTTGTCATAAAATTTAACCTTGTAATAATTCTAACGCGCTTTGAGCGATCGTTTTAGCCGACTGAAACGCCGAAACGTTTGCCTGATAGGCGCGCGTGGCTTCGATCAAGTCCGCCATTTCGATGACGGGATTGATATTTGGGTACGCTACGTATCCCCTCGCGTCGGCGTCGGGGTGAGACGGATCGTATTTTAGCTTAAAATCCTTGTCGTCGCGCACTATCTTGTCAACTACGACGCTCATTATAGCAGGTTTTGCATCTTTTGTATAGAATTTATCGTCTAGCGGATTTTCGTATTCGAGCAAGTTATGTTTTTTCGCCACTTCGTCGTTTAGCACGCTGTCAAAATCAACCGCCTTAAATATCACCTCGCGGCGTCTATACGGACCGCCTTCCGCCGTTCGTACGGTGTTTGCGTTGGCGATATTGGAGCTAATGACGTTCATTCTAAAGCGCTGGGCGCTTAGTCCGTATCCGCTGACATCAAAGTCGCTTAAATAATTACTCATAATTTATCCTTAAATTTTGCTACTAGCGTCGATCACGTTTTTAAATATCTGGCCGCTTTGTCTCATGGCGCGGTCAAGCGCGGTTACCATTATCGCGTTTTTACTAAGCTCCGTCGTTTCGACGTCTAGATCGACTGTGTTTGCGTCGTTTCGCGCCATGTGTCCATCGCGCAGAAATATCGTCGCACCGTTTGATACAGGGAAATCCACGCGAGGAAAGTGTGCGCCGTCTGTTTGCGCGAGTTTTAAAATTTTATTTTCGTCTTTGCCGTAGATTTCTTGCGCCGTTTGCGATAAAGCCGCTTCAAACGCGATGTCGCGGGCTTTGTAAAAAGGCGTGTCGATGTTTGCTATGTTGCTAGAAATCATTTGCTGGCGTAAATTTCTGCTTGCCAGCGCGCTTTCTACGAGCGGTTTTGATTTTGAGGTTTGGATGCCTGCGAACATTTTCCTGCTTTTTTCTCTAAATTTTACGAGATAATAAGCAAAAGACGTTCCAAATTTATAGTAAATTTTTAAATTCGCCAAACCCGCTGGGCTGGTTTTTTAGCTCGTTAAATTTGGCTAAAAACTCGCTTCGCTTCATCGCTTTTGCGCCCATAAATTTTAGGTGATCGTTTATAACCTGGCAGTCGATGAGAAAATCAAACGGTTCTAAAGCGCGGCAAAGCGCGATGAGAGCGACTTTTGACGCGCCCGTTTTTAGGCTGATCATACTTTCGCCGCAAAAGACCTTGCCGAAAATTTGCCCGTAAAGCCCGCCCGCTAGCTCGCCGTCCTCGTATACCTCCACGCTGTGCGAGACACCTAGGCGGTGTAAATTTACGTATGCGCGCACGATATCTTCGCTTAGCCACGTGGGTTCGCGTTTTTCGCGCTCGCTTTTGCAAATTTTTAGAAAATTTTCAAAGTCGTAGTCAAGCCGTACTTCAAATTTTTTAAGAGCGGATTTTATGCTTTTTTGCACGCGCACCTCGCTTGGAACTAGCACCGCACGGGGATCGGGCGACCACCAGTATATGGGCTCGCCGGGTAAAAACCATGGGAAAATGCCTTTGTCATAAGCTTGCAAAAGCGCCTCGGCGCTTAGATCGCCACCGACGGCCAAAGGGGAGTTTGCAGGGGCATTTGCAGGGTCGGGAAAGTTATAAATTTTTTCCAAATTTGACCCTGCGACCGCTTATTTTATGGCTTCAAATTTAAACGCCAGCTCGCCGTTTTTTAGCGTGATGTTTGCAACGCCGCCGTTTTTTAGCGCGCCGAAAAGTATCTCGTCGCTAAGCTTGGTCGAGATCTCGTCTTGCACTAGGCGTTTTAGATTTCGCGCGCCGAATTCCTTGCTATAACCCTTTTGCCAGAGATATTTTTTGGCTTCGGCGGAGGCTTTTATGACGACTTTTTTCTCGGCGAGGCTTGAGTTTATTTCGTTTATGATCTTTTGCGCGATGAGGCTTAGCGCGTCCTCGCCAAGATCGTTAAAATGCACGATTTTATCTATGCGGTTGCGAAACTCTGGACTGAAAAATCCCTTCACCGCCGAGTCCGCTTTACCGCTTTCGTCTTTGCTAAAGCCTAGCGTCGGCGCCTCTTTTGAGCCCAAATTTGAGCTCATTATGATGACGGCGTTGCGAAAATCGCTCTTTGCGCCAGTGTTATCCGTGAGGCTCGCGCTGTCGAAAATTTGCAAAAAGACGTTTATCATCTCGTCGCTAGCTTTTTCGATCTCGTCAAATAAAATCACGCTATAGGGGTGCTTTTTAACGGCGTTTGTTAGTATGCCACCCTCTTCAAACCCGACATATCCAGGAGGCGCGCCGATGAGACGCGAGACGCTGTGCTTTTCCATGTATTCGCTCATATCAAACCGCTCGAAATGCACGCCCAAATTTCGCGCTAGAGCCGCGCTTAGCTCGCTTTTACCCACGCCGCTTGAGCCTGTAAATAAAAACACCCCCACAGGCGCGTTTGGCTGCTTTAGCCCTGCATACGAGCGCTTGATCGCCGCTACTAGCGTATCTATGGCTTCGTCTTGACCGAAGATTTCAGACTTTAGTCTTTGGGCTAGGTTTTTCAAATTTGCCGCGGCATCTGATTTTAGATTGGTATCGGGGATATTTGCCATCTTGCTTAAAACCGCGCTTAGATCGGACATTTTTACGGTTTTGCTTCTGTTTTGTAGGGCTAGAGCCGCGCCGACCTCGTCGATTAGATCGATGGCGCTATCGGGTAAAAATCTATCGTTTAGGTACTTTTTGGCTAGCTCCACGCTTTTTGCTAAAATTTCGTCGCTAAATTTGACGCCGTGAAAGCTCTCGTATTTGGCGCGAAGTCCTTTTAGGATCTCGACGCTCTCGTCCGCGCTCGGCTCTACGACGTCGATTTTAGCAAAGCGGCGCGAGAGGGCTTTTTCTTTTTCAAAAAAGCTGCGATACTCCGCGTACGTCGTCGCTCCGATGCAGCGCAGCGAGCCGTTTGCAAGAGCTGGTTTTAGTAAATTTGACATATCGAGCCCGCCGCCGTTCGTGGCTCCCGCGCCAACGATAGTGTGAATCTCGTCGATAAAAACTATCGCGTCCTCCTGCTCGGCCACCTCGTCCATCACGTCTTTTAGACGTTTTTCAAAGTCGCCGCGATACTTCGTGCCAGCTATCATCGCGCCGATGTCTAGTGCGAAAATTTGCGCCTGTTTTAGCCGTTGCGGCACTTCGCCGCTTGCGATTTTTAGTGCGAGCCCCTCGACTACGGCGGTTTTGCCAACGCCCGCTTCGCCTACTAGGATCGGATTATTTTTCTTGCGGCGGCTTAGCGTTTGCATTAGCCTCGCTAGCTCGTTTTCTCGCCCGATGATCGGGTCTATCTTGCCATCGGCGGCTAGTTTGGTTAAATTTGACGAGTATTTGGCGAGGTTTTGGAAGTTTTTAGCGCGAGTCTGCTTGTCGTCTTTTGCGGGGTGTTTGATCTTTTGCGGATCGACGTCGTAAAATTCTAAAATTTTAGCTCCGTACGTGTCGCCTTTAGCCGCGATTTTAAAGAGCAAATCCCTGATACCGACGTTTTTATCTTTTAGTTCAGCGTTTAGCTCTTTAAAAATTTGCTCCAAAAGCACCGTCATGCGCGGCTGTTTGTGGTGCGGCACCTGCTCGTTGGTTTGCAGTAGATAGTTTTTTAGGTCGCTTTTTAGTCCCTCGACGTCGGTTAGTCCGGCCTCTGCTAGGATATCTCTAGTCTCTTCGTTTAAATTTACCAGCACGAAAAGCACGTGCTCGCTGGTTAGATACTCGTGAAAATTCGAGTAGGCAAACTGCCCGGCCTTTTCCAAAAGATAGCTTAAATCCGAGTCAAACATCATTTCCTCCTCTTTGCGCTTTTTGCGCGCCCGTTATGTGGGCTATTCTTCCTCGACGACAGCCTTTAGCGGATAGCCCGCGGCGGCTGCGGCTTTTAGCGTTTGGTTTTGTTTGGTTTGGGCGATCTCTTTTGTATAGACGCCGGCCACCCCGCTGCCTTCGTTATGGATTTTTAGCATCACGGCTACCGCGCTTTGGGCTGTGTGGTGAAAAATCTCAACCAATACGCTCACGACAAAATCCATACTCGTAACGTCGTCGTTTAGTAAAACAACCTTAAATTTGCGCGGAAATTCAGGTTTTTCTTTTACGGCGATGCCGTGCTCCCGCTCGGTGGCGGTTTTAGCGGGCATTTTTTATTCTTTCAAAATCCTTCGTCATCCCGTCTAGATGGATACCGCCTAGGTAGTATTTCACGCCGAATTTTCCGCTATCTACATCGGTTAGCTCCTGATATACTCCGCCTTTTAGTACCATTTTTATCGGTACGCTCTCAAGCCGCTCGTATTTTATATCCTCTAAAATTTGCGCCGAAAGCTTGTCATTTGTCTTTATATCGTTTGAGATAAAGTAAAAGGCGTTGTATTTTTGCGCGAAATTTTCCACGACGTACTCGTTCGTGACGTTTTCAAAGTGCGTTAGCCCCACGATCGTAAAGTCGTTTAGATTGTCGATCTGAAATTTGGTGAGATCTGGCGCTTCTTTTTGGCACGGCGGACAAAACGTGCCGAATATATCAAACATCAAAATTTTATCTTCCTCGCCCTTGATAACAAAGCCGCCCTCGACGCGCTTTAGCGTTAGGTCTTTGCCAAATACGCTCTTTAGCGCGATCTCCTCGCCCGCTTTATAGCCCTCTATCTTTACCGGAGCCTTTGCCGTCTCGTCCTCGCCGCAGCCTGCTAGAAATATCGCGCAGGCCAAAGCCGCAAAAATCGCCTTTATGGTTTTTTTCATATTATTTTCCTTGTTTTGATCTTAGTTGGGTTATGCTCTCGCCGCCAAATCCGTAGTCGTCGGTGCTAACTTCCTCTATCACGACGACGGTTCTGCTAGCGTCGCGCTTTAGCGTATCACCCAGTAGCTTCGTTACGCCTGCTATTATCGCACGCTTTTGCTCGGCGCTTACGGCTTCTTTTTCTTTTGTGATTTTTATATTTACGTAGGGCACTGGTTTTCCTTAAACGTATTTTTTCATCGCCGCGCGCGCCTCTTTGTCGGCTTCTTTGCGTTTTATCGTCTCGCGCTTATCGTGTAGGTTTTTACCTTTTGCTAGCGCAACCCGCGCCTTTACGATGTTTTTATCGTTTAGATAGAGCGCCAAAACGACTAGCGTGAGTCCCTCTTGCGTGACTTGACCGAAAATTTTATCTATTTGCTTGCGGTGCATCAGTAGCTTTCTCGGAGCTCGCTCGTTCGGGCGAAATGCCGAGTGCGTCGTGTTTAGATGGCTGATGTGCGCGTTTAGCAAAAACAGCTCGCCCTTTATCACGCGCGCAAAGCTATCTTTTAGATTTGCTCGGCCCGCCCTTAGAGCCTTTACCTCGCTGCCCTTTAACACGATACCAGCCTCGAAGGTCTCGATAATGCTAAAGTCAAACAGCGCCTTTTTATTTTTGGCTAAATCCTTACCCATTTTTTACCTTTTTATTTTAAGAAAAACACGCTCGCGCCGCTGCCGCTTAAGAAAAAATCTTTAAATTTATCCATCTGCGGGTAAATTTTAAAACACGGCGCAAAAAGATCGTTTAGTTTGCGATTTTCGTATCGCTCTAGCAGCTGCGCCGTCGTCATCTCACGCATATTTTCCGCCAAATTTACGTCGATGCTATCCATAAAATTTGCTCTAAATTCGCCGTAAACCGCGGGCGTCGAGCAAAAGACGTTCGGCGTTAAAACTTCTATAGCGGGCACTTCGTCGTCAAAATCGCTTATTATCTCACCGATACCGCTAACGTTTGCCGCCTCGAAATCGCTAGCGAAAAACGCCACGTCCGCTCCGATATTTGCGCCTATTTTCATCAAATTTTCGCGCGTTAGTTTTAAATTTAACTCCTCGTTCGCCATCTTTAAAAACGTAGCGGCGTTTGAGCTGCCTCCGCCTAGACCCGCGCCTAAGGGGATTTGCTTTTTTATCACGATTTTGTGCGAGGCGAAAAACTCGTCCAGCTCGTTTTTAAAACCTGCTTTTTCTAGCTCAAATTTGGCCTTTAAAACGATATTATTTTCGATATTTTCGTTATCGCACTCAAGCGCGAAAACATCCGCTTTTTCAAAGAAAATTTCATCGTAAATCTCGCGCCTTAAAACAAAGCGAGAGACGATCTCGTGGTAGTTGCTGCGAGTACCGACGATCTTTAAAAAGGAGTTGATTTTTGCGTAGCTTTTCATTATTTTACGATTTTATCGCTCAGCTCTTTTAGGCTCGCTTCGCCCGCGCCGTTTAGGGCCTGTTTGTTTTCTGCCGCTACGTCTTCTACTAGCTCCGAGCGCAGGATCATCATATTTTTAGGCGCGTCGATGCCGATTTTTACGCCGCCTTTTGAGATGCCCACGACCGTGATTTTGATATCGTTTCCCAGCATTATGCTTTCGTCTTCTTTTCTTGCGAGTATTAGCATTTTTCAACCTTATTTAGTTTATATGTTACGGTTTCGTCTTTGATTTCAATGATACTAAAAAATTCATCAAAGTTTATTAAATATAGCCCTTCGGCGCCAAATTTTAGCTTTTCTACGCTCAGTTTTTTGCCAAGCATTACGTCCGCGGGATCGCCTAGATATTCGTTTTGCGGTAGCGAGATATAATCAAGCGGATTTAAAAACCGCTCGTTTTCGTAAATAAATTTACCTTCGCTCACGCGTTTTAGCGCGCTTAGAGTGGCTCTCGCGCCAAGCTTTGCGGCTAAAATTTGAGCGTACGAGCGCACGTACGAGCCCTCGCTAACGCTAATGCGAAAGCTCAAAAACGGATGCATATATGCCCTCAAATTTACGTCAAAAACGCTCATCGTTTGGCTTTTTAGCTCAAACTCTTCGCCCGCTCTTGCTAGCTCATAGGCGCGTTTGCCGCCCACGTGCTTGGCGCTAAATTTGGGCGGTACGTAGGCGATCTCGCCTTTTAGTTCGCTTAGCGCCGTTTTTACGTCCGCTAAATTTAAAGGCGGACAAAGCGCGATGTCCTTGATATTTTCGTTATCTAGGCTAGCGCTTGTAGGTCCTAGCCACATCGTCGCTTCGTAGATTTTTGGCGTTTTATCTATGTAGTTAAAAAGCCGCGTGTGATTGCCCAGAGCAACGATAAGGCAGCCGCTGGCAAAGGGATCTAGCGTGCCCGAAAAGCCCGCCTTGTTGACGCCGTATTTACGCTTTAGCCGGCTAAGGAAATGATTTGAGCTGATGCCTGCGGGCTTGTTTGCGACAAAAAGCGCGTTCATTTAAATTTGCCCTTTGAAGCCTGCGTTAAATTTACAGCATTTTTTAAATTTGATCCGCGAGCGTCAAATTCGGCTGCATAAATTTGATCAAATTTGCCCACTCTCACACCGCTTTTTCGACGAAGCTAGACATTATCTCGCGGCTGATTCCGCCGAAATTTATCGTTAGCTTTAGCTCTTTTTTGATCTTCGTTACAGCCGTCACGCGCCCGATACCGAAAATTTTATGCTTGACGAGATCGCCTTTTTTGTATTCGCCCGCGGCTTGCGTTTGTGTTTGGATGATGAGGCTACCGCTGCAAACGCCTGCTTCGCTTAAAAACCTGCTCTTTTCCAGCCTAGTTCGCTGCCCTTTATAAAAACGAGAATTTACAAAGCTTAGCGTTAGGGTTTTTTTGGCGCGGGTGATGGCGACGTAGGCTAGGCGTCGCTCCTCCTCGATGTCGCTACCGTCGCCAAGAAGCGGGAAAAATCCCTCCTCAAGCCCGATCACGAAAAGATGCTCAAACTCAAGCCCTTTGCTAGCGTGGATACTCATGATCGAGATCGCCTCGCCGCCGATGTTGTCTTGCTCGCTTTGTAGCGCGATCTCGTTTAAAAACTCCTCTATAGAAAAGCTTGGATTTTGCTTGATTTGATCTTTGATCGTAGCGTAAAACTCGTCGATGTTTGCCACGCGCTCGGAGCCGTCGGGCAAGCTCTCGTAGTATTTTTTTATGCCGAATTTCGCTTCAAGTTTATCTACTAGCTCATAGGGCGAGTCGCACTCTTTTAGCTCTCTTAAATTTGCCGCAAATTCGCCAAGGCTTGAGACGATCTTTTTGCTTAGATCTTTGTCGTTTTCGTCTAGGCTGGATATCGCTTCAAATAGCGAAAATTTATGCTCGAAAGCGATTTTTTCGATCTTTGCGAGGCTTACTTTGCCAAGACCGCGTTTTGGGCGGTTGATGACGCGCTTTAGTGAGAAGTCGTCGTTTTCGTTCGCGACTAGCCTTAGGTAGCTGATGACGTCTTTGACCTCGGCGCGCTCGTAGAATTTAACTCCGCCGACCATTTTGTACGGGATTTTTTCTTTGGTTAGGCCTTCTTCGAGCGAGCGGGAGAGGGCGTTTATGCGGTACAATATCGCGATATCGCTAGCCTGCGCGCCGCTATCAAGCAGCTTTTTGATGCGTTTGGCTACCTTTAGGCTCTCCATCGTTTCGTCGTCTGATTCCATCAGCGCGACGTCTTCGCCGCCTTCTTTGGTGCTTTTTAGTTCTTTGCCTAGGCGGTTTCTGTTGTGGTCGATGAGCTCGTTTGCCGCGCGTAAAATTTGACTCGTTGAGCGGTAGTTTTGCTCTAGTCTTATGACTTTGGCGTCTTTAAACTGATCTTTAAAATTTAATATATTTTCGATTTTCGCGCCGCGCCAGCCGTAGATACTCTGATCGTCGTCGCCCACGACCGCGATATTTTCGTGCGTTAGGCAGAGCTTGCGAAGGAGTTTGTACTGAAGGTCGTTGGTGTCTTGATACTCGTCCACCATCACGTAGGCATACCTGCGCGAGATTTCGCGCGCTAGAGCCTCGTCCTCATCTAAAATTTTATAGCTAAGGCAGAGTAGGTCATCAAAATCCACGAGGTTATTTGCGGCTAGATACTCCTCGTAAAGCTTATAGATGTTTGCCAGTTTTGCGTGGTAGCCGTCTTTGAAATTTTGCCCGTTTGCAAACATGCCGCCGTGATTTAGCACCTCCTCTACGCTTAAAAGCGAGTTTTTAAAATTTGAGATCTCGCTAGCTAGCACCGAGGTCGGGATGTCGCCCTCAAAGCCTTTTAAGATACGCTTTTTATCGTCGGTGTCGATGATGACGAAGTTGTTTTTGCGCTTTAGTCGGTCGATATAAAATTTCAAAAACAAAAGCCCGAATTTGTGAAAAGTGCAAAGCAGCGGAGTGAAATTTTTACCTGCGTCGCCTAGCATTTTTAGCGCGCGGGTTCGCATTTCGCTTGCGGCTTTGTTGGTGAAGGTTAGCGTTAGGGTATTTGACGGCGGGATGCCTAGCTCGCTTATAAGATAGGCTAGGCGAGTGGTGATGGTTTTGGTTTTACCGCTGCCGGCTCCTGCCAAAATCAGCATCGCTCCGTCGGTGTGCGAGGCCGCCTCGCGCTGGCTTTCGTTCAGTTCGTCTAGTAAATCGGGCATTAAATTTCCTGCTTTATTTATTAAAATGATTAAATTCTAACAAAATAAGCTTAAAAATGGCCGCTGATTTAAATTCGGGTCTGATTAAGAGCGTTTTCAGATATAAATCAATACAATATTAAAAATATGATTTTATAAGCTGATATAATAATAAGGAGTCCGATATGATCAATGATTTTAGTAAATTTTATACCTTTATGGAGATAGTGAAAGAAAGAAGTTTCTCAAAGGCCTCAAGGGCTCTAGGTATCTCGCAGCCCGCAGTTACTCTCCAGATGAAAAAGCTCGAGGAGATGCTGCAAACCACGCTAATAATGCGTAAGAAAAACGGCATCGTCCTAACTCACGAGGGCGAGAAATTTTACAAGCTCTGTACTCAGTTTGAAAGCGCGATGTTTCGCTTTAAAGACGAGCTGTCGCGCATAAAAACAGATAAAGTACCGCTAGTAATCGCCACCACGCAGCTCATCGCCGAGGCGGTAATCTCGATACTGCTGGATAAAATCTCGCAAAGCGTAGGCAGCGAGTTAGACATCAGGATAAAAGAGCAAAACGAGCTCATAAACTACCTAAAAGACCGCCGTAGCGACATCGCCATCATCCTTGAGCAGTCGCTTGATAGCAGCTTGCTCGTTAAAAAGCTATTTGACTACGAGCTGATTTTGGTTTCTAATAAAAAAATCGCCGAAAGCGTGAAGCCTGAGGAGCTTATCAAGTTTAAATTTATCAAAGATAGGACGCGAACTTACCTTGATGATATTTTGCATAAGCACGGCGTGGACGCGCATGCGCTTGACGTGGCGTATTCGCTAGACGGTTCGATAATGGTCTGCCGCGCGTTGGCGTCAAACCATGCCGATACGTACGTGGCGTTTTTGCCGAGATTTCTGATCGAAAACGAGCTAAAAAACGGCAGGTTGTTTGAGATAAATATCGCTAAATTTAAGCTCACTCGCTCGGTTTATGCCGCCGCGTTAAAAGAAAACGAGGAAGCGTTGCATAAATTTTTAAAGATTAAGACTAGTTTTAATTTTTAATTTGCTTTAGCTCGGGCGCCAAATTTGATTAAATTTAGCCTTTTGCGGCGCCTAAATTTAAATACTCTCGCGCAAATTTAGCGCAAAATATCCTTGCCGAACCTGGAGATGATCTTGGTTTGGCGATTTTATAACTTCCAAATTTACGGTCAAATTTGAATGGAAAGTATATAAGAATAAAAGCAAGGAGACGGGCGAGAGCCCGTCTGAATAAAATGCGGTTTAGAATGTAAATTCCCAGTTTAGCCTGAAATTTCTACCAGCCGAGTAGAAGCGGTTGATACCTAGACCCGTGGTTCTATCGATCATGTTCATAGTACCAAAAGGCCTGATAGAGCGCGCAGCGTCCCAAGTGATATATTTTTCGTTAGTTAGGTTATAAACGCCTAGCCTAAACGTCAAATTTTTAATCGGACGTACATAGGTTACGACGTCTACTAGGGTGTAGGCATTGCTTCGCCATTTTGAGTAGCTGTTTGTATTATACGGGTTGCCGTACGGGTCGGTATCTAGACGCCAGAACATATTATAGGTGTCTTTTTCTTTTTTAGATGCGACGCTAGTGACGTAGATGTCGGCGCCGAATTTATCCGCCGGGCTTGCGTATCCTAGACCATAGATCGCAGTGGTCGGCTGGATGGCATTCATCGGCACTTTACCGTCGTTATCGGTTTGTACTCTGCCTTTTTGCATCGTTAGCTTGTAGCTAGCGTGAAAGCCCTTTAACGAGTCTGAAATTTGACCGAAATGTAACATAGAGTTTATCTCAAAGCCGCGTACGGTTGCTTTGCTGCGGTTTACGTTGCCATATAGCGCAAAAGGTATGGTGTTGCCGCCGCCGCCCGTGGCGTAGCTTTTAGTGCCTAGCGAGATTAGGTCGATAAAGTTGTCGTATTTGGTCTCAAAAAAGCTAGTGGTTATAAAGCTTTTATCCTCATGCAGCGTAAATGCAAGCTCTTTTGTTTTGGCTATCTCAGGTTTTAGATCCGGATTTGGCTGGAGGGTAAAATCAGGATGCTTAAATGCTAGATATAGCTCGTCCGTGGTCGGCGCTCTAAAGCCCTTGGAGTATTTTAGCTGTACTCTAAAGTAATCTAGCGGATCGATGTCGGCCCCGATAGCATAAGAGCTGTTGGTAAATTTTTTATTTTGAGCTATGTATTTTATATTTGCTAGCGCGTTATTAGGCGCTTCTTGCTTCCATGCATCATGGGCTATTTTCCACTCGTCTCTATCCGCGTAGTCCCACCACTTTGGCTCCGGGCTGGGATTATACGGCACGAAAAGACCTAGCACCATATCGTCCGGGATTTTAGGCGTAGAGCCCGGGACGTAGTTTGGTTTATATTTTATCTTGTCGTAGCGGTAGCCTAAATTTATCCCCAACCAGTCGTTTACTCGCATATCGTCGTTGAGATATAGTGCGCCTTCTTTTGTTTTAACAGGGATTAAAAACGACGTGAGCGGTTCGGTTCTAGGGCAAAGCGCGTAAAGTAGCGTTAGCGGCGCGTTTTCGCACGTATAGGGCGTGCCGGTAAAATCCGTACCTAGAGTTTTAGGTGCCCACCATTGGTTATTTGTAGTGTCGTAGCCTTGCTTATTTGTCATGGACTTTTCGGTTTTGGCAAAGCTTAGTCCGTATGCGATATCGTGCTCTACGTCGCCCGTTTTGGCGTATTTATTAAAGTCTAGGTTAAACTGTTTGGTGTTTGTGTCTAGATCTCGCTCTTTCCAATCGCGGCTTATGTAGCCTTTGCCGTACGGAGTGATGAGATATCCGCTTTCTGAGCTTTGCTTAAAGGTCTTGCCCGTACTTGCGTCGGTGTAGCTTTTATCTAGCGGAACGGTTGATTTTATGTATTGCTCGGTGGCATAGTCGTATTTTAGCACGTCGATATTTGGCTGAGAGCAGTCAAATACCGAGCAGTCCAGCCACGTGTTGCTTACGTTTTGATTGATGCTAAATTTATTCTGATCATGGACGGCTCCTTGGCTATCTACGAGTCTGTTTACCCACGTTAGTCCGCCGTACTGGGGGTCGATTTCCTGTGTTCGTTGTAAAGTTACTTCGCCGCCGTACTTATCGACAACCTTGTTGTTTTTAACCTGAAGTCCGATAGGATTTGAAATTTCAGCGCAGTTTTCTCCTGCTTGGCAGTGTTCCTCGGTTCTGGCACGGGATTTGATTTTTTGGTTGGAGTATGTAAATTTCATCGTATCCCACAACGGAGTTTCGCTAAAATTTTCATAGGCAAAAGCGCGATTTTTCCTATCCATCATATCGTCGTTGTATCTTAGACCGGTATCTATGATCTCGTCCCTGTTGCTAGAAAGCGTAAGCGTGTATGATAGGTCTTTGCCTTGAGATCGGTTTTTGTAGGTATCTGACATAAAGGTAAATCTATGCTCCTCGTGAGGCTGGAAACCTAGCTTGATGAGACTGCTCGTTTTTTTGATGTAGTACGGGTCGGCTTTTTCTCTGGTTCTTCCTAGTACGCTGCCATCATAGTCTTTGTAGCCGTAGTTTTCCGTTTCGTGATGTCTGCGCTTGGTTTGTACGGCCATGATGTCAAACCACTTAAACCTACCGGCTAAGGTATGCGAGTGCATGGTTTGATTATCGGCTGTGTTGTAGCCGCCCTTGTAGCCGTAAAAATAGTCCTTATCTAGCAAAAGATCCCTTGCGTCTTTTGTTTCAAACATCACGGAGCCGCCCAGAGAGCCAGAGCCCGTACGAACGGAGTCTGCGCCTTTTGCGATGGTGGCTTGTTTTAGCGTTTCAAATTCCACGCCGTTGCGGGTGTTGTTAAAGTTTCCGTATCCTTCAAATAGTTCCTTAAAGCCTTGCGAGCTTAGCGTTTGGGCTTGATGCAGGCCGTCTACCGTGATAGCTACTCGGTTTTCTTCCACGCCTCTTATCGCGTAGCCGCTCTGACCGAAACGCCCAGCCTCCACAGTCGTTACGCCCGTTTCGTATCGCACGAGGTCTCTATTATCGGAGACCTGCGTTTTAGTTAACTCCTTGGTGCTTTTTACGCTTTGGCCGACTTTTTTTGCATCGGATCGTTCTCAGCGCCTGCTTCGCCGCTAACCGTTACTTCTTTTAGCTCGACTTCGGCCTCTTTTGCATTTAAATTTGACAAAAGAAGCAAAGCGGCAAGAGAAAATTTAAGATGATTCATTTCCGTCCTTATTAACGCTAGTTTTGATATTCATTTGCTATAAAGGCGAAATGATAATAAATATTTGTTTATAGTTTGATTAAAAATGAGTTGTTTATCTTAAAAATTATAAATCAATTTTTTATATTAAGAAATAAAAGGGTTGCTGTTGGTAAAACCGGTACAAATAGGATAATATTTTGCTTAAGCAAATTTATTAAATTTAAGATGAAGCTTGTATCTGTCGAAAAGCAAACGCAAAGCGCAGTAAGCGCTATAAAGCTGCTTATTTGAGCAAAACGGCGGATAAAATTTTGCTCACTTTTTAAATAAATCTTTATTGTTTGGGTTTGACATTAGCGCCGACATCGACTTTTCAAGCTGATTTTTTTGAGATTTGTAAATGGAAAAATTTACCAAAATCGGACTGTTTTCTACTAAAATTTGAACGATCGCTCCAAGCGGAAAGCTAACGACGCTGGCAAAATTTTCCTTGCCGAAGCCGGCCTCGAAGCTTAGCTCCTCCGGAGTTAGTTTGGCGCTGCTAAAAGTGTAGCCAGCAAGGGTAAAGACGATAACGGGCGCCGTAAAAGTGCTCTTAATATACTCCGGCAGCTCGGGGTTAAATTTAACCAGATCAAGGTTAGCCATCGCCGAAAAGGAGCGGTCGTTTTTTAGCAGATACTCTACACACTCAAAAACGTGCTCCTTCATCATCGCCGCAAATCTCTCGTCGTCTAAAATTTCATCAAGCATTTTGCCTCCTTTTGTACCTTTTCTCAAATTTACCGCCCGTTGCCGCGCCGAATTTGGCTTCAAATAAACGCAAAATTTAGCGTCAAATTTGTCGCCTTGTACTCGGTTCGGCTCGTCAAATTTAGCCGCGCTTTTAAATTTACTCCCAAAAGCGCGTCAAATTTGCGCCTGCTACGCTTCTTTGCAAAACTCCTCGACTAGTTTTCTAACCTCGTTTATGCCGATTTGCCAAAACGCAGCGTCCTCTATATCAAAGCCAAACATCCCGACCAGCTCTTTTGGCGAACGCGAGCCGCCCGCGCTTAAAAACTCAGTGTAAATTTGGATGAAATTTTCGCATTTACCGCTTTTATAAAGTCCGAAAATCGCCAGCACCAAAAGCTGTGCGTACGAGTAGGCGTAGCAGTAAAACGGCGTGTGGATAAAGTGCGGGATGTAACTCCACCAAATTTTATAATAGTCGTTTAGCGCGACGCTTCGCCCGAACATTTTCGCGCTCTCTTCTAGCCAAATTTTATTTAGCTCCTCGGCGCTAATCTCGCCATCATGCGCGTGAACTCGGCGCTCAAAGGTCGTGAAGTTTATCTGGCGGTAGAGCGTGGCGAAGATATCCTCGATCTTGCCCGCGAGTAGAGCGGTTTTTTCTCTGCCTTTTAGCGTGCTTTTGACATGATCGAAAACTAGCATTTCGCAAAAGACCGATGCCGTCTCCGCCGTAGTTAGCGGCGTGTCGGCGTTTAGAAATCCGACGCTTTCATAGGCTAGATTTTGATGCGCGGCGTGGCCTAGCTCGTGCGCTAGGGTAAAAAGATCCCGCCTCTCGTCGGTGTGATTTAAAAGCACGTAAGGATGGGCATTTGCGACGCCTGATTGAGAAAAGGCGCCGCCTCGTTTATTTTCGGCAGGATAAACGTCGATCCAGCCCTCTTTAAACGCGCGAGCGGCTATATCGCCGAATTTTGGACTAAATTTAAAAAAAGTCTCAAGCACGATTTTTTTGCACTCTTCAAATTTATAAACGCTCTTGCTCTCTCCGAGCGGCGCGTATCTATCGTAGTCGTAAAGCTTTTTAAAGCCTAAAATTTTGCGCTTTTTTTCGTAAAATTTAATCGGCAGATCAAAGCTCATCTCGGCGGCCTTTATGAGCGCGTCAACGCTAGCTTTGGTTGTTTGATTTGAAAAATGCCGCGGGCTTTCGGGCAGATCAAATTTTCGCAGTTCGCAGCTAGTTTTTAGGCTGGTTTTTATCATATTATAGATGTAGCTAAGTAGATGCTGCTGCGGCGCTAAGCCGCCCGAGAGGCTCTTTGCGGCCGCTTTTCGCTCGGCTCGGTCTGGGCTGTGAAGCTTGGACAGGATCTCCTCTTCGCTTAGCATTTTGCTCTTAAATTTAAACTTAAGCGCGCTTAGCGTCTCGTCAAAAAGCCGCGAAAAACCTTCCGCGCCCGTGTTTGCCGTGCGCAGTAAAATTTGCTCCTCTTTTAGGCTTAGCTGGTGGGCTTTTTCTTTTGCGATACTATCTAGATAGTAGCCAAGTCTTTGGCTTTTGGCGATGATTTTGTTTTGTCTGGCTTCGTCAAATTCGTTAAATTTAAGCTCGAAAAAGAGCAAATGGTTTTGCGCTTTTGAGCTTAGCTCGTCAAATTTGGCGTAAAACGCGCCCTTTGAGGTGTCTTTTGAAAAAACTAGGCTCACGTAAATTTGCACGCGAGCGATGTTTTCTAGTAAATTTTCGTATTCGTTAAGCGCGGCAAAAAACTCCTCGTCGCTTAAATTTAAAAATTTATCCGAGTATTTTGCTTCAAATTTTTCGCACTCGCCTTGTAGCGAAAGAGCTGATTTTTCAAGCTCTTTTTCGTTTTTAAAAAGCGGGGTCAAGTCCCAAACGTTCATTTTGTAGCCTTAAATTTACTCTATAGTCTCTGAAGCTACGGCGGTGAAAAGTACGTCAGAGGCACTATTTACGGCTGTTTCTACCGAGTCTTGGATCACGCCGATGATAAATCCTACGCCAACAACTTGCATCGCGATATCGTTACCGATACCAAATAGCGCGCAAGCAAGCGGCACTAGTAGTAGCGAACCGCCAGCGACGCCAGAAGCCCCGCAAGCGCCCAGAGCCGAGATAAAGCAAAGCAGTAATGCGTCGCCAAAATCAACCGTGATAGACGGGATCGAGTTTACCGCCGCAAGCGCCAAGATACCGATAGTTACGGCTGCGCCGCCCATGTTTATAGTAGCTCCTAGCGGGATAGAGATCGAGTAGAGCTCCTCTTTTAGCCCTAGCTTTTTGCAAAGCGCCATATTTACGGGGATATTTGCCGCAGACGAACGAGTGAAAAACGCCGTAACCGCACTCTCCCTAACGCAAGTCATCACTAGCGGATAAGGGTTTTTCTTAGTAACTACAAACACCATCGCAGGGTAAACGACGAAGGAAACGAAAGCCATCGCGCCGACTAGAACGAGGATTAGTTTTAGGTAGCCCGCAAGTGCCTCAAAGCCCGTCTCGTGGATGCTGATAGTAACGAGGCCAAAGATACCAAACGGCGCGAGGCGGATGATAAATCTAACGATTTTAGTCACGCCGTCGCTGACGTCTTGAAATACTTTTTTGGTTTCTTGCGTGCAAAATCTCATCGCGATACCGCCGCCCACAGCCCAAGTGATGATGCCGATGTAGTTGCCGCTAGAAAGCGCGCTGATAGGGTTTTGAACCATTTTAAAGATGAGGTCTTTTAGGACGTCCACGATGCCTTGCGGAGCGCTCATGTTTGCGCTCTCGACGCCTTTTAGCACGAGCTCCATAGGGAAAAGGAAGCTTGCTACGACCGCAACTACGGCGGCTAAAAAGGTGCCGACTAGGTAGAGCGTAACTACCTTTTGCATGCCTTTTGCGTGGCCGAATTCTTTTACGATGATAGACGTCGCTACCAGTACGAAAACCAGGATAGGCGCGATAGCTTTAAGTGCGCCTACGAAGAGGTTGCCCAAAACGGCGATAGAGTTTGCGACGGAATTTGCCACGTCGGTTAGGTCTTTTTTTGCTGCGGCTAATTGAGCTGCGTCGCTCACGCCTTTTGCGATTAGCTCGTTATAAGGAGCCGCCTGATAGTGCGTCCAAAAGCCGATAACGGCGCCTAGAGCTATGCCGATCAAAATTTGAACGATCAAATTTCCGTCGGCGAACCTTTTTGCCAGTTTGCTAAACATTCTAGTGTCCTTGCCTTAAAATTTAATTTTAGTTTAGGATTATAGCCGAATTTACGCGGAATTTACAAGCTTTGAGCGAGATTAATTTGAATTTTATTATGAAATGTTACAATTGCGAGATTAATTTTCATAAAGGAAAAGCATGTATTTATTTACTTCAGAGGTTGTGAGCCCGGGTCACCCGGATAAATGCGCCGACATTATCGCCGATAGTATCGTCGATACGATCTTGATGCAAGACCCAAACGGCCGCGTCGCTAGCGAAGTTTTCGTCGCTGGTAAAAACATTATAATAGGCGGCGAGATAAACTCTAAGGTCAAGTTAAGCTTCAAAGATTACGAAGGTATCGTTAAAAACGCGCTGGCTAAAATCGGCTACGACGGCAAGTCTAAATTTACGAAAGAGCAGTGCCTACACCCAGACGACGTCGAGATAAAAGTCTGCATAAATCAGCAAAGCGCCGATATAAACCAAGGCGTCGATCAAGAAGGCGGCGAGATAGGCGCCGGGGATCAGGGCATAATGTTTGGCTTTGCTAGCTGCGAAGCGAACGAATATATGCCAGCAGCCATAACCTACGCCAGAATGCTTTGCGATAAGGTTTATAAATTTGCCAAGGCTAATCCCGATAAACTGGGCGTCGATATCAAAACTCAGGTCACCGTAGACTACGACACCAAAGACAACTTTGAAAACTGCAAACCTCAAAGCATCCATACTATCGTTGTTTCGGCCCCTTGCGTCGAGACGATGAAGATAGAGGAGCTACGCGCTCTAGTGCAAACTCTCATAGACGATGCGGGCTTGCCAAATGGGCTTTATGATAAAAGCAAAACTCTTATCTACATCAACCCGACCGGCCGATATGTAAATCACAGCTCGCTTCACGACAGCGGACTAACGGGCCGCAAGCTCATCGTAGATAGCTTTGGCGGATATAGCCCGATAGGCGGCGGCGCGCAAAGCAGTAAAGACTACACGAAAGTCGATCGCAGCGGTCTTTACGCAGCGCGCTGGATAGCTAAAAACATTGTCGCGGCCGGCCTTGCTAAAAAATGCATCGTCCAGCTAAGCTACGCTATCGGTATGGCAAAGCCAACCTCTGTGAGCGTCGATACGATGGGCACGCAGATCGCTGGCGTAAACGACGATATGCTGTCAAATTTCGTTAGCGAAAACTTCGCCCTCACGCCGCGCTGGATCACGAATAAATTCGGCCTGGACAAACCTGGCAAGGATACGTTTTTATACGCTAAAGTAGCAGCCAAAGGTCAAGTCGGAAACGCCAAATATCCGTGGGAAAAGCTTGACGCGGTCGATACTTTCAAGGCTTTGATTAAATAAATCCTCAAGCCCGCTAAATTTAACGCGGGCTTAAAATTACTCTCAAATTTAAGGCTTCGTATGAAATTTCGTCCCGCTTTACGTCTTAAATTTTACTCCAAAAATCGCGCGACAAATTTAAAAGAGAATTAAAATGCAAACGGCAACAAACCAAAACGGTGTAAACAAGACGCTCGGACTCTTTTTGCTCGGGCTTTGCCCGTTTTATTTTATCTGCGCGCTAGGCATTTTTGCATTGCCTTTTGACGTGCTAGCTCGCTCATCTTTGGCCAGGGATTTCGTGGAAGCTATGCTCAAAATTTACCCGGCCGTTGAGAGAGCCTTTTCTCATACAGATTTTACGCAAAAGGCCGCGTTTTATATCGCTTATATGGGGATTATCAAGGTCGTCACGCTTGTTGTTTATGTGGGTTGCTTTTTGGGTCATAGGGTCGGTAGAGTCGCTATGGCAAATGCCGTAAAAAAACAAAGTGCCACAACGAGAGCATTTGTTTCTATTTTTGGTATTTTTGCTACGGCATTGATGATAAATTTGGACTTTAACGGCACCTATATCGGTTATCGCAATCCAAGATACTCGTCTGAATATGAATGGGTGCTGAAATATACAGGCGAGCTATTTTGGCAGATGACGATTGATTTTTGTGTTTTGTGCGGTGTGGCGGCTTTTATTATCTATACGGTAGCGACTATTTTAGCTGTATTCTACAAACGCAAAAACGCCTAAATTTAGCAAATTTATCTGAAAAATTTATCGAGCAAGCCTTGCTTTGGAGTTATTATCTCAGACGGCGAGCCGTTTACGCTGTGATAGATTACTTTGCCGTATTTTGTCGCGTAGTATTTGAGCAAATTTCGCTGTAAATTTGGCTCGGTGCTAGGCACGAACCAGCCGTTATTAGTAACTACGATCATAACGTCAAATTTGCCCTCAAATAGCTCGTCTCGCGTCGCTTCGTAGCAGATCGCGTTTCTGATTTTTACGCCGTCTATCTCGTAGTCGCTAGGGGTGCTTGCCGTCTCAAAATCCTTCGCGCCGCCGAAAAATATTTTATTTATCAAATCTCGGGCAAATGCCGGTAGCGGGATCTCCTCGCCAAAAGGCACAAGGATAAATTTATCCATCCGCCGCATCTTGCCGCGGTCAAAGAAAAACGCCGAGTTGTAGTTGGTGCCGTTTTCGCGAGCTAGCGCGCCGGCAACGATAGCGATCTTTTGCGACTTTTCGAGTAGTTCGGCGATGAGATTTCGCTCGTGCGTCATATAGACGGGAAAGGCGCTCTCGGGCAAAATAACCGCTCTAAATCCCGCGTTTATCGCCTCATCAATGATGGCTAAATTTTGATTTATAAACTCGTTTTTTAGCTGCTTTTGCCACTTTAGCTCTTGCGCGACTTCGGTGTTTGCGAGCTTCACTTCAAAAGGCAGAGTTTTAAAATTTGGCGTACCATACTGCACCGCGCAGGCTAAAAGCGCGGCAAAAGCGATAAATTTGAGGCGGTTTTTGACGTAAAATAGGCACAAAATCGCGGCGAAAATAAACGCAAGGGCGAGTAAATTTGGCGCAAAAATACCCGGCACAAAAACGGCCTCTAAATTTAACCAGTTAAAGCCGAAAGGATGGATGCTTGAAACCAAGATAAGCAGTAAAGCCTTTAGCCAAATTTTAGCTGGGATGCCAGCTATCAAAAACAGCGTGCCGTAGATGATCCCGATAGCTAAAATTTCAAGCGGGATGAGGTAGCTAAGCTCGTAATAAATAAGGCTAAAGCTGATCCAGTAAAACCAAATGATCCCGATAAAAAATCCCGTCCAAAAAAAGCAGCGGCGGTCAAATTTGAGCAGAAAATAAAAGCCCGCGATCGCAAAAAACGGCGAGATAAAATTTAAAATTTCGCCGCCTAAAACATCGGCTAGTATAAAATTTGAGATTAAAATCGCGCCGACAAAGGCTTTTATTATAATTTTAGTGCTAAAATAAGGGCTTAAAATTTTTTTTATTAAGGAACCCCATGCAAGAAGGAAATTTCGTAGCTTCATTACTGCCTCTAGTCGTACTTTTCGCGATATTTTATTTTTTGGTTATCAGACCGCAGCAAAAACAGCAAAAAGCTCATGCCGCGATGCTAGCCGCACTCGAAAAGGGCGACAAGATTATAACTAGCGGCGGACTAATCTGCGAGGTGATAAAACCGGAAGAGGATTTTATCAGAGTTAAGCTTAACGACGACGTAATCGTGCGCGTTTCACGCGAATTCGTCGCGAGAAAAATAGAAAAAACAGAGATGAAAGCAAATGCGTAACGGCAAAATAACGTATAGGCTGATCATCTTTGCTTTGGCTTTGATTTTCGGCATTATCTTTTCTGCGCCGTCGTTTACGGACAAGCTAGGCGGATCTAAAATCAGTCTAGGTCTTGATTTGCAGGGCGGACTTCATATGCTCCTTGGCGTCGAGACCGAGGAGGCCGTGCACTCAAAGATCAAGTCGATAGCCGCTAGCGTGAACTATTTTGCGAAAAAAGAGGACGTTTTGATCGATAGCTTTAAGATCCGCGAAGACAAGGTGGACTTTGAGCTGCTTGATGCGGACGAAGCTGCTAAAATCGACGGCATGCTAAAAGATATCAAGGGTCTTAATGTACAAAAAGAGGGCCTAAAATACTCTGTCGGTCTAACCGACGCCGAGAAGGCCGAGACGATAGAATACGCGATAAACCAGGCAGTCGAAACGATCAGAAACCGTCTTGATCAGTTCGGTCTAGCCGAGCCTACGGTAGCAAGACAGGGCAAGGATAATATCCTAGTCGAGCTTCCTGGTATCAAAACGGCGGCCGACGAGCAGCGAGCACGCGATCTCATCGCAAAAGCCGCGCACCTCCAACTGATGGCCGTCGATGAAAAGCGCCAGTCGCAGGCAAACTCTATGAGTGAGGCCGAGGCTGAGAGCTACGGCGATATCGTCTATCCGGACGTCAAAAACGAACAGATAAAATACGTCGTAAAAAATATCCCCGTCCTGGATGGCGCGATGCTAACGGACGCGAGAGTCGCCTTTGATCAGCGCACGAACTCGCCTATCATCAGCTTTACTCTAAACGCCGAGGGAGCTAGAATTTTTGGCGATTTTACGGGCGCAAACGTGGGAAAACGCCTAGCTATCGTGCTTGACGGCAGGGTGTATTCGGCTCCTTCGATAAACGAGCGAATCGGCGGCGGAAGCGGCCAGATTAGCGGCGGATTTAGCGTAGAGGAGGCTCACGACGTGGCTATCGCGCTTAGAAGCGGCGCTCTTTTAGCTCCGGTAAAAATGCTAGAAAAACGAAGCGTAGGACCAAGCCTGGGTGCAGATAGCATAAGACAATCTATGATCGCGCTAGCCTCGGCTTCGGTTTTGGTCGTGCTATTTATGATAGCTTATTACGGATTTAGCGGCATTTTGGCAAATATCGCGCTTGTAGCAAATATCTTAATACTAGTCGCCGTGATGGCGATGTTCGGCGCTGCTCTAACGCTACCGGGAATGGCAGGTATAGTGCTAACCATCGGTATGGCGGTCGATGCTAACGTCATAATAAACGAGCGTATCAGAGAGCTGCTGCGCGACGGGGCCAGTATCGCAACGAGCGTGAAAAAGGGCTACGAGAACGCGATGAGCGCGATCATAGACGCAAATTTGACCACGCTTATCACCTCGGTCGTACTTTACGCCTACGGTACGGGTCCGGTCAAGGGCTTTGCCGTTACTATGGGCATAGGTATCATCGCCTCGATGATAACGGCGATCTTGGGTACTCACGGTATGTTTGATACGATTATAAATAAAATAGAAAAAAGCGGTAACACGCGGTTTTGGTTCGGTTATAAAAGGGTATAAATGCAATTTTTCTCAAAGGCACATGTTTATGATTTTATGAGCAAGCGCTACATCGCGCTAGCCGTCTCAGCCGTGCTATTTTTCAGTTCGCTTTTTTTGATGGCGACGAAAGGCTTTAACTACGGCATCGACTTTTCCGGCGGTACGCTCATCCAGGTGAAATACGATAGCGCGGTCTCGCTGGATAAAATTCGCGCGGCTTTGACAAAAGACGAAGCTTATAAAAACGCGAGCGTTACGGAGTTTGGCTCGGCGGAAGAAGTTACGATTAGATTTTCGGGGGCAAACTCAAATTTAGGTAGCGACGTCGGAGCTAGCGTTGCCGAGCTTTTAAAAGATACGGGTAAATTTGAGATCCGCCGTACGGACGTGGTCGGACCAAAAGTCGGCGACGAGCTACGCGAAAAAGGCGTTATGGCGCTTGCGATCTCGCTTGTTGGCATTTTGATCTACATCGCGTTTAGATTCGAGTGGAGATTTGCGATGGCGGCGGTGGCCTCGGAGATACACGACGTCGTGATCACGATGGGCGCGATCAGCTTTTTTGACATCGACGTAAATTTGGACACTCTTGCGGCGATCCTTACGGTCGTAGGCTACTCGCTAAACGATACGATCATCGTTTTTGACCGTATTAGAGAGAACATAAAAACCAGCAAGAGCACGCATCTTGATACGATAATAAACGAATCGGTCTCTGCGACGCTAACTAGAACGATACTCACCTCGGGCACCACGCTCATCACGGTCGTCGTGCTGTTTTTATTCGGCGGAGATATGATACACGGATTTTCTTTGGCGCTGATAGTGGGCATCGTCATCGGTACGCTTAGCTCGATATTCGTCGCTGCGCCTATGCTTTTGTGGTTTAAATTTAGCGTGGACAAATACCGCGCGATGGAAGCGGAAAAGGCGCGCGTACAAAGAGAAAAAGACAAGCAACGCGCGATGTTTGAAAAAGGCACTATATAAGGAGAAGCGATGAACTGGGGCAAGGTTGTTTATATATTTTTCGCGCTTATGAGCCTGACGACGACGGCGGGGTTTTTATACGATAAAAACGAGATTGCGCTATTTGTAGCGGCGAGCGTAAATGTGATCTCGACGCTGCTAAAAATCGGCGTCAAAAACGTCTTTGCCGCCGAGCTTTTTGCTAGCTCGCTGGTGGCTGATTTGCATCTTATTCCGGCTTTTGTGCTGCTTCAGGTAAACGGCAACGCGCATATGGCGTATTCGCTAGCGATCGGCGCCGCGATAGCAAACGTCTTTTCTTTGGCGCTTGTTTTGGTTGAGTCCGGCAAGACGCAAGAAGAATTTTAGGAGTAAAAATGAGTGAAAATTTAAAATACGAGCCGGCGAAAATAGAAAAAAAATGGCAAGAAATTTGGAGTAAAAACGGCGAATTTGAGCCCAAAGACGACTATAGCCTGCCTAAAAAATATATCCTAAGCATGTTTCCGTATCCTAGCGGACGCATCCATATGGGACACGTGAGAAACTACACCATCGGCGATGCCTTGGCTCGCTACTACCGCAAACGCGGATACAACGTTCTTCATCCGATCGGCTTTGATAGCTTCGGTATGCCTGCGGAAAATGCGGCGATAAAGCACAAAATCCATCCTAAAATTTGGACTTACGAAAATATAGACTATATGCGCGGCGAGCTTGAAACGCTGGGGCTTAGCTTTTCTAAAAAGCGCGAATTTGCGACTTCCGATCCGCTTTATACTAAATTTGAGCAAGAATTTTTCATCAAAATGTACGAAAAGGGGCTGGTCTACCGCAAAAGTGCGGTCGTAAACTGGTGCGAATACGACCAAACCGTGCTTGCAAACGAGCAAGTCGAGGACGGATGCTGCTGGAGATGCGGTAACGCCGTCATCCAGCGCGAGCTACCTGGCTACTATCTAAAGATCACCGACTACGCGCAGGAGCTACTAGACGACCTAAAGCGCCTTGAAGGTAAATGGCCGTCTCAAGTGCTCACGATGCAGGAAAACTGGATCGGCAAGAGCTTTGGCTTGGAGTTTAAATTTGAGCTTGACGAGGAGTCGAAGCAAATTTTAGAAGGCGGCGAGCGGATAGAGGGGTTTGAGGTATTTACGACGCGCCCGGATACTATTTACGGCGTTAGCTATGCTGCCTTGGCACCTGAGCATAAGATCGTAAAAAGACTGCTTGACGGCGGTAAGCTTGAGACGGCCAAAGCCGAGAGAATCAGAAAAATTTTAAACCAAAGCCCGCGCGAACGCCAAGCTAGCGAAAAAGACGGTCTGTTTTTAGGCATCAACGTCTTGCATCCGCTAACCGGAGAAAAAGTACCGGTTTGGGTGGCGAATTTCGTCCTAGCGGACTACGGTAGCGGCGCTGTTATGGCGGTGCCGGCTCACGATGAGCGCGACTATGAGTTTGCGAGTAAATTTGACCTGCCTATAAAATGGGTGGTTAAGCCTGTGCAGGGCGAATTTGAGGGCGGCAAGGCGCTAACGGAATACGGAATATCTATAAATTCGCCGCTCATAAACGGTCTTGGCAGCGAAGAAGCAAAACTAAAAATAATAGAAAAATTTGAAGCGGATAAAATCGGCAAACGCGTCGTAAATTTTAAAATCCGCGACTGGGGTATCTCTAGACAGCGCTACTGGGGCGCTCCGATACCGATGGTGCACTGCAAGTGCTGCGGCGTCGTGCCTGAAAAGATCGAAAATCTACCTGTGACGCTACCTGACGACGTGCAGATAACCGGCGAGGGAAATCCGCTAGATAAACACGAGAGCTGGAAGCACGTAAAGTGCCCAAAATGCGGCGGCGAGGCTATCCGCGAGACCGATACGATGGATACGTTTTTCGAGAGTAGCTGGTATTTCGCTAGATACGCCAGCGACGAAAAAACGTGGCAGGATCGCGCGTTTGACGAAAAAAGCGTGAATTATTGGATGAACGTGGATCAGTATATCGGAGGTATCGAGCATGCGATCTTACACCTGCTTTACGCGAGGTTTTTTCAAAAGGCGTTGCGAGACCTGGGCTACCTAAGAGACGACGAGCCGTTTGAGCGACTGCTTACTCAAGGCATGGTGCTAAAAGACGGCAAAAAAATGAGTAAAAGCAAGGGCAACGTGGTCGATCCAGACGACATCATCAGCAAATACGGTGCCGATACGGCGAGGCTTTTTATCCTCTTTGCCGCGCCTCCGCAAAAAGAACTTGAGTGGAACGATAGCGCGGTCGAGGGCGCGTTTAGGTTTTTAAACCGCTTATACGAACGAAGCGCGGGTGTAAAAAAATGTACGCAAATCCCGCAGATAGCGCACGCAAATTTAAGCAAAGAAGAAAAATACGCGCGTATGAAGGTTTACGAGGCGCTTAAAAAATCAAACGACGTTTACGAGGAAAATTTTACCTTTAACACCCTAATCGCCGCCTGCATGGAAGCTTTAAACGCGGTAAACGCGCAGGATAATCAGGACGTAACGACGGAAGCCTTTTTTATCATCTTAAATTTGCTTGAGCCTATCGTACCGCATGTTGCAAACGAACTTAGCGAGCAGTTATTTGCTAGGGCGAATTTTACGAAAATAGAAATTTTAGACGAGGTTTTTGAAAAAGATAGCTTAAATTTGGCTATCACCGTTAACGGCAAAAGGCGCGGCGAATTTGAAGCGCCGAGCAGCGCAAGCGATGACGAGGTTTTGGCTCTAGCTAGACAAAGCGCGGCTAAATGGCTAGAAGGAAAAGAAATAATTAAACAAATTTACGTGAACGGCAAACTCGTAAATTTCGTAATAAAAGGCTAAATCGTGAAGATAAAAATTTTACTACTTTTGGCGACTTTCATCTTGGTTGGATGCGGCTATAAGCCCGTCTCAAAGATCACGAATGACATAATGGGCGACCGTGTATACGTAAATGTGCTAATAAGCAAAGAAGAGCCTAAAAATAGCGTTTGGATCAAAGATAGCGTACTAGAGGGTATCGTAACAAGGCTGGGCAAACGAATAAGCTACGATAAAAACGAGCCGACCGCCATAACCGTCTCGATCAAATCGCTTAACTATCAAGCGCTATTATATGATGAAAACGGCTATGTGACGTCGTATAAAGCGATACTAACGCTAAATTTCGACACTAAGTTAAAAGGCGGCAAAACGCTATCGGTGACGACTTCGGGCGAGCACGACTTTACCGTTTCTCAAAAGGTAAGAGATACTAGATTCGCAGACGGCGTCATCAGCGAAGGCGAGAAATTTAACGCCATAAAAGAGGCTTCGCAAGAGGCTTTCGACGAGTATATCGCCGTACTTGCGGTAAAAGGGCTGAAAAATGGCGACTAGCGTCAGCCAAGTCATAAAAGAATCGATTCAGACTATGAAAGAGCGCGGACTCGTGCTTACTCCGGATAACTATACCGAGGTTTTTTGCGAGATAGCGAAAAAAAACGGCGTTATAGTGCCTGATTGCCAGAAGCTTGAAAAATACTCGGCTCGTCTGAATGACGAGCTTAAGGCGCAGCTAAAACAAAAAAACGTAAGAAACTTGGACGAGCTTTTTGCTTTTATGGCGGCTAGGCTAAATTCGCCCGGCCTAGCCGAATATCCAAAGTTAATAAATGCTCTTGTGGCTATGAACAAAAAGGTTTTTCAAGCCGTAGCTTCGCTACATAATAAAAATGCTAAAAATTTAGCCGAAGCCAGCTCGGAAGCTCTAAATAGAAGACTAGACGCGCAAGCCATAGATAGAATAAAAGATAAGTGGTTTGATTTTTTGACCGATTACGACGATAGTTTTTTGAAAAGATTGGGCGTTTACGGCGTTAAAAATTTTAGCGACTTAAAAGATATCGTTGCTGAGCTTGAGGATGTTTTGACGAAAGAGCAGGCTTGCGAAAAACTAGTCCCGCTCATATCGGATATGCTAAGACCTTCTATCACCGATAAAATCGACGGCGAAATAGAAAAAGTAAATAAAGTTTTAAAAGGCGATCCAAATCTTCTGGAGGATTTTGCTACTAGAAAAAATATAGAAATTTTGACCAAAAAGCGTATCGAACTTGATAGGGCCGAGATTTCTACGAAAGTCGGATCGCTAGATAAGGTTTTGGACGGTATAAACGATCAAATAGCAAGCCTGATCAGCAGTTCTTCTAAGAGCTCGAGCCAGATGCAGTTTATCAAAAACGATCTAAATTCGATAAATTTAAACGAAGATAGTTTCGAGGGGATCAGGGATAAGTTAAAAAATATCGCCGATACCCTGGACGTCGAGGTTAAGCAATTGGGCGAGCAGATGCTAAGCGACCAGCAAACTATACAAGAACTACAAGCTAAAGTTAGCAGGCTAGAAGTAGAGTTAGAAAGCGCAAAGGCCGAGAGTAAAGAGGATTTTTTAACTAAAACAGCGACTAAAAAAGCGTTAATGGAAGAGCTTGGGCGTTTAGAGATTGATTTTTTACAACAAAATACCGACTATGCCGTGTGTTTTTTTGACATAGATCATTTTAAAAATATAAACGATATATACGGGCACGACGCCGGCGACGTAATAATAGCAAGCGTAGGAAAAACTCTTAGGGGTAACTCTAGGGAAGTCGATTTCGTAGCTAGATACGGCGGCGAGGAGTTTGTGGTTTTGTTGCCGGGGTTTGATATAGCACAGAGTATAGAGTTTGCGGACAAGGTGCGCGATGTGCTCAAAAACTCCAAATTTTTATACAAAGACGAGCGCATTAGCGTTACGGTGAGTTGCGGCGTTGCGATACGCAGCCAAAATCAAAGCCAAGCAGCCGTACTAGAAGCTTCGGATAAAATGCTATACCAGGCTAAGCAAAACGGCAGAGATCAGGTGATGCCTAAAATTTAATGAAACTAGAATATTTTTTAGAAAACAAACCCCTTTTTTATAAGGAAATCAACCGCGCGCGCATGCCAAATGCGTTTAAATTTGTGCAAGGCGCGTTTAAAATACCAAAAATCATCCATCTAATCGGTACGAACGGCAAGGGCAGCACCGGGCGATTTTTAGCGCAGATGCTCGCTCGCGGCCATAGTGTCGGACACTATACGAGCCCGCATATTTTCGAGTTTCGCGAGAGATTTTGGATGAACGGCGCCGTAGCTAGCGCGGATGCGCTCGAGACGGCTCACGAGAGGCTGATTAAAATTTTGCCTCCCGAGGTCGCGCGCGCGCTTTCGTATTTCGAGTACGCGACGTTGCTTTGCGCTCCGCTTTTTGAGGGGTGCGACTTTTTCGTTTGCGAGGCTGGCGTAGGCGGCGAATTTGACGCTACGAACGTGTTTGACAAGCGCCTTAGCCTCTTTACTCCGATCGGTTTTGACCACACGGCGCTGCTGGGCGATACGCTAGAGCAGATAGCGACGACTAAATTTAACGCGATGGCGGACGTTGCTTTGATGAATGATGATATGAGCGAGCTTTGCGTCGGTATCGCGCGAAAAATCGCCGATAAAAAAGGTGCGATGCTCAAATTCGCTTCCCAAAATTTGACCAACGAGGATAAAAACGAGATTAAAATTTACGCGGAGAAATTCGGCTTGCCCGAGTTTTTGCGCTCAAATTTGACTCTCAGCTCTTCGGCGTTTAAGGAGCTTGGATTTAGCTTAAATTTATCAAATTTGGGCGCGCTAGATCTAAACGGACGCTGTGAAAAGATCTCGCAAAACGTCACGATAGACGTCGGGCACAACGAGATGGCGGCGCAAGCTCTAGTGAAAATATTTGCGGGCAAAAAGCTAAATTTGATCTTCAACGCCTTTGCCGATAAGGACATAAAAGCCGTCCTAAAGGCGATCAAGCCGATCGTTAAAAAAACTTACATCATCGAGTACGAGGCGCCCGGCCGCGAGCTAGCTACGGCACAGGTGAAAGAGGCTTTGCAGGAGCTTGGTATGGAGTTTGCCGACTTTATGGACGTGCGCGCGGACGAGGAGTATCTGGCGTTCGGGTCGTTTTACCTCGTGGAAGCCTTCCTAAAAAGGTACCGCGGTGCAAAGTGAGGTTTTTGAGTATTTTTTAAACGGAGGCGATGCGCAGCTACTCGTCTGCGAGGATGACAAGGAGGCCATCGCGGCTCTTAGCGCGGCGGAATTTGCCGGGCTTAAGGTATTTAGATTGCCCGATTTTAGGGCGCGCGAAGGCGATGATCTGCGTAGCTTTAGCGCCGAACTTTTCGAGCTATCCTCCGAGCTAGCTAAATTTTACGAATTTGAGGGCAAAAAGGTACTCATCAGCCCCGTTTGCACCGTCCTAAACAAACTTCCGGGCAAAAAACATCTACAAAAGCTAACGCTAAATTTCGGCGATAAAATCGATCCCAAAGAGCTAGCCCAAAAGCTACTGCGCTTTGGCTACGAAGCGGTCGATATCGTAGAGAGTGAGGGCGAGTTTTGCGTTCGCGGCGAGATAATCGACGTTTTTTGCGTCGGCGCGCAGGAACCAAATCGCATTTTGCTATTTGACGACGAGATAGAGAGTATCAGGCACTACAGCACGCAAACGCAAATTTCAAACAAAACCGAGCTAAAAAGCGTTGAAATTTCGCCTTTTATCGCGGCTCTGGGCGAGGCCGAGTTTAAAAAAACCTCCGAAAAAATAAAAGATATGCAAACGGACGCGCTAATCAGCGACCTAAAGACGCTCGGATTTTGGGCGATAGATGGATTTATAGACTACACGCGCGAATTTAAAACGGTTTTAACGAAAAAAATTGACGGCTTTGAGCGGGATCTAGGAGAGGTAGCAAATTTGCCCGTCTTGCCCGCAGCTAAAGTTTATAAAGATTTAAGCGTAACTCCAAACGCCGATTTTTTCGAGCTAAATAAAAATAAAAAAATTAAGGTTTTAGCGCGCAACGAGGGGCTTTTTAACGCATTAAATTTAAGCGAATACAAAAACGTAGAGTTCGTGCAAACCGAAGCGGCGTTAAATTTGGTTTCACCAAGCGAGATCATCGTCTCGCTAAATAAATTTGAAAAGAAAAAACGCGCTAAAAAGCCAAGCCTAGTGATCGACGAGCTAAAGGCTGGCGACTACGTCGTGCACGAGGAGTACGGCATCGGCAAATTTACGGGGCTTGAAAAGCTAACGGTGCTAGGCAGGACGCGCGAGTTCGTCGTGATCGTTTATCAAAACGAGGACAAGCTACTACTGCCCGTCGAGCATCTAAATTTGATCGACAGGTACGTCGCAAGCAGCGGCAGTATCGCGGTTTTAGACCGCCTGGGCAAGGCAAATTTCGCCAAGATAAAAGAAAAAGTTAGAGCCAAGCTTTTCGTAATCGCCTCAAAGATTATTTCACTAGCCGCCCAGCGCGAGCTAATCCGCGGTGAGATCATCGAAAAAGACGATGCGGAGTATCTAAATTTCTTGCAAAACGCGGGCTTTGCCTACACGAGAGATCAGGAGCGCGCTTCAAGCGACATCGCAAACGACCTAAAAAGCGGCAAGGTGATGGATAGGTTGCTCAGCGGCGACGTGGGATTTGGCAAGACAGAGGTCGCGATGAATGCGATATTTAAATGCGTAAAATCGGGCTTTCAGGCGTTATTTTTCGTGCCGACGACGCTTCTTAGTTCACAGCATTTTAAAAGCCTGAAAGAGCGGCTGGGTAAATTTGACGTTAGCGTCTTTAAACTCGATCGCTTCACGAGCACAAAGGAAAAAGCGGCCGCGGTTAAGGCGCTAGAGGCGGGACAGCCTTGCGTTTGCGTGGGTACACACTCGCTTTTGTCGGTTAAGCCATCAAATTTAGGCCTCATTATCATCGACGAGGAGCATAAATTCGGCGTCAAACAAAAAGAAAAACTAAAAGAGATCTCAAGCGCCTCGCACGTGCTATCTATGAGTGCGACTCCGATACCGCGCAGCCTAAATATGGCGCTTTCAAGCGTCAAGGGCTACTCTGTGCTACAAACTCCGCCAAGCTCGCGCCTAGACGTGAGAACCAGCGTGCGCGAGTGGGACGAAAAGGCGGTAAAAGAGGCCATCATGCGCGAACTGCGCCGCGGTGGGCAAATTTTTTATATCCACAACCACATCGCCACGATGCCTCAGGCAAAAAAGCAAATTTTAGACATCATGCCAAATTTGCGCATCCTCACGCTACACTCCAAGATCGACGCCAAAACGACCGAAGAGGAGATGATGAAGTTTGAAAACGGCGAATACGACGTGCTGCTAAGCACCAGCATTGTAGAAAGCGGCATCCACCTGCCAAACGTAAACACCATCATCATCGAGGGCGCGAATAAATTTGGTATCGCAGACCTGCATCAGCTACGCGGACGCGTCGGCAGGAGCGACAAGCAGGCGTATTGCTACTTCCTCGTCGAGGATAAAAACGCCCTAAGCGCGGACGCTCTAAAACGCCTAGTCGCGCTTGAGAGTAACTCGTTTTTGGGCTCGGGCAGCGTGCTAGCCTATCATGATCTAGAGATCAGAGGCGGCGGCAACCTAGTAGGCGAAGCCCAAAGTGGCCATATCGAGGCTATCGGCTATTCGCTCTACATCAAAATGCTCGAAGAAGAGATAAATAAACTGCTAAATAAAGAGAGCTTTGAGAGCGCAAAAATCGATCTGAAACTCAGCATAAACGCGTTTTTAAACTCGGAGTTTATCGGCGAGGATAGGCTGCGTCTGGAGCTTTATAGGCGGCTTAGCAAGTGCAAAGAAGTTGCCGAGGTTTACGAGATAGAGGGCGAGATCGAGGATAGATTCGGCAAGCCCGACATTTACACCAAGCAGTTTTTAAGCCTCATTATAATTAAAATTTTAGCGATAAAAGCGGGCTTTAAAGCTATCTCAAACGCCGAGCAAAATATCGTGCTAACCGCGCAAAACGGCGAGCAAACTAGGCTAAAATCAAAGAGCAAAGACGATGACGACGTGGTAGAGGAGATATTGATCTATCTTAGAAAACTAAACAAAGGACGGGCGGAAAAATGATAGACTGGAACACGACTGCCGCAGCGATTTATAGACGTAAATTTGGCGCATTAAAAGGCGTGATAGACGTTGATTTTACGCAGCTTGAGGGGCTTATCGGGATCGAAAAGCAAAAAGAAGAGCTCGTAGAAAATACGCGAAATTTTTTAGAGGGCAAAGGCGCAAACCACGCGATACTGTGGGGCGCGCGAGGATGTGGTAAAAGTAGCCTGGTTAAGGCCGTTTTTACTAAATTTTACCCGGAGGGCTTGCGGCTAATCGAGCTAAAAAACGACGAGCTTGAGATGATACCCGAGATCATTTACGAGATCAGGGATAGCAGCTTTAAATTTATCATTTTTTGCGATGATCTTAGCTTTGAGGCGGGGGATATGAGCTATAAATTTTTAAAACCCGTGCTTGAAGGCTCGATCGAAAAGGCGCCTAAAAACGTGTTAGTCTACGCCACATCAAACCGCCGCCACCTGATCAGCGAACTAAAAAGCGACAACGAGGGTGCGAAGGTCGGCGAGACGGAGTTGCACTATAGCGACGCGGTCGAGGAAAAGATCGCGCTTAGCGATAGATTCGGGCTTTGGCTCAGCTTTTATCAGGGCAGCTTTACGGACTATCTAAAGATAGTGGATTTTTATTTTAAAGATTTTACTGGCGACAGAGCTATGCTTCACGAGCTAGCCAAACAATACGCCCAGCTTCGCGCGAGCCGCTCGGGACGCACCGCGAGGCAGTTTTATCTAAGCTATAAAGATAAAATTTGATGGCAAATTTAACTAGAGTAGGTTTTGTCGGCGACATCGTCGGACGCGCGGGACGAAGCGCGGTGATGCAAAATTTACCCAAATTTAAGCGCGAGTTCGAGCTTGACTTTATCGTCGCAAACGCCGAAAACGCAAGCGGAGGCTTTGGTCTAACCGCGACAAACGCGCACGAGCTGCTGGGTTGTGGTATCGACGCGATCACGGGCGGCAATCACAGCTTTGATAAAAAAGACGTAGTCGCGCTGATGGACGCTCTACCTATCATCCGTCCTTACAATCACTTCGCGGGAACTGCAGGGTACGGTGCAATAAATTTGAACAAAGAGAGCAAGAGCCTAAGCGTGGTAAATTTTATGGGGCACTACGGTTTGCCGCATACGAACAACGCCTTTTTGGAGGCCGAGCGCGCGTTAAAAGAGTGCGAGAGCGAAAACATCCTAATAGACTTTCATGCCGAGGCCACGAGCGAGAAAAACGCCTTTTTTAGGCTATTTTGCGGGCGAGTCGGAGCCATAGCCGGCACTCACACGCACGTGGGCACCGATGATTTGCAAATAGTTAGCGGCACAGCCTACGTGAGCGACGTAGGGCTTAGCGGGGCGTTTGACGGCGTCATCGGCATGGACGCGGAGGCACCCGTGAAGAGCTTTTTAACTGGACTTAAGCACTCGTTTAAGGTAAATGAAAAATGCAGGCGAATCTTTCAAATGGTCGTGTTTGAATTTGACGGCGGACGCTGCACGGATGCCTTTAAGGTCCGCGTGATAGACGGCGTTAGCGAGCCTTTGGTACAGCGAGCGGTTAAATTTATATAAACGAGAACAAATTTGAGCCGTGCAAACTAACGTCGGCTTTTACTCAAATTTAAGCGCGGCAGCGTTTTGGACGATAAATTTGAGCAAGAGCCGGGCGTAAAATTTGCTAATAAACAAAGAAAAAAGGAAAACTATGGATAGCACGCAGCTTTTTTTGGCGCTAAAAAACGCGGGCGTAAAGGCTGACGCGGACGGCCCTCTTTGGTGGCCAAATGCCGGCACCTTTGAGGTCGTGGTCGGCGCCGTTTTGATACAAAATACCAACTGGAAAAATGCGGACAAGGCGCTAAATAATCTAAAAAACGCAAATTTGATGAGCGTGGAAGACATCGTAAAAACGCCCGCGGCCGAGCTAGCTCTGCTAATAAAACCTAGCGGCTTTTACAACACCAAGGCAAAACGCCTAAAAACGCTTTGTGATGCGATTTTTAAAAAATTCGGCGATTTTGAAAATTTCAAAGAAAACGTGAGTCGCGAGTGGCTGCTTGGCGTCAAAGGCATCGGCGCGGAGACCTGCGACGCGGTGCTTTGCTACGCGTGCGGACGCGACGTGATGGTCGTAGATAGCTACGCTTTACGGATTTTGAGCTTTTTTGGATACGAGTTTGAAAGCTACGACGAGGCGCAGGAGTGGCTGGGGGCCGTAGATAGCGAGCAGATTTGTAAAGCATACGGACACGAGCTTGATATGAATGAAATTTACGCTAAATTTCACGGCAAGATAGTGGAGTTTTGCAAGGCGCACTTTAACGGAAAGAGGCTTGACGAAGCAGGCGAAGAGATACTAAAATCCATAAAATAGGAGCAAAGATGAAGATAAATTTTATAAATTTACAGGCCCAGTATCAAAAATACAAAAACGAAATCGACGAGCAGATCAAAGAGGTGCTAGATAGCTCGGTCTATATCGGCGGTAAGATCAGCGAGCTGGAGGAAAATCTGGCTAAATTTAGCGGCGCAAAGCACGCTATAGCTTGCAGTAGCGGCACGGACGCGCTACTACTTGCCTTTATGGCGCTTGATATAAAGCCCGGCGACGAGATCATCACGACGCCTTTTACCTTTATCGCTACGGCCGAGATGGTAGCGTTTTTGGGCGCAAAACCCGTGTTTGTCGATATCGACGAGAGGACGTATAACATCGATCCAAATTTGATCGAAGCAAAGATCACTCCAAGGACCAAGGCTATCGTGCCGGTGTCGCTTTTTGGGCAGGCGGCCGATATGGCGGCGATAAACGCCATCGCGCAAAAGTACGACCTAACCGTCATCGAGGACGCGGCGCAAAGCTTTGGTGCGAGCCAAAACGGCGTAAAATCCTGCAATCTCTCGCGCATCGCTACGACATCGTTTTTCCCGGCTAAGCCACTTGGTTGCTACGGCGACGGCGGAGCGATATTTACGAACGACGACGCCCTAAACGAAAAGATACGCATCCTACTAAATCACGGCCAGTCCGAGCGCTACATCCACAAATACGTCGGCATAAACGGCAGACTCGACGCCATCCAGGCGGGTATTTTAAACGTCAAGCTAAAATACCTTGACGCCGAAATCGCAAAACGCCAAGAGATCGCGGCGCGGTATTCTTGCGAGCTAAAGGGCGTAGTAACGCCTTTCGTCGCGGAGGGTAACGTCTCGGCGTGGGCGCAGTACTGTATCCGCGTAAAAAATAGGGCAAAGATGCTAGAAATCTGCGCGCAAAAAGGCGTGCCGACGGGAGTTTATTACCCCGTGCCGCTGCATTTGCAAGAGGTGTTCAAAGGTCTTGGCTATAAGCGGGGGGATTTTGCCGTGAGCGAGGCGGTGGCGCAGGATATAATGGCGCTACCGATGTCTGCGTTTGTGACCAAAGAGGAGCAAGACTACGTCATCGAGGTTATAAATAATGCTTAAATTTGCGCTCATAGGTCTTGGCGTCATGGGCAAAAACCACTACCGCGCGCTACAAAACGTCGCGGGCGTGCAGATAGCAGCGCTTTGCGATCCGTTTAGCAAGGAGAATTTCGAGCAAAAAATTTACGCTGATCTTGACGAGATGTTGGAGGGCGAAAATTTAGACGCCGCCGTCATCGCTACGCCGACCTCGCTACATAAAGAAGCGGCGCTAAAATGCATGCAAAAGGGGCTAAATTTGCTTATCGAAAAGCCCGTTTGCGCAAATGCCGCGGACGCTCAAATTTTACTTGAGGAAGCTAAGCGGCGAGATATAAAAGTGGCCGTCGGGCACGTAGAGCGCTTTAATCCCGCGATCGTAGCGCTAAAAAAAGAGCTTGAAAACGAGGAAATTTATAGCGTACAAATAACTAGAAACGCGCCCTTTCCGCAGCGAATCGCGGATGTGGGCATACTAGCCGATTTAGCCGTGCACGATATAGATCTCATTAGGTTTTTAAGCGGCAAAGAGATAAAAAGTGCCGATATAAAATGCTCGCGCAAAATCCATGCTAAATTTGAAGACAACGCGGTTTTGTCGTTTGAGCTTGAGGGCGAGATAACGGCTCTCATCGCTACTAGCTGGCTAGCGCACAGACGCAAAAGAGCGGTCGAGGTCGCGTGCAAAGGGGCAGTTTACGAGGCTGATTTGCTAAATCAGAGTCTCGTTAAATTTAGCGAATTTGACGCTAGCTCGTATAAAACGCAAAATATATTCGTCAAAAGAACCGATCCGCTAACAAGCGAGCTAGAGGACTTCGTGCGCTTACTAAGCGGCGAGCAAAGCTCGGGAGCAAGCATAAAGGACAGCCTAAAAACGCTAAAAATCATAGAGAACGCGAGCTAAATTTGCGCCTAAAAATATAAAAGAAAATTTATTTTTTTATTTATATTTATAGAAAAAGAAGTTATTATTACACGATTTTTTTAAAAGGAGTCTAAATGATATACGAAAACATCGTCCAAACCATCGGTAAAACGCCGATCGTAAAGATAAACAGCGTGCACGAAGAGGGCATGGCTGAAATTTATGCAAAGCTTGAGTTTTTTAACCCGGGCGGCTCGGTAAAAGATAGAATCGCTGCAAATATGATCCTGGGCATGCAAAAAGAGGGCGCGCTAAAAAAAGGCGACGTCATCGTGGAGCCAACTAGCGGCAACACCGGTATAGGCGCGGCTATGGTCGGCGCAGCGCTAGGATACAAGGTCGTGCTAGTGATGCCTGAGACCATGAGTATAGAAAGGCGCAAGCTACAAAAGGCATACGGCGCGGAACTCGTGCTAACCGAGGGCGCAAAGGGTATGAAAGGCGCGATCGAAAAAGCGACCGAGCTCGTGCGCGAAAAGGGCTACGTGATGTTAAGTCAGTTTGAAAATAAATTTAACCCGCAGGCTCACGAGCTAACTACGGCAAACGAGATCATGGAGGGCTTCGTGGAGCTTGATGCGTTTGTGGCGGGCGTAGGAACGGGCGGCACGCTAAGCGGCACGGCAAGGGCGCTAAAAGCAAACGGCTATAAAACTAAAATCGTAGCCGTCGAACCAAACGACTCCGCTGTGATCTCCGGCGAAAAACCGGGTCCACATAAGATCCAGGGTATCGGCGCGGGCTTTATCCCGGCTACGCTTGATACCGCTTGCATCGACGAGGTTGAGCGCATAGATAACGACGAGGCCTTTGAGGCGGCTAGAAATCTAGCTAAAGAGGAGGGTATTTTGCTAGGTATCTCGGGCGGTGCGGCTCTGGCGGCTGCGGCGAAGGTCGCAAAGAGGCTAGGTAAGGGCAAAAAGGTGCTTTTCATAGCCCCAGATAACGGCGAGAGATATCTTAGTACTCCGCTTTACGAGGCGTGATTTGGGACTGATAGCTGAGCTAAACGAGCTAGTCGCGACCGTGCGAGAAAAGGACCCGTCGGTAGCCTCGTGCTGCTACGGGGCGATCCTCGTCAACACTCCGGGCATCCATGCCGTCTTTTTTCATAGATTCGCGCACTTTTTGCATGTTAAAAATTGGCGATTTACGGCGCGCTTCGTGTCGCAGATGTCGCGCTTTTTAACGGGCATCGAGATACATCCGGGCGCCAAGATCGGCAGGCGGCTTTTTATCGATCACGGTATGGGCGTGGTTATCGGCGAGACGGCCGAGGTGGGTGATGACGTGCTGATCTATCATCAAGTAACTCTAGGCGGCACGGGTAAAGAGTGCTGCAAGCGCCACCCGACCGTAAAAAACGGCGTCACGATAGCAGCCGGCGCAAAGGTGCTAGGAAACATCCTGATCGGCGAAAACGCCAAGATAGGCGCGAACTCGGTCGTGCTAAAAGACGTGCCCGATAACGCCACGGTCGTAGGAATCCCTGCTAGGATCGTGCGAATAAACGGCGAACGAGTCGGCGAGTAGGTCAAATTTGCGCCGACCTTGGCCGCTATTTTTATAAATTTACTTTTTTATTCTGTTAAATTTGAAAGATTTCTAGGCGGCAGAGATAGAGTATATTTTTACGAGCTTATATCGGGCTTCAAATTTATCAAATTCGCCTACGTCAAATTTTAGTTAAATTTACTCGTCAAATATTGGAAGTTTAGGCTCTTTTTCTTTTCGTATTTTGCCGCCGACGTTTAAAATTTGAGACTCGCTTGCTTCACCTAAATTTTCTTTGTCGTCAAATTTGACCGGCTCGCCGGCTTCATTCGTCGTGATTTTTAGTCGCTTCATCGTTTTGGCTGATTTGCTAAATTCTATTAGATCCTCGGTCGTTTTTACCTCGCTCGGAAGCTTTTGCAATGAATATTTAAAAATTTCAGCCGCCGCGATAGCGTCGCTTAGCGCTCTGTGGTGAGCGTTATTGATACCCAAAATCTCTTTTAGCGTGCCTAGGCCGTATTTTGGCGAGGCGATAGTGCGGCGGGCTAGGTCGATCGTGCAGAGTTTGCGGTTTAGTAGCTCTCCGTATCCTAGCGCCTCCAGCGTCGCGCTGATAAAGCCGTAGTCGAAACGAACGTTGTGTGCCGCAAAAACACTCTGGCCTAGAAAAACTTTAAATTGTTCCATGACAAAGGCAAGGCTTGGCGCGTTTTTTAGGTGTTCTGCGGTGATGCCCGTTAGCTCGCTGATATTTTCCGGGACGTAGGGCGCGTACACGAATGTTTCAAATTTGCCGATTATTTCGCTATTTTGTAGCTTTAGTGCGCCGATTTCTATGATCTGGCCGTTATTTATGCCGCCGCTAGTTTCTATATCTACGACGCAAAAAATTTGATCTTTTATTTCATTGCGCCGCGTTTTTAGCTCGATTTGGTTTTTTGCGGTACGTGTTACGTCAAGGCCCAGCGCGCGCCACATCTGCACGTCACGAACATCAAAAAGCTCGGCGTATTCGTCCATTTGCTTTGTCGCGGCGACAAAGTCCGCGTAGGCTACGTTTCGTTTGGCGATGACGGCTAGTAAATTTTCAAAATCTTGATTCAAAACTCGAGCTTTAGCGAGCGGATCGAGTGCTCGTATGAATTTGACGAAAATATATAACTGCCCGCTACGACGATATCAACGCCCGCTTCATCGAGCTGCGCGACGTTTAGTCCCGTCACGCCGCCGTCTACCTCGATCATGCATTTTGCGTTTTTACGCTCGATCATTTCGCGTAAGCTGCGGGCTTTTTCGAGCACCGAAGGGATAAATTTTTGCCCGCCGAATCCCGGATTTACGCTCATTAGTAGCACCATGTCGACTTCGTTTACGATGTGCTCGATCGCCGATACCGGCGTGTGCGGGTTCAGTACTATCGCGGGCCCCGTGCCGTGGCTACGGATGTGATCGATTAGGCGCAAAGGATGCTTTTCCTCCTCGATGTGAAAGCTTAAAAATTTAGGCTTCAGAGGCAAAAAAAGATCGGCGAAAAAAGTGTTATTTTGCACCATTAGGTGTATATCTAGCGGCTTTGTAGCGGCTTTTGCGACGGCATTTACGACCACTGGGCCGATGGTTAAATTTGGCACGAAATGCCCGTCCATCACGTCAACATGCACTAGATCGGCTCCAGCCTCGCAGATGGCCTCGATCTCGGCTCTTAAATTTCCAAAATCAGCCGATAAAATACTCGGTGCTACATACATTTTATTGTCCTTTTATTTGCTTAGAAAAAATATCGCATCCATGCCGTCTATGTCGAGTCGTACGAGGGCGCCTTTGTTTTTTTTGTCTTCCTCTTTGATCTCTTCAAAAACATGCGGCAAGGTGAAATTCGCCTCTATCTTTCGGCTCTTTAGCCATGCCTCGATGCGGTCTGAGATGACGCTAAGCAGGTCTACATATGCTTCGGTTATGCTTGCTTCACCGCCTTCTTGGAGTAAAATTTTGCAGATACTACTAACGGCGTTTTTTTCGATGCAGAGGATAAATTTGGCGTTTATCTCGCCGTAAAACGCTACCGAGCCCATGCAAAATTTCTCCTCGTCGCAACTAAAATTTGTTATTTCGGTGCTATTACGAGAAATAGGTAAATTTGATAAAGAGGCTAGCGTGTCCATCACTACTTTTAAGATATCCGGTAAAAGATCTATTAACTCTTTGGTTATGTTTTTAGGTTTTTCGTCTTCTATACTACCGCCGCCTTCTATCGTCGCGTCGTCATTGAAAAAATCCTGGATCGTATCGTAAAGTAGTATCCCGCAGTCCTCTAAATCATGAAGTAAGGCTTTTGAGACGTTGGATTTTTTTAGTCCACACATAGCTATGGTTGCGCCGCTATCGGCGCATTCCATCGCAAGTTTAGCCAAAAACGACACGCCGTGAATATTTATAAAACTTGATTTTTTCATATCAAAAACAAAAAATTTAAAGCCGATTTTTAGCGATTGCAGGAAACTTTTATAGGCGAATTTGTCTGCAAATTCCGAGTCGATAAAGCCGTTTATCTCGTAAACTACTACGTTTTCTTTAAGCGTGGTGGATAATTCTTTTTTATTTGATTTGATGTCGGTGAGGCGGATGGCGCATTCGAAATCTTTATGTAAACGGTTAAATTCATCCTCGTCTTTTGCGATAACCGGTTTGTATCCGCGCCCCGATAATGTTAGCGCAATCTGGCGTTTTTGCTCGGTATCGGCGTTAAAAACGATGATTTGTTTGTTTTCCGATTCAAACTTCCCCCAAAATAAAAGCGCAACGCTGAGTGTCTCAAAAAAAGATAAATTTAAAACATCTTTAGACATTCTTTTTAGGGCTTTAAATTTTATCTCATTGTAGTCGCAAAAGCCCATGTCCGCGTCGCTTTCCTTTGTTATTCTTGAGACGGACTCAAGGATTAGATTAAAGCCTACCTTGTTAAAATAAACTGTATTTTTAAGCGATATTAGGATATGACGCGGAGCTTTTTGGCGTAGATATTTTATATTTGCGTCGCTGATTTCGTATTTATCGATATCGCCGTCTAAAAAGCCGGAAGGATAAAATATAGCTACGTCGTCTTTAAAATCTAATCTCATAAGATAAAAGAATTTCCTAAAAAAATGATATTTTTTACGTAAATCGAGCCGGTAATTTTTTAAAATTTAACCGTGTTTAAATTTTATTATTTTAGCTTTTTTATCCATAAATTCAGTTTAAAAACTAACGCGTTTGTAAAAGCGGCTTTAAGCTTTTATTTTGTTTATTTTGGATAGAATCAGCAGAAATTTTTATTTTTAAGGAAACAAATATGTCAAGAGTATGCGCAATAACAGGCAAAGGTCCGATGGTAGGCAACAACGTCAGCCACGCGAAAAATAGAACGAAAAGAAGGTTTTTGCCAAACCTAAGAACCATCCGCGTTACGCTAGAGGATGGCACTACGAGAAAGATCAAAGTAGCTGCTTCTACGCTAAGAACAATGAGAAAACAGTCACGCTAAATTTACCGCAAATTTGAGGAGTTGTCTTTGTTTAGAAAGATTTTAAAATTCCTCAACTGGTCAAGTTCTGCAAAACCTCAAATTAGTCTTAATACCGAACTTTACGAACAACTTCGCCCGTTTCGCTTACCGCTCATCTTAGTCGTTTTGATGATGATGGTCGGGGCTATGGGCTATGTCACGATCGATAATTTTAGCCTGATAGACGCGATTTATCAGGCCGGTATGACTTTTACGACCGTCGGTTTTACCGAGGTTGCGCCTATTTCTCCGGCTGGCCGGATTTTTACTATCACTTTTATTTTGCTAGGCTTTGCCGTTTTTACGTTTTCTACGGGTTTGATGCTCGAAGTTTTAAAAAAAGGCGCGCTCGTAGCGATCATAAAGGAAAGACGAATGTTATATAAAATCGCAAGGTTAAAAAACCACTTTGTCATCTGCTATCACAACCAATACACAATGGAATTAAGCCGCGAATTTAGGGAAAATCACATCCCATTTATCGTTATTGATCCGCGCGAGGATCTGCCGGAAATCGCGGAAAAATACAAGTATCCATACTATATCGTCTCTCAGCCGCACACGCAAACGGCGCTTTTAAAGACGCATTTTTCAAGCGCAAAAGGCATGATCACGCTAAGTCCAAATATCGCTGACAACATCGCTCTCATCGCAACAGTAAGGCTGTTTGAAAAAGAAATCGGGCGCAAAAAGCCGTATTTTATAATGACAAACTCCGATAACCAAGACGATACCGAGCGCCTAAAAAAGCTCGGCGCAAACAGCGTCGTGAGCCCGTCAAAACTCGTCGCCCAGCGCCTTAGCGCGATGAGCGTACGTCCGGATATGGAAAATTTGCTCGAGCAGTTTTTGTATAAGCAAGACTCGCCGATCGACATCGAGGAGATATTGGTGCCTGATTATTCGTGGGTGCGCTTTAAACGCCTAAAAGAAACTAACCTGCGAAATATAACAAACGCCGACGTCGTTGGCATCAAAGACGTAAATAACAAATTTATCCCGATGCCAAAGGGCGATACGCTGATAGGCACAGGCACGAAGCTGCTTGTTATCGGCACCGGCGAGTCGATACGCCTAACCAAACGCGTCATAAAAAGCAAGCATAAGCCAGAAGAGCTAAAGTACGTTTAAATTTGAGCTTTGCACGGTAAATTTACGTTGCAAAATCACTGCAAATTTGACGCAAAAACAATTCATCGGTGCCATAAAATTTGATAAATTTAAGCTTGACGTAGGCTAGGTAAAATTTGCCAAATCGCCCAAATACGGCGCGTTTTTAACCAGCTCTTAAAATAACATTCGCTAAAATTAAATTAAAATTTAATCCATCAAAGGAGCAAATATGTTTCATGAAGACAGAGAGCTTATAACCAAGCTAAAAGGCACGAATGCGAGATTTACGTCGCTTTTCGACAAACACAACGACCTAGACGAAAAGATCGCCGAGATGCAAAAAGGCAACGTTTATAACGATGCGGAAGTGGATGCTCTAAAACGCGAAAAACTCAGACTAAAAGACGAAATTTACGCCTTTTTAGCCGAGTATAAAAAAGAAAACAATCTTTAATTTAATAGCGGCGGACGATTTGCGCCGTCGTTTTTACTTAAAATTTCATCTTTTTAATTAGTTAAAAATACTTCTAAAAACTTTGTCAAATTTTACTCAGAACCAAAATAAAAAATCACTGCAATAACATTAAATTTATTCGCCAAATTTAAAACGCGATCACATCGAAATTTTCTTTAAAACCCAAAAAACCGCCATTCCAACGCATAAAATAATAACCGCCCAAATATAATCCATCTTTTTTCCCTTGCCTATTTTTGCCGAAGTTTAATTTATTTGGCTCAAGATAAGTTAAGTGGATTTTTTTTATCATCTTTAGTAAAATA
>CAUPXB010000015.1:0-56912 GCA_963515555.1 uncultured Campylobacter sp. | reverse complement strand
TTTCGATGATAGGATCAGGGTCGGGTTTTGGTTCCGATTTGGGATCTGGTTTTGGCTCCGGAGTAGGGACGTAATCTTTATCGTAGTTTGGAAATTGACTTTTTATCTCGCTTTCGCTTTTTCCGGTTACTTGCGATATTACGGATATTTTATCGTTTTTACTTAGCGATTCGTCTAATTTTGCGTCATCTAGCGTCAAATTTGTTTTGTTGTTTATGATGACGTTTTTTATATCCTGAGCGGAGGATGTCGCCGTTATAGCGTCGTTTATTTTTAAAAAAGAATTTAAAGCGGTTTTTATATCGCCGTCCGGTACGTCTTGTACGCTATCGGCTACGACGTTTGAGGCGATGATTTTGTTTATCAACGTTTTGTGCGCGTCTCTAGTGGCGGCATCCGAGCTTTGTGCGTGGACCGGGTTTAGCGCCGCTTTTAAGATCTCGCTTACGACTTGACCTCTGTCGTTTGTATTATTTAGCATGTTTATCCAGCCTGTTTTTCCGCCGACGTCGGTATTTTCATCCTTGTTTAACAATGTTGCATAAATATGCTTGATGAAATTTTCGTTGCTCTCCAGGCTTTTTGCCGAAAAATTCCTTCGACGCCGTCGTATCCAACATCAAATTTGCAATGTTAGATAAACTTGAATTTTTAGCGTTTGCCGATTTTAGCCAGGCTTCATTGCCTGCACCTTCGCTAGACCTGCCAAATAAGGCAACATAAAGTCCTGAAATTTGTGACTTGGTTAAAGACATTTTCACACCTTTAAGTTGTATTTTTTAAATATACGTGTGGAATATTTAAAATTTTATTATTATATAGCATAAGTATAAAAATAAAACTTAATATTTTATGAAATATTAGCTACAAAATATGGAGCCTTGGGCGTGAAGCTTTTGTATTTTTATGCGTATTAAGTAATAAATTTTGAGTTTTTGAATTATCAAAATAGATAGATGCAATTTGTGTTAAAGCGGAGTTTTGAAAAAAGGATGCGGAAGTAAAGCTCGCGGCTTCACTTCCCAAAAAGCTTCCTTATAGCGCCGAAAAAGCCGCCTGAGCCTTCGTTTTTGTCGCTTTCTTTTTTACTTTTGTCTAGCTTCATCGCTTCGCTTAGTTGCTGAGCCGCCGTATCGGCGTAGATAAACGCGCCTTCCGGGTCGCAATTAAAAAGATTTGAGTAGCACTCAGAATCATTTAAATCAATCGGGTTGGGTATAATCACGTCGGTTGCCTCAAACAGTCCGTAGCTGTTTTCTACGCTAAATTTAACCGCGCTCAAAAACGCAGGCAAATTTTGCGCGTAAAAACTATCCGTTTTTTGCTTGATATTTTCATCGGCGTTGTAGTCCTGCCAAAATTTAGCCAAATTTGATGCGCTTATAAACGCGCCCGACGAGTAGTTTCCGTCAAATTCGCCTGTAAATTTTGCTTTTATCTCGGGCGGTATGACACCGCTTATGTCGCTTAGATACCGCTTAAATTCGCCATGCTCCTGCGCCAAAAAGCAAAACGCCGTGCCACGCGTGTAGAAATATTTTCTAAAAAATCCCTGCACTGCAGCGAGTATGTAGCCGTGTCCCGTCGAAAAGCTCTCGCCATCTTTGGTTTCAAGCGCGATTTTTAGGGTATCGATGTATTTTTGCGCGTAAAAATCCTCCATGCCGTACTCTTTTGCGAGCCTCTCTGCGACCGACCAGTCGCCCTCGCGTGCGCTTTTTAACGCGTCAAAATACCACTGCTTTATCTCGCTTTCGTTGATCGGATGATAGCTAACGTCGTAGCCCATTTTGACTCCTTTTTCGGTAGATTTTTCTAAATTTATACTGATCGTGACTGATTTACGCGTATAAAATCGACCCCAGACGAATCATATTCGAGCCGCATTTTATCGCCAGCTCAAAATCCCCGCTCATACCCATCGAGCAAATTTGTGCGCCGTGGGGTTGCAGATTTTCGTAAATTTTACGCGTAGTCTCAAAGCTTTTTTGCACGACTCTTTCGTCCTCTACATGCGCGCCGATACTCATCACGCCTACTGGTTTTAGAAATTTACACTCCTGCGCGATTTGTAAAAATGCATCCTGGGCAGCCTCGGGCGAGATACCTTGTTTCGTGTCTTCGCGCGCGGAGTTTATTTGCAGCAGACAAGGTAGCTCATAGTCAAGCCTCTTATCCACCGCAAGCGCGGCCTCTACGCTCTCGCAGCTTTGCCAAAGCGCGGGTTTGAGCGCTAGCAGGTGGTTTATTTTGTTACTTTGAAGTCGCCCGATAAAGTGCCACTCGATCGGCAAATTTGACAAAATTTCGCTCTTGTTTTTGAGCTCTTGCACGCGGTTTTCGCCAAAGCTCGTTTGTCCCTGCTCAAAAAGCTGCAAAACCTCTTTGGTCGTTACGTTTTTGCTCACGGCGATTAGCTTTACCGCTTCTCCGGTGCGTGCATTTTCGATGCGTTCTAAAATTTGCGCGAGCTTCATTGTCCAGCTCCGCTTAGGCGCATCACGTCGTTAAAGGTCGCAAACGCCATCAGGCAAAGCAAAAACGCCCAGCCGCAGTATGTGAGGCCGATATAGACTTTTTCGTTCATCTCGCGGCGGAAAATCAGCTCGTAAAGGTTGAAAAATATGTGTCCGCCGTCAAGCGCCGGGATAGGCAGCAGGTTTAGCACGCCTAAATTTACCGAGATCAGCGCGGCGATGATGAGCAGGGTCGAGAGGCCGATGCCAGCGGCCTTTGAGGTGATGTCGGTGATCTGGATGATACCGCCCATCTCTTTTAGCGGCACGACGCCGACTATCAGCTTTTCAAGTCCCGTAAATATGAGCTTTGAGGCGTTTACGGTTTCAACGAGCGCAAATTTGAGCGAGCTAAGGCCGGTGTTTCGTATCGTGATAGCCTCGCCTGAGGGCGAAATGCCGATGAGCGGTTTTTCTATCTTTTCGCCAAATATCGTCACGCTTTGCCCGATTTTAGGCGTCAAATTTATCGTTTTTATTTCGCCCGCGCGCTCTAGCGTGATCGCGGTGGAGGTCAAATTTACGTTTTTGCTTATCTCGTCCCATTCGCTGATTTTGATGCCGTTTATGTTTAAAATTTTATCGCCTTTTTGCAGTCCGGCACTTGCTGCGGCGGAGTTTTCTAGCACTTTGCCCACGGTCGGAGCTAACCTTTCTACGCCGATATGTCCGAGCGCGATAAAGATAAAAAACGCCAAAGCGAAGTTAAAAAACGGTCCGGCAAAAAGGATAAAAATGCGTCCTAGCGGACTAAGCTTCGTGTAGCTGTCGGCGTCCTCGTTTTTTAGCCCCGGTTTGGAGTCCTCTTGTCCTTTTAGGCTAACGTAGCCGCCAAGAGGTATCGCGCTGATGGCGTACTCGGTGCCGCCGATAGTTTTTGAGTAGACGCTTTGCCCAAAGCCCACGCTAAATTTTAAAACGCCCACTTTTAGCATGCGAGCGGCGAGAAAGTGGCCGAGCTCATGAAAAAATATAAGAAATGAAATCACCAAAACCGTGATCAAAAAGTGCCACGAATACGTATAAATTCCGACGGCTAGCAACGCCGCCACAAAGATAATGCTTTTCAAAATTTACCTTTAAATTTGATTTTACCGCTCGAGTTTATCGCTGAGCAAAACGGCGATAAATTTCGTGCTCGGGTTTGCGTCAAGCGCGATCTTTAGGCTCATGGTAAGCGGCACTGCTAAAAACATACCGCCGATGCCGAACAAAAATCCCCAAAAAAGTAGGCTCAAAAGCACTACAAGCGTGCTGATACCAAGGCCTTTGCCAAGAAATTTAGGCTCGATAAAGTTGCCGATGACGACATTTACGGCCGCATACAGCGCCGCAGTCCAAGCACAAGCCGCCGCGTCGTTTAACAAAATCGCCACCAAAAGCGCTGGAACGGCCGCGATAATAGAGCCGATCGTTGGGACAAAGTTTAGTACGAAAGCTAAAATCCCCCAAAGCGGCGCGTAAGGCACGCCGATAAAATTTAGCCCGATAAATATAAAAACACCCGTTGCAAACGATGCTGCGGACTTGATCGCGAGATAGCGTTTGAGATTTGATATAAACGTATCTACGATCTGGTTTGTTTGCGGATTTTTACTCGCAAAATACTCGACTTTTTGAGAAAATACCTGCACCTCAAAAAGCATAAAAGTAACGAGCAAAAACACAAAAAAGCTCTTTGAGGCAAGCTCCGTGCCGCTCCTTAAAAATCCGCCCAGCACGGCAAAAAGTTTATTGATATCAAAGTCTGCGGGCGCGGCGACGCTGTTTGGATCGATGAGGCCGCGGCTAGCTAGTATATGGTGATAGTGGTCGGCGAGGGCTTTAAATTTGCTCTGAAGCTCGGGCATATAGCTAACTAGCCCGTTGATCGTCTTTAGCACGGTGTTTGCGATAAATCCCAGCGACAAAAACACGACCGACGCAACTAGCACAAAAGCTAAAACGCGCGGAAATTTGAGCTTTTCAAGCGCATTTATCGCAGGCGTCGCCACGATAGCGATAAAAACAGCCATCAAAAAGGGTAGCACGACGATGCTAGCGGCCTTTAGTCCGGCTGCTACCACGACGAAGCTCGCTAGATAGATTATGGCGTTTCCGGTTCTCAAATTTTACGCCTTTTTGGCTTGATTTTTAACGTGCCTAACATAGGCGTTTACGTACTCGAAGCCCGAATACAGCGTCAGCGCGACGCTAAGCCAGAGCAAAAACTCGCCAAAAGGCCACTGCATGGTTAAAAAGCCGATCGCAACCATCTGGCAGACGGTTTTGACTTTGCCCGCCATCGATGCGGCGACCTCTACGCCTTCGCCCGCCATCACGACGCGAAATCCCGTGATAAAAAACTCGCGAACGAGGATGAGATACACCGCCCACGGGCTCGCACGGTCTATCATCATGAGCCCTAAAAATGCGCCCAAAGTCAGCATCTTATCCGCAAGCGGGTCGATGACGGCTCCTAGCTTGGTCTTTTGATCCCATGCGCGCGCGATAAACCCGTCGAAAAAGTCCGTAACGCTAGCGATCACGAATACGAGCGCGGCAAAGTAGTTCATCCAGCTAATGTGCACGCCCGAGAAGGAATTTACGCTAAGTAGCAGCCAAAACATCAGGGGCGCGAGAAATACGCGCAGAAAGGCTAGGGCGTTTGGTAAATTTAGGCTCATTTACTTTTTCTTTCTTTTTGATTTTGAAGTTTGAAATTTGATGTTGCGACGCGGGAGTCGGTATAAAAATCGCTAGCCTTGTTTTGGCTCGGTTTTACCTGTTGCATATTTACACTTTTGTCAAATTTACTCGGCGCTTCGTCAAATTTGAGCAAATTTAGATTAGGTTTAAGAAAACCGTCCGCGCCGCAAAATTTGCTTTCAAATTTTAAATTTTCATCAAATTTAGCCCGCAAGCGCGTTAAATTTATAGTGCCGAATTTGCCCAAAATGCGAGCAACCGGCAAAGGAGCGCAGGCTAAATTCGCTTTTTTCATTTAAATGTTGTACCGCCGTCTATGATGAAGGTGTGGCCCGTCACCCAGCTAGCTTTCGAGCTGCACAGAAACAAACATGCGCCGGCGATATCTGCGGGCTGTCCCATGCGATTTAGCGGGCTTAGCTCGGCCGTTTTGTCGCGTACTTCCTCGTAGTTTGTAAAAGCTCGCAAGGCGTCCGTCTCGATAGGACCGCCGCTAACGACGTTTACGCGGATATTTTTTTCGCCAAGCTCGGTTGCCGCATAGCGCGCCATAGCTTCTACCGCGGCTTTTGCAGTGCCGTGGCCTGCGTAGTTTTCGATATAGACGAGATTGCCCGTCGATGATAGCGAGATTATGCTGCCGCCGCCCGTTTTTTCCATGCGTTTTGCGGCTTCTTGCGCGCCGACTACGAATGCATTTACGGTTGCAGTGAAAATGTTATTGATACCGCGAGGGCGAAGTTTCATAAATTTCGTATATCCGCCTGCTACCGGACGACCCGAGATGATGGCGTTTGAGATGAAAAAATCTATACGGTCAAAGTCGGCGTCGATCTCTAAAAATAGATCTTTGTAGGTCTCGGGTTCTAATATATTTAGTGCGTAGGCTCTGGCTTTTATGCCGTATGTCGCCTCGAGCTCGGCGGCTTGGGTTTTGGCTAGCTCTTCGTTTGAGTTATAAGTAAAGGCGATATTTACGCCCTTTGCGGCGAATTCCTCTACGATGGCGCGTCCGATGCCGCGCGTTCCGCCGCTGATTACTAGAGTTTTGCCTTTAAATTCGTTTTCGCAATTCATTAAAATCCTTTTATGTTATATTGTTTTATGGTTTGTTCGATTTTTTTGAGATTTTCGGCGCTCGGCTCGCAAAGCGGCAGGCGGTACTCGAGGCTTGATATGAGCCCTGCGATATACATCGCGGCTTTGACCGGGATCGGGTTGCTCTCGCAAAACATTATTTTATTTACCGCATAAAGATCGTCGTTTATGGCTTTTGCGCGCGCAAATTCGCCTTTTAACGCAAAGTGGGTCAAATTTGAGATTTCGTCAGGGAGTAAATTTGCCGTGACCGAGATCACGCCCTTGCCGCCGTTTGAGAGGATAGGGTAGTTTATCGCGTCCTCGCCGCTAATGACTGATAGGTTAGGCTCGTGCGCGAGCAGATCGACGCAGCGCTCGATGCTGCCGGTGGCTTCTTTTACGCCGTAAACGTTCTCGCACTCTTTAAATAGCCTAAAAACCGTGCACGGCTGGATATCAATGCCTACGCGGCCCGGGACGTTATAGAGTAGCACCGGGATTTCAACGCTTGAGGCGATTGCTTTGTAGTGGCGGTATAGGCCTTCTTGCGTCGGTTTGTTGTAGTAGGGCGCAACCGAGAGGATACCGTCGGCGCCGTGATCTTGAGCAAATTTTGCTAAACCTACCGCCTCGTGAGTTGCGTTACTGCCGGCACCGGCAAGTACTTTTACGCCCGTGTTTTTGCAGGTATTTACGGCGATTTCGATGCAGATTCTATGCTCGTCGTGCGTTAGCGTCGCGCTCTCGCCCGTGGTGCCTACGGGTACGACCGCGTCGATGCCGTTTGCTATTTGTCTTTTGATTAACTTTTCATAACCGATTTCGTCTAGTTTACCGTCTTTAAATGGCGTGATCAGCGCCGTCATAGCGCCAGTTATTGCTTTTTTATTCACTTTTTTCCTTTCTTAGGATGATTGTCGTGGATTTTTCTTTTCTTGCGTATTTTTTGCAAATTTCGTTTAGATCGGCAGGTTTTAGCGCGGCTGTTTTTTCCGGTAGCTCAAAAAGCGGCTTTATATCGCCTCTAACGAGATATCCACCGTATAAATTTGCTACCTTCGACGCGCTATCTAGCGAGTAAATAAGATCGCTTTTTAGGCTATTTTTTATCTTAGTTATCTCATCCTCGTCTATTTTTTGCGTTTTTGCGTTTTCTAGCACACGCCAGATCTCATCCTCTACGGCCTCGGCCTTGATGCCCGGATTACAAACGGCTAGCACGATTAGCAGGCTCTCGTCGATGTTGCTCATATTATAGACGTCTACGCTGTTTACGAGGCATTTTTCATCTATTAAAACGCGCTGCAAAACCGAGCTCTGTCCGCTGCCTAGATACTCTGCTAGCGCGCCTAACGCAGGCTGATCTTCGTGATTAAACGGCGGGATTTTGAAGGCAAGCGCTAGCATCTCTACTTCGCTATCTTTGTAAATTTCAGCCCTTTTTGCGCCGTTTTGCTCGGGCTCGATGCAGTGGAGTTTTGGTAGCGGCTTCTTGTTTTTTATATTTTCAAAGTGCTTTTTGCCTAGCTCAAACGTGCTTTTTTTATCGATGTCGCCGCTAATTAGAAGCATCGCGTTTTGCGGCTGATAGTACGTCTCGTGAAATTCTTTAATATCCTCTATCGTCCAGTTTCTGATATCGCCGATAAAGCCGATCGGAGTCCAGTGATACGGGTGATAGCTAAAAGCGACGTTAAATAGCGTAAAGTACAAAAAGCCGATCGGAGAGTTGTCCGTGCGCCATCTGCGCTCCTCGGTAACGACGTCGCGCTCGGGCGGGAATTCTTTATCTTTTAGGCTTAAATTTTCCATTATATCGGCGTAGAGCCTAAGCGCCTCGTCTAGGTTGCTCTTTGAGCATTTGACGAAATAATGCGTATAATCAAAGCCCGTGCTAGCGTTGTTTACGCCGCCAAAACCCTTTACTATCTCGTCAAATTCGCCCGCTTTCATATTTTTCGTGGATTTAAAATTTAGGTGCTCAAGCATGTGCGCGATACCGCTTTTGCCCATCGTTTCATTTCGTGAGCCCACGCGGTAAAACACGTCCACGCTAATGACGCTAGAGCCCTTGCTAGCGGGGATGTGATATATCTCAAAGCCATTTTTGAGCTTTGTTTTGGAGTATTTTATAAGCATAAATTTCCTTAAATTTTATTTTTTATATCGCAGCCAACCGCTTCGCTGATAGAGGCGAAATTATCCTCTTTTAAAAGCTTTAAAATACCTTCGTTTATCTGTTTTGCGACGTTTGGGCCTTTAAATATAAAGGAAGTGTAAATTTGAACCAAATTTGCGCCCGATTTTATGCGCGCGTATGCATCCTCGGCACTGTCTATGCCGCCGCTTGCGATCAAGACCGTCTTATCGTAAAGCTCGCTAGCCACCGCGCTAAAAAGCTCGCGCGAGCGCTTGGCGATGACCTTACCGCTTAGTCCGCCGAAATTTTGCAAATTTGGAGATTTTGATAGCGAATAATCAATGCTCGTATTATTTACGATAACGCCTTTTGCGCCGCATTCTACGGCCGTTTTGCAGATCTGCACGGCTTTGTCGTCGTCCATATCGGGCGCGATTTTAAAGATTATCGGTTTTTTTGCGATCGGCGTAAGGCGCGCAAAGAGGTCTTTTATAAAGCTATCTTCTTGCAGTTCGCGTAGGTTCGGGGTGTTTGGCGAGGAGACGTTGATGACGAAGCAGTCGCAAATTTCGTTAAATTTGGCGACTAAAATTTCGTAGTCCTTGATCGCTTCTTCATTTGGCGTGATTTTATTTTTGCCGATGTTGGCAAAAAGCGGTATCGCAAACGGATAGAGCTTGCCGACGCGTGCGTTCAGAGCGTCTGCGCCTTCGTTGTTAAAGCCCATCGCGTTTTGTATACTCTCTTCTTCGATTAAGCGAAAAAGGCGAGGTTTTGCGTTGCCCTCTTGCGGTTTTGGCGTCACGGTGCCAAACTCCACGTGCCCAAACCCGAGCGCTGCCAGCGGACGCAGCATGGTGGCATTTTTATCAAAGCCACCGGCGATTCCAACTGGGTTTAAAAAGCTAGTTCCTAGCAAATTTTGCGAAAGAGCCGCGTCCGTGACGACGCAGTTTTTGGCGACGATGCTATAAAGTCCCGGAAATACGCAGTCTGAGATACTTAGCGTTTTTTCTACGATTTTGTGAGCGGTTTCGGGGTCAAATTTAAAAAATATGGATTTTAGCGTTTCGTAATTCAAATTTTATCCTTAAATTTTGAGCGATTTTATCAAATTTAGGCTTAAACAAGGGCTTCGCCTTTTAGTTTCGCGTAAATTTCGCAGCTCTTGCTAAGCGCCTCGTCAGTATCAAAACCAACCACTTTTCCGCCGCTGATAACGGCGATTTTATCGGCATTTTGCACCGTGCTTAGGCGGTGCGCGATGATAAATATTATCTTTTCTTTTTGTAAATTCGCGATGGCTTTGGTTATCTGCTGTTCGCTTTCGTTATCTAGGGCGCTCGTGGCCTCGTCAAATATCAAAATTTGCGGGTCGTCGTAGAGCGCGCGGGCGATGGCGATACGCTGACGTTGGCCGCCCGAGAGATTGGTGCCAAATTCATTTAAGACAGTCTGCGTGCCCTGGGGTAAATTTGCGACGAAATCATATGCATTTGCCGTTTTTAGCGCGAGCTCGACCTTAGCTTCGTCGTATTCGCGGCCGTAGGCGACGTTGTTTGCGACCGTGTCGTTAAAGATATAGACGCGCTGGGTCACCAGGCCGATATTTTGTCTAAGCGAACCCAGATCGAAATTTTTGATATTTTCGCCGTTTATCTCGATCGCTCCGCCGTTTGCGTCGTAAAATCTCATGAGTAGATTTACGATCGAGCTTTTTCCGCCGCCGCTACTACCAACAAGTGCTACGGTTTGGGACTTGCTCGCGCTTAGATTTATGCCTTTTAGCACCTCTTTGTCGTCGTAGTTTAGCCTGACGTCTTTAAAATTTATCAAATTTATTTCAGCCGGCACGGACTTGTCGCCGCTTAAAATTTGAGGCTCTTTATCGAGTAACTCAAAGGTTCGTTCTGCCGCTACCACGGCGTCTTGCATCTTGTTGTAAAGACCTGAAATGCGTTTAATAGGCGTATAAAGCATGAAAAGCGCGGTTAGGAAAGAAAAGAAGCTTCCCATCGTCAAATTTCCGTCTATGACCTCTTTGCCGCCTATGATGACGACCGCTGCGACGCCGACGGAGCCGAAAATTTCCATCATCGGACTCACCATCTCGTTTACTTTTACGCTTTTTAAATTTAGCTTGAAAAATTTAGCGTTTTCGTCGGTAAATTTAGCGTACTCAAACTCCTGTGCGTTGTTTGCTTTGATGATCTCGATATTGGTAAAAATTTCGCTCAGCTTCGAGCTGATGTCAGAAGTTTTTTCCTGCGAGGCGCGGGAGATTTTTTTCATCTTTTTTGCGAGTCTTGAGAGTGGATAAACGGCTGCAGGCATGATAACTAGCGCAAAAAACGCAAGCTGCAAGCTCTGATAAAGCACGACGCAAAGTAGCCCGACGATCGTGATAGCCTCGCGGATGAGCTCTGGGATCATGGAGCTAACGATGCTTCTGATGCGGTCGATGTCGTTGATATTTCGGCTTATTAGCTCGCCTGTGCGGTAGTCGTTAAAAAACTTCATATCCAAATTTAGTAGGTTTTTTAGCAGCTTCTCGCGAAATCTCCTCACGATATCCTGCCCGATATACGCCGTAAAATAGGCCTGCAAAAACGTGCCAAGCCCCTTTAAAAAGTAAATCGCGATGATAGCGTAAGGCAAAAGATAAAGCAGGTCTTTGTTTTTTTCGATAAAAATTTTATTTAGCACGGGCTCGATCACCCACGCCGACGCGGCAGTGCCGCCGCTAGCCATCAGCATGCCGGCGATCGCGATGATAAAATACGAAATATAATCCCTAAAATAGGGCGCAAACCGCCGCAAGACCTCTTTTAAGCTCATCTGCTTCATATCTTTTCCCACATGCAGCCGTTTGGAGTATCCATCAGGCTGATGCCGTTTGCGGCTAGCATATCGCGGATTTTATCCGATAGCTCGTAGTTTTTGGCCGCCTTGGCTTCGTTTCTTTGATTTATCAGATCCTCGATATAGGCTCGTTTTTCGTCGCTCACGCCAAACTGAAAATACTCAAACACGTCTACTTGCAAGATGCCTAGCACCCGCGCTATCAGCTCCAAATTTGCCGCGATTTCGCCTTTTTTGGCTTTATCTTTCGGATTTGCGTCCAGCTCATCATTTGCGCTACGGACAAACTCGTCTACGCTCGCAAGAGCTTTTGAGGTGTTTAGATCGTCCCCCATCGCAGACATAAATTCGCTCTTAAATTTATCGTTCGCGCTCAAATTTGCCGCCGCGCCCAAAACCCGTTTTTTTAGGCGGTAAATTTTATCAAGGCGCTTTTTTGCCGAGTTTAGATCGTCTTCGCTAAAGTTAAAATTCGCTCTGTAGTGGCTGGAGATTAGATAAAATCTCACCGCCTCGCCCAAATTTCGCTCCAGCGCGTCTTTAACGAAAAAGCTGTTTCCCAGGCTCTTGCTCATTTTTTCGTTATTTACTTGGATAAAGCCGTTGTGTAGCCAGTATTTAGCCAGACTCTTGCGCTCGGCGCAGCGACACTGCGCGGCCTCGTTTTCGTGATGAGGAAATAGCAAATCAAGCCCGCCCGCATGGATATCGATCTCAAATTTTTCCCCGCTAGATAGGTGCTTTTTTATCATCGCGACGCACTCGGTGTGCCAGCCGGGCCGACCGCGGCCAAACGGACTTTCGTACCATTTCTCATCAAATTTCCATAGCACGAAGTCTTTTTTGTCCTCTTTTTGTAAATTTGACTCGACGCGAGCGACGTTTGCCTCGGTGTCAAATTTACCGCTCAGGCTTAGATACTCCGCGTCTTTTGCGGTGTCAAAGTATATGCCGTCGCCCGCGATCTCGTAAGCAAAGCCGTTTTTTAGCAAAATTTCGATGTACTCTATCATCTCTTTTAGCGTCTGCGTCGCTTTTGGCTTGACGTCTGGCTCAAGCACGTTAAGCGCGCTCATATCGCGCTCGTAGCTTGCGATGTATCTATCAGTGATCGCTTCTAGACTCTCGCCGCTCTCGCTCATTTTTTTTAAAATTTTATCGTCGATATCGGTGTAGTTTCGCACAAATTTGACCTTGTAGCCAAGCTCGCTTAGCGTGCGTCTAAGCAGATCAAAGCTAATTGCGCTTTTGGCATGTCCTAAGTGTGCATCGTCATAAACCGTCGGCCCGCAGACGTAAATGCGTACAAAGTCGCTTTTCACGGGCTCGAATTCCACTTTTTTTCTCTTTACGCTATCAAAAATTTGCATCTAAAAATTTCCTTAAAAATATCAAAATCACTGCCTCTAAAGCCAAAACCGCGCTTAAAAGCGTTATTTTTTTAGGCTCAATTATAGCTAAAAATTTCCTTATCCCAAAAAATTTGACGTTTAAAGCTAGCGTCAAAAACCCGCCTAGCGAGCTAGCAAGCGCTAGCCCAAACGCGCCGTAAATTTGCATCAGCACGACTGCTAAAACGAGGTTAAAAACGAGGGTTATAACGGCGATTTTAGAGGCTAGCTTTTGCTGCAAATGCGCATAAAGCCAAAGCGAGAAAAGTTTAGCAAGCCCAAAAGGCAAAAGTCCGATCATATATGCCGCCAAAACGCTTGCGGTCGCTGCCGTATCGGCCTGTGTGAAGCTTCCTCGCTCAAAAAGCAGCTTGATGATAGGCTCGGCTAAAATAATACCGCCGATAGCCGCCGCAAAGAGCAGAAAATATAAAATTTCAAAGCTTTTTCGCATCCATTTTAGAGCTTCGGCTTCGTTACCGGCCTTGATCTGGCGCGTAATTTTAGGAAAAAGCGCGGTTGAGAGCGCGATCGCAAATATCGCTAAAGGCAGCTGAAAAATGCGGTTGGCGTAGAAAAGATAACTGATCGAGCCAGCCGCCAAAAACGACGCCAGCCACGTATCCATAAACGAGCTTAGCTGCATCGCGGATGATCCGACTAGACCGTGGAAAAAGTTGCTAAAAAAACCCTTCGTATCGGCTCTTTTGCCACGAGCAAATTTAACTAAGCCACCGAAAAAGAGCTTTGAGACGCCGTTAAATTTGAGCGCGATAAGGTGCGCGATGAGCTGCAAAATGCCGCCTACAACGACGCCGAAACTCAGATAATAAGCTACGATTTTAGGCTCTTGTCCGCGAGCCAAAATCAAAGAACCGATCATGGCTAAATTTAACAGCGCCGCCCCAAACGCCGTCGTAGCAAAGTGCCCGCGGTACTGCAAAAGCGAGGCCAAGAAAGTAACGGCAAAGATGAGCGCTAAGTAGTAAAAGTTGATCTTTACGAGCGGGACGGCTTCGTTTATGTCGCTAGGCGCCAAACCGGTAGCGATAACGGCGGTAAAAAACGGGGCGAATAAATTTACTAAAAGCGTGAGAATGCCGATAAAGGCTAGAAATTTAAGAAAAATCTCGGCGCTAAAGAGCGATTTTTTGTTTGATTTTGTAAAATTTGGCAAAAAAGCGTTGGCAAAAGCGCCTTCGCCAAAGATACGGCGCAATAAATTTGGTATCTTAAACGCGATGAAAAATATATCGCTGTAAATGCCCGCACCCAAAGTAGAAGCGGTAAGCAGATCGCGCACGAGCCCTAAAACTCGCGAAACCATGATGCCGATGCTGTTTGAAAAAAAACCTTTGATAAACACGAAAATCCTAGTAAATTTTTAGCGCTATGATAGGCAAATTTAGTTTTAAAAGACGTAAAATCAAGAGTTTTTAATGAAATTTTAGAGATAATCGACTAAAAATCAAAAAATTGCGAGAGTATCACGTGCCAGAAAACCAAAACGCGCAACAAAACTTCCTAGCCGAGATAGAGTCTGAGACCGCCAATCCGTACGGCGAGATATTAAATTTAGCAAAACACTTCGGCGTCGATAGCAAATTTATAGATTTTGATATCATAGAGATCAAAACAGAGTGTAAGGTGGTGGGCGAGAGCCAGCCTCGCCAAATCCCTGCGGAAAAACTAAATATCTTTGACGACGATAATTTTTTCGTAGAAAAAGTAGAAAGTATAAAACAAAACTATCTGGTTAAATTTTACGATACGAGGCAGGTAAAACCAACGCCTTTGCCTAATGTCGCCATAAATGCAAATAAAAATTTAACTAAAATTTTAGCCACGGTTTCGCAAAACGCCGACACGGTTTATTTTAAAGAATTTGACAAAAAGCTGATAAATTTTATCTACAAAAAGCTGATAAAAGTAGGCATCCTAGTGGGCATCAGAAACAAAACGATGCTAGAAGAGGTCGCTAAAATTTATTCGGTTTTAAGAGTAAAAGAATTTATCGACAAAGACTACACCTTTATCGTGACCGTAGGCGTAAACGTAAATCCGTCGGCAGACGACGCGCTGGTGTTTTACTATAAAAATAAAAATAAATCCACAGATGAAAACGACAAGGTGGATTACGCAAACAGAGGCTATTTGCTAGGCGTAACCAAAAATGAATTGATATTTGAATACGTAAAACTAAGAGAGGGCGCAAACGGCCGCGACGTGAGGGGAAATCTACTGCCGACGCAAAAGCCTAAAATAACAATAACGAAAATGCCCGAACATACTGAAAATATATACTCGAAAGAAGGCGAGGAGGGGATAAAATTTTACTCCAAAAAGGCTGGCTACGTCCAAGAGGAAAAAGGCGTTTTTGATATCAAAGACGAGCTTGACGTAAATGAAATCTCGTTTAAAACCACTGGCTCGGTCGATACTGGACTAGATACCAACGTAACGCTAAACGTAAAAGAAAAAGACCTAACAAAAGACGCCATAGGCACTGGTATGACGGTTGAAGCAAACGAAGTAAACGTCGATGGAAACGTCGCCGCAAACGCCGTAGTAAAGGCAAATAAAGTAGTAATCGGCGGACAAACCCATGCCAAAGCCCTCATCGAAGCAAAAGATGCGAAAATCGCCGTGCATATCGGTAGTTTTGACGGAGAATACGTCGAAATAGATAGGCTAGAAGGCGGCAAAGTAAAAGCTAAAAAAGCCGTGATAAAATCAGCGATCGGCGGCGAGATAATCGCCGAAAGCGTCGTCATAGATACGCTCGTGTCAAACTCAAATATCATAATCGCCGATACTTTGGAAATAAAAAAGTTAAAAGGCGTGAATAATAAAATTTTAGTCGATTTTAGTATGATAAAAAACACGGGCGAGCAGATAAACGAGCGAATGACTAAGATAAAAGCTATCAGAGAACAGATCGTAAAAATGCCGCGCACGCTGGAGTCTAAAAGATGCGTCATCGAGGAAAACAAAGGTCCGATAAACGTCATAAAAGCTAAAATCGAGGAGCTAAAAAGCACAAACAACACTCCGCCAGTGACATTTATGAAAAAACTAAAAGAATATCAGCAGCTAGTGCACGAGTATAACGCGCTTTTAAAGGAATTTCGCGAGAAAAAAGCCGTGATAGCCGAGCTAAAAAGCGAGATAGCTAATATTCAAGACGGAATATTTAACTCAAAGGTGATAAATCACAGCAACTGGCGCGAGTTTAACGAGATAAAATTTAGGCTCGTAGACCCGGCTCGCGACATCACGTACAGCACCCGCGAAAACGAAATCGCTCGAGTCATAACGATAGCCAAGGTCGAGACCGAGGATGGCGATATAGACTACGTAGTTAAGAAAAACAACAACGTCAGAAAGGCCTAAATTTGCCTCTTTTTTTAAAATTTGAAAGCGAATTTTACAAGTGCGAGCAAGGCGGCGACAAGCTAACTATAAATCTAAAAAACGACTGGAACTACAAGCTGCCGGCTCAAATTTGGACCCAGACGGCCGCGCTTATCGGCTCAAAGAAATTTAACAAAATCGTTTTAAATTTTAAAGACGTAAAAGAGCTTGACTACGCAGCGGCGCTATTTTTTAAAAATACCTTTTTAAATGCCAGCAAAGAGTACGAGCTCGTAAATTTAAACCCACACGCGCAAAAGATTTTTGATTCGATAAATAGCGAAGTAAATCCCAAAATAAAACAGATCATAAACTCCAAACCGCGCGGAAATCCGCTCTCGCAAATCGGCAAAAATTTGACCGCATTTTTTGCGGGATTTTGCGCATTTTTAAATTTTACGGGCGAGTTTTTGGTCAAATTTAGCAAGATATTTATGTTAAAAAATATCCGCGTGAAGGAAATTTTGGCTTATTTTGAAGATGCGGGTATAAAGTCGGTTTTTATCGTGTGTCTCACCTCTTTTCTCATCGGTATCGTGCTAGCATATCAGGGCTCAAATTTGCTCGAGAGTTTTGGCGCTACGATAATAATAGTCGAAATGATGGGGCTTTTGACCCTGCGCGAGATAGCTCCGCTCATCGCCGCCATCATCGTTGCTGGGCGCCTGGCGTCAAGCTTTACCGCGCAAATCGGCGTTATGAAAATCACCGAAGAAATCGACGCGATGAAAACGATGGGATTTGATCCGTTTAAATTTCTTGTTTTGCCTCGCGTGATCGCCCTCATTGTCGCTATGCCTCTTATCGTATTTTTAGCCGACGTGGCGGGGATTTTTGGCGAGATGGTCGTGATGGAAAACTACCTAAACATCAGCTTTGATAGCTATCTAGCGAGGTTTGGCCAAGAGGTAGATATCAAACACCTTTACGTCGGGCTTTTTAAAGCTCCGTTTTTTGGCGTCGTGATCGCGTTTATCGGCTGCATGAGAGGCTTTCAGATCGGCGGAAACACTCAAAGCGTGGGCACTTATACGACCGTGAGCGTGGTAAACGCGATATTTGGCGTGATCATGGTCGACGCGCTGTTTTCGATTATTTTCACGCAGCTAGGCATATAAATGATAATAAAAGCGACTGATTTAACGACGAAATTTGGCGATCGAGTGATCCATGATGGGCTAAATTTTCACGTAAACGAGGCTGAAATTTACGGGCTGCTCGGCGGTAGCGGCACGGGCAAATCGACGCTGATGAAAACGATGATATATCTAAAGGAACCAAGTGCCGGCAAGGTCGAGATGCTGGGGCGCGATCTGTGGTCGCTAGACGAGGCGGCTAGGCAGGAGATGAAGCTCGCTTGCAGCGTGATGTTTCAGTTTGGCGCGCTTTATACCTCGATGAACGTACTGGAAAATATCTATATCCTGCTAAAAGAGTATAGCGGCATGAGCGAGCGCTCTATGCGCGAGATAGCGATGTTTTGGCTGCAAAAAGTAGGTCTTAGCGAAAACGTCGCTTTGCAGTATCCAAGCGAGCTAAGCGGAGGTATGAAAAAGCGCGTAGCGATGGCTAGAGCGCTGGTGCTGAGCCCTAAAATTTTGTTTTTAGACGAGCCAAACTCCGGCCTTGATCCAAGCAGCGCGCGTGCCTTTGACGAACTAGTCGTGGAGCTGCGAGATACGCTTGGCGTTACTGTCGTGATGGTGACGCACGATATAGACAGTATTTGTACGATTTTGGATAGATTTTTGATACTTCAAGATAAAAAGATAGCCTTTGAAGGGACGTTTGAGCAGCTGATGCAAATGCCCGAAAATCCGCTCGAAGAGCTTTTAAAAACAAGGAAAAACGGTGGGAAATAAAATAAATTATACTTTGATAGGCCTCTTTTTCGTGCTTGTAGTGAGCGCGCTAGGCATCGCGGCGTGGTGGCTAGGCGGATACGGGAAAAAGGCCGATGACTACAGGTCGTATTTCATCAAAACAACAAGCCTGCCAAGCGGCATCAAAAAGGACTCCACGGTCAAATTTATCGGCGTAGACGCGGGAACGGTCAAGGATATCCGCTTTGCCGACGAAAAAGAAGCGCTCATCGAGCTTGAGCTCTCCGTGAGAAAAGATATACCGATAAGAGCCGATAGCACGGCGTCTGCGGAGATACAAGGCATCACGGGCATCGGCTACCTAAATATCTCGCGCGGCAGCATGGATAGCCCGCTCTTTGATAAAAACGAAAAAGCATACATCGGTCTTGAGGCGAGCTTTTTTGATAAAATCGGCGACAGAGCCGAATACTTAACGCAAAATTTGGAGTCGACGTTTAAAAATATCAATAAATTTTTAAGTGACGAAAACGCGGCCAAATTTTCGTCTATCCTAGTTTCGGTTGATGAAGCCGCGAAAAAGATAAACGCCGGAAATCTCAATATAAACGCGACTATCGCAAACGCAAACGAGGTTTTGGCTAATGCGAATTTGACGCTAAACGAGCTAAAAAAAGCGCTAAAAAACGCCTCTGGCACGCTTGAGTTTGTAAATGCATTTACGACCAAGGCCATGGACGCCGCGCAAGCGCTAAAAAACCTACAAGCCGCTATCTCTGAAAAGATAAAAAGCGGCGAATACGACGTAAAAAATGTGCTAAATACGCTTAGCGACGAGACGGAAAGGACGCTGCTAAGCTTTCAAAAGCTGATTTCTGATTTTAGAAATACCCTTTTTAGACTCGAGGACGACCCGTACGATTTTTTCTTTAAAGACACGCAGAAAAGGGACGAAAAATGAAAATTTTAAGCACGGTTTTAGCCGCGTCGGCGCTGTTTTTTAGCGGTTGTAGCGTTTTGGCAAAGCCTGCGCCCAGGACGAATTATTTTATGCTAGGTGGCACGGAGGATAAATTTAAAGAGTGTGTAAACAAACCCGAAAAAACGGTTTTTATCGAGGAGGTGCGGGTTTTTGGCGCGTACGAGAGCCGCGAAGTCCTAAAGATAGACGCAAACGGCGAGATCCGTCCGCTAAAAAACGTCAAATTTTTAGCACTCCCAAGCGAGATGGCTAGGCGAAATTTGATCATAGCCGTGAGCGATCAGTGCGTGTTTAAGCCCTCTTTTAAAAACGCAGACATAAGCGTAAAGTCAAATTTACTCACGCTTCAAATCAAAGATCAAAAAGCGCAAATTTCGATGTTATTTAGCTTTTTTAAAGACGGCAAAGAGCTAAAAAGCGTCGTACTAAGCTCGCAAAAAGACGCAGGCGCGGACGAGGGCGAAATCGCGATGAAGGCGCTAAACACCGCCTTTAGCGAGGTTACGGATAAATTTTTGCAAGAATTAATCAAATTTTAGAGATAATCGCAAATTTTAAAGGAAAACGATGATAAAAGCGATCGAGGGCATCATAACCAAAAAAGAGCCCGCAAATCTCATCTTAAAGACTGCCGGCGGCGTGAGCTACGGCGTCGCGATCTCGCTTTTTTGCTCGGCAAAACTCGAGCGAGGCCAGAGCGTGGAGCTAAACATCACGCAAATCATCCGCGAGGATGCGGACTTGCTTTACGGATTTTTAGACGCGGGCGAACAAAAGATGTTTGAGATGCTGATAAAACTAAGCGGTATCGGCGCGGCGACTGCGATGGCGGTGTGCTCGAGCCTAAATTCCAACGCATTTTTAAATGCGGTTAAAAGCGGAGACGCAGCGGCGCTACAAACGGTACCGGGCATCGGCGCAAAGACGGCTAGACGCATCATCGCCGAGCTTAGCGACGCAAAGATGACGATGGATGAAAATCTGCCTAGCCATCAGCACGAAGCGATTCTGGCGCTTGAGAGTCTTGGCTTTAAAAGAGAAAAGATAACCAAGGCGCTAAGCGAGTGCGACGCGCAAAATACGGGCGAACTAATCAAACAAGCCCTAAAAAAACTAGCATAAAAAAGGAAAAAATATGAAATTTGCTGTGATATTTGGCGCAAAAAGCTACGAACACGAGATCAGTATCGTGAGCGCCATAGCCATAAAAAAGGTGTTAAAAAACGAACCTTTATTTATATTTTGCGATAAATTTAGAGAATTTTACTTGATAAACGGCGCCGATATGAAGGCGAATTTCTTTAGCTCGGGCAAGTATAAAAATGCCAAAAAGCTTACTCTAAAGCAGGGCGGGTTTTTCGCGGGTGGGTTGCTCGGCGAGAAAAAGATAGAGACAGACGTGTTTATAAATTTAGTCCACGGTATGGACGGCGAGGACGGCAAGATCGCGGCGCTGCTCGAGTTTTATGGCCTTAGCTACATCGGCCCTCGCGTGGAGGCTAGCGCGCTAAGCTACAACAAGGAGCTAACCAAGCTGCTAGCGCAAAAAGCGGGCGTAAATACCCTAAACTACGAGGTTGTAAGCAGAGCAAAGGCACCTAGCCTGCCGCTACCCGTGATCCTAAAGCCGCTCCGACTAGGAAGCTCTATCGGCGTGAGCGTGATAAAAGACGCCGGCGAGCTAGAATACGGCCTAGACGTGGCATACGAATTTGATAAAGAGATCCTGGTTGAGCCATTTATAGAGGGTGTCAAGGAGTACAATCTAGCAGGCTGCAAGGCGGACGGCGAGATCAAATTTTCTATCATCGAAGAGCCTAAAAAGAAGGAATTTCTAGACTACGAGCAAAAATATATGAGCTTTTCAAACGAGAGCAGGGCGCGCAAGGCCGATATCAGCGCAGAGCTAGCCGCCAAGCTAAAGCAAAGCTTTGAGCGCATCTACAACTGCGGCTTTGACGGGGCGCTGATACGCTGCGACTTTTTCGAGGTAAACGGTGAAGTCTATCTAAACGAGATAAATCCAAATCCGGGCAGTATGGCCAATTATCTATTTGACGATTTTGAGGGGACTCTGGAGCGACTCGCCGCAAGCTTGCCAAAAGAGCGCGAGATAAATATCGACTATAAATTTATCAACTCCATAACGTCGGCAAAAGGCAAACTGTAAAGAGGCGTCGGCATTTTGCGCACTTTTTTGGCAAATTTGACGTTTGGCTACCGCTTTAAACGGCTTGCTTTTGGCGGTTTTTTTATTCATTATGCTTTTTATCGCTACTAAATTCGGGCGTTAGCTTTTAAATTTGACGACTATTGCGCCTGTTGGGTAAAAATCGTGGCTTCTTTTACAATATTTTTTAGCTTTAAATTGCCGATTTGTAGGCTAAATTTGACTCGCTTATTTTCTGTACAACGGATAGTTTCTATCAAATTTTACCATCCTGTTTTTTATACTCTCGCAAATTTTACGCCAAAAACATAAAATGCTCTAAAATAAATTTTAAAGAACATAATGCGCCATTATATTTTAATTTGAATTTAAAGATAATATGCTATATTTTACACAAAATTTTACGTAAAGAGCAGAAATGACTACTTTTAGCAAAGATGAAATTTACACGGCGACCGAAGTGGTGCGGAATTTTAGCGCCGTCTTAGGAAAAGTCGGCAAAGCACAGATGAAGCGCGCCGTTATCGTCAAAAATAATAAATTTGAAGCCGTACTACTAAATATGGGCGAGTACGAGCGCCTATGCGAGGCCGTGGAGGTACTGCAAAGCATATATGAGGCTAAAAAACGAGCCGGAAGCGGCGAATAATGGCGGTCAAAGAGATAAAATACGGCGGCAAAATTTACCGCATCAGCTACGAAACCGCAAATCCCGCAAACAAGGACGTCGCGCTATTTTTGCACGGCTGGGGCGCGAACAAGGAGATCATGAAAAAGGCTTTCGGCATGTATTTTAAGGACTTTCGGCACGTTTACGTCGATATGCCGGGCTTTGGCGCGAGTAGTATGCACGGCGCGCTAGCGACGAAAGACTACGCAAAAATCATAAAATCCTTTTTAGACGAGCTCGGCGCAAGCCCCAAAATCATCTTCGGACATAGCTTCGGCGGCAAGGTCGCAACCCTGCTAAATCCCGAATATCTCGCGCTTTTAAGCTCGGCCGGCATCGTAGCTAAAAAGCCGCTTTGGGTGCGTTTTAAGATCGCTTTGTTTAAGTTTTTAAAACTATTCGGCCTTGGATTTTTATATAAGTTTTTCGCCACGAAAGACGTAAAAGGCATGAGCAAAACGATGTACGAGACCCTAAAAAACGTCGTCGATGAGGACTTTAGCTCTAAATTTGCGGACTTTGGCGGCAAGGCGTTTATATTTTGGGGCGAGGAGGATAAGGCCACGCCTCTAAAAAGCGGCGAACGCGTGAGTCGCCTCATCAAAAACAGCGAATTTCACGCGCTAAAAGGCGATCATTTTTTCTTTCTGCTCCACGCGCGCTACATCGACGGCGTTGTGAATGCGGGATTAAATTTGACGGACTTGGACGATGAAAGCGGGATAGAGAGCGTAAAAATTTTAAGCCCGAAAAAGCATGAAAATTTGAGCGAGGATGATGAGAGCACCGACGAAAACGGCGATCTTAAAAACGCTGCTGAGCAAAATTTGACGGAATCTATCCAGGCGGTTTCAGAGCAAGAGGTCGCCATAAACACAAAAACCGTCTCTCAAAGCAGCCTTTTTGAGGAGCGGTCACAAGATAGTAGCCTTGCTGATCAAAACCCGCAGCTTGACGATGCAAACGCCAAAAACGGTCAAATTTTTAAAGAAAATTTGTTTGACGGACACGAAACCGTGCAAAACCAATCAGAACCTAAAAGTAGCGTTTCAATCAGCGACGAGCAAAATCAAATTTTACCAAAAGATGAGCAGGACGCTCAAAAAATCCCCAAAAAACCAGTACAACAAACGTTTGATTTAAGCTAACGCGCAAATTTGGTATTTGCGCTTTTGACTTATTCATTAGCATTAAATTTATGCGGGTTTGGCAGACCTGCATAAATTTACGAGCTAAATTTAAGCCCAAAATCTGTAAAATCTCGGCTGATAAATTTGCATTTTACGGCGTAAAAAAGCAGAGCGGATAAATTTGCTCTCAAATTTAATAAAAAATATCAAAATTTACGCCAAACATGCAAAAACAAACCGCAAAACGCTAAATTTGGCAAAAAAGGCGCAAACAAAAGCCCGCCTAAGCGAACCTAGGAGAAAAAATGAACGAAACCCTCATAAATATCGGCCTTGCCGCGACGCAGTTTTTATTTACGTTTGCGCTGGGATTTTATCTCATCACCTGCCTTCAGTGGTTTTCCTACAAGTTTGAGCGCGTGCTGTTTCACTTCACCAGGCCGCTGTGGCACGTGTTTTTCCTCATCGTGCCGATCGTGCTTTTTTACGGGGCGGAGCGATTTTTCTGGATTTATTTTTACTTTGCACTGGTGCCAAGCCTCGCTCTTTGGCATAAAAAACTCGATAAAAAGCTGGTTTTTACTCCGCGAGTCAAGCGATTTTTTGTTATCTTAGCGCTCGCCGTTATCGCTAGCTACGCCGTTTATATAGCGACGCAGTACCGCGTAAATTTAGGCGTAGTCCTGCCGCTCGTGCTCTCTTTTGCGATTAGCTTTTTGCTGGAAAAGGCTAAATTTAAAGCCTACGAAAACAGCGCGCGCAAAAAGCTAGCCTCGATGCCTGAGCTTAAAATCATCATGATAACGGCGAGTTTTGGCAAAACCAGCATAAAAAATTTCCTCTTTGAGCTGCTTAAAAACGACTTCGTCTGCCGCAAAACCCCTCGCAGCGTAAACACGCTAGCAGGCCTTATCCAAGACGTAAACAACGAGCTTGCCGCCGGTACGCAGATCTATATCGCCGAAGCCGGTGCGCGTCTAAAAGGCGACATCGCGCAGATCACGGATTTTTTGAGTCCGCACATCGCTATCGTCGGCGAGATCGGCGCGCAGCATATCGAGTACTTTAAAACGCTTGAAAATATCCGCGCCACAAAACTAGAGGCTCTTGGCTCAAAGCGCTTAGAAAAGGCTTTCGTGCATAGCAGCACGCAGGCGAACGAGGGCGAAAAGATAGAAATTTACGATAAAGACCTAAGCGGCATTGAGGCGAGCCTGGGTGGGGTCAAATTTAAGCTTGGAGAGAGGAAATTTACTTCGCCGTTGCTTGGTAAATTTAACGCCGCAAACCTAGCCGTCTGCGTCAAAACCGCGCTATATCTGGGGCTAGACGAGACCAGGATCGCCACAGCTCTAGCGCGCCTAAAAAACGTCGAGCACAGACTCGAGCGCATCGACGCGGGCGGCAAAATCATCATCGACGACGGCTTTAACGGTAACTTTAACGGTATGAGCGCGAGCTACGAGCTAGTCGCCAGCTACGAGGGACGCAAGGTGCTCGTGACGCCCGGCATCATGGAGAGCAGCGACGAGGAGAACGAAAAACTAAGCAAGATCATCAACAAAACCTTTGACATCGTCATGCTAACAAGCTCGCTAAACGCCGTCGCGCTGCTAAAGCACTTAAGCAAGCCAAAAGTCATCGTCATCAAAGATAAGTCAAAAATGCAAGAAGCCCTGGCGCAAAACACCAAAGCGGGCGATCTGATCCTTTTTTCAAACGACGCGCCGAGCTTTATGTAGGGGGGGCAAATTTGAGGGTTTGGGACGATAGAGATAAATTTGATAGTGCTGCTTCTAGCTTTTCAAATTAAAATTTGAAGTTTAGTTAAATTTAGCATTTTTAAGGTGCGGGTTATGCCAAGCGCCGATTTCCGCAGATGAAAGATAAAATAGAGCGGTTAAATTTAAACGACTCAAATTTAACCCCAAATTTGAAATTAAATTTAAATCCCCGCGCTTGCCATCCCAGCCTCGATCAAAAACTGGCTTGGCTGGTAGTTTATCTTTTTGATTTTGTCGTATTTGGCGTAGCTTAAAATCAGCTCGTCGCGCGCCCTCGTGACCGCGACGTAAAAGAGCCGCCGCTCCTCCTCGAGCGAGCCGCCCATGCTCATGAGTTTGAGGTTCGGGAAGCGATTTTGTGCGAGATCGACTACGAAAACGAGGTCAAACTCAAGCCCCTTTGAGGCGTGTACGCTTAGCAAATTCACACCTTCGCCGCTGCTCATTTCGCTACTGCCCAGCGTGATAAAGTTATAAAATTTCTCCGCCTCCGAGTAGTTTTTGGCTAGTTCGCCCAGTACCTCGAGCTTGCCCGCGATGCGTTCTAGAGCCTCTTTTTTTAGCGTTTCGTCGATGTTGCCGTTTTTTTGCGTGGCGCGCTTGGTCGCGAGACTATCCGCGATGAGGGCGTAAATTTTGCTATTTTTGAGATCCTCTATCAGCGAGGTCGGGCGCGAGTGGCGTTTGGCGGCGCTTAAAAAGTTGTAAATTTCATACAAAAACTGCCCGCCGCTCTCGCTTAGTTTTTGCATTTTTAGCACGGGGTGAGCGAAAAATTTCTCGCTAAAGTTAAATTTAGCAAATCGCGACTTCTCTCCGACCTCGTCAAGCTCGTCAAAAAGCCCTAGCTGGTAGTTTTTGGTCTTTTTAGCAAAGGCCTCCACACTATCGTCAGGCTGCAAAAATCCGCGCACGACGTCGCCGTGTCCGACCTTGCTTAGCACCTCGAAAATCTCCTTGCTAAGCGCCGCACCGACGCCTTTTGCGTATTCGCACACGTGGATAAAGGCCATGATGTCCTTTGGGTTTATGAGGATGCCTAGCAAATCCATCGCGGCGCGCACCTCGCGGCTCTCAAAAAAGCTCACGCCGCCCTTGCGCTTGGAGCCGATACCAAGCTCTCGCAGTGCGACCTCGAGGCCGTCGGCGCTTGAGTTGTTGCGAAAGATGATGGCGATGTTTTCTTTTTTGTATTTGCTGACGGCGATGATCTGCGAGATGTTTGCGTACTGGTCGAAAAGCTCGTTGTAAACTAGCAGCTTTGGCGAGGTAAATTTGCCCTCGCGGCCGACGACTAGCTTTTTTTCGTAAAGGCGCGGGTTGTTTGCGATGACTTTGTTGGCAAGGGCTAGGATGGCGGAGCTGCTGCGGTAGTTGATGTTTAGCGCGTAAATTTTAGCGTCTGCGAAACGGTCCTTAAACGAGCCTATAATCTCGATGTTTGCGCCGTTAAAAGCGTAAATACTCTGGTCAAAATCCCCGACGCAAAAGAGGCTTTTCGTCTCAAAAGCGCTGATTAGCGAGCCTTGCAGGGAGTTTGTGTCCTGATACTCATCGACTAAAATTTCCTCAAATTTTAGCGGCGCGCCTTTTTTTAGTTCGTTACGCATTTTGATAAGCAAGTCGTTAAAATCCGCGTAGCCGAATTTGCTCTTTTCCTCCTCAAATTCGCGCAAAACGTCCTCATAAATCTCGGCATAAACGCCTTGCTCGTCGCTTCGCTCTTTTAGCCACTCGCCAAACGTCTGCTTTAGGGCTAAATTTTGAAATAGCGAATACGCGTCGTAAAGATAGGCGCCGCCGTATGGTTTAACGTCGCTTAGGTGGTTAAATTTGCGCCTCTCGACGAGCGATTTTAGCAGCGTTTTTAGCTCGCTTGGCTGCTTTAGCGTGACGGGTTTTTCTAGAAATTTAAGCAGCGAATAAGAAACCGAGTGAAAGGTGCCAGCCGTGATGCGCGAGGTAATTTTTTTATCAAAATGTCGGTTTAGACGCTCGATCATCTCGGCCGCAGCCTTGTTGGTAAAGGTCAGCAGCAAAATTTTCTCGGGCTTTACGCCTAAATTTAGCAGATGAGCGATGCGCGCGACGATGGTACTGGTTTTACCGGTGCCGGCACTTGCTATAACTAGATTGTGCCCGGCGGGAGCGGTTGCGGCGGCGTATTGTTCTTGATTTAGTTTTGAAAGGGGCATATTTTCCTCGCGTTTTAAAAGGCCAGATTATACCCAAATGGGCTTAAATTTATAAAAATGAAAAAGCGGCGAGGGCTAAAATTATTAGCCCTGCATTTTGCGGAGTGAGGCGAAAATTTAGCGGTTTTATTTTGGATTTAGTATTTGTTTTACTTCCTCGTCGCTTAGTTCGTATCGGTAAAATTTAAGGTAGAATTTCTTTACCTCTTCTTCCAAATTTACATCTGCGAAAATTTGTGGATAAAAAGTCTTGGCTAGCCAAAGCGGCTGCAAGACGCCCTCGGCGCTTCTAACCGACCATAGATATACCCCGCTAGGCACGACGAATACGGCGCCGTCTTTGACCGCTTTTAGTTTTGCAAACGCAGGATTATTTAGGATTTTTTCCTTGCCTTCGCGAGAATTTGTTATGATGATATCGGGGTTAAAGATAATAACTTGCTCCTCGTTTATCGTCTTTGAAATCTTAAAATCCGCTTCGTTATCTTGAGAGCTTAAATTTATTCCGCCGGCGATTTTTATGTACTCCGCGCCGATATCTTTGCTGCTGATCGTGCTAAAATTTCCGGAGTTAAAATTTAGAGCCAAAACCCGCTTTTTATCCTTGATATTTTGTACTTTCTCGCTTACAAATTTTATATTTTCGTCAAAATATGCGTTAAATTCGCTAGCCCTTTTTATAGCATCACCGCCCAAAATTTCAGCGATTTTACTAACTGATCCTTTTATCTCGCTAGCGTTGCTAAATTTATTGATATTTACGACTGCGATGCCTGCTGCTTCTAGCTGTGCCTTTTGATTTTCGTCAAATATCATGCCTAGTGGCCCAAAAACAACCTGGGTATTTGAGGCAATGATAGTTTCAACACTGCTTGTTAGTGTGCCGCTGATGTTGTTTGTCATTCTTATTTTAGGGAAAATTTTACCCATCATTTTTGGCAACTTCGGTGCCCCCGAAATGATCTTGCTTTCATCACTTAGCATTGCACTCATCTGAGTAAAAGCCTCTATCATGGGCGTCACACGCTCTACATTATCAGGTATTTGCACCTCTTTGCCATCGTCATCAACGACGATACGCGCCTGCAAGATACAAACCGCCAAAATCAAAATCGCCAAAATTTTTCTCATTTTTTTCTCCTTAAATGATCGGTACGCAGGAGTAGACGCTTCTGCCCTCGATCTCATTTTTTACTACTCTGATATCCGCGCCATATGCGAGCCTTAAATTTTCATCCGTTATCGCTTCGCTTGCGCTGCCGTAGATTATGCTTTGATCTCTTTTTAAAAGCGCGACCTTGGCGTCTATATAAAAAGCATGCTCGGCAAAGTGCGAAGTCATAATAACCTTATTTCCTTGAGCGGCAAGCTCTTTTACTGCCTTTAGAATCTTTATTTGGTTGCCAAAATCTAAATTTGATGCAGGTTCATCAAGCATAATAGCTTTTGCTTCCTGCGCTAAAGCCCTTGCTATCAAAACCATTTGCCTCTCGCCGCCGCTGATATCGGTGTAAATTTTATCTGCAAATTCGCTTATCCCTAGTATTTCAAGCTTTTGAAGGGCTATCTTTACGTCATTTGCGCTAGGGCTTTCAAAGGTTCCGATAAAGGGCGAGCGCCCCATTAAAACGACGTCTAAAACCTTAAAAGCAAATGGCGGAGTGTGAGCTTGAGGCACGTAGCTAACGAGCTTTGCTTGCTCTTTATCGTTTAAGGCGAAAAAATTTCGTCCGTCCGCTAAAATTTCTCCACCAAAAGGTTTTAAAAATCCCAAAATGGTCTTAAAAACAGTTGTTTTACCAACTCCATTTGGCCCTAACAAGCATAAAATTTCACCATCTTTTAGCTCTGCATTAAAGTCCTTTACGACTAACTTTTTGCCATATCCGCAGCTTAAATTTTTTATCTCAAATTTCACAGCCAGCCCTTTTTGCTTTGATAAAGCAGGTAGATAAAAACAGGTGCGCCGATGAGCGAGGTTATGATGCCAAGGGGTATCTCGCTAGCCATAGCGCACCTTGCGATCGTATCTACTACTAGCAAAAATAGCGCTCCAATTAGCATCGAAGCCGGTAAGAGGGCGTTAAAATTTGCCCCCACGATAGAGCGAGCTATGTGTGGCACGATGAGTCCGACCCAGCCTACGATACCGCAAAAAGCCACGCTAGAAGCCGTCAGCAAAGTAGAGGCACAGATGATGATAAAGCTGTAAAATTTGACATTTACGCCCATGGCTTTAGCCTCTTCTTCGCCAAATGCCAAGATATTTAGCCTAAATCTAAGTAAAAACAGAGGCACGGAGCAAAACGCCGTGACGCCTAGCATATAAAGTACGTTTTGATATCCTCCCGTGCGAGCTAGACTGCCCATCAGCCAAAATGTAATCTCCGGTAGCTTGTTTTCGCTATCTGCTAGAAATTTTAAAAGCGAGCTAAAAGCACCGAAAAGCGAAGATATGACGACGCCTGAGAGAACCATTATGATGACGTTTAGCTTGCCTCTAGCGATTAGCTGGCTTAAGAAAACCACCGCAAAAACGGCGGCTAGTCCAAAGCCAAAAGCTGCTAGCGAGACATAAAGTACGGGCAGTGAAAGGATGATAGCGATGCTAGCGCCCACTGCCGCGCCACTAGAGACGCCTAGTATATCGGGGGAAACTAGGGGATTTTTAAAAAGCCCCTGATATACAGCACCAGACGCAGAAAGGGCAGCTCCCACCAGCACCGCAAATGTGATACGAGGAAGTCTGATCTGTGTTATGACAGCGTTTGCCTGCTCATTTTGTGCGTTTGAGCCTGTTATTAAAGAGTATAGGCTATTAAAAATTTCAGACGCAGTGAGACTATATCTGCCAAGAGCTAGAGAAGCAAAGGCGCAAACTATCAGCACGATCGTTAAAATAGTAAAAAAGACTTTGTTACTCAAATTTTACCTCGCTTACGTCATACCACATAGCGTAGCTTTTTGTCGTTCGGTAAAATTTAACTCCGCTTTTATCTTTTACTAGCCATTTATCTACGTTTTTTCTATAAATTTTCTCTTTTTCTTTTGGGATCTCGCCTACAAATTTTAAAAATTCATAAGCTTCATCTTTACTCGTAAAGCTCTTTTCGTAAATAGTGTCAAATATCCGCACATTTACGTTTGCGCCCAGATCATAAAGCATATTAAAAGTGACGTTATAGCCAAACATTCTAGGATTTTCGTTTATAAAAGGCGGACGCTTAGAGGCTCTTTCATCGATGCCCGCAAGCAAATCCATCCAAATTTCTCTAAGGCTTGGATAGTCCTCCAAAAAGCTGGTTATGCATACGTATTTTTTCGCTGCGTCGTTTAGTCTTTTTATATCGCCAAGACCAACCGAACGAGATGCGACGACGATGTCGTGCTTGCCGATTATGTCTAGCGCATCGCTATCTAGCCAGCTTTTTTGCATAAATTTTATATTTTTTACGCCAGCGTTTTTGGCGTTTTGCTTACAAAATTTAAGCATCTCTCCAAACGCATCAAGCGCGGTCAGGCTTTTGGCTCGCCTTGCCATCGGTATGCTAAGGCGCCCTGGTCCGCAACCAACGTCTAGCACGCTATCTCTATCCGTGATAGGCAAGGCATCAGCTAAAATTTGTGCGCTATGCTTTTCAAGCTCAGCCATGCCGTTATACATCACAGCTACTTTGTCCCAATCAACCGCACTCCCGCCAGCTCCATCTCTAGTCATAGGCGCAAATTTGAGTTCTCTAATCGCCTGCCAGTTTAGTAGTCCTTGCATTTTTTCTCCAAAATATTTAAATTTTAAATTTTGAAGCCGAATTAAAATTTGACTTCAAAATTTGAAGGTAAAATTTTTAAAATGACAACTAGGTAAATCGCTGCCGAATTTAAAGGCGCTCGCGAGACATTCCGCTAAAATTTAACTTCAGCCGATAGCATAAACGTCCTGCTCTGTCCCAAAAAGATACTTGTACCCGCACCCGTCGTAGTTCCATCGATATTTGACGGGAACATTCCAACCCAGTACTTTTTATCAAATACGTTATTTACGTTAAATCTTAGCGTAGTTTGCTTGCCTAGCCACTCTTTGGTCACGTAGCGGATGCCAAGATCGGTCGTAAAGTACGCAGGTACAGCATTTACGTTGCGCTGATCGGCGTAGCGTTTGCCGGTGTAGTGTAAATTTGCGCTTAGAGCTAGCTTGTTTGTATTTGGCACGACGTAGTCAAAGAGTAAATTTGACTGAACTTTTGGTTCGCCGACCACGATCTTGCCCTGCGCGTAGGCTTGTTTTGCCTTTTTTAGCTTCGGCTGTATTAGCGCGACGCCGCCCATTACGCTAAGATCGTTTGTGATCTTGCCTCCTGCGGTAAACTCTAGGCCTCTATTTACCTGCTCGCCTTGGATGCTATACTCGTTGTTGTCGCCTAGATAGGCTATCGGGCGTTTTATCTCAAAAAGCGCCGTAGATAGGTCGATATCCTCTATCCTGGCTTTTGCGCCGATCTCGTATTGCTTGCTTCTAAACGGCTTTAAAACGACCGTTTCGCCGTATCTTGGATTGGTTCTTTCGTAGGTGTAGCTTGAGCCTGCTTGCAAGCTATCTGCATACGTGAAGTATAGGCTTACGTTTTCGATAGGGCGATAAATAAAGCTCGCAGCATAGCTAGTGCCACTCTCGTCGTACGTTTTTACGCCTGTTTGCTTGTTTTTGTTTTCAAAGTTGCTTCTAGCCGCACTTAAAATAACGCTAAAGTAGTCGTTTAGCTTGATATCGTCGGCGATAGTTAGGTTTTTCATAGTATTTTGGCTATTTTTATAAGCTCCGCCGCCTTTTGTTACGTGCGGATTTGAAAAGGTTTTTGGATTATATAAATTCGAGTTGCCCAAATTTGCTCTTCCGCCGGCGGTTTTTGCGCCATATATCGTCCATATATATCCGTTTGCCTGCACGCCGAAGTTGTGCTCTACGCCAAATGTTTCAAACTCTGTCGTAGCTTTAGCAAACCAGCTTTGTACGTCAAACCTGCTTGCCGCGCCGTTTCCTCCGCTAGCCGCTACGCTAAAATCTCCGTTTTGATTCGTAAAAGTTTTGCTCGTGCCGTACATATCGCGGATGGCTTTTTGCCACTGATATCCGCCCTCAAAATACCAACGCTCAGTCGGAGCGTATTTAAATTTAACGCTAGCGGTCGTAGTTTTTAGGTCGCTTCCTGCCCACTCTTGCTCTAGGCCCGCTTTCGTATTTTTAGTAGCGTCCGGTATAGCAAAGTTTAAAACGCCGTTTCTACCCGGCACCGAAAAGCTGCCGGGTATTCCTAGCATTTTGTGTTTGTAGTAGCTAAAATTCGTCTCGATAGTAAAATTTTCGGTTAGATAAAAATCAAGCCCTAGGCTAGCTAAATTTCTTTCGTAGTCGCTATTTTTAGCTTGCTTTGCGCCGTCGCTCTTATAAAATACGCCTCGGTAGCCGACGTACTGAAATTTATCCGAAGTATCCCAGCCTATACCGAAATTTGAGCGGCTCGTATAGTCGGCCCAAAACGTGTTTGAAAACGGCACAGGACGTTTTCTAGTGTAGTTAAAGATGCCTGCCGGATCTTGTCCGCCATAAAGCGAGCCTGCAAGACCGTTTTGTATCTGAAGCCCCTCAAACATATACATAGGTATAGCCGTAGTAGAAACAGAGTAAAAGCCGTCTCAAAGTACGTTACCGACGACTGAGCCCTGAAAGCCGCGAGTCTGCGGACGGCCTACCTCGATGCCGCCTCTAGTTTGGATTTGCGCTGAAGGGAAGTACTTTACTGCATCCTCAAAACCGGCCACGCCTTGGTTTTTCATAGCCTCAATCGACATAGTGTTTACCTGATAAGGCATATCAAGTACCTTTTTGCCCGCTAGCGGACCGCTGGCGACGCCCTTGTTTAGTATGCCTTCGCTAATACCGCTTTCGCTGATATTATCGCCGACGCTATTTACTTCGACTCCCTGAAGCTTGACCGTCTCGGCTGCGTTTGCCTGCGCTGCAAATAGTGCTAAAACCGCGCACGCGGCGACTGAAATTTTAATTTTCATTTATACCCCTTTATGAAGTGTTAAAATATTTATTTTTATATTTAAATAAGCCGATGTTAGATCTTGTTACCTTAATATGTAATTTATCTATAATATATTTTTTAAATTTAATAAATTTATGTTTACTTTACGGGCATCTTAGTTTAAATTTTTATTTTAGTGAAAATTGAGCGGATAAAGAGATATGGAGGTGCTAAATTTGAAGGTAGTATCGCGAGACGGCCTTAAGGCGCGAAGAAATTTTCTACCGAAGATAGAACGCGTAGTTTATCGATGGAGAAAATTTCTGGCTCCCTTAAAGACGCTCGCGAGGCAAGCTCTAAATCAAATTAAAATTTGACTTCGGCAGAAAGCATAAACATCCTGCTCTCGCCCAGGCTTAGTCCGTTAGCTACGCCAAGAACGCTAGCGCTGGTGCCTGCGCCGTCGGCGCTTGCAGGGTACATGCCGGCCCAGTATTTTTTGTTAAATACGTTATTTACGTTAAAGCGCAAAGTGGTTTGTTTGCCCAGCATCGCGCGGCTAACGTATCTCACGCCAAGATCCGTGACGAAAAAGCTAGGCGTAGCCTGAGTGTTTAGATCGTCTATATACATCTTGCTCGTGTAGTGGAAATTTGCGCTAAACGCGAGCTTTTCGGTATTTGGCACTACGTAGTCAAATAGCAAATTCGAGTTTAATTTAGGCACGCCGTTTACGACTTTACCGTTTGCGCCTTTTAGTAGTGGATCTTTAAATTTAGAATTTATTAGCGTAAATCCGCCTAGAACGCTTAAATTTGACGTGATTTTGCCGCCGCTCATAAACTCAAAGCCAGTATTTACCTGCTCGCCTTGGACGTCGTATCTGCCGTTACCGCCGACATAGGCGATAGGGCGCTGTATCCTAAACACCGCCGTGCTAAAGTCGATTTCATTTATGCGAGCTTTAGCGCCTATTTCGTATTGTTTTGAGCGATACGGTTTTAGCACGCTGGTCGTGCCGTCGGTGTTCGTGCCGCTGCCGCCTTGTTGCAAGCTATCGGCAAAGGTAATATAGGTGCTCACGTTTTCAACCGGTTTATAAACCAAGCTCGCGCCGTAGCTAAGGCCTGATTCGTCGTATTTGGTCACGATAGGTTTTAGCTGTCTTTGCGTAGCGGTTATGGCCGGGCGAGTGCGCTCTTTGATCCAGCTGTTTGAGAGACTTAATAGCAAGCTAAAGTTATCGTTTATCGTGATATCGTCTAGCACGGAGATATTTTTCATATCGGTTGTGCTGAGTTTATATAAATTTGAGCCTTTTTTAGAGTTTGGATGTGGGAAAATTTTAGGATCGTTGATATTTGCCGAGCCCGCTTTTGTAGTCGTGCTTAAATTTGAGTAGCGATACTGTACGTATCTGTATCCGTTTGCCTGCACGCTAAAGTTATGATTTAGCCCCCAAGTATCAAAGTCCGTGACCGCCTTTAAATAGCCGCTAGGCAGGTCAAATCTATACGCCGCCGTCGCTCCGCCGCTGTGATAGGTATCGTAGTTGCCGTTTTTATCCGTGATCCTGTTTACGACGCTATGTATATGGCGATCGGCTCGCTGGAACTGATATCCGCCCTCGAAATACCAATCCTCGCTCGGAGCGTATTTAAATTTAGCGCTAGCCGTCGTCGTTTTTAGATTCATGCCGCCGTATGGCTGACCAAGGCCAGGAGTTTTGTTATCGACTGGATCTGGTAGCTTTAGGTCGTTTCTGATCATGCCGTCTTTTACGTAAAGCGCAAAAAGTCCCGCAAATCCGTGAGTGTTGTGCTTGTAGTAGCTAGCCGCGGTCTCAAACGTAAGCGACTCGGTCGGATAAAACTCGAGCGTGATGCTGGCTAGGCGGCGCTGATAGTTGCTATCTTTTACTTGTTTTGCGCCGTCTGAGCCGTATACGACCGCGCGGTAGCCTACCTTGTCAAATTTCATCGAGCTATCTACGCCCACGCCGAAGTGCTCGCGCGAAGCGTAGTCCGCCCAGATGCTGTGCTCGTTATCTACCGGGCGTTTTCTCGTGTAGTTAAAGACGCCGACCGGATTTTGCGGGCCGTAGAGCGAGCCGGCAAGACCGTTTTGTATCTGCAAGCTCTCAAACATCGCCATAGGAATCGCCGTAGTCGAGATAGCGTAAAAGCCGTCCCAAAAAACGTTACCCACGACGCTACCCTCAAAGCCGCGAGTTTGCGGACGGCCTACCGTGGTGCCGCCTCTCATTTGAACTTGCGCTGACGGGAAGTACTTCACCGCCTCCTCAAAGCCGGTCACGCCTTGGTGATTCATCGTTTCTTTCGTGATCGTGTTTATCTGATACGGGGTGTCTAGCACCTTTTTGCCAGCTAGGATACCGTTTTGCACGTTTTTAGCTAGGATACCTTCGCTGATACCGCTCTCGCTGATGTTATCGCCGACGCTATTTATCTCGACGCCTTCTAGCTTAACCGTATCTGCGGCATTTGCTTGCGCTGCAAATAGCGCCAAAACCGCACATGCGGCAACTGAAAATTTCACCCTCATTTAGACTCCTTTTTGGTTTTATGCTAAATTTGCATAATGCGCGTATGTTACAAATTGTTTACTTAATACAAAATTAAAATTTTATATCTGTATAATTTATATTAGTATATTTTTAATTTTTTCAGGACTCTTTTTTTGAGATAAAATTAAAAATTTTAAATATCCGATTAACATCTTTGTAAGTCATAGTTAAGTAAAATCGGCCTTTAAATTTAACTCGGGAAAGGGAAAAATGCAGGCGGATAAGTGGATATTTTACTCTTGCGTCGCGCTAATTACTATCGGTATCGTTTTTTCGCTCTCCTTGCCCGTTTTTACCGTGCTTTTCTTTAACTACGATCCTTATCATTTTTTCATTAGGCAGCTTGTCGTGGGGGCGATCGGGATATTTTTGATGTGGGGCATCTCGCGCCTAGATCCCGATAAATCAATGGTCTGGATCGGCTTTTGTCTATTCGGCTTTTGCGCTATCGCTATGGGAGCTATGCATGCGCTGCCTAGCTCGCTAGTCACAGATGCGGGCGGAGCCAAGCGCTGGATACGTTTGCCGGGCTTTTCTCTAGCGCCGGTTGAGTTTTTTAAGATCGGTTTCGTTTACTTTTTGGCATGGAGCTTTGCGCGCAAGATCGACGGCAGCAAAAAGAGTCTAAAGCAGGAATTTAAGCTCATTTTGCCTTATATGTTTTTGTTTTTGATAGCCGTTTATCTCATCGCCATCCTTCAAAACGACCTCGGCCAAGTCGTAGTTTTGGCGCTTACGCTTATCGTTATGATGCTTTTTGCCGGCACTAGCAAGCGGCTTTTCGTTATCGGCATGGCGGGCGCTTCGGTGCTTGCTATCGTGGCTATTTTTACGTCTGAGCACCGAATTTTACGTATAAAATCATGGTGGGGCACGGTGCAAAACATGGTCCTTTCGCTTATGCCCGAAAATATGGCAAATATGTTTCGCGTCGAGGGCGTGCCGGAGCCCTATCAGATCTCGCACTCGCTTAATGCCATAAAGCACGGCGGGTTTTTCGGCGAGGGGCTGGGAGCTGGCGTGTTTAAGCTCGGATTTTTGAGCGAAGTGCACACTGACTTCGTACTTGCCGGTATCGCCGAGGAGGTCGGGGTGCTGGGGATACTTATCATCACGTCGCTTCTTTTGATTTTGCTTTTTCGCATCTTTCGCGTCTCGTCAAGGAGCGAAAACAAGGTCTACCATCTCTTTACGCTCGGCGTCGGACTTCTCATCTCGTTTTCGTTTATCATGAACTCATACGGCATTACCTCGATCACGCCTATCAAGGGCATCGCCGTACCGTTTCTAAGCTACGGCGGCAGCTCGATCCTAGCGCTTTGCATAGGAGTCGGCATGGTGCTGATGGTGAGTAAAAAAGTAAAAGATTAGACTCAAATTTGACTTTCGACGCAAATTTAAGGTCAAATTTGAACGTCCGAAGCTAGACGACAAGGAGTAAAATTTGACGTCTGAAAATTTAAAAGACAAAGAACAAAATTTAGCTAAAATTTCGCCGTCAAATTTGACTAGCGACGAAACCCAAAACAAACCAGTAGGCAGTCTGCAAAACGGTACTATCGTAATCTGCGGCGGAGGCACGGGCGGACATCTAGCCGTCGCAAAAGCTCTAAACGAGGAGCTGGTTTCACGCGGATGCAGGACGGTATTTGTAGGATCAAGCAGCGGACAGGATAAAATGTGGTTTGAAAACGATGCTGCATTTAGCAAGAAATTTTTCCTGCCTAGCAGCGGAGTGGTAAATAAAAAAGGACTAGGCAAGCTTTTTTCGCTTTTTAATATCCTAAATTTAGCCTTTAAATGCCGAAAAATTTTTAAGACTTATGCCGTAAAAGCCGTCGTTAGCGTGGGCGGATACAGCGCGGCGCCTGCGGCATTTGCGGCCATCATCTCACGCACGCCGCTTTTTATCCACGAGCAAAATGCTGTGATCGGCAACCTAAACAAGCTCTTAAAACCGCTCGCAAAGGGCTTTTTTAGCTCGTATTTTAAGCCTGTTTTTAGCTATCCCGTCGCGGAGAGATTTTTTAGCGCAACTAGGCTTCGCAGCGAGCTAAAAACAGTGATATTTTTAGGCGGTTCACAAGGTGCTGCGGCAATAAATTCGCTAGCTTTAAAGCTAGCTCCAGTATTCAAACAAAAAGGCGTAAAAATCATCCATCAATGCGGCAAAAACTCGCTTGAGAGTTTGCAAGAGGAGTACAAAAAACTAGGCCTTGCTGGCGAGGAACTCGATCTTTTTGACTTTGATTCCAAAATAGAGCTTAAGATGAGCCGTGCCGATCTAGCGATAAGCCGCGCAGGTGCGGGCACTCTGTGGGAGCTCACGGCAAATGCGCTGCCTAGCGTATTCGTGCCTTATCCTTACGCCGCAAACAACCATCAGGTCTTTAATGCGAAATTTCTCGTGGATCAAAATTTGGCCAAATTTTGCTTTCAAAAAGGCAGCGAGATCGATGCGGATGAGATGCTAAATTTGATAAACGAGATGGATATAGCGCAAATTTCGAGCAAGCTTTCTGGGCAAATAGATAATGGCGGCGCACGAAAAATAGTGGATGAAATTTTAAAAGATATTTAAATTTACGGCAGAGCGTTAAATTTAAATATCTTTATTTTTCAAATTTGAAAATTAGTTTATAAAATTCGCTTTCAACTCTCGCAGCTCGTAAATCAGATAGTGATACACGAGCTCGCCGGTTTGCAGACTTTGACCGCTAAAAACCGGTTCTATCATCGCCGCAATCTTATCACAAACGCTGATTATCTCGGCTAAAAGGAGCTGATCGCCTCTGCTTTTTGCTAAAAAAACCGAGTAGAGTAAAAACTTATACGCCATCTTAAACTCGCCCAAAATTACGTTTGAGACGATACCGGCCTGCATTTTTAGTAGTTTATCAAGTCGCGATTGTGCTCTCGGCCAGTTGTGTCTTTGCGGCGCGCGGACGAGTCGTGTCATTATTAAAAAGGCTTCGCCTTTTGTATTTTTGCATGATGGCGCTTTGAACTTGCAGGAGCTCGGTTATATCTTTGATATTTTTTGCGGCGACTTTGAGTTTGCGATTTGCCATTATGCGAGAGATAGGCGCTGATGTTGGCATAGTACTCCTCGTTGTCGAAAACAGCCGAAAAAGTATCCGATAGACTTTATCTTTTACTCTTTGACTGAGCTTGTCAGAGCGCTAAACTGCACGACGCTTATGATCGCTTCTTGCGGCTTGATATCCATTTTTCAAGTTCGTTAGGCTTGTTTTTTGGTATTTATATCGCCAGAGACGAGAGTATCTTATATCTGTCATCGTTGAAGTTTATGTACTAGCTCGTCGTAGCCTATGCCAGCATCTGATAAAATTTTCCCGAGCAACTTACCCGAGGCCTCCATGCCGCCGCTTTTTTCCGCCTCAAGCAGCTGCCTATATATGCCCTCAATAAATTTGACGCCTTCTGGATTTGGCTTGCGGCGAACGGAGTAGTAGCCGATGATCTCGCCGTTAGCGCCTAGCGAAGCAGTGATGTTAGCAAACACCCAGTAAAAGCCGCCGTCAAAGCTCTTATTTTTAACGAATGCAAAGATCTCCTGCTTTGCCTTGATACGCTCCCACAGCAGCTTAAACACGATGCGCGGCATATCGGGATGTCTGATGATGTTGTGCGGTTTATGCAAAAGTTGCTCTTGCGTCGCACCGACGATCTTTAAAAACGGCTGATTGCAGTAGGTTATCTTGCCCTTTAGATCGGTTTTTGATACGATAAAATCTTCTTCTTTTACAAAATATTCTTTACTTTCGTTCACTTTGTACCTTAAATTTTTCGGCAATTATAACCAAATATTACGCAAATGTAGCTTACTCGTTTTTTCAGCTTAGATGGCAAACGTCTGCTAAATCAAATTTGATGCCGTAAATTTAAGGGTAGGGCGGGTGGATTTTGGAGTATAAATTTGAGCTTAAATTTAAAAACTCGGCGGCAAATTTAACTCCGTCGCCGAGCTGAAAATTTAAGCCTCAAAAAGGCTTAAATTTAGATCGCTTTTAGCAAAATTTTAGTTAGCTTTTTGCTAAACGCCGACGGATCGTCGATCGCGACGCCTTCGTTTAACTTAGCCATATCTAAAAGCAGCTCCGCCGCATCATATATCATCGCCTCGTTTTGAGATAGCTTTTCAAAGAGCTCGTGCTTTGGATTTATCTCCAGTATCGGTAAAATTTTACCCGCGCTATGCCCCATCTGCTTTAGCATCATCTGCGTAGCGTAGTCAGGATCATTTTTATCATAGACGATGACGGCGGGGCTTTGGCTTAGGCGCGAGCTTAGCTTCACATCCTTGACCTCGTCTTTTAGTATCTCTTTCATCTTGGCTAGCAGCGCAGCGAATTTACCCTCGTCGGCTTCGCTTTTTTCCGGTTTGATCTCGGCGTCGATATCGGTGTGATTTACCGCTTTTATCGGGGTTTTGTCGTAGTCTTGGACCATCGGCATGACGATAGAGTCTATCTCCTCGTCCATGATGAGCACTTCGATTCCTTCAGCCTTAAAGCTCTCTAAAAGCGGCGAATTTCTTAGCATCGTTTCGTTGTTTCCGCTGATGTAGTAGATTGATTTTTGACCGTCTTTCATCGCGTCTTTGTACTCTTTTAGGCTGACTAGTCCCTCGCGCTTGCTTGATTTAAAGAGGCAAAGGTCTAAAATTTGCTCCTTTTCGCTGCTAAATCCGTAAAGCCCCTCTTTGATAACCTTGCCGAATATTTTATAAAATTTGATGTATTTTTCTCTATCTTTTTCTTTTAGCTTGGCTAGTTCGCCCAGGATTTTTTTGACGCTTTGCTCTTTTACGCTGCGCATTATGCTGTTTTCTTGCAGGATTTCGCGGCTGACGTTTAGCGGCAGGTCCTCAACGTCGATGATACCGCGGACAAATCTAAGATAAGGCGGCAGCATCTCTTTGGCGTCGTCGCTGATAAATACGCTTTTGACGTAGAGTTTCACGCCGCTTTGATAATCCACGCGAAATAGATCAAACGGCTCGCTAGCCGGCACGAAAAATAGGGTAGTGTACTCGATCTTGCCCTCGGCTTTTGTATGTACGCATAGCAGCGGATCCTCGCTATCGTGTGAAATTTGCTTATAAAAGTCGTTATAGTCGGCCTCTTTTAGCGCGCTTTTGCTCATTTTCCAAAGCGCCGAGGCCTTATTTATCTGCACGTTTTTGGTCTCGTACGAGCCCTCTTTTTCGCCATCTTTAGGCGGAACGTACTCTTCTTTATCCGCAAATATCGGATACGGGATGTGGTTGGAGTATTTTTTGACGATGTTTTCTATGCGGTAGGACTCGGCAAACTCGTCATCTTTTAGATAAAGCGTGATCGAGGTGCCGTGACCGTCTTTTTGCGCAGGCGAGATCTCGTAGGTTTTTGCGTCCGAACTCCACATGAAGGCCTCTTCGCCAAGTGCCTTTTTACTCACGACCTCGATTTTATCCGCGACCATAAACGCCGAATAAAACCCGACGCCAAACTGTCCGATGAGGGCGCTATCTTTTTTGGCTTGGCCGCTTAGTTTGTCCAAAAAGCCCTTCGTGCCGCTTCTAGCGATGGTGCCGAGGTTATTTATCAGCTCATTTTTGTCCATGCCGATGCCGTTATCGCTGATCGTTAGCGTCTTTTTATCTTTGTCTATTTTGATATCGATTCGCGGAGAGTAGTTTAGACTTTTGTACGCGTCATCCGTGAGACAGAGATAGTTTAGCTTATCTAGCGCGTCACTTGCGTTTGAGATTAGCTCGCGCAAAAATATCTCTTTGTTCGAGTAAAGCGAGTGTATCATCAAATTTAGCAGCTCGTTTACCTCGGTTTGAAATTCAAATTTTTCGCTCATTTTTCGTCCTTTGTTCTTAAAATTTTTAGCAGATTATAGCACAAGGTGCTAAGAATATCTTTAAACTTGATACAACTACTATCAACTAATCTAAAATTTGTTTCTCAAATTTGAGTGCTTTTTTTATCCGCACAAAGTCGATTTTGTCCGTGTTATACATTTTGGCGTTAAATACAAAAGGCGTAAAAAGGCGGTCGCAATACTCGCCCAGCTCGTCGTTTACGCGGTGCGGATTTTGCCGCAAAAAATCCAAAATTTGATCAAGCCCCGAGTCTATTTGCTCGCTCGTAGCGTTTTCGTCGTAGAAAATCCTAAAATCAGGCACGAATTTTGGCTGCTCGCAAATTTTGACCGCTTCGTCTTGATCTAGCGCAAAAAGCTGCACAAATAAAAAGAGCAGGGCGAGCGGCAAAAATCGTAAAGAAATTTTCATCATCCATCCTTAAATTTAGATACGCCGAGTTAAAATTTTAGCCCAAGTCTAGCGGGCTAAATTTTTAACTCGGGCCGTCTTGTTTAATTTTGCCCTTAAAATTTAGCTTTATGCCGCTTTTTAACTATCTGACTTCGTTTATCAGCTTTAGACTCTCTTTTGCGCCAAATTGCGTCGCGTATTTTTTGAGATTTTCGCACGAGGTTTGTAAATTTTCTTGCTTGCAAACGCCGTTTTTTAGCAGAAATTTAACCATATCTTTGCTATCTAGGATCGCGGCTAGTTTTGTAAAAATTTCTAGCTCTTTAGGCTCAAATTCGCTAAGCGGTTTAAATTTTAGCAGCTCCTCGAGGTAGCGCATTTTATCGCTGTAAAACTTTGTAAATTTTGCGGTTTTCGTAAACTGCCTTATTTTGGGATCAAGAGGAGCGTTTGCGATCGGCGAAGTACCGTTTTGACCCATAAAGATAGCTATCCCACCAGCCACGCAAAGCATCGTTTCCTTGTCGCTGCGCGCGCCTTTGCTAAGAAGGTGGCTAAAAATCTCAAACGCTTCGGCATTGCAAGCCGTGCGCAAAAGCTCAGGCGAGCCGATATCTGCGCCGTTTGCTATTAGTAGGTCGATGAGACGTATCGCTTCTTTTTGATCGAATTTATATTTGTCGTTAGGATCTATGCCAAGCGCGATAACCGCGTCAAGAGGGGTGAAAATCATAAATTGATAGTTTAGATCGGGCTTAAATTTGAGTGCCTTTTCTATGCGTTCAAAGTCGAATTTGCCCGTTTTTATAATTTTTAGGTTATAGATAAAGGGCGAAAAAAGGCGGTCGTTAAATTCGCCGTATTCGTCGTTTACGCGGTGCGGGTTTAGCGATAAAAACTCCAAAATTTGATCGAGCCCCGCGTCTATTTGTTTGTTCGTGGCGTTTTCATCAAAAAAGATATCAAGGTCTGGCTCAGGCAAATTTGAAGCGAATAAAATTTGAGTTAAAAACATGAATATAACGGCGAACTTTTTCATAAATCCTCCTAAATTTACGGCTTTTATGAGGCGACAAATTTAGCTTGCGGGCTTTAGGGACTAAAATTTTAGTAAAATTCGCTCGCAGAAAATTTGACTCAAATTTTAGCTGAAAAGTTCGTCAAATTTACGCGCGCGGCAAAATTTATGATAAAGTAGCGCTTTAAATCGCCGCTTTTTGCCTCTCGTTGTCGAGAGTTTCTTGCATTTTCACTCTTGCGTTTTCTAACCATTCGGGTTCGGCGGTGTCGATGATATCTAGGCAGATGATTTTGATTTTGCCGTTTTTGAAGCTAAAGTTTTTCACGTCCATGATGTCCGAACCCACGATCACGACGGGCTGGATTTTTAGATTTAGCTTGTCGGCGATGATTTTCGCGCCGCCTTTAAACGGCAAAAGCTCCTTTGAGTGCGAGCGCGTTCCTTCCGGGAAAATTGCCAGCACGCGCCCCTTTTCGACACGGTCCTGCGCGTCTTTTACGAGCTTGATGAGCGAGCGTTTGTTCTCGCGCTCGACCGAGATCATCTGCGGCACGTGGATGATCTGGCCGATCACTGGTAGATCGGCTATCTCTTTTTTGGCGATCCAGCAGAGATTTTTAGGATAGACTTCCTCTAAAACGACGATATCTAGCATGCTTTGGTGGTTCATGATGATCATATTCGCCCGCTCGTCAAAGTTGCCGACGACTTCGAGCGAATAAAAGCCAAAAAGCCGCTGGCTCCTACCCCAAATTTTCCTCACGCCGTGAATATGCTTTTTAAAAAGCCACATGAAAAACACGACTAAAAGTATGCTAATGAGAAACTCGACCGCGAAATACGCGGCCTTTATCCTAGAAAATATCATCTTTTTTCACCCAGCCTATCTTGCCGTCGTCTAGTAAAATTTTGACGTAGTCTCCGCGCTCGCCGAGGATCTCGATCTTTTCCTCCGCTTTTGAGGTGTAAAATACGCTCGAGTTTTGCGTAGGCAAAATTTTTACGTTTATGTTTTGCCTTAGCGTCGCGCCGCCAAACGGATTATAGCTATAAAGGATATAGGCTCCAAGGCCGACCACGACGACGAGGAATATCGCGTCGCGCTTAAACAAAAACGTGATCAAAAATATACCGAAAAGCGCGTAAACTCCGATATTTTTGTAAATTTCAAATTTGCTTTGCTTTGGATTTAGGCCGATTTGCGTGCTGATCTCGTCATCCTCCACGACTACCGGGAGCGAGAAGCTCACGAAATCTTTTTTAGCAAGGCTAAAATAGTTAAAATCTATCGAGGTTTTTTCGGGCGAAAATATCGCGAAATAATATCCGCTTTGCGCGTCAAATTCGCCGCTCGTGGAGTCAACTCCTTGTTTGATGATGTCCTTATCCTCGATGAAAAAGTCCGCGATGTTGCCTTTTTGCGCGTTTACTTCGACGATCATGATGAGATTTTTATCGTCGAATTTATTGGTTTTGTATTTTTTTACTTCGAGATTTTGAGCGACGACGTGATTGTATTTCTCGCCGCTTTTTAGCGCTACGATTTTAGGTAGCGAAAGCGTCAAATTTGCCGTCTGGAAAAACTCGCCGTTGCGCTTTAAATTTACCGTGATTTTTGGATTTTGCACGGCTTGGGCGGAGGCCTCGGCGTAAATTTGAGCCTTATAAACACCCTTTCCGTCGTTATCCCAGCGTAAATTTGAGCTTAGCCATTTTAGGTTTTCGGTTTCTGGCAAGATAGTTTGCAGATCAACGGCGATGTTATCCTGGATATCGACCGAGAGCGTAAAGCTAAAAATTTGTCCGACGTAGACTTGCTTCGGCGCGTTTAAAGCCTTGATTATAATGTCGTTTGGCTGCACGCGCTCGTAGAGCTGGCTGTCTTTTAAATTTAGCTCTGGCTCGTTGGTTGGCGCGATATTTTGCGGGATAGGCTGGCGCAGATGCGTGCCGCCTTGGTTGCTTGGGGTTTGGCTTTGGGCTACGGGAGTTCTATTTTGCGTAGCCGCGCTTTGCGTCTGGCTCGGAGTTCTATTTTCGGCACTCGGCGCTCTGTTTTGTAAATTTGGCTTTTGTGCCGGCGTTTGCGGAGCGGGCTTGATTACTTTTTGACTTTGCTCGTCGTCCATCATATCAAATACGCTAGGCTCAGTGGCCACGCAAGCTAAAACAAATATAGCAAAAAAGGCTAAAAAGGGCCTTAGCAAACTAGCCCTTTTAGCATCTTTAGTCCATCATCCGTGCCCAAAAACTTCTCGCAGGCGCGCTCTGGGTGAGGCATGAGGCCGAATATCTTTTTGTTCTTATCGCAAATTCCGGCTACCTCGTCGACCGAACCGTTTGGATTTAGTTCTGCGCCGTTTGCGTCGCAGTATTTTAGCAGCACCTGATCGTTGTCGTAGAGGCTTTTTAGCGTCGCTTCGTCGGCGTAAAAGTTACCTTCGCCGTGAGCGATCGGGATGCTTACGACCTCGCCGACGCTCAAATTTGAGAGAAATTTATTTGCGTTTGAGACCACTTTTAGATAGTGGTATTTTGAGATGAAGCTTAAATTTTCGTTTCGTCTCATCGCACCTGCAAGCAGTTTTAGCTCGCACAGCATCTGAAAGCCGTTGCAAATTCCAAGCACGTATCCGCCTTTTTGGGCGTGTTTTACAACCGCACTCATCGCCGGGCTAAATTTAGCGATAGCTGCCGTGCGTAAGTAGTCGCCATAGCTAAATCCACCCGGAAGCACGATAAGATCGGCATTTATCTCGCTTTCTTTGTGCCAGATGATCTGCGTTTGGCAACCCAAAAGCTCAAAAGCGTACTTTGTATCTTGCTCGCAGTTCGTACCTGGAAACAAAACGATGGCGACTTTCATTTTGCGCTCTCGCATTTATCGTTCAAATTTATCTCGTAGTCCTCGATGACGGTGTTTGCGAGCAGCTCTTCGCACATTTTGGTGAGCTCCTTGTGCGCTTCGTCTTTGCTTGTGGCGTCTATGTCAAGCACGATTTGTTTGCCTATTCGCACGCCGCTTACGTTGTTAAATCCAAGCGAGCCAAGTGCGTGCTCGACAGCCTTTCCTTGCGGGTCTAAAACGCCGTTTTTTAGGGATACGTTGATGATAGCTTTCATTTTAAACCTTAGATAAAATTCTTTTTAAAACTTCTTCGTAGGCGACTTTTACGTTGCCCAGATCCTGACGGAATCTGTCTTTGTCAAGTTTTTCGTTCGTAGTCGCGTCCCAAAAGCGGCAACTATCCGGACTGATCTCATCTGCTAGCACGATATTTCCGTCTTTATCGACACCGAATTCCACTTTAAAATCAACCAGTTTCAAATTTCTATCTGCGAAAAATTTAAATAGGATAGCGTTTATCTCACGTCCCATGTGTTTTAGTCTATCGAGGTCGTTTTCGCTCTTAACTAAGCCCATGATTAGGCAGTGCTCGTCGTTTACGATCGGATCGTGTAGGTCGTCGTTTTTATAGTAAAACTCTACCAAAGGAAACGGCAAAACCGTACCTTCTTTTATCGCAAGGCGTTTTGTTAGTGAGCCGGTGGCGATATTTCTCACGACCACTTCGAGCGGGATGATTTCGCATTTTTTTACGAGCTGCTCGGTGTCGCTTAGAGTTTCGACTAGGTGAGTCGGGATGCCTTTTTCTTTTAAAAGATGAAAAAGCTGCGTCGAAATTTTATTATTCAGCGCGCCTTTACCGGCTTCATTGCCTCTTTTTTGCGCATCAAAGGCGGTTAGATCGTCTTTGAATTCCGCTATGAGCAAGTCCGCATCGTCCGTTGCGAACATCTTTTTTCCCTTGCCTTCGTAGATCAGCTCTTTTTTTTGCATTTTTGCACTCCTTATTTTAGCTGTAAAATTTTGATCGCGTCAATCGCCGATTTTAGCTGTATATCGTCGTTTACGTTAGCCTCGGTTATTATAGTCTTATTATCCGTGATTTTCGTAGTGTTTTTGTCGCTATTTGCGTCTATTTTGCTCAGTTCGTTGGTTAGGTGTTTTTTTAGTTCGCTCTCTTTTATAGAAAACGCATTTTCGTCTTGTTGTGGCACCTTGCCCGGAAATACGACGATATCAGGCTCAACGCCTGTTGCTTGGATGGTGCGGCCGCTTGGCAAATAGTAGCGCGCGATAGTTAGGCGGATAGCCTCTTTGTCATCGACTGGAAGGATGATCTGTACGCTGCCTTTACCGAACGTCTTTTCGCCGATAACGACGGCGCGTTTGTGATCTTGCAACGATCCGCTCACGATCTCGCTCGCGCTCGCGCTTCCGCCGTTAACTAGTACGGCTAGCGGTAAATTTGTGATTTTGTTTGCTCTTGCGGCTTTAAATTCGCTATTTTCGCTCTCGTTTCTGCCTTTTTGAGATACGATCACGCCGCTATCTATAAACAAATTCGTTAGTCCGACCGCTTGGTTTAAAAGTCCGCCCGGATTATTTCGAAGGTCTAGTACGATACCCTCGGCTTTTGGATATTTTTTGATAAATTCCTCGGCCTTTTCGGTTACGTGCTTGTCAAAATTTGTCACGCGAAGATAGAGGATGTTGTCTTTTTCGATCATCTTTGCGTAAACGGACTCAACCGAGATGATGTCGCGCACGAGCTTCACGTCAAACGGCTTCTGCTCGCCTTTTCGCACGATGGTTATCGTGATAGGCGTCTTTGGCTTACCGCGCATTTTATTAACCGCTTCGTCTATGGTGGTGCCTAAAGTCGCGTTGCCGTCGATGCGCAGGATGATGTCGCCGCTTTTTATGCCAGCTTTATCCGCAGGCGTATTTTCGATAGGTGAGATGACCGTTAGCGCACCGTCTTTCATGCCGACGGTTATACCAAGACCGCCAAATTCGCCGTTTGTCTGCACCTGCATATCTTTAAACGCCTTTTCGTTTAAAAATCCAGAATGCGCGTCAAGGTTGTTTAAAAGCCCCTCTATGGCCTTATCCACGATCTCTTTAAACTGTAAATCATCAACATAATATTTTTCGATAGTAGAAATGGTTTTTGTAAGTTTTGAGAGCGATTGCAGTTTAGAATTTGATCCGTCCTCGGTGGCTTTAGCATTTAAATTTGCGCTAAAAACCGCTCCGAATATCATCGCGCCCGCAACGCTTGAAAACAAAAACGTCTTTTTTTTATTCAAAGTTAATCTCCTGCCTTTTGAGTGGGGGTATTTTAGTTAAATTTGCCTAAAAATAGGATAAAAGATTTAATAAAATTTAATTTTATTTCGTAAGTGTTTATATTAAATAACTTATATAACTTGACAATAATCGACTAAAGTTATATAATACGGTCAATATAAACTAAAGGAGAAAAAATGGCGAATTTAGGCGAAAATTTAACCGCACAAATGCAAGAGCTAGTAGAAAAGGGCGTCGCACTAGCGATACACGCGAAAAATCCGCAAACGTTTCCGCTTCATTTGCTTTGGGCGCTAGTCGCAGATAGCGGCTCATTGCTCAACCAAGTCTTTAATAAAATGAACGTAAGTAAAGACGCGGTCGAACTCGAAGTAAAAAGCAAAGCCGCGCAGCTACCGACAAGCTCAAACGTGAGCAAAGAAAACGTGCAAATTTCGAAGGAGCTCATAAACTCTCTTGAAAGCGCAAAAGCTCTGATGGTGAGCCTGGGAGATAGCTATATCGCGGTGGATACGTGGATTATTTCAGCGCTTGAGCTGCCTGAAATCAAGCAAATTTTGGGCAAATTTACCGACGTGCTTGAAATCCGCAAAAATTTAGAAAGTATAAGGGCAGGGCGCAAGATAGACAGCCAAACCGGCGACGAGACGCTAGATAGCCTAGAAAAATACGGCATCGATCTCACCGCAAAGGCGCTAAATAAGGAACTGGATCCGGTTATCGGGCGCGACGAAGAGATCACGCGTATGATGCAAATTTTAATAAGAAAAAGTAAGAATAATCCTATTTTACTAGGCGAGCCAGGCGTGGGTAAAACCGCTATTGTGGAGGGCTTAGCGCAAAAAATCGTGGCAAAAGACGTACCGACTAGCCTAGCAAACAAACGCGTAGTAGCGCTTGATATGAGCGCTTTGATCGCTGGCGCGAAATACCGCGGCGAATTTGAAGATAGGCTAAAAGCCGTCATAAACGAAGTAAAAAGCGCGGGAAATATCATCCTCTTTATCGACGAGATCCACACTATCGTGGGCGCGGGAGCTAGCGAAGGCAGCATGGACGCGGCAAACATCCTAAAACCCGCACTTGCCAGAGGCGAACTGCACGCCGTGGGCGCAACGACGCTAAAAGAGTACCGCAAGTATTTCGAAAAAGACGCTGCGTTGCAACGCCGCTTTCAGCCCATCGACGTAAAAGAGCCTAGCGTAAACGAAGCGCTTCAAATTTTACGCGGCATAAAAGAGCGTCTCGAGGTGCATCACGGCGTGACGATCACCGATAGCGCGCTGGTTGCGGCGGCAAAGCTAAGCGACCGCTACATCTCAAACCGCTTTTTGCCCGATAAAGCGATCGATCTCATCGACGAGGCTGCAGCCGAGCTAAAAATGCAGATAGAAAGCGAACCGTACGAACTAGCCCGTATCAAACGCGAGATCGTAACGCTACAGGTCGAAAAAGAGGCGCTAAAAATGGAAGACGAGGCTAAAAACGCCGCTCGCCTAAGCGAAATCGAAAAAGAAATCGCCGACCTAAACGAGCAAAAGCACGCCCTTGACGGCAGATTTGAAAACGAAAAGGCGGTTTTCGGCGGCATCTCAAAAGCTAAAAAAGAGATAGATAGCCTAAAAAGCGAGGCTGAGATAGCGCGTAGAAACGGCGATCTACAGCGCGCCGCCGAGATCGAATACGGCAAAATTTTAGAAGCGGCCAATCGCCAAAAAGAACTCGAAAAAAAATGGGACGAGATGAAAAAGAGTGGCGTGCTACTCAAAAATCAGGTCGATGAGGAGCTGGTGGCTGAAATACTAAGCAAATGGACGGGAATTTCGGTCAGCAAAATGCTAACTAGCGAAAAACAAAAATATCTGATGATCGAGGAGCATTTGCGCGAAAGCGTCGTCGGTCAGGATGCTGCTCTACACGCGCTAGCAAGAGCCATCAAGCGAAACAAAGCGGGCCTAAACGAGGGCGCGCGTCCGATCGGATCGTTTTTGTTTTTAGGGCCTACGGGTGTGGGTAAAACGCAGTCGGCAAAGGCTTTAGCTAAATTTTTATTTGACGACGAGCGCGCGCTTATACGCTTTGATATGAGCGAATATATGGAAAAGCACAGCGTCTCTCGCCTACTCGGAGCGCCTCCGGGATACGTAGGTTACGACGAGGGCGGACAGCTAACCGAAGCCGTGCGCAGACGTCCGTATAGCGTCATACTTTTTGACGAGATCGAAAAGGCTCACAAAGACGTGTTTAACGTGCTTCTTGGCATCCTAGATGACGGAAGAGCGACTGATAATAAGGGCGTGACGGTTGATTTTAAAAACACGATCATCATCCTCACGTCAAATATCGCGTCAAATTTTATAATGGATCTAAAAGGCGAGGAACGCGAGCAAGCGGTCAAAAACGAGCTTAAAAACTACTTTAAACCCGAGTTTTTAAACCGCCTTGACGACACGATAATCTTTAATCCGCTTGATGAAGACGGGCTAATAAAAATCGTAGATATAATGTTTAAAGAGCTTGAAAAAACGCTGCAAAATCGCGGCATAAAAGCAAGCCTAAGCGAAGAGGCTAAGAAATTTATCGCGGGCGCGGGCTTTGACATCGTTTACGGCGCTAGACCGCTTCGCCGCGCGCTTTATGAGCTAGTCGAGGATCCGCTAGCCGATATGATCCTACGCGACGAGCTAGAAAGCGGCGACGAGATCGTAGTCGGCAGCGATAAAGAAAAAATAACGATCTCTAAAATTTAAACCAAATTTACGGTCGCGTTTCGGGCGCGGCCGTTTTTATTCTCCCGTCAAATTCTTTAAATTTAACCGCGCAAATATCTTATATATAGACTACTCAAATTTGAAAACAGCATATTGACTCGCAAGTAGCGAATAAATTTAGTTAAATTTCAAATTTAGCAAGCTCGCGCACCGTTAGCCACCCGGGTCAAATTTATCAAAACCGCTCAAATTTAGCGGCTATTCTCCGCTTAGCTCCTCGGCTACCTGTGCGGCGAGCTTTAGCTTTTCGCTATCAAAATGCGTATAAATGCGCGAGGTGTTTAGGCTTGCGTGTCCGAGCGCTTCTTGCACTAAAACGAGATCTTTTTGCTTTTGATAAAGCATCGTGGCAAAGGTATGGCGCAGCATGTGAGCGCCGTTTTTTTCCTTGCGGATGCCTGCTTTAAAGAGGATCTGCTCGACGATGCGGCTCACGTAGGCTTGCGTTAGGCGCGTGCCTTTTTTGTTAATAAAAAGATAGCCTTCTTTATTTATATAGTTTATTGCGATCGCGTCCAGATGGGCTTCGATAAGGCGACGCTTGATCATGACGACGCGGTATTTGTTGCCTTTGCCGCGGATTCTTATGACGTAGAGTTCGCCGTCCTCGGCTATGTCTTTGCGCTTTAGATTTAGCGCCTCGCTCACGCGGATGCCGGTAAAAATGATAATTTTTATGATGAGCTTGTTGCGGTTGGCATTGCTTTTAAACTCCGCGTTTTCGATCGCTTCCAAAAATCTCTTGACCTCATCCTCGCTCATAAACTCAGGCAGCTTTTGCCCGCGCGCTCCGCCCACGCCGCCCCAGTTTTTTAGCTCGATGTCAAAGACATGCGCCTTACCGTCCTCTTCGTTTTGCTTATCCAAAAATGCGAAAAAATTTATCGCGCTTATTCGGTAGTTTTTCTTACTCGCATCGCTAAGCCCGCCCGTGACGCTAGCTAGCACCTCGCTTAGCAGCTCTTCGTCGATCTGCTTTAGGCTCTCTAGCTCGTAAAATTTGAGCGTTTCGAATATCTTTTTAAGAGGATTAAAATATGTATTTATACCCGTTAGCCCAGCGTTTCTAGCCGATTTTACGAGACCGTCTAGCTGGTCGATATTTTTTATCTCGCGGCTAAGGGCGAAATTTACGCTTGCTAGCGCTTTTGGGTCGCGAAGCTCTTTGTTTGAGAGTGAGCTAAGCTTAAATTTGACGTATCTCGTGAGCCAAAATATAAACGAGTTTTCAAAACTATCTTTGCAATCAAGCGCGTATTTCAAGATATTTTCCTTAAATTTATAAAAAATTGAAAAGCATTATAGCTAAAATCTGCGCTATTTTGCCCGTCTAAAATCGTTTAATCTTTTTATAAATTTAATGTCGAAATCAAGCTTTAAACGACAAAAGGCGATAAATTTAAGTGCGCTAAATTACGAGGTAGAGATAAACCTAAATTTTGCGTTCGGATTTAGCAAAATAGGGCAAATTTATGCAAAAATTTAAGCTTAAAGTCGTGTTTTTGCGGTAACGCGTATAAATTTACGTCGCGCAAAAACTTCAAACCCAAAGAGCCTAAATTTAGTCGCAAAATCGCTTACGAAAATTATTTTAGATAAATATCTAAGCTCAAATTTAGCTCGTCGATGACGCTAAGCATCTGCATCACGTATCTTTGCTCGCGGCGAGCCTCGGCGATGTCTAGTTTATCAAAAAGCCGCCCCTCAAAAAAATTTCTCCTGCTAAAACAAAATAGATAAAATTTGTTATCCATAAAGGCGGCGCTTGGCGATTTTAGCGTGTTTTTGTAGGCTTTTAGTATATTTAGCTTGCCCATAAACGCAGGCGTAAGCAGGTATCTCGCCTCCACCTTGTCAGTCGTAAAAACTCTAAAATTTTCGTTAAATTTGACGTCGTCGAGCAGCTCTTTTTCGCCTAAAAATTTAGTATTAAAATCCTTGCTAACGGCGACCGTTTTGCCGTTAAATTTCTTGTTAAACTCGCACTTTAGCACGCTGTCTTTGAAATCCGAATACTTATCAAACGCGTACTTTAGTAGGACGAACGCGGCGACGTATTTGTTATTTACGCGCGGGTATTCGCGCTCGCGGCTGATCACCTCGCACAGGCTAAATTTGACGCCTTTATATACGCCGCGCACGCTATCTTCGCTATAAAATGTGCTCGGTCTATAAATCCCCGCCGCGTCAAATTCGCTCTGCGAGATGCCGCCGTAAGCGCTATACGTAAAGCTCTCGTCTATCTCGCCGATAAGCGCGCGGACGAAAACTTCTTTGTAAAATTCGTTGTATTCATCTTGCGCTTTGCCGATACTTTTTAGCTTTGCGGGCACCCAAAATAGCAAGCCAAAAAACAGCACAAGCAAAACCAAAGCCGCCCCGCTGCCTAGATCAAAGACCTTAAGCCCTGCAAAAAATAGAGCAAAAATGCCGACGCAAAAGGCGATAAGAGTGGGCGATCCCACCGCTGCGGCTCGGCACTCTTTTTGTTTTTTTACGGTTAATAAAAATGCTTGCGAAAGAGTCATTTGCTCGCTTTTGATTAAAATTTACGTAAATTTTGACCGAGCACAGCTTAAAATAAAGTAAATCGAGCGAGTAAATTTGAGCGAGGATTTTTTAAATTCGGCGGATTTGGAGTCAAATTTAACTCGGCGTAAATTTGAGATAAAATTTGACCGAGTCCTAGAAGCGACTCGTCAAATTTGCTTTAATGCCAAATCAAAGCGGCAAATACGGCGGGCAAAAACTCAAATTTAAGCGGTCAAATTTAGAGAGTTTCTATTACCCTTTTTGTTTCTAGTGCGATTTCTAGCTCCTCGTTAGTAGGCACGACGAGAGTTTTTACCGCCGCGTCAGGGGCGCTGAGATCTCGTATACCGCCGCTTGCGGCGAAATTTAGCTCGTGATCGATCTTGATGCCCATGTGCATTAGGTCGTTGCAGATTTTCTCACGGCTATACGGGGCGTTTTCGCCGATACCGCCGGTAAAAACGACCGCATCCACTCGGCCCAAAACCGCGTAATACGCGCCGATATATTTTTTTATACGGTAGCAAAACATCTCAAATGCTAGATGCGCGCGCTCGTCGCCGCCTTGCATCTTGACGACCACTTCGCGCATGTCGTTTGAGCCGCAGATGCCTAGCAGCCCGCTTTTTTTGTTTAAAAACGCATCTATGCCCTCGGCCGTAAGCTCGCCTAAATTTAAAAGATAAGTAAGTACCGCAGGGTCCATGTCACCGCTTCTAGTGCCCATTATCAGGCCTTCTAGCGGGCTTAAGCCCATCGAGGTATCGACGCTTTTGCCTCCTTGCACGGCGCAGGCAGAGGCTCCGTTGCCTAGATGCAGCGAGACGGCGTTAAATTTCTCATACGGCACTCCTAGATGCTCGGCGGCCTTTTTGGTCACATAGTGGTGCGAAGTGCCGTGAAAGCCGTATCTGCGGATGTGTAGCCTCTTGCAAAGATCAAAGGGTAGGGCATATCGGTAGGCGTACTCGGGGATAGTTTGATGAAATACGGTATCAAAAACGACGACGTGAGGCACCTTTTTACCACTCTCATGCATGGCATTTTTGATGCCCGCTAGGTGGCCGGGATTATGAAGGGGTGCCAGCACGGAGTTTTGCTCGATTTTGGCGATCACGTCTGGGGTGACTAGAGCCGAGTCGCTAAAGCTCTCGCCACCGTGCACGATGCGGTGTCCGATGCCGTCTAGTTCGCTAAAATCATGCAGGATATCTGAGCTAACAAACAGCCGCCTCATCGCCTCAAGCCCCTCGTGGTGGTCTTTTAGCGGCGCGCGCTCCTCGTAAATTTTATCCGCGCCGACGTCTTTTAGCTTGGCATAGGAGCTTGCTTCGCCGATCTTTTCAACCAGGCCGCTAGCGATGACGCGGTTATCCGCCATATCAAAAAGCTGAAATTTAACCGACGAGCTGCCTGAGTTTAAAACCAAAATTTTCACTATTTTTCTCCTTCGTTTGCGGCTTGTATCGCGCTGATTAGGACGGTATTTACGACGTCTCCTACGCCGCATCCGCGGCTTAGGTCGTTTACCGGTTTTTTTAGACCTTGCAAGATCGGTCCGACGGCGACACAGTTTGCGCTTCTTTGCGCGATTTTATAGCCGATATTGCCAGCGTTTAAATTTGGAAATACAAAAACGTTCGCGCGGCCGGCTACGTCGCTGTTTGGTAGCTTTTTGCGAGCTACTACGGGGTCTATCGCTGCATCGTACTGCACTGGAGCTTCGATTTTTAGAGCAGGAGCTAGATCGTGCGCTATCTCGCCAGCGCTCCTAACTAGGTCTATATCCGCTCCGCTGCCGCTATCTCCGCTAGAGTAGCTTAGCATCGCTACCAGTGGCTCCAGTCCAAAAGCGCGCGCCGTATCCGCCGAGGCTAGCGCGATTTGCGCTAGTTGCTGGGCGTTTGGATTTGGGTTTATCGCGCAGTCGGCATAGATCAGGATCTCCTCGTCAAAGCACATTATAAACGAGCTTGAAACGAGCGGGCTCTCCGGGCGCGTTTTGATGATCTGCAGTGCTGGGCGGATGGTGTGCGCCGTAGTGGTGTTTGCGCCGCTCACCATGGCGTCTGCTAGCCCTTCTTGCACCAGCATCGTAGCAAAATACGTCCTATCTCGCACAAGCTCGCGAGCTTGCTCTAGGCTCACGCCCTTGCTTTTGCGAGCCTCGAAAAGCGCGGCGGTTAGGCGATCTGCATACTCGTTTTTTTCTAAATTTATAAATCTCGCGCCGCTTAAATTTACCCCGAGCTTTTTTGCTTCAAATTTAACTTCGTTTTCGTCGCCCAAAAGGATCAAATTTACCGCGCCGCTTTTTAGTAAAATTTCGCTCGCTCTTAGTATCCGCTCATCTTCGCTTTCAGGCAAAACGACGGTTTTTTTATCCTTTGCGGCGAGTTTAAAGAGCGAGTTTTCAAAGCGCAAAGGCGTGATGATATCTTGTTTTGCGTTTAAAATTTCATCCAAATTTCCGCTTACGATCAGCTTTGAGTTTCGCGTAAAAAAGCTCAAATTTTCGCGGCAAAAAACGGGAACGTTTAAATTTCTAGCGATCTGTAAATTTAGCTCTATTTCGCCGATATTTGCTATACTTTGCACTGGTTTAACGAGTACGAAATCAGCGCTCTCGGCTAGGCGGTCAAACTCATCTATCATGCTTTTAAAAAACTCACGCTCACTGCCGTTTTCAAAGGCTTTTTTGGCATTTTCGAGTCCGCAAAAATCATTGATGGGGTCAAAAACGGCTACATTTTCAAATTTTGTTGATATAATTTCGTAAATTTCTTGAAAATTCGCGCCAAGCGCAAGGATAGAATCGGCCATAATTTTCCTTTTGGAACTTGATTTGCTTATTTTATCGTAAAATTTTCACTTTAAGGTAAAACGTGAGAAAAAATATTTACTTTTGCGCCCTTGCAGCAGCGTTTTTGAGCGGGTGCTTGCCTAGCGCCGATCCTCGCATAGATATGAAGCCGCCCGTTTACGTCGAGCAGCTTCCCGCCAAACAGGTCAATAACCAACCAAACGCGGGCAGTCTTTTCGGTCGCGGCGACAACCCGCTTTTTGCCGACCGCAAGGCGATGAACGTAAACGATATCGTAACCGTCGTCATCAGCGAGCGTGCCAACCAAAGCTCCAGCGGCAAGCACGACACGAGTAAAAACAGCACGATAAGCCTTGGCGGAGGGATATTTACCGCAGGCTCGGCACCGCTATCGACGCTGGCTACTCAGCTAAACAAAGCCGGCGATATCGGCTTTAGCGCGGGCAATAAAAACGAATTTACAGGCGCAGGATCTAGCGTGCGCGCAGAGGCATTTACGACTACGATCTCAGCGCGCATCATCAAGGTGCTAGAAAACGGCAACTACTTTATCGAGGGTTCGCGCGAACTGCTCATAAACGGCGAAAAACAGATCATGCAGCTTAGCGGCGTGATCCGCCCGTACGACATCTCAAACGCCAACGAGATCGACTCGCGCTACATCGCCGACGCCAAGATCTTATATAAAACCGAAGGCGACGTGGATAGGGCGACGAGGAAGCCGTGGGGGACGAAGCTTATGGAGGCGATCTGGCCTTTTTAAGCTTTTTTATGCTTAGCTAGATGGCTTGTCTTTTGAGTGCTTTTTGCGGATTTCGTTAAAATTTGACTCGATAGGCTACATGCCTTATCTTCG
>CAUPXB010000014.1:0-61788 GCA_963515555.1 uncultured Campylobacter sp. | reverse complement strand
GCCCGTGCGGCAGGCGCGTTAGCAAGCACGCGTAGCCGGGCTTTTCGGCGGTGGGCAAGCTTAGCTCGCGCGATAGCTCGCGGATCTCGGATTTGGTTAAATTTATCAGCGGCGAAAGCACGCCCAGCTCCTCTTTGGCCTTGAGCCCCGGGCGGTATTCGCCTAGATCATCGCGGTTCGTGCCGTCTGCGACGCGGCTAAAGCCAAGCTCACGGGTGCGCTCGATCAGGCGCGAAAACACCGCCTTTTTGCACAGATAGCAGCGGTTTTCGGGGTTATCTTTGATCTCGTCCGCGACGCCTAGTTCTAAAATTTCGTGCCTGATGCCGTAGATGCGGGCAAATTCCACGGCTTCGGCGATCTCGCGCGAGGACATGTAGGGCGATCGTATCGTTATGCCGATCGCGCGCTCACCCAGCGCGTCGTGCGCCGCACGCAGTAGCAGCGAGCTGTCCGCGCCGCCGCTAAATGCGACCGCGAGTTCGCCCAGTCCGCGCAGATCAGCCTTTAGTTTTTCTAGTTTCGTCATAGATTTCTAGCGCCTCTTTTCGCACCCGCTCGATCGTCGTGCCGTGTGCGAGCGCCGCGGCCTTGCACTCGTCAAATTCGGGCTTTGCTTTTTGCACTTGCCCGTTGCCCGAAATCTTAAGCCCTATCTCGCCGAATTTCGTCTGCACCCGCGCAAACTCGCGCTTTAGCTCGGTTTTAGCAACCTCTACCTCGCGAACGCCGATCGCCGTCGTGTGCGTAAATATAAGATCTTTTAAATTTTGCGCGTCCTGCTTGCGGCACAGCGCGTTTAGCTCAAAGCCCGCGCGCCCCTTTTTCATAAAAATAGAGTGGCTAAATACGTCTAGCGCGCCATTTTCGCGCAAAATTTCGCAGGCAAAGGCAAAGCTCTCGGCGTCCATATCGTCGATGTTCGTGGAGATTAAAATTTGCTTGCAAACCTCGCCATAGCCTGAACGCGCGGCTAAATTTGACTCGCCGCTTTCATCGTTCAAATTTTCATCCGCCTCGCAGATCATCGCGCGAAGCACGTTTGCAAAGCCCGCGGCGTCCTTACCGCCCGCGCCGTAGCCGATCTTTTCGATTTTAAAGCTCGCGCCGTTCGTAAACTCGTCCGCGCAAGCCTTTAAAATCGCCGCTCCCGTGGGCGTAGTCATCTCGAAATTTGCGCGCCCGAGGCTTACTGAAACACCTTTTAGAATTTCACAAACAGCAGGAGCTGGGACATTTAGTGTGCCGTGGTCGCACTTTACGACGCCACCGCCAAGCTCGATTTTGGAGCTTAGCACGCGCGAGGCGCCGAGTTTTTCAAAAAGATACTCGAGGCAGATCGCCGCGCCCGCGACGTCCACGATGCTATCGATCGCGCCGACCTCGTGAAAATGCACCCGCTCTATGTCCGTGCCATGGACTTTGGCTTCGGCCTGCGCGATCGTGCGAAATATCGCGTCCGCTCTTTGTTTGCAGCTCTGGCTCAAATTTGAGCTCTCTAAAATTTGCCTGATACCCGCGTAGCTTCTGGCGTGAGGCTGCGATTTTAGCGGCACGACGTCGATTTTGGTCGCGGCGATGCCGTTTTTTAGCACGTTTTTGCGCACAAGCTTAAATTCGCCGGCTAAATTTAACTTCTCTAGCTCGGCGCAAAGATAGCCAAAATCCACGCCGAGCTCCATCATAGCGGCCAAGTTCATATCGCCGCTGATACCCGCGCTCGCGTCATAATATAAAATTTTAGCCAAACTTACGCCTTAGGCACCGTCATCGAGCCAAACGGCAATATGATGATTTTAGCGTCCGCGCCCTTTTGCGCAAGTGCGTCGTCCACGGCCTTTTGGATGTCGTGGTATGGTTTTAGATGCACGGCTCGCATCTCATCGTCGCTTAAGTCGCTCACCGCCCAGGTCTGCGCCCAGAGCGAGATTTCGGCCATTTTAGCGGCCTTGTGATAGCCGAGCTTAAAGCCCGCGCTGATCTTTTCTAGCACCTTTTTAGGCGTGTCGGCGGAGGCCATCAGGTCAAAAAACGGCTTTGGTCCGATGCCGGTGCGGCACTTTGCGACCATTATTAAAATTCCGCCCTCAGCTAGTGCTAGTTTGCCGTTATCTAGGGCTTTTTGCGCCTGATAGAGATCGACGTCCATCGGATAGGGCGCGACCGAAATCACGATATCTGCCTTGCGCGGGATATTTACGCAAAATACCTCGTCTGCCTTTTTCACGCAGTCGTAAAAGCTGTCGTTTAAGTCGCCGGCGCCTGCGTAATACACGCCGTGCTCGCTGTCAAGCACCGTCTGGATCGAAAAAACGTCGATATGCGCAAGAACTTTCATCGCGTCGATCATATCCTCGTGTACGGGGTTGCCCTCTAGGCGCAGAGCTTGTGCGTCGGAGCTAAGAGCTAGTTTATGGTTTTGCGTGATGCTCTCATACGACGCAGTACCAGGCAAAAAGGCCTTTCTGCCGCCCGTGTAGCCAGCGAAGTAGTGCGGCTCGACTGAACCGATGACGATCACTTTTTTAGCCTCGGCTACGATTTTGTTTAGATACATCTGCGTGCCGTTTTTGCTCTCGCCTAAAAATACCATCTCGTCGTGCTTGGAGTCGTGATCGTGAACTTCGCCTTTGGCGCTGATTTCAGCATAAATTTCTTTGCCGAAGATCATCTCATACTCATCGAGCGTGCCCTCTCTATGGCAGCCGGTGGCGATGATGAAAATTTTATTTTTCTCGCGGATTTTTGGGTAAATTTGCTTTAAAACTTTTGCCGTCGGCGTTGGACGAGTTCCGTCGTTTACGATGATGACGATCTTTTCATCGCCCGCTATAAACTCGTCGAAGCTTTTTTGATTTATCGGATTTGAAAGAGCCTTTGCGATGAGCGCTGTTTCGTCAAATTTGGCCACGGGGTTTGGATCGAAAACGCCGAGCAAATTTTTCTCGTTTATCTCTAAGCTTAGATGATCATCTTTGCCGTACGCGATAGGGATTTGCATATTTACTCCTTAAGCAGATTTATTAATTTTTCGTCTTAGGATTATATACCAAATTTTCTTTTAAAAGCATTTGGATCGATTAAATTTTACCAGCGGCGCATCAAATTTGGTTAAATATATGATTAACGCTTACAAATGTATTTTTAATTTTTTTATTAGTATTTAATTTTAATATTTATATAATCGCGGCGTAATTTCCAAAAAGGAGAACAAATGGAATTCCTAACCAGTTTGAGTGAAAGCACTCAGTTCACTCTCCAGCTAATCGTAGTGCTCGGATGTTTATTCTACGGCGCTAAAAAAGGCGGTATGGCGCTAGGCGTGCTAGGCGGCATCGGTCTTGTTATCTTGGTATTTGCATTCGGTATGAAGCCTGGCAAACCAGCAGTAGACGTCATCCTAACGATCCTAGCCGTCGTCGTAGCAAGCTCCACGTTACAAGCAGCGGGCGGTCTTGACGTTATGCTTCAGATAGCGGAAAAAGCGCTTAGAAAGCATCCCAAGTTAGTTTGTTATCTAGCTCCGGTTTGCGGCTGGACGCTAACGGTTCTATGCGGTACGGGACACACGGTTTATACGCTGCTACCGATCATTTACGACGTATCGATGAAAAGCGGCATCCGTCCGGAAAGACCGCTAGCTGCTACCACGATCTCGTCTCAGCTAGCCATCATCGCTAGCCCCGTTTCGGTCGCGGGCGTTTCTATGGTCGCGGTTTTGCTAGGCACTGGCACCGTTCATATCGACGGCTTTACTAGCTATGTAGATTTGCTTAAAGTTACGATTCCGGCTACCTTCATAGGCGTGCTTTGCATCGGTACTTTTTCCGTATTTAGAGGAAAAGACCTCGATAAAGACCCTGAATTTCAAGAAAAAATTAAAGATCCGGAACAAAGAAAATACATATACGGCTCAGACGATTCTAAATCGCTAGTCGGCGTTCATCTGCCTAAAAAGCAATGGAATATAATGTGGATATTCCTAGCTACCATCGCTATCGTGGCGGTTCTAGGCTACTATAAACAGCTTCGCCCTAGCTGGACTAGCGACGTCCCGGGTAAATCTATCGAAATCATAGTAGATAAAAAAGTAGTTAAAAACATCACCGTAAAAGACGGTCAAGTAGTCTCTACCGTAGATAGTAGCAAAGTCGTCTCAAATGTAAAAGACAACAAAGTAAAAGACGCTACTAAATTTACGAACGTAGAAGTCCTAGATAAAGACAAGAAAGTAACTCAAACTATCGTGCTTCAAGACGGCAATGTAGTTATCACCAAAGGCGATAAAACCGAAACCGTCGCAAACGCTAGCATCGTAGTAAAAGATACTATGAAAAAGACCGCCCCTCTAGGCATGGTCGATACGATCCAAATTTTCATGCTATTAGCTGCGTCCATCATGATGATCTACTCAGGCATCAAGGCTGCTAAGATCGCTCAAAACGAGATTTTCCACAGCGGTATGGTCGCGCTCGTAGCGATCTACGGCATCAGCTGGATGGCAGATACTATGTTCCACTCTCATATCGAGATGCTAAAAGGCTCGCTAGGAGAGGTGATGAAGGCTTATCCTTGGATGTATATCGTCGTAGGTATGCTGATTTCTAAGTTCCTAAACTCTCAAGCCGCCGCCGCCGCGACGTTCGTACCGCTTGCCGTTCAGATCGGCGTGGATCCAGGCATCATCGTCGCGTTTGCTACGGCTTGCTACGGATACTTCATCCTTCCTACATATCCGAGCGACCTTGCGGCGATCCAGTTTGACCGCTCAGGTACGACTAAGATCGGCAAATACGTCATCAACCACAGCTTCATCATCCCCGGCCTTATCGGCGTGTTTAGTTCGTGCGCAGTGGGTTGGGTGCTAGCTAACCTTTATGGATTTATTAAATAATCTTGCTTTTAGACAAGCTGCCTTTGCGGCTTGTCTTTTTCTTTTATACTTCGTTGGAAACTCGGTCGGCTTCGGTCACGGACGGCTAGTCCGCTCCCTTGCCTTCGTCGTTTCCACCTCGTCTAAAGAAAAAATACTTCGCCTTATCGTTTTACGTTCAAATTTGAAGTCAAATTTACAAATTTCGGTCTTAAATTTTACCTGCCGAGACTCGCGCCGCAAAATCGATAAATTTAAACTCGCGACGCTTTGCGTCAGCAAAGCTATGTCACCACCTTAAAAGCGTTGTAGGGGGAGGGGGATTAAAAAAAAAGGGGGGGGGAGCGATTTCGCCATTCAAGCCCCCACCCCCTTTACAATAAAGTAAAAAACAACCTTAGACGGTTGTTTTTTACGCAAGAAAGCCAAACTCGCAATGCCAAATTTAACCAAACCAAATTTAACATTTTAAAGATTCGGGTCTCGGCGAGTAGAATTCTAAAATTTATTCAAATTTGAGCGGTGCAAATTTGATCTCAAATTTAACTTCAAATTTACAGCTAAAAAGCCAAATTTAAATTTCACTTCAGCCTATCGCCGAATTTTTGTTTGTCGCTCATGTAGACGAAGCTTAGTACCTCGGCGACTGCGCGAAAGAGCTCCGCAGGTATCATATCATTCACCTCACACATCTTATATAGCTCGCGCGCTAACGGCGGATTTTCGACGATTTTGACGTTGTTTTCTACTCCGATTTGCTTGATACGAAGCGCTAGAAAATCCACGCCTTTAGCTAGGATCACTGGCGCTTTTTCCTTTGTTTTGTCGTAGCGAAGCGCGACGGCGTAGTGGGTCGGGTTGGTGATGATGACGTCTGCTTGCGGGATATTTTGCATCATTCTGTTGCGTGCGGCTCGCATTTGCAGCTGACGGATGCGACCTTTTACCTGCGGGTCGCCCTCCATCTGTTTGTACTCGTCCTTGATCTCCTGCTTGCTCATTCTTAGGTCGCGAAAATACTGAAAACGCACGATCAGCACGTCAAGAAGCCCGATGATAAACATTACGATGAGCATCACGGCGGCCAAAATCAGCATCTTTTCTTTTAGCCACGCTAGCTGCGCCGCCATCGGTAAAAACAGCGTATGCGGCAGCTCTTTGATGAAGCTAAAAAACATCAAAAACCCGACCGTAAAAACCGCCGTGACCTTGAGCACCATCTTGATGCCGTCAATCAGCTTTTTGAGCGAAAAGAGGTTTTTGAGCCCTTTTAGCGGATTGATTTTGTTTAAATTCGGCTCCAAAGGCTTAGTCGTAAATATAAATCCAAACTGCATGAGATTAGCGACGACGCCCGCGATCGCGATGCAAACGGCGATAGGTAGGATGATGAGCAGCGTGCGAAATATCGTCGTGATCGCGACGCTAAAGAGTAGCTTGCGCGTAAACTCCTGTCCGATGAGGCTCTGATAGTAGTTATATAGCGTGAAAAACTGATCGCCGATAAAGCCAAGAAGCGCCACCACGACGAAGATCGCGACCGCGAGCGTGACGAAGCCGGCTAGGTCTTGGCTTTTGGGGACGTTGCCGTCCTTGCGCGCGTCTTCGATCTTTTTGGAGGTGGGTTCTTCTGTTTTTTCTTGGTCTTCGCCTGCCATCTCTATCCTGAATTTGCTTAAATTTGGGCGATTATATCTAAAACGAGGTTAAATTTTACGCTACAATTGCCTAAATTTAAAGGAGAAAAATGCAAAAGCTTGACGATCACGTAAGCGAGTGGTTCGGGCAGATGAGGGCGCGTAACGAGACTGCCGCGGATCACTTTAAAAGCCGTAAAACCCCCTATGATGAGTCAAATTTGATAGAAGTTTTGCAAAGCTCGCAGGATAAATTTGATCTCCTTTGGGCTACCGTTGCCCTGCGCGAGCTAGGCACGACGCGCGCGATCCCCGCCCTAAAATGCGCCGTCAAATTTAAAAGCATAGACGTGCAAGGCAACGCAGCTCTAACTACCGCGTTTTTAGCAAATGGCAGCGAGAACGGCTTTTTGGCGAGTTTGCTCGCTAGTAAAGAGTACCGTGCTAAATTTTACGCGATGATGGGGATTTTGTATAAAGAGGACGCGGCGCACTCGGCATTGCCTTTTGTTTTGGAGTATTTGGCTAAGGCGAGCAAAGGCGGTAAAGCGCTTGCTAAAACAGCGTGCGAAGGCCTAGACTGGCTATATCTAGCCAGATACGGCGCGCATTTGCCGCAGGTGCAAGAAGTTTTTGATAAAATAAATAAAAATAGGAAGTATGTAGATGAAAACGTTTTTGCAAGACTCGCAGGAGAATTCCCGCAAATTTTCACAATCTAAAAAACCGCAAAAGAGCGAAACCGAGCTGCTTTTGGACGAGTGCGGCGAAGTTTTAACCAAGCTAAAAAAGAAAAATTTAACCGAGCACGAGTTTTTATGCGAGCTGATAAAACTGATGGCTTTTTCGATACCGCAAATTCCTTATGAAATTTGGCTCGAAAAATGTATAGAAAGCGGCGATGTGGAGGCTCTAAACGATCTTGTTTTTCAGTACGCTAGAAATGAGCTGCTGCCGGGCTGCGAGGGCGGATACGATCAGTGCGAGAGGCTGATACACTCGTTTCTTGCACTGGCGTGCGGCGACATGAATGGCGTGAAAAACGTACTTACGCACTCTATGCCACCTAGCACGAACGGATATAGATTTTTGTGCGTGATGAGCGATCTGGTTTCGGCGCTACTATGGGACGATAAAAAATCGCTTGAGCCCGCACTGAAAAAAGCACGCAGATTTGCGGAGTCCAAAAAGCCGATAAACGAAAGAGAAGCAGTAAAATTTGTCCTTGCCTTGCACGAAAAAGACGCGGCCGCGATGAGCGAGAGTTTGAGTAATTTTTGCGTGAAAGTCGCTAGAACCGCCGCGCCGAAATTTGAAAAGAGGATTAGTTTTTTCGCGCACGGACTTTATGCTTTGGCGCACTATCTCTTGCCTTTTGAGATTTTTGAGCGCATTTTCATGCCGAAAGCTAAAAATTTCAGCGAAATTTACGCAAAAAGGCTTTTAAGCGGCAAACCGGAGCAGCCAAAATTGTATTTTAGCTTTCCGCCCGAATTTGAAGTTTTTAATCAAATTTTAAACGCGCAGCCGGCTAAAACCGTGCTTCATAAGCCTTTTGACGGGCCTTCGCCGAGCGATCAAATACGATTCCTAGATCACGACGCGATGGTCGAAAATTTGGCGGATGAAATTTTAAAAGCTAGGACATTAAACCAAAATTTATAAATTTTTGGGTATTATCCGTCTCTTACAACCAACAAAGCTCCCCAAGTCTTTTGAAATCCAAAAGCGCTTTTTGGTCTTACCAAATTTAGAAAGGTAGAGTATGTCAAAATACGCTATATTTAAGCACGGCGGCAAGCAGTATCGCGTCAGCGAAGGCGAATATCTTAAGCTTGACCATTTCAGTGCTGAAGCAAAATCATCAGTCGAGATTACGGACGTTTTGTGCGTAAACGACGGTGAAGTAAAGGTAGGCGCGCCGTTCGTAAAGGGTGCGAAAGTCGTTCTTGAAGTCGTAAACGAGGGCAAGGATAAAAAAGTCGTTATTTACAAAAAACGCAGACGCAAAGACTCAAAACTAAAACGCGGTTTTAGAAGACAGTTTACACGCGTAAAAGTCGTAAGTATCGCAGCTTAAGGAGATAAGAAATGGCACACAAAAAAGGTCAAGGCTCAACCCAGAATAACCGAGATTCCATCGGACGACGCTTAGGCGTTAAAAAATTCGGCGGCGAATTCGTTCGCGCGGGCAACATCATCATCCGCCAGCGCGGTACCGCTACTCACGCGGGCAGTAACGTAGGTCTAGGCAAAGATCACACGATTTTTGCGCTAATCGACGGTTTCGTTAAATTCGAAAGACTAGATAAAAATAGAAAAAAAGTTTCAGTTTATCCTGCTGCGTAATCTTTGGGGCGAAAGCCCCTTTTTCTTTTAAAATCATCCAAATTTTTAAAATCCAAAAAGCCTTTATGTAACAAAATGATCCTCGCATCGTTCGTCAAATTTTAAAATTTGACCCAAATTGCGCAAATTTATATCATGCCGATAACGGCACTTGGCAAATCATTTGAACTTTTCGGCAAATCAAATTTTAATCAATAAACCGATATAATCCGAAAATTTCGCAAAATAACAAACTAAAAATAATAGAATAAAATTTAAAAACTAAGGCAAAAAATGTTTATAGATAGCGTAAATTTAACCCTAAGCTCGGGTCACGGCGGGGCCGGATCAGTGAGCTTTCGCCGCGAAAAGCACGTGATTTTAGGCGGACCGGACGGCGGCGACGGCGGCGACGGCGGGGATGTATATTTCGTCGCCGACAACAACACACACACGCTTGCGGCGTATAAAGGCAAAAAGGCCATGCGCGCGCAAAACGGCGAGGCGGGCACGGGGCGCAGAATGCACGGCAAAAGAGGCGAGCACCTAGAGCTCATCGTGCCTCCCGGCACCGCGGTGCTGGACGCCGAGACGGGCGAGCTACTCTGTGATCTAACCAGCGAGGGGCAGCGCGAGCTATTTTTAAAAGGCGGCAAAGGCGGACTTGGCAACGTGCACTTTAAAAGCTCGATCAATCAAGCCCCCGAATACGCGCAAAAAGGCCTTGAGGGCGAAACACGCGAGGTGAGGCTGGAGCTTAAGCTCATTGCCGACGTGGGGCTCGTGGGCTTTCCAAACGTCGGTAAAAGCACGCTGATCTCGACCGTCTCAAACGCCAAACCGCAGATCGCAAACTACGAATTTACCACGCTCACGCCAAAGCTCGGCCTCGTCGAGGTTGACGAATACAGCGGCTTTGTCATGGCCGATATCCCGGGCATCATCGAGGGCGCAAGCGAAGGGCGCGGTCTTGGCGTGCAGTTTTTAAAACACGTCGAGCGCACGAAAATTTTACTTTTTATGCTCGATCTTGCAAACTACCGTAGCCTCGAGGAGCAGTTTGACGCGCTGAGGGCCGAGACGGCGAAATTTTCCGGCAAGCTTGCAAAAAGAGACTACGCGATCGCTCTAACTCGCGCGGACGCGGCCGAAAACTTGCAGGAAAAATTTGACGCGCTTTTGTCGCATTTGGGGCTTGTAGTCACGGCGGGCGAGATGAAATTTAAACAAGATATTTATGAATTTGACGCCGCTAAACCGTTTTTCATAATGCCGATCTCCTCGGCGACGGGACAAAATATAAACGAGCTAAAATTTAGCCTGCTTGAGCTGCTTAAAAAGGAGCTGTAGGTTGTGCTAAAGCCGCGCCGTAGAGGGGTTTTGATGAACGCAGGTCTTAAGCGCGCCCGCATACGCGGTTAAATTTTATTTATCGCTCGCAAACGCCGCAAAAAGATAAAATTTAAGAAGGCGAAATGAATAAAATTTTTATACTTGCGCTGTTATGCTTCGGCGCATACGGTTGCGATCCCGCCGATCCGGTGCCGAATTTTATGGACTTTAACGACAAGGATCACGACGGCACGCTGAGCTTGCAGGAGTGGATGGCGAGCAAGGTGCTGTCTGGGCTGAGAGTCGAGCTAAATCTGCGCTCAGGCTCTGAATTTAAGAGGCTCGATGCTAATCGTGACGGCAAGATTAGCCTTGACGAGCTGGGGGCGAAACCGTCTGCAAAGATTTATTGGTCCGAAGATCCGTGCGCTTCTTGGCCTTGGTCGGACGGATCCGAGGATAAAAATCAATCCGCCGTTAAATAAGGCGCACGAGCGTGAACCAGAGTTTACCTCCCGGTCTGCGAAAATTTATTGCGAGCACGATTAGCGCCTGCATGATCGCTAGCGCCGTGATGCGGCTAAATTTAAAGGAAAAGAATGAATATAGTTTTTATGGGAACGCCCGAGTATGCGGCTAAAATTTTGCGCGCGCTTGCGGAGGCGGAATTTGAGATCGCGGCCGTCTTTACGCAGCCTGATAAGCCTGTGGGTAGGAGGCAAGTTTTAACTCCGAGCGAAGTTAAAATTTGCGCACAGCAGCACCTGCCCGCCGTGCCGATCTTTCAGCCCGCAAGTTTAAAAGACGAGGCGGTCGCAGTGCAGATAAAAGAGCTAAAGCCTGATTTTATCGTGGTTGCAGCATACGGTAAAATTTTGCCGCAGGCCGTCCTTGATATCGCGCCCTGCATAAACCTGCACGCCTCGATCCTACCCAAATACCGCGGCGCGAGCCCCATCCAAAGCGCGATTTTGGCGGGCGAGAAGCAGACGGGTGTGACGGCGATGCTCATGGACGCTGGGCTTGACACTGGTGATATGCTTGATTTTGCCTACGCGCCTTGCGAGGACAAAACGGCGGCGCAGCTGTTTGACGAACTGGGTAATCTAGCGGGCGAGCTGATAGTGCGAGTGCTGCGAAATTTTGCAAATTTGACGCCGCTTAAGCAGGATGACGCGCAGGCTACGCACTGTAAAAAAATAGCAAAATCAGACGGGCTTTTTAGCTTTGAGGAAAGCGCAGAGCAAATTTATAATAAATTTCGTGCATTAACGCCATGGCCCGGGATCTATCTGGCTAGCGGGTTAAAAATTTTGGATTTAAAATATCTCTGCGGACGCGAGGATGAGTGCCGCAAGCCCGGCGAAATCATATTTGACGGCAAATATTACATTTACGTCGCGTGCGGAGAGGGCGCTTTATGTATAGAGACCGTGCAAGAGCCGGGTAAAAAGCCGGTGGATGCTAGCGCGTATCTAAACGGCAAGCGCCTTGGTATCGGCGATATAGTGTCGTAAATTTGAGCCGAGCAAGCTTGTTATATAAATTTTACAATAGGAATACGCTCGCAACATCAAATTTATCAGTAAATTTAAAAGGAATAAAATTTGAGAATAGAGTTCGCAGATAGCGTCCCATCTACGCAAAAGGTTCTGGTCGAAGGGCTGCGAAACGGCGAAATACAGCCGCCTTTTGCGCTCGTGGCAAAAGAGCAGACGCAAGGTATCGGCAGCAGAAACAACACGTGGAGCGGGCTAGAGGGCAATCTATTTTTTTCGTTTTGCATGAGCCAGACGACGCTGCCCGTCGATCTAAAAGGCGAGTCGGCGTCGATTTACTTTTCAGTGATAATGCGCGAAGTGCTCGCGGCTCGCGGCTCGAAAATCTGGCTAAAATGGCCGAATGATTTTTACGTAGACGACAAAAAAATCGGCGGAACCTTGACGACGAGGGTTGGCAAAATTTACGTTTGCGGCATGGGTATAAATCTAAAAAACGCGCCCGAAAACGCCGGAATTTTAGATATAGACGTTAGCCCTAGCGCCGCGGTCGGAGAGTTTTGCAAGAGGCTGCAAACGGCTCCGTCTTGGGCGGAAATTTTTAAAAAATTTGAGAGCGAATTTGAAAAATCAAGAGAATTTGTCACGCACTTTGAGGGCGAAGAAATGTCGCTCAAAGACGCAAAACTCCTATCTGACGGCTCTTTGGATATAGGTGGGCGAAGAGTTTTTTCGCTCAGATAAATTTGCTTAAATTTGACGTGAAATTTAATATTTTTATGAAATATCGGCGGGACCGCACCGCGAAATTCTTTCAGAAATTTTAAAGCCGAAACTAAACTTGGACAAAGTAAGTTTTTTGTAAAATTAATCAATTAAAAAAACAAAAATTTGGAAAATTCTCATGTGTGAAATTATAACCATTGCAAACCAGAAAGGCGGCGTCGGAAAGACGACTACGGCGGTAAATTTGGCTGCATCGCTAGCGGTAGCCGAAAAAAAAGTCCTACTCATCGATATCGACCCGCAGGCAAATGCGACGACAGGCATGGGCTTTAGCAGAAACGACTACGAGTATAACATCTATCACGTGCTCACCGGTCGTAAAAAACTCTCGCAAATCGTACTAAAAACCGAGATACCGACGCTTTTTCTAGCGCCTTCAAACATCGGTCTCGTGGGTATAGAGCAAGAACTAAGCGAACAAAACAAAGACTATCAAAAGATACTAAAAAGCAAGATAGAGGAGGTTGAGGGGCAGTACGATTTTATCATCATCGACAGTCCTCCGGCGCTAGGTAGTATCACCGTAAATGCACTAAGTGCTAGCGATAGCGTGATAATCCCGATACAGTGTGAATTTTACGCATTAGAGGGCTTGGCGCAGATATTAAATACCATAAAAATAATAAAACAAACTATTAATAAGAAACTAACTATAAAAGGCTTTTTGCCGACTATGTATAGCTCGCAAAATAACCTAGCAAAGGAAACTGTTGCAAATTTAAAGCAGCATTTTGAAGATAAGCTGTTTAAAAACAAGGATATGGGCGATGAGTTCGTGATAGTACCGCGAAACGTAAAGCTTGCCGAAAGCCCGAGCTTTGGTAAGCCAGTGATTTTATACGACATAAAATCACCCGGCTCGGTAGCGTATCAAAATTTAGCATGCTGTATTTTAGGATAACGAATGGCTAAAAAAGGCGGACTAGGGCGCGGACTAGAAGCGATTTTGGGTGATGTAGAGCTAGCGTATAAAGCCGAAATAAACGAAGGTAACAGCGAAATAATAAAAGAAATAGACCTTGAGTTGATTACCGAAAACCCGTATCAGCCGCGTAAAAATTTCGATGAAACGGCACTAAGAGAGCTTAGCGAAAGTATCAAAAGACACGGACTTATACAGCCCATCATCGTAATAGAAAAAGACGGCGGATATATGCTGATTGCGGGCGAGAGGAGATTTCGCGCGACTAAGCTACTAGGCGAAAGCAAGATAAAAGCCATAGTCGCCGACATCGAAAGCCAAAGCCTTCGCGAACTAGCGCTCATAGAAAATATCCAAAGAGAAGACTTAAATCCGATCGAGCTTGCCAATTCCTACAAAGAGCTTATAGATGAATACAAAATCACGCAGGACGGGCTAGCAAACATCATCCACAAAAGCAGAGTTCAGATAACAAATACCATGCGACTTTTGAGCCTTAGCGCCGTGACGCAGGAGTATATAAAAGAGGGCAAACTAACGCAGGGGCACGCAAAAGTCATCGTGGGGCTTGAGCCAAACGATGAAAAAACAGCGGTCAATACTATCATCGGGCAGCGCCTTAGCGTGCGCGAGACGGAAAATTTGGTAAAAAATCTAAAAAATAAATTACCGCCTAAAGCTGCACTTAAGTTAGATGAGAGATACCTTGAAAGACTAACGAATTTAAAAGAGGTTTTTTCTAAATTTGACGTGCCGGTTAAGATAAAAGGCAAAAAAATCACTATCGAATTTGATGACATAGCAGATATCGATAGGCTAATAAACAAGATAAAGTAAAAATATTTCTTTAAATTTAGCTTGTTTTATCCTTTTTTTTTGTAAAATAAGCACGGTTTTATTATGCTTAAAAAAATATTAAACTTTAAGGAGATTTGATGTTGGAAATTAATTTGCCGTTAGTCGTCCTAACGGCAGTTATTTTTCTAGGGCTTATCGCCGTTTTAAATTCCATCCTTTACAAGCCTCTACTTAAATTTATAGACGCTAGAAACGATGCGATAAAAAACGACGAAGAGAGCGCTAGTAAAAATACGAGCGATCTTGGCGTGTACGAAGCGCAGATAGAACAGCTCATAGCCGCTGCAAGAATCGAGGCGGGCAAAATAAAGCAAGAGGCTATCAATGCCGCAAAAGACGCGGCCGCTAAGATAGTCAGCGAAAAGCGCGGAGTTTTGGAAGCCGATTATGACGCATTTATCCAAAATTTAAACGCTCAAAAGACCGATTTTAGAGCTGATTTACAGCAAAAATTGCCTGAACTTCAAGCTGCTTTAAAAGCAAAACTCGCAAGGATTTAATATGAAAAGCAAAATTTTACTTTTATTATGTCCTTTTGTCTTGATGGCGGACGGCGGATACGACATCGTACCTAGAACGATAAACTTTATCGTTTTTGCCGCAATTTTGTATTATTTCATAGCAAACCCTATCAAGAACGCCTACAAGGGAAGAATCGCCGGTATCGCGGCAAGACTTGATAATATCGAGCAAAAACTAAAAGACTCAAAGGCCAAAAAAGACAACGCTCTAAGGCGCGTAGAAGAGGCAAAAGCAAACGCAGCTAGCCTAGTAGAAACCGCTAGAAAAGAGGCTGTTTTAATCTCTGAGCGCATTAAAGAAGAGACTAGACAAGAGGTCGCAAATTTGGAAAAAAGCTTCCAAGATCAAAAAGAATTTGAAAAAAGGCGCATGGTTAAGTCTGTCGTGGGTGAAATTTTAAACGAAATTTTTGCAAGCGACAGCGTCAAAATGGATCAAAGCGAGCTTATCAATATCATGCTTAAAAGGGTCGGCTGATGAAAGAACTTATCGCAAAAAAATACGTAAAAGCTCTAGTTAGCGACCTTAGCAAGGATGAGTTTAATAACTTTACTGCTAAGTTACAAGAGATCGCAAATGCATTTGCAAATGAAAAATTTCAAAACATCATTGTTTCGCCGAATTTAAAAAACAGCCAAAAAGCGGATTTTATCCTATCTTTAGTTGGTGAGGCGGATCAAAAATTTGTAAATTTCATAAAGCTACTCGGCGAAAATAAAAGACTTGATATTTTGCCTAATATCGTTTCAGAGCTTTTAGCGCAAAAATCAAAAATGGACAATGTTTTTTACGGCAAAATTTACGGCGGTTCGCAGATTAGCCAGGCTCAAATTTCAGAGCTTGAAAGTAGCTTTTCTAAGAGATTTAACGCAAAAATTATTTTAGAGCCGGTAAAAAGCGATTACAACGGTATCAAGATCGAGCTAGACGATTTGGGCGTGGAGGCTAGCTTTTCGGTAGATAGGCTAAAAGCCCAAATGAGCGAATACATATTAAAAGCAATATAAAGGAGAAAAAGCGTGAGTGCAAAAATAAAAGCAGATGAAATCAGCGCCATCATCAAGGAAAGGATTGAAAATTTCAGCCTTAACGTCGATGTAAACGAGACGGGCAAGGTTATATCCGTAGCCGACGGCGTTGCTAACGTTTACGGCCTAAAAAACGTTATGGCCGGCGAGATGGTCGAGTTTGAGAACGGCGAAAAGGGCATGGCTCTAAACCTAGAAGAAAGCAGCGTCGGTATCGTTATCTTGGGTAAAACGGACGGTATCAAAGAGGGTTCGAGCGTAAAACGCCTAGCTAAGCTTTTGCGCGTTCCTGTCGGCGATGCTTTGATAGGTCGCGTCGTAAATTCACTCGGCGAGCCAATAGACGCCAAAGGCCCGATCGAAGCTAGCGAGACTAGATTTGTCGAGGAAAAAGCAAAAGGCATCATGGCTAGAAAGAGCGTTCATGAACCGCTTCAAACAGGTATCAAAGCTATCGACGCGCTAGTGCCGATCGGCCGCGGACAACGCGAGCTCATAATCGGCGACCGCCAAACAGGTAAAACTACCGTCGCGATAGACACCATCATCAACCAAAAAGGTCAAGACGTTATTTGTATCTACGTAGCGATCGGACAAAAACAATCAACGGTCGCTCAAGTCGTTAAAAAACTCGAAGAGTATGGCGCTATGGAGTACACTATCGTGGTAAATGCCGGTGCTTCCGACGCTGCTGCGCTTCAGTACCTGGCTCCTTATGCTGGCGTAACTATGGGTGAATATTTCAGAGATAACTCTCGTCACGCCCTAATCATCTACGACGATCTTTCAAAACATGCTGTCGCATACCGCGAAATGAGCTTGATTCTTCGCAGACCGCCGGGCCGCGAAGCTTATCCAGGCGACGTTTTCTACCTACACTCTCGCTTGCTAGAGCGCGCATCTAAGCTAAATGATAAGCTAGGTGCAGGCTCCCTAACAGCGCTTCCTATTATCGAGACGCAAGCGGGCGACGTTTCGGCGTATATTCCGACGAACGTTATTTCTATCACCGACGGTCAAATTTTCCTTGAATCCGATCTATTTAACTCAGGTATCCGCCCTGCGATCAACGTCGGTCTTTCGGTTTCTCGCGTCGGCGGTGCAGCTCAGATAAAAGCAACCAAGCAAGTTTCGGGGACATTGAGACTTGATCTTGCGCAATACCGCGAGCTTCAAGCGTTTGCACAGTTTGCGAGCGACCTTGACGAAAGCTCTAGAAAACAGCTCGAGCGCGGTCAGAGGATGGTTGAGGTATTAAAACAGCCTCCTTACAGCCCGCTAGCTGTTGAAAAGCAAGTCGTTATTATCTTCGCCGGTACAAAAGGCTATCTAGACGATATTCCGACCGTAGCCGTTACAAAATTTGAAGCTGAGCTTTATCCTTATATTGAGGCGAAATATCCTGAAATTTTCGAGCAAATTCGAACCAAAAAAGCACTTGACAAAGAAATCGAGGAGTTTTTGCACAAGGCGCTAAAAGACTTTAAAGCGACGTTTGCTGCTAACTAAGGCTAGAATATGTCAAATTTAAAAGATATAAAACGAAAGATCAAGAGCGTCCAAAACACCCAAAAGACGACGCGCGCGATGAAGCTGGTATCTACGGCTAAACTTCGCAAGGCTGAAGAAGCAGCTCGTCACTCTAGGGTTTATGCGCTCAAGATCAACGAAGTTTTATCTGAAATCGCCTATAAAATCAACCAATATCGCTCCGTAAACACTGAGAGTAAATTTTTCGACGTTAAGGAGAATATCGAGAAGGTCGATATTATATTCGTCACCGCAGACAAGGGTCTTTGCGGCGGTTTTAATATTCAGACTATTAAAACCGTTAGGAATATGATTAACGAATTTAAGGCGAAAAAAGTAAAGATAAGACTTCGCGCAGTAGGTAAAAAAGGTATAGAATTTTTTAGCTTCCAGGGTATAAATTTGCTTGAAAAATATGTCGGCGTGAGCTCGTCTCCTACCTATGAGAAGGCCCAAAATATCATAAAAGATGCGATAGATGACTTTATAAGCGGTGCGACTGATAAAGTTATTTTGGTACATAACGGCTACAATAACATGATCTCTCAGCAAATTCGTATAAACGATATTGTGCCGGTCGAGCCGCCGAAGCTCGTCGAAGTCGAGACGAATTCTTTGATGGAATTTGAGCCGAGCGACGACGGTAAAATTTTAAACGAACTACTTACGAAGTATTTCGAGTATAGCATGTATTATGCTTTAGTAGATAGCCTTGCGGCCGAGCATAGTGCCAGGATGCAGGCGATGGATAATGCGACCAACAACGCCAAAGAGCGCGTCGCACAGTTAAAACTATCGTATAACAAGGCTCGCCAAGAGTCTATCACCACTGAGCTTATCGAGATCATCAGTGGCGTCGAATCAATGAAATAATTAAGGAGTATGGATGAAAGGTATTATTTCTCAGGTAATGGGTCCGGTAGTCGACGTCGATTTCACGGATTATTTACCCAAGATCAACGAAGCCGTCGAAGTAAATTTCGAGGTTGAGGGCAAGCAAAATAGACTTGTGCTAGAGGTTGCCGCACACCTTGGCGATAACCGCGTAAGAACTATCGCTATGGATATGAGCGAAGGCTTAACTAGAGGCCTTGAGGCTACGGCTTTAGGCGCGCCTATTAGCGTTCCGGTCGGCGAAAAAGTTTTGGGAAGAATTTTTAACGTCGTCGGCGATCTAATCGACGAGGGCGAGGGTGTAGAATTTGACAAAAAATGGTCTATTCACCGCGATCCTCCGCCGTTTGAAGAGCAAAGCACGAAGAGCGAAATTTTTGAAACAGGCATCAAAGTAGTAGACCTTTTGGCTCCTTACGCAAAGGGAGGCAAGGTTGGGCTATTCGGCGGTGCCGGTGTTGGCAAAACGGTTATTATCATGGAGCTTATCCACAACGTCGCATTTAAACACAGCGGTTACTCCGTATTTGCTGGCGTCGGCGAGCGAACGCGCGAAGGAAACGACCTTTATCACGAGATGAAAGAAAGTAACGTTTTGGACAAAGTTGCCTTGTGCTACGGCCAGATGAACGAGCCACCGGGAGCGAGAAACCGTATCGCTCTGACAGGTCTTACAATGGCTGAGTATTTCCGCGACGAGATGGGACTTGACGTTTTGATGTTTATTGACAACATCTTCCGTTTCTCTCAGTCTGGTGCAGAGATGTCGGCTCTTCTTGGACGTATCCCGTCAGCCGTTGGTTATCAGCCGACTTTGGCGAGCGAAATGGGTAAATTCCAAGAGAGAATCACGTCAACCAAAAAAGGTTCGATCACGTCGGTTCAGGCCGTTTATGTTCCTGCAGACGACCTTACCGACCCGGCTCCTGCAACCGTTTTTGCGCACCTTGACGCGACTACCGTTCTAAACAGAGCTATTGCAGAAAAGGGAATTTATCCTGCGGTGGATCCGCTCGATTCGACATCAAGAATGCTCGATCCTCAAATTTTAGGCGGCGAACACTATAAAGTAGCTCGCGGCGTACAGGCGGTTTTACAAAAATATAAAGATCTTCAAGATATCATCGCAATCCTCGGTATGGACGAGCTTAGCGAAGAAGATAAGGTTACGGTCGATCGCGCTAGAAAGATTGAGAGATTTTTATCTCAGCCGTTCTTCGTTGCAGAGGTGTTTACGGGAAGTCCCGGTAAATACGTAAGCCTTGAGGAAAATATCGCCGGCTTTAAAGGAATTTTGGAAGGAAAATACGACGATTTACCGGAAAACGCATTTTATATGGTAGGAAACATCGACGAAGCGATAGCGAAAGCCGAGAAACTTAAAGCCTAAATTTAAAGGAAAAGTAATGAGTAAATTACATTTAGAAATCGTTACGCCTGAGGGTTTAGTGTTTTCAAACGATATTAAAAGCGTAGTTTTGCCGGGCAGTGAGGGCGAGTTTGGGGTTTTGCCCGGACACGCCTCGCTTATCTCGCTTTTGAAAGCCGGCGTTATAGACATCGAGAGCGAAGATAAAAGTCATGATGCCGTCGCGATAAACTGGGGATATGCCGAGATAAACGAGGGTAAGGCAACCATCCTTGCCGACGGTGCCGTTCACGTGTCTGGAAATTCCGAGAGCGAGATAGCAAATTCATTGCAAAAGGCTAAGGATCTGATCGCTAGCATGAGTAGCGAGAATAACGCTATGGCCGCTGCCGTAGCAAAACTAGATAGTATGGCTCGGACAAGATAGTGGCTGGGCTTGATATTTTTTTGAACTACTTATCAAGAAGTAGTTTTATCACTATATTCGTACTTAGTTGGCTCTCTTTTTATTTCATAATAAGCCTTACCATACTTTTGTCTCGTATGGCAGGGCTTAGCTCTTGGCAAAAAAAAGAGCAAAATGCGCTTGAGTCGCTGTTAATGGGCGGCTCTAAACATACTCTAAACGACTCTGTTTTAAAAAGATTCGTAAGTGGCTCCGTGTCTAAAGAAAAGCTTTCGGTTGCCGTTAGTATCTCGGAAAGAAATGCCACTAGCGGCATCACTTGGCTTAGCATCATCGCCTCTACATCGCCTTTTATCGGACTTTTCGGTACGGTTGTTTCTATCTTGGAGACATTTTCTCAGCTTGGTCAAGGCGGAGGAAATTCGTCGTTAGGAGTTATTGCTCCAGCTATTAGTGAGGCTCTCGTGGCTACCGGAGCAGGTATATTTGTAGCAATTCCCGCTTATACGTTTAGCTTGCTTATCAAACGAAAAGCTTATGAGCTCATGGGCGTCATCAGGCGCGAAGTCGATATCCTAGTAACGCTTAAAGAAGATCAATGATAAATCTCGACGAAACTCCGGAGCTAAACATAACTCCGCTTGTGGATATCATGCTTGTTTTGCTGGCGATCCTTATGGTTACGACGCCTACTATTGTTTACGAGGAGCAAATTTTGCTACCGGACGGCTCAAAAACTAAAACATCCTCGGCTCAAAAAAAAGATTTGACTGTTATCGTTGATGCCACAAAAAAGGTTAGAATAGATCAAAATACCATGAATTTGCGCGAACTTCCCGACAATATCGTACTTATCGGGGCAAAATACGATAAAAACTCGCCTGTCTATATTAAGGCCGACAAAAGCCTCATATACGATGATGTGATGTTTGTTTTAAAGAGTGTAAAAAACGCAGGCTTTACAAAGGTGGCGCTCCAAACTAATGGATAAATTTGATCTCAAATTTAACACTTCCGGTTACTTCTTACTATCGGCTTTTCTTTACCTTTGTATCATAAGCGGTATTTTTATTAAGCTTACTTATTTTAAAGAAGAGCCGAAAAAATACACCGATACTAAAGATGCTTTTATGGATATTATGATAGTTGAGCGCGAGCCCGACATCACTGTAAAAGCACCTGAGCCTAAAAAAGAGATTGTAAAAGAGGAAAAACCTCAACCGGTAAAGGAAGAGGTTAAAAAAGAAGAGCCAAAGCCGGACACTACAAACAAGCCGCCTGAACCGGATCCTGCACCGCCAAAACCTGAAGAAAAAAAGATCGAAGAGCCAAATTTAAAGGATTTATTCGGCAGTATCGACACCTCTAAACTAAAAGAAGATAAGGTTGTTAAGAAAAAAGAGCAACCAAAAGAGCAAAGTCGTAAAAAACCGGAAAAAGTCCAGATAACGAGCCAGCAAAAAAAAGCTAGCGACGTTATAAATGCGCTTACCTTAGATCAGGTTGCCAAGACTCCAAAGTCGCAAATGACAGGCGAATACAACGAATACTTCGGTATGATTAGTAGAATTTTACAGAGTAAATGGAGTGCTTATAAGGCTGATTCTACCGATGAGGCGGAGGTTGAGATCGTTATTGGCATTGATGGATCGTTTAGTTACGATATAAAAAAGTTATCGTATAATAGCGAATTTAATAACAAAGTTAGGGATTTCTTGCAAAGTATGACTTTTGAGAAATTTCCGCCGCCTACCCAGATAGGCAGAGCTGTTAGGCTCGGAACCAAACTAGAAGACAAACTAGAATAATGGAGGAAAAATGAAGAAAATTTTACTTTTTCTTGCTTTTACCAGTTGGCTTTTTGCTGTTGATGCAACTATTTCGGTCGTCAACAAAGGCTTAGCCCTACCAAAAATCGTGCTTCAAGACGCTACAACGGCTGTCGGCGATCAGGCTTTTAAAAGCAAATTTCATAAAATTATGTTGGGCGACTTGAAGGTCAGCTCTGATTTTGAGGTTGTGGACGAATATATCGCCAGTAGCTATGAGGGCGACTCGAACACGAACGTGATGAGCGAAAAAGGTGCACAGCTTATATTTAGATACGCGCTTGAGGGCTCTGCAAACTCGCCTCTAACCCTCAGAGTTAAGCTAATTAATGCAAAAACGGCAACCACTCAGTACGAGAAAATTTACAATATGAACGACGGGGCAAAGTATCCGTTTATCGCACACAAAGCGATAGTTGAGCTCATTAACGAGCTAAAAATGCCGCCCGTAAACTGGATGGAGAAATTTATCATCTTTGCCAAAGGAACCGGTTCAAAGCAAAGCGAGATCGTTATAGCCGACTACACTTTGACCTACCAAAAAGTACTTGTTCGCGGCGGTTTGAATATATTTCCTAAATGGGTAGGAGCTGATCAGAGCGCGTTTTATTACTCTGATTACAGCGGCAAAAATTTAGTTCTTTATAGATACGATGTTGCAAGCGGCCAAAAAACTAAAATTCTAGATAGCAAGGGAGGTATGCTTATAGCCTCTGACGTTAGTCAAAACGGAGATAAAATTTTGCTAACTATGGCCCCACAAGATCAGCCTGATATCTATATATATGATCTAAATTCAAAAAGGCTATCTCAGGTAACCAACTATAGCGGTATAGACGTTAATGGCAACTTTGTCGACGGCGATAGACGCGTAGTTTTCGTTTCTGATAGACTCGGCTATCCTAACGTTTTCGCGCAAAACGTCGATGGAAGCGGCTTTGAGCAGTTGGTCTATCACGGCAAAAACAACAACTCCGTTAGTACCTATCAAAACTATATAGTTTATTCTAGTAGAGAAGACGGCAAGAGTAGCTTTGGAACGAGAGATTTTAACATTTATATGATATCTACGCAGACTGACTACATTAGGCAACTAACCGCAAGCGGTAAAAATTTATACCCTAGATTTTCTAGCGACGGGCAAAGCGTAGTGTTTATAAAAGAGCTTGGAGGACAGAGTTCACTTGGTATAATTCGCGTAAACGAGAACAAAAGTTTCCAATTTCCGTTAAAAATTGGTAAAATTCAGTCTATTGATTGGTAATATTTAGTAAATTTTATGATATAATCACGTTAAATTTCTATAAAAGGATGAAAATGAAAAAAGTAGTTTTAACTTCTGCTGCTATTGCGGCTTTATTGTTGAGCGGTTGTAGCTCTAAAAACCCTGAAGTTGATATGAGCGCTGACGCCAATCAAAATATGGGCGGTATGAACTCAAGCGATAACATGATGAGCGATAGCGAGAGATTGCAACAATTAATCTCAAGCATCGAAGGTCAAGTTCAAACTGTATACTTCGACTTTGACAAATTTAACATCAAAGGCGACATGCAGTCTGCTATCAACACAAATGCAAGTCTATTTAATCAATCAGAGGCTCAAGCTCTTTCTGTAAAAGTAGAGGGTAACTGCGACGAGTGGGGTACGGATGAGTACAACTATGCGCTTGGTCTAAAAAGAGCAAAAGCTGCTAAAGACGCTCTCGTAAAACAAGGCGTTGCTGCTGATAGAATCACGGTTGTAAGCTATGGTGAAAGCAACCCTGTTTGCACAGACAAAACAAAAGCTTGCGACGCTCAAAACAGACGCGCTGAATTCAAAGTTCTTCCATAATTAAATTTATGACGAATTTAAAAACTTTCGTGGCTCTTTTTATAGGAGCCACTCTCTCTTATTCCGCTTCCAATGAAATTTCAGTATTTGATGCTGGAAATTTAGATAGCTCTAGTCCCTACGGTTTGACTGATAACGAAAAAACTTTTCTAAAAAACAAACAAAACGTGGAAAATCTAAGTAGAAATATGGGCGACGTCGAGTCAAATTTAAATGCCATACAAGAGCGCTTAGAAGGCTTGCAGAGCGTACTAGACGGACTAAACTCAAGAATGTCTAGAATAGAAAAAAGACTAAACGATATCGAAGGAAACGACGGAAATTCTACCGCAAAAAGTGATTTTGACGAGCTTAAAAAATACGTAGAAGAAAGCCGAAAAATACAAGAGGCCAACAACGCTAAAATCACCAAAGCCCTTAAGGATATGGGTGCTTTGATAGATAAGAGCAACGCTGCGCCTGCTACCACAAAAAAAAACGATGAAGACAAGCCGGTAGCTAGCAATAGCCCAGCCGCTGCTGAGCCACAAGCTCCGAAAATTGATTTTACCAAACAAAAAAATCAAGATGTAGCAAGCGAAGCTAAAAAGCTATTTGACGCAGGCAAGCTCGATGATGCAAAGGCTAGATACGAATATCTTTTAAGTAAAGATCATAAGCCTGCGATGGCGAATTTTTATCTCGGCGAGATAGCGTATCAGCAAAAAGCTTACAACAACGCCATAAAATACTACCAGCAAAGTATCCAGCTCTACGACAAGGCCGAGTATACACCAAAGCTTCTTTATCACACTGCTATTAGCTTTGATAAGATAAAAGACACGGCAAGTGCAAATAAATTTTACAAAGCGCTAAAACTAGGCTATCCGGACAGTAAAGAAGCCAAAGCCGCACCTACTCGAAACTAAAACATTCTTTAATAAATTTAACGATATAATCACGTTATTTTCATAAATAGGAGAAGAACGTGAAAGAACAAGTTATAGCTATGTTTTATGAGCTAAAAGACGCAAAAACGGGCGAAATTTTAGAGTCCAATATGCAGGTTGGGCAAGAAATTTCCTTTTTAACAGGTCGCGGACATATCATCGAGAAACTAGAAGAAGAGGTCACTAAACTAGAAAAGGGCGAAACTAAGATTATCATTATCCCGGCTGCACAGGCTTGCGGAGAGTACGACTCTAGCGCCGTTCAGATGCTGCCTAAAGAGCAATTTGCAGGTATCGAGCTAAAAGAGGGGATGGAGCTTTTTGGCCAAGGCGAGCACGGCGAGAGCGTACGCGTGATAGTAAAATCTATCGGTGAGGACGACGTGACGGTTGATTTTAACCACCCTTATGCAGGCAAGGATTTGGAGTTTAAGGTTCAAATTTTCGACAAACGCGATGCTACAGAGGACGAGATAGCTACCGGCATGGTAGCCGGCGCACATACATGCGGATGTGGCGGACACGACCATGACCATCAGCACGGCGAGGGCGGATGCTGCGGAGGCCACGGTCATCATGAGCACAAAGAAGGCGGTTGCTGCGGCGGACACGGTCATCATCACGATGACGGCGGATGCGGTTGCCACTAAGAGTATCTAGATGAGAGCGGCGTTTATATTTCCGGGACAAGGCTCGCAAAGTATCGGCATGGGTAAGGAAATTTACGAAAATTTCCGCCCGGCCGCCGAGCTTTTGCAAAATGCAAGCGATAGCCTAAAAATCGACTTTTCAAATCTACTTTTCAACGAAAATGACCTTATAAACAGGAGCGAATTTACCCAGCCTGCCATCGTTTTAAACTCGCTTATGTGCTACCTCGCGCTAAAGCAAAGCGTAAATTTAAGGCCGAAATTTGCGCTTGGGCACTCTTTGGGCGAGTTTAGCGCGCTTGCGGTTAGCGGCGCGTTTGATTTTGCGGGTGCGCTTAGGATCGTAAATTTACGCGGTAAATTTATGCAAGAGGACTGTGCGGGCAAAGACGTAACGATGAGCGTTATTTTAGGGCTTAGCGACGAGACGGTCGAGCAAATTTGCAAAAACGCTCAGGCGGACGGCCATCAAATTTACGCCGCGAACTACAACTGCGACGGTCAGATCGTGATCGCGGGACTAAAAGAGGATATCGCCAAATTTGAGTCAGCGTTTAAAGAAGCGGGCGCTAAGCGCGTACTGCCTCTAAACATGTCCGTCGTAAGCCATTGCCCGCTTTTAAAGAGTGCTAGCGAGAAACTAACGGCGCAGCTAGAGCCAGCGTTGGCAGCTAAATTTGACCCGGTCGTTTCAAATGCGTCGGCGAAGCCTTACGGCACCAAAGACGAAGCGCTAAATTTGTTAAAAGCACAGCTCGTTAGCCCCGTTTTATACAAACAAAGTATCAAAAGCATCGAAAACGAGGTTGATATTTTTGTGGAGTTCGGCGGTAGCGTGCTAAAAGGCATCAACAAAAAAATCACCGAAAAGCCAACCTTTAGCGTCACTGATCTTAGCAGCCTTGAAGAGCTTTTAAAGGAGTTTAAATGATAGCGATCTTAGGCGCGATGCGCGAGGAGGTTGCTCCTTTGCTCGAGCGCATCAAAGACTACAAAGAAGTTAAGCACGCAAATAACGTATTTTACCTAGCAAATTTTGGCGGCAAAGAGCTTGTGATCGCCTACTCTAAGATCGGCAAGGTAAACGCCGCTCTAACCGCAAGCGCGATGATAGAGAAATTTGGCGCCCGGAAGCTGCTTTTTACCGGCGTCGCAGGCGCGCTAAATCCAAATTTGAAAATCGGAGATATGCTTTACGCGACTAGCCTAGTGCAGCACGACGTCGATATCACGGCGTTTGGACACCCGCACGGATACGTGCCCGAGACCAGTATCTTTATCAAAAGCGACGACGCACTAAATGCGTTAGCCTCTAGCGTCGCGGCTGAAAAAGGCATCGAGCTAAAAGGCGGCATCATAGCCACAGGCGATCAGTTTATCTGCGACAACGCGAAAAAAGAGTGGCTCAAAGCAACCTTCAAAGCCGATGCGGCCGAGATGGAGGGCGCCAGCGTGGCGCTAGTTTGCGAGAGTCTTGGCGTGCCGTTTTTCGTGCTTCGCGCGATCAGCGACGAGGCAGGCGGCAGTGCGGAGTTTGACTTCGATAAATTTTTACAAGACTCGGCAAACGTCAGCGCGCAGTTCATGCTCGCGATGATCGAGCGGCTATGATAGAGCTTAGCAAGCGGCTGCTGCGCCAGGTCGGGCAGACCAACGCCAGATACCGCATGGTGCGCGGCGGGGATAAAATTTTGCTCGGTCTTAGCGGCGGCAAGGACAGCCTCGCGCTCGCGCACGTGCTAAAACACATGCAAAACGTCACGCCCGAAAAATTTGAGTTTAAGGCCGTGACGCTAAGCTACGGCATGGGCGAGGACTACGTCTATCTCACGCGCCACTGCGCCGAGCACGGCATCGAGCACGACGTGATCGATAGCTCGATCTTTGAGATATCAAAGGACAAGATCCGCAAAAACTCAAGCTTTTGCAGCTTTTTCTCGCGTATGAGGCGCGGCTATCTCTATACCTACGCGCTTGAGCACGGCTTTAACAAGCTCGCCATCGCCCACCACCTCGACGACGCGGTTGAGAGCTTTTTTATGAATTTTACTTATAACGGCGCGCTACGAACGCTTGCTCCCAAATACGTCGCGGCAAACGGGATCGAGGTTATCAGGCCGTTTATATTCGTGCGCGAAAGACAGCTACGCGAAAACGCCGTGCGAAACAGGCTTACGGTTATCGGCGACGAGGCGTGTCCGGCGATGCGATTTGATATTAAGATGCCTCACGCTAGAGCCGAAACCAAGGAGCTTTTGGCAAATTTAGAAAAGCAAAATCCAAAGCTTTTCGTCTCGCTAAAGGCCGCTTTTGAAAATATCCACAGCGATACGTTTTTCGCCTCACAGGCGCTAAATTTGACCGACGAGGAGTGAGTACTCGTCAAATTTAGCTTAAATTTGACCGCTCTTTCGGTCAAATTTGACTTTTGCCGGTCGGCTATCTCCTTGCTCCTACCGCGCTATATTGCGATACGTTATCATCGCTCTGCGGCATCTTTGCTCCTTCGTTTTTGGATTAGTTTATTTGATATTAGTTTTTCTTTATCTTGACCACTTATGTTGGCGTCGATATAGATTACTTTGGATGGATTATTTTTTAAGCCATCCCAAAAGTTTATCATATTTTTAAGTTTATTTTTTTCGTTTGCCCAGTACATAAATGTGCGAGTGTCGCCAAATGTCCCATCTTTATCTGGACAATACCGCTCTCCATTTTCTATAGACATACGTATCAATAAAGATATGGTCTGATTTTTGTCTATTTCTTTTTTCCACGTATCAACGTGCCATCTATAACTTTTATAACACTTTTCATACGCCTCTTTCAGCTCCTCTTTAGTAGGCTGCCCAGAAACGTTGTTGTCTAGTAGTAAATTTAGCATAGGTTCGTAGTTTGGAATATGCGCCAAAATACCAAAACAGTCAAATTCCTCGTTTCTTTGGGCTTTAAATGTACACTCGGGTTTATTCCCAACTCAAAAAACATTTTTGAAATTTCTAGTAGATTATTAGCTATGACGTATGCGAAGGGATCTGATGCGCCCTTTGAGTCCGTATCGGGAAAATCAAAATTTATATGTATATCGTCTTTATCTATTACGATACTATCTATAAAATCATATAATGCATAATCTAAATATAATTGTATCCTTCCCGCTTCCTCAAGCCTTACTCCGCTATCAAGCAAGAGCTTGGCGGTCTTTGTAGAGTTGTTTTCTATGGCGTAGGCTAGGGGCGAGAGTTTGTAGTTATCTTTCGCATGAGCGTTTGCGCCCATCTCCATGAGTCTTTTTGCCGTGGTTTCGTCGTCATAAAAGCTAGCATACATCAGCGGAGTAGTGCCTGCCTTCATCTTTACGTCAGCGCTAAGCCCGTTTCTTGTCATAAAATTTAAAATCTTATCCGTATCTTTTAGCCTCAGCAAATTTCTTAAAGCGTTAAGGGTAGCATTGTGCTCCTCGTATTCGTCTATATCCCAATATCTAAAAGCAAAATCGTCCACTTCCTCTTGCGTTACGTATTTGGCTAGCTCGGAGTTTGGATCTATCTTAGTATCGGGAGTGACGGTAAAATGAGTAGGACGAGATAGCTTTTCGTAGAGGAAATTTATAAAAACGACGAAGAAAAGGGCGGCAAAGCCGAGTGCGAATCTTTTCAAATTTATCCCTTAAATCAAATTTGTGAAATATTAGCCAAAACCCGGTAAAGAGGCGGTAAATTTGATGAAATTTGAGCCGATAAATTTGGATATCGGGGGTAGGGCGCGGCGAGATCCGTCTGAATAAAATTTGAGAGGGTTAAATTTGAAAGCAAATTTGGGCGAGTCAAATTTGAAACGGTAAATTTGATCAAAGCCCCTGAAGTAAAACCGAGTAGAGCGCGTCTATCTCGTCATCATCAAGCAGCAGCGTAGAGCGCTCGCTAAAGAGCATTTTTATCTTTTCTATCTCAAAGCCCTTTTGCGCGGCGCAGTGCTCGTGAGCGGGCAAGAAGCTCCTGGCTAGCGCAACGCTATCATCCACGGGCTCGTCGCAGATAAAGCAAAAAAGCTCGTCGTGTAGCCTGCCCTCGGCCTCCAAAATGCGCACGTAGCTCTCGATGAGTAGGCGTTTGGGAGCGCCCCTGTCAAAGCGTGAGGCGCAAAGCTCAAGCTCGCGAAAATACACCTCGTCTATCTGCTCGACATCTCGCAGGTGCGCGTAGAGTAGGCGCATAAACTGCTGCCACACGAGCAGTCGCCCGCGCGAGAGTAGCCAGCGGTAGCCTAGGTGCAGGACGCTGCGCAGGTGCGGGAGGAAGTTTTCGCCGCCTTCGAGTTCGAAGTCGATCTTGTAGCCTTGCAGGACGTTTGAGTGGCGCGCGCCGTAGAAGCGGTAAGATTTAACTAGCAGCGAGGGCGTGAGGATGTAGACAAGCAGGTCCTCGTCGCGCACTTTTTGCGTGTGCAGGATGTAGCCTTGCATGGTTAGAAAAATGTTTGGATTTTTTGGCGCAGGATGTCAGGCTCGGCGATGTGATTTATCTCGTCTCGAAAGGCGCTGGCACCGTCTATGCCTTTGGAGTAGCGGTGTAGGTGCTTGCGAAATATCGCCGCTCCGTGCTCGCCGTAGTGCTCGATCATCGCGTCAAAATGCGCTAAGATGATCGCCTTTTTTGTCGTCACATCGATACTCTCGCCCGTCTTTATCTCGTGGAAAACCCATGGCTTGCCGATGCAGGCGCGTCCTATCATTAGCGCGTCGGCGTTGGTCAAATTTAGCGCCTGGGCGGCGTTTTCCGGCGAGATGTCGCCGTTTGCGATAACCGGGATGTTTACCGCCTCTTTGGCTCGGCCGATCGCGGCGTAATCTACCGCTGCCGTGTAGCCGCCCGCTCTGGTGCGTCCGTGAAATGCGATGTAGTCGGCTCCGGCGTCCTGTGCGGCGAGGGCTAAAATTTCGGGTATTTTCTCGTCAAAGCCCAGGCGCAATTTGACGCTAGTCATTTGCTTGTCTGAGGTTTTTTTGATGGTTTCTACGATACGTTTTAGATTTGAGATATCTTTTAGCAGTGCCGAGCCTGCGGACTGTTTGACGACTTTGGGTACTGGGCAGCCGCAGTTTAGATCGATGCCATCGATACCGTCGATACCGTTTAAAATTTCCACCGCTTTTTTGACTATATCCGCGTCGCTGCCCGCTATCTGCACGATATATGGCGTTTCAAGAGGCGATTTTTTGAGCATCTCAAGCGTTTTACTGCCCTCGTAAACTAGGGCGTTTGCGCTTATCATCTCGCTTACAGTCACGTCGCAGCCAAACTGCTTAACCACGCTTCTAAGCGGCAGATCCGAAAAGCCCGCGAGCGGAGCTAGAAAAAGCGGCTTTTTTGAAAAATCTATCAGCAATGCGCGTGCTTGAAAAATAGATCTGTCGGGACATTTTTGCCGTTTTGTCTAAGGTAGAGCAGGGTGCGGAAATTTTGATATTCGCCAGCTTCAAGGCCTGATAAAACCTCCTGCGCGCGCTCGAGCATCTCAAACTCAAATAGCAGATAAACGTATGCCTCTTGCGCCTCTTGGTGTTCGTTTTTGAGCCGCTCGAAGATGCCGATAATAGCGTCCGGAGCGATTTTGTTTTTTAGCGTCGCGGCGCTGATGCCAAAGCTGTCTTTTGAAATTTTATCCGAATTTAACAGCTCCAAAATCTCGTTGTTGCTCAAATTTATCTCGTCTTTGGCAAAGCGCGAGATGAGCGTCATCGTCTCGTTTTCGTCTAGCTCGGGAGCAAATTTTTTGATATCGGCAAGCGAGCCTAAATTTATTAACTTTTGTCTTGCTTCGCGAGCGATTTCGCCCTGATCGCCCATAGGTTTTTTAAGCGTTTCTAGATAGTATCCGTCCAAATTTGCTATTTTGTTTAGCTCGTTTTTGATAAAGAGCGGATTGTCCTTAGGTAGCTTAAATTTCTTTAGGTCGGCGACTTCGCCGTTTTTGACCGCGCGCATTGTATCTAGGGCGTTTTGTAGCTCCTCGCCCTCGATATTTGCGTCTTTGTATCTATCCCACGGCGAGAGGATTCTAGCTATCTGGGACGGGATTTTATAAAAGTTCGTTTTAAAGTCTTTGTTCGTATCAAGGCCTAGCAAAATTTCCTTACCGAGCTCTCTGTAAAATTTCTCATCGTGCAAAATTTTGCGTTTAAATGCGTAAAATTTAAACCCGTGATAAGCCATGTGAAGCACGCAAAATATCGTCAAAATCGCAGGCGGCAATATCATCCAGACGGCGACGGGTAAACTTAACGCATACTCGACGTCGCTACCGAAAATGGCAAATTTAAGATGAAGCTCGTAAGAGCCGCCCTCAAAAAGATAAACGATCGCGCCGACTACGACCAGGTAAAGCACGGCGCAAGCTATAAAACGTTTGATTTGCATGGCGTACCCCCTATTTTGCGGTTTTTTCCACTATCTCACGGCAGGTGATGCAGTATTTTGCGTGCGGTTTGACGCGCAAACGCGCCAGTCCGATATCTTCCTCGCACATCTCACAGATGCCGTAGGTTTTGTCGGCGATCTTTCGCAGCGAGACGTCGATCTCGGCTAGTTCTTGTCTTTGTTGAGCGCTGATTGATTGCTCGATGAGCTGATCGGCGTTTACGGAGGCGATATCAAACTCGTCGCTAACGCCGCTTTGGCGTAGTCCTGCCATCTCGTTTGACGAGTCTAAAATGTTTTTAGTTATCTGTGCTTTTCGCTCCAGTAAAAGTGCCTTAAACTGCTCCAGGTCGCTTTTGCGCATTTTTTTCCTTTATTTGTGATATGGGTGGTTCGCGTTTATGCAAAGAGCTCTGAAAATCTGCTCGTGAAGCATAAGTTTGGCGATCTTGTGTGCCATCGTCATGCGGCTGAGGCTAACGACGACGTCGGTTTTTTGTTTAAAATTTTGGCTCAGCCCGTAAGCTCCGCCGATAAAAAATGAAATTTGAGCCTTGTCCGAGATGAGTTTAGCAAACTCCTCGCTGTTAAATTCGCGACCCGCTTCGTCAAGCGCGACGCAAAAGCCGTTTAAATTCGGCTCATAAACCTCGTCGTAAGCTTTTAGCGCCTCGTCTCGACCCTTGCTTTGGGCTTTGGCGATCTTGTCGTTAAAGATAACGACGTCTGAAATTTTGGCGAATTTCGACGACATCTTCGCGTACTCTTTGATCTCGTTTTCAAAATTTTCACGTTTTGACTTTTGGATGCAAAACACGGAAATTTCCAAATTTTATTCCTCGTCGTCCAAATTTTGAGCGCTAGGCTGCTTAGCGGCGTAGGCCGGGTTGTTTGAGAGCAGCCTTATCATATCGCTTAAAAACTGCTTATGTTCTTTTCGCTCGACTATGGCGTCTATTAGGCCGTGCTCTAGCAAAAACTCGGATCTTTGAAAGCCCTCGGGTAGATCGGCTCCGATGGTTTGTTTGATAACGCGCTGTCCGGCAAAGCCGATGAGAGCGCCCGGCTCTGCGATGATGACGTCGCCTAGCCACGCAAAAGACGCGCTAACTCCGCCCATCGTAGGATCGGTTAGGACCGAGATATACGGCACTTTTGCCTCGTCAAGTAGCTTTAGCGCGGCGGAGGTTTTTGACATCTGCATAAGCGAAAACGTACTCTCCTGCATCCTCGCTCCGCCCGAAGCCGAAACGATGATGAGGGGCTGCTTTTTATCGAGTGATCTTTTTACGGCGCGCACTATCTTTTCGCCCTCGACCGAGCCTAAAGACCCGCCCATAAAGCTAAAATCAAAAACCGCCAGCTGCACGCTCATACCGTCGATCTTGGCTTCGCCGCAGATCACGGCCGAGCTTCTGCCCGTCTTTTCCTCATTTTCGCTTATGCGTTTTTTATAGGATTTTTTATCGACGAATTTGATCGGATCGACGGGCTTTAGCTTGGTATCAAGCTCGACGAAACTACCTTCGTCGCAGATCATCGCTATCCTCTTGTCGGCGGCTAATCTCATGTGAAAACCGCACTTTGGACAGACGTTAAAATTTGCCTCGACCTCTTTGTAATACATCAGCGAGTGACAGCTGTCGCATTTGACCCAGTGCGCCGGAGCCTCGCTAGGAGCGGATTGTTGCTTTCTCGTTTTGGAAAAAATATCTAAAAAGCTCATGATTCCTACTTTTTAAAAAATTTAGGGATTATAGCCAAAGTTAGCTTATGTTTTGCTAGTCGGGTATTAAATTTACGCTACGCGCTTTGGGGAGTAGGCGGGCAGAATCGCTAAAATTTACGGCGCCATTTTTTGTGCTTTTGGGAAATTTAAATTTATGCGGAGGCGGTTTGTAAATTTGAGGTTAAATTTAAGAAATTTGACTGCGGCGCATTTAAGTTTTGCGATATAAATTTAAAGCGCTCAAATTTGCAGAAATTTAGACTATCTTGCTGTACAAATTCGAGCCTTTAAATTTAATACTACCACTCGATATAGGTTTTTGCCTTTTTTATATTCGCGATTTTTATTTTTAAAATTTGACCTTCGCTTTCAAGCGAGATTTCATCGCCATCGGCGGATAAAATTTTGCCTTTTAGCTTTTTATTTTCGCCGTCTACTTCGGCCGAGATTTTAGCTAACTCACCGACGCTTGAGATAAAATGGCTCGGTTTTTCTAGCTTTCGCTCAAGTCCGGGCGAGCTAACCTCTAGCACGTAGTCTCCGCTAAGCGGCGGCTCGACGTCAAATATCGGCGAGAGTAGGCGCGAAACCTTTTCGCAGTCGTCTAAATTTACGCCGCCGGGCTTTGCGATATAGATCCTATAAATGGCTCTGCCGTTTTCGTTTGCGACCTCGACGTCGTAGAGCTGCACGCCGCACTGCGAGATCAGATTTTCAAGATTTTGCATTTTTGTTTAGATCCTCTGAGATTTTTTCAAACAAATCGTCCATGTGGTTTTGGTACTCGAGCCTATCGTCGAATTTGAAGTGAAAATTCGGCGCCCTATACCAGCCCTCAGCCGCCATGCAGTGGTTTTGAAGGTGCTTTAATACGCGCTTTAGGCGGTCTAGTATATAGGCCTGTTCGCGCTCGTCAAACATCATTTTATCAAGATAAACGAATGCGTCGTATCTGCCCTTTTTACACTCGACGTCGGTTACGCAAAGCCCTCGCAAAAGCTCGTCCTCGAGCGTAGATAGAGCTTCGGGTAGTAGCTCTTTTAGTACGCTTTGCGTGCGCAGGCGTTTTATCTCCGAGGGGTTCATAGGCTAGCTTGCTCCTCTACTTCTTTAAAGCTTTCGATGTAGTCGCCTTCTCTGATGTCGTTGTAACCGTCTATGCCCACGCCGCACTCAAAGCCGCGCGCGACCTCTCTTACGTCGTCTTTGAAGCGTTTTAGCGAGCTTACCGTACCCTCGTGTACGACCACGCCGTTTCTGATCAGGCGGATTTTCGCGCCGCGGTTTATCGTGCCTTCGGTTACCATGCAGCCTGCGATCGCGCCTACCTTAGGGACGTTGATGACTTGGCGTACTTGTGCTTGGCCGAGCTGCTCCTCGTGGATGACAGGCGACATTAGACCGCTTAGGATCGCCTTGACGTCGTCGATCAGGTTATAGATGACGTTATAGGTTTTGATTTCGACGCCGCTTTCTTTGGCTTTTTCTTTCACTTCGCCCGTTGGTCTTATATTAAAGCCTAAAATCACGGAGTTTTCGCTCGCTCTGGCTAGTTCTACGTCGCTTTGGGTAATGCCGCCCACGCCTGAGTGGATGATATTTACTTTTATCTCGTCGTTGCGAAGTTTTTCTAGGCTTGCCTTGATGGCTTCTAGCGAGCCGCCAACGTCGGCTTTTACGATAACAGGGAGCGATTTTAGCTCGCCCTCGGCGATCTTCTCGCTAAGCTCTTCTAGGCTTACTTTTGTTGTTTTGCTTAGCTCTTTTTGGCGTAGGTATTCAGCCTTTTTCTGTGCGTACTCGCGGGCTTCTTTGTCGGTTTTGACGCTTATTAGCGTTTCGCCCGCTTCAGGAATTTCGCTAAGGCCCATTATCACGCCGCATTCGCCAGGTTTTATCTCTTTTAAAATTTTACCCTGATCGTCTGTTATGCTTCTTATCTTACCGTACGCAACGCCTGCAACTACGATATCGCCGACTTTTAGAGTGCCGTTTTCAACGATAACCGTAGCTACCGGACCGCGGCCTTTTTGTTGCGAACTTTCTATTATGGCCGCTTTCGCATTTGCCTTTGCATTTGCTTTTAGTTCTAAAATTTCAGCCTGCAAGAGTACGATCTCAAGCAGATCGTCTATACCCATACCTGTTTTTGCGGAGATCGGTACGAACTCGTACGTGCCACCCCAGTCGGTAGATAGGATATCCAGCTCTGCTAGTTCGCTTTTTACTTTGTCGGGGTTTGCAGCCTCTTTATCCATCTTGTTTATCGCGATGATGATCGGTACGCCGGCGGCTTTTGCGTGGCTCACAGCCTCTTTGGTTTGCGGTTTCACGCCGTCGTCGGCTGCGACCACGATGATGACGATATCGGTGATCTTAGCACCTCTGGCGCGCATAGCCGTGAACGCTTCGTGGCCCGGAGTATCGATAAAGGTAATATTTTTGCCGTTTTTATTTACCATGTAGGCGCCCACGTGTTGCGTGATGCCGCCAGCTTCGCCTGCTGCTACTCGCGAGCTTCTGATGTAGTCTAGTAGCGAGGTTTTACCGTGGTCGACGTGGCCCATGATCGTGATAACGGGAGCGCGGACGGTCAAATTTGCATCATCTAGCTGCTCCTCTTCTTCGTCGTAGGCCTTAACGTAGTCAAATGCTTCTTGCGTATCGACGATATTTACCTCGATACCGAACTCATCGGCTAAAATTTCTATCGCGTCTTCGTCCAGGAAGTCGTTTTTAGTCGTCATCATACCGAGCATAAAGAGCTTGCCGATGATTTCGCTCGGTTGCTTGTTGATCTTGTCGGCAAATTCGTAAAGACGGATCTCTTTTGGTATCTCGACGTAGGTTACTGCTTCGCCGTTATGGTCGGCGCGTTGCGATTTTTTATGTTTTTTGCGAGGCCTGCGCGCGGTACCTTGCTCGAGAAACGAACTTACCGAGTTATTTAGTACCGGCTTGTAGCCCGTATTTGTCGGTTGTCTTGTTTTTTGAGGCTCCGGAGTTTGAGTTCGCACTGAAAAATCAGGCAATATAACCACGTCCTCATCGTCTATCACGATGTCGGCCATGTCGCGGTCGCCGAGCAGATCCATCTTTGTAGCGCCGTCTTTTTTGGTTGCGATGACCGGTTTTTTCTCTTTTTTCTTTTTGCGCTCTATCTTTTCGTCGCTAAATTTAAACATACTTTCCAAATTTAGCGCCGGCGCAGACTCTTTTCTCTCGCTTGTCCTAGGCGCTGGTTGCTCATCTTTTTTCTTTTTTACGATAACTAGGCCGCGTCTTTTTTGTAGGCTAACGTCGGCCAGGCTTTCTTTTGGCTGAACCGGCTCGGTAGCTACAGGTTGGGCTTTTGGTTCCTCTTTGGGGGCTGCTTGGATTTTTGGCTCCGACGCTTTTTCGGCAGGTTTTTGAGTGACTGTTTTTTGTTCTTTTTCGGATTTTTCGTCGTTTTTTGTTTCTACTTTTTCTTTCGACAAAGGCTTTTCTTCTTTTGCGGCGCTTGTTTTTTTAGCTTCTTTAGGTTTGCTTTCTTTTTCCTCTTTGTCCTCTTTGGTTTCCGCCTTTTTGACGGTCGGTTTTTTCTTTTCCGGTTTTTTCTTGAGAGCTTCGGGGATCTCGCCGGTTTGGATGTAGGTGTATAGCGCCGCCGCTTCTTCAGGACTAACGCCGCTTGAGTGCGTTTTGACCTTTAGCCCAAGCTCAATAGCCTTTTCTAAAACCTCTTTGCTATTGTAGCCGAGCTCATTTGCTATCTCTGAAATTCGAACAGTCCCCATTTAAGAGTATCTCCTTTAAATTTTGCCCGTTTTGTAGCGTCGCGATAAAGCTGCCTGCGACTCTTCCGAGCGATTTTCTTAAAATTTTCTCGTCTTTTTTTAGACATTCTTCGCAAAGATAAAAGCTGCGTCCGTTTCCGTTTCCGAAAAATAGCGAAGAATTTATCAGTCTGTATCTACGCAAAATTTGCTGTTCAAAGCGCTTTTTGCAGACCACGCATGTCCTGATAGGGATAAATTTTTGAGCCATTATTATAACTTCTTTTAGCTTTTTTTTAGCTTTGTAGGATTTTTATCCCGTCGTTGTCGAAATTAAAAATTTCAATCCGAAAGCTCTTAAATTTATCTTGCAGTTTTTGTTTTAAATTTGCCGCATCGTCCGCGTAAACAATGTTTAAAAAGCTAGATCCGCTGCCAGAAAGCGTACTCAAAAGAGCGCCGTTTTCGTAGGCCATCTTGCGCACTTCAAAGAGCTCGGGCAGGTTTTGCATGCGGATTTGTTCGTGCATTACGTCTTTTGCCGCCGTTCTCAAAAGCTCGTAATTTTCGCTAAAAAAGCAAGCCGTGAGAAATGCGGCGTGAGAGAGGTTGCTAACGCACTCGCTCATCGTGAAATTTTTAGGTAGCTTGGCACGAGATTCGTTCGTGCTCATAGGCTTATCGGGGATCACGACGACGGCTTTTATATCGGTGCTTAAAGGTTTTTTTAGAGATTTTACTTTGCCGTTTTCAACGACCGAGCTAACAAAGCCGCCAAGCGTAGCCGGAGCGATGTTGTCGGGGTGGTTTTCGTAAACTAGCGCCTGGTTTAAAATCGCGCTTTTATCAGCCTTAAATCCTGCTGCCGCATAAGCTGCCGCAATGGCTGAAGTAATGACCGCAGAGGAGCTGCCAAGACCGCGAGAAAACGGGATTTGATTGGTAAAAATCATGCGAAAAGTATCTTTTTTGCCCGTTAGTTTGACGTAAATTTCATTAAAAATAGATAAAAAAATGTTGTTTTTTTTAAGAAGCGCGTTGTCTTTGCCTTCGCCCAAAATGCTCACGGAGGCGAAGTTTGCCCTCGTTATCTCGACTGTGTTGTGTAGCTCTAAGGCAAGTCCTAGGGAGTCAAAACCGGGGCCTATGTTTGCGCTCGTGGCAGGAACTAAAATTTGCAAAAAATCTCCTAAACGGCTTGTATAACGTAATTTGGTAGAGTATCTAAATTTAGATTTAAAACGGCTAAATTTTGCGGTAAGCCAAATTCGCCCGCTTGCGCTTTTTGTAGCTTGACACCATCTGGCGTATCTACGAAGCTTAAGTTTTTATTTGCCCGTATCGGCGCGCCGCCGTTTAGCTCAAAGCCGCTAACCGCGTAAAATTCGCACTTTTTTACGATGCTAATCGTCTTTAAAACGACGTATGCGACTTTTACGCCCATAAAGCTTCCCGGGCCGTTTGCGTAGATAATTTTTCGTAGATTAAATTTACCGCCGTTTAAAATATCATCCATTATTTTTACGAGAGAGACGTCGGATTTTTCTTCGCTAGAAATTCGCTCTATAAGTTCGCCGTTTTCGTCATAAATGCCGACGATTAGCGGCGAGCTAAGAGCGATAACTAAAATTTGGATATTTTTTATGCAAATACCTTTTGGTACTCGCGCGCGAAATCGCCTTTTAGCGTGACGATTTCGTAGTTTTTATCGTCGCTTAGGATAGCTAGCGTTAGCTCGTGGTTTAGCTCGTGGCTGCCCGCAAAGCTCGTATAATCAGCCATCAAAGGCGCGCCCATCAGACTTAGATCGCCGATCGCATCTAAAATTTTATGACGAACGAATTCGTTTTCAAAGCGCAGACCTTCGGGATTTAAAATTTTATTATCGTCGATAACTACGGCGTTGTCTAAGCTTCCGCCGAGGGCTAAATTTTGCGCCCTTAGCATCTGTACGTCTTTTAAAAATCCAAACGTCCTAGCGCGCGCGATCTCCTCGATGTAGGCTTGTTTGCTAAACTCAAACACGTAATTTTGCTCGCCGATTATCGGGTGGGCAAATTTGATAGTAAAGTCGAATTTCGGGTTATTCGACGGCGTTACTCTGGCAAATTTTCCGTTTTTATTTACTTCTACCGGGCGTTTGATTACGATTACTTTTTTGTCCGCGTCAAGCTCAGCCGTGCCGGCTTCATCCAGCATCATGCAGTAGCTTATTGCCGAGCCGTCCATTACCGGCACTTCGTTGGCATCTAGGACTATGCGGATATTGTCGATGCCGTAGCCGTTTATCGCGCTAAGGAGGTGCTCGATTGTCGAGATGTAGCCCTCTTTGCCACCGATTACGGTTGCCATTTGAGTGTTTATCACGTTTTTTGGCTCCGCTTTAAAGCTCACTCCGAGGTCTTTTCTGTAAAATATTATTCCCGAATTTGCCCCGAGCGGTTCAAGCGTGATTTTTATCGGTTCGCCCTTGTGAAGCCCGATACCTACGCCTTCTACGGCTGATTTTATAGTTGTTTGTTTCAAATTTTCGCCCTTATTTTTCTTATTCTTGCCATTATACAACAAATTTACAACAAAATGGCAAATTTATTCGACCATTTTTTTTGCCGCATTCAAAACGCCGGTTACGTTATCTTTCATCCAGCCGTTATCCATCCACTCTTCGGGGCGCACTTCTATGCCTTGCACCAGCATGCCAAAGTGCAAGTGATCGCCCATCGCTAAGCCCGTAACTCCGGTGTTTGCAATGACGTCGCCCGCTTTGACCGAGTCGCCCGCTTTGACGTTTAGCGAGCTGCAGTGCCCGTAGAGCGAAAATAGCCCGAATCCATGATTTATCAGGATATTGCGCCCATAGATGCCGTTATCTGCTGCAAATTCGACCGTGCCGTCGTTGTTAGCGACGATGTCGGCTTTTTGCGTCGAGGCTAGGTCGATACCCATGTGCCAGCTTTCGCTCACGTCTTTATCTTCAAAGGTATAGTATCTGTGGTCGCCGAAGCTTGCCACCGCTTTGCCGTTTTTTAGCGGATAAAATTTATTTACGCTAAAGTTTTCCGCCGCGTCTATCTCTACTTTTGCGGCGATTTGCGAGATTATTTTCTCATTTGCCTCGCGGAGATTTTCATTGACGAATTTCATCTTTTCCAGATTGCTCATTGCGTCATAATTTTTTGCGTATTGCTGCGCTAGTTCCGGGATTTTTTCGTTTAAAAATCTACTTTGGCCGTCTAGTTTTATCTTTGAAGTGCGGTATTTTTTGTCTTGGTAGAAAAATCTTATCTTGCTTTTGGTTATATTTCCCGCCGCGTCAAGCGCCACGACATCGGCGCTAAACGAGCCTTGCTGCGCCGGCCAAGCTACTAGCGAGGCGTAGTAGCCGTCTTTTACGAATTTGCTCGGTATAAATTTCTTACCGTAGTTCGTCTCGATATAGACCTCTTTTAGCATCTCGTCAGTCGCCTTAAACACGACCGTAGCGCTACCGCCTTTGGTGATAGCGTATGAGTGGTTTAGGATGTTTACGTCGGGTTTTTTGTTATCGACGGTGATTTTGACCTCTTTTTTTTGCGTGTTGCCGAGGAAAAATCCCCATTTGCTAGTATCCGTGGCCTCGATCACGATGTTGTAGATATCTTTTTGTGCGCCAAATCCCGTTTTCGGAAAGGTTAAATTTAAATCGACGATCTCAGACGGCGCTTCAAATTTTTGAGTCAATAAATTTACGCTGCCTTTTTCGTCTATAAGCGAAATTTTAACCGATTTCACGCCGCCTTCGTCGGTTATTTTGATCGGTAGAGGCGAGGTCAGGTTCCAGTAAATTTGATCTGAGATGGCTATACTTGGTGCTTCGCGTTCAAATGTTTTTGAGGTAAATAAAAAAGCTATCGCCGCAACTAAAAGTAAAATAATAACGCCGAAAAATATCAAATTCCCATTGCCGCGTCTTCTCATAAAAATCTCCTAAATCTTAAAGAGACCGATTTTACTAAAAAGCGATAAATTTAAGGTAAATTTGCGCCCGAATTTATAAAATTTCGCGTATTTTTCTAGCTTCGCCCATCCATTCTCGCAGCTCGTCCCACTGCTCGTTTTTGATTAAATTTTCGCATTCGTCCAGCTCTTTTTTGAAAAGGTCTATCGAATTTATCAAATTTAGCTTGTTTTGTTTAAAGATATCCGTCCACATCACGGGCGAGCTTTTGGCGATCCTGATCATGCCGTTAAATCCCGTGCCGCTTAGCGCGATGATATTTTTTTTGTTTTCCTTTTTTAGCACGCTGCTAGCTAGCGAAAAGCTGATAGCGTGGGGTAGGTGAGAGATGACGCTGGCGTGATGATCGTGCTCCGCCGCGCTCATGAAAATAATCTTCATGCCCAGGTGCGAAAACAGCTCGACCGAGCGTTTGACGTGCATCTCGCCGCTTTCTTTAAAGTCGCAAATGGCTACGACGGCGTCTTTAAAAAGCCCCGAAAAAGCTGCGGTAGGGCCGGAGTACTCGGTGCCGGCCATCGGGTGAGCGGGGATGAAATTTTGCCTGATGCTCTCTGGCACGGCTTCGATTATTTTTTGCTTGGTGCTACCAAGATCGACGATAGTCGTGTTTTCGCCGATACCTTCAAATTCTTTAACGATTTTGATGATGCCTTCGACGGGGATGGCTAGAAATATCATATCGCATTTTTGCTTCATCTGCTCAAGAGTTAAAATTTCATGCACGAGACCAAGCTCAATGGCTTGTTTTTCGTGCTCTTTGTTTAGATCCATGCCGCTAACGCAGCTGATTAGTTTTTCGTTTTTTAGGCTAAGACCGAGCGAGCCGCCGATGAGTCCTAGACCTACGATACCGATTTTCATAAATTCGCCTTTTAAATTTATATTGTTTAAAAATAAAATGTGCTATTATACAGCCTTATCATCACTTTTAGGTTAAATCAATGAAAAAAAGCGTTTTTCTACTACTTTTGGGCGCAGTTTTGGCAAATGCCGAGCAGATAACTTCCATAAATTTTAAAGGTCTCGTGCATCTGTCTCCAGAAACTGCAAAGGAGATAATGGGGCTAAAAGTCGGAGACGAGCTAAATGTCGATAGCACGGATAGGGCGATCGCAAAGCTGTTTAGACAGGGCTATTTCGATGATATATACATCGAAAACAAGGGCGGCGACGTGACCGTAACGGTAAAAGAAAAGCCTAGCATCGCTCGTATCGATATCAAAGGCGTAGTGACTAACGACAAAACCGCCATCGACGGACTAATCAACATCAAACAAGGCAATATGTACGACGAGTTAGCCATCGAGCGTGCGAAAGAGCGCATCAGGCAGTACTACGAGTCAAAAGGCTACTTCGACACGGTCATAGACGTAACCAAAGAGCCGGTGGCGGGCAATGAAAGCAGTCTTTTTGTTACGATGAACATAAACCGCGGCGAAAATATCATAATAGAAAACGTAAATTTAGTCGGCGCAAAGCTTTTTGATTATGATGACGTAGAGCCTGTGGTGGCGAACAAAGAGCGCGAATTTATGGGTTGGATGTGGGGCAGAAACGACGGCAAGGTTAAGCTTTTTGAGCTACCAAACGATCCTGCGAGAATCCAAGATAAATACTACCAAAAAGGCTACCTAGACGCGACGGTTTCAAACCCGTATCTAAACGCCTACATGGATAACTATACAGCAGATCTCACCTACTACGTGACCGAGGGCGAGCAGTATAGGGTATCTAGCGTAGATATCGAAGCGCCTGAGTTTTTAGAGCTTGATAAAGAGAAAATTTTAAAAGACTTTAGGCTAGAAAGCGGCGACGTGATGAACTCCGCTCGCCTAAGACAAGACATGAAAAAGCTCGATGATATGGTAGCGGATAAGGGTTATGCGTTTGTAAGGATAAATCCAAAAACCGAGAAAAACGTCGAGGACAAGACTGTTAGTATCGTCTATGAGGTTTTACCGGACGAAAAAGTATATATAAGAAACGTGCAAATTTCAGGTAACGACAGAACCGTAGATAGAGTCGTCAGACGCGAGCTATATCTCACGGAGGGAAATTTATACAGTAGAACCGACCTGCAAGACAGCAAGGACGCTCTAAGGCGAACGAGTTATTTTGACGAGGTTGAGATCGAGGAGCAGCGCGTCGGAGCAAACCAAGTTGACTTACTCGTAAAAGTAAAAGAGGCCTCCACGGGCTCGATCAGCGGCGGTATCGGCTACGGTAGCTCGGACGGTTTGCTACTTAACGCGAGCGTGTCTGATACGAACGTATTTGGTAGCGGCTTGAAAGGCGTCATAAGCGTAGATAGGAGCGATAACGAGCTCTCCGGGCAGATAGGTCTAACCAACCCGCGCCTTTTTGATAGCGAATATAGCCTTGGCGGCACTCTTTATGCTAACGACTATAGCTGGAATAACTACGATGAGAAATCATACGGTCTAAACGTCGTCGTAGGCAGAAAACTAACTAGAAATCTAAGCGCGTCTTTGGGTTACATCATAGAGCAAAGCCGTATCAGTGGGCTTAGCGACGTACTAAAAACCGTCGGATACAAAGACGGCAAGAGCCTAAAAAGCTCGCTCATACCGTCTATTACATATAACAGCACGGATGATTATTACCTGCCTCGTACGGGTATCATCGCAAGCACTAGCCTAGAGTTTGCAGGCGTGGGCGGCGACGAGAAATTTTTAAAGAGCAGAACGAATTTCAACTGGTATCAAGGTATCAGAGAGTGGGTGGACTACGACCTTATTTTTAGATTCAAATCAAGCTTTGGCAAAATTTGGGATCGCGGCTGGGTGCCTATCAACGAGAGACTATATCTAGGCGGCATCAGAAATCTACGCGGATTTGAGAGTAGAACCGTCTCGCCTAAAGTCAAAGTCGCCAGCGGTAGCTGGTACGAGACGGGCGGCGATACGTCTTTTAACAGCTCGGCAGAACTTAGCTTCCCGCTAATAGAACGCGTAAAGATGCGCGGATTGCTGTTTGTTGACTACGGCGTTATTCGCGGCAGGATCGCAAACGTAACGGCGCCGGGCATCGTGGATTATATCGACGGACGTATCAGTAGATATAGCGCGGGCGCAGGTATCGAGTGGGTAACGCCTATGGGGCCGCTACAGCTAATCTTTGCCAAACCTCTCAAAAAGCAAGACGGCGACGATACGAGTACGTTTGAATTTACTATCGGACAACGTTTCTAATATTACAATAAAACGGCGTTTTGTGTGGCAAGACGCCGTTTTTAACTTTCTATCCCATAAATACAGCTTTTATCTCGATACAAATTTGCAGTAAATTTTGCCTTATTTACGTTGCGATTTAATTTTATCTGCAAAATCCCCAATCATCTAAGCTGTCAAATTTACCCTCACTTAAAAATATCAAGGTTCAAATTTAACTCGTCTATTATGGGTAGAAGCTCCGAAATTTCCTTTTTTATTTGCGCGGCATCCTCGAGGCTAGGCGGCGGCAAAAAGAGCGTCGTCTCAAATTTATTTTCCGCTCCGTTTAAAAATAGATAAAATTTATCGTCCATAAACGCCGCGCTCACGCCCATCTCTCCTGCAAATTTTATCTTTAACTCTCTCAAACGCTTCATAAACGCAGGCGTCAAAAGATACCGTGCCTCTACTTTATCGTCTGTAAAAACTCTAAATTCATCGTTAAAAAGAGTATCGTCCATCTGCTCTTTTTCGCCTATAAATTTAGGATTTAGCGTGCGACTCGCGACTATAGTTTGCCCTCTAAATTTCTTGTAAAACTCACAGACTAAAACCGAGCCGCTAAAGGCCTGCATATCCTTCATCGTTTCCCACGCAAAAATTATCACTCGGAAACTAAAAGCTTCTCATGGCTTATGATACACATGACTTCGTGAGATTAATTTGATATTGTTTGGAGCGAAATTTACGCCGTGAAGGTGCGGGTTTGGAGATCAAAATAGTAAAAATAAGTCGCTAAATTTAAAAATTAGCCGCGCAAATTTTAGTATAATACCCCAAATTTAACTAGGCAAAAACGATGATAAACGACGAATTTTACATGTCTCTAGCGATAAAAAAGGCTTGGGAGTTTCAAATTTTAACTTATCCAAACCCCGCCGTTGGCTGCGCGATCTTGGATGCTGGCGGTAGGCTGCTTTCAGTCGCCGCGCATAAAAGAGCGGGCTTTTTGCACGCCGAGCCAAGCGCGATTCTTTTGGCGCTCTGCCAAAAGTGCGAGGCGTTTTTAAGGGATTTTTTACGCGAGTATAACGCAGCTTTGGGCGTCAAATTTGAAAACGCGGCCGAGCTTGAAAACGCAGACTTGGAGCCAAATTTCACGTATGAATACATCCTGCAAAATCACGGCGATCTGCTAAAAGGCGCCAAGGCCTACGTGACGCTCGAGCCCTGTGCTCACCGCGGTAAAACGCCGCCATGCGCCGAGCTTTTAAGTCGGCTAAAATTTGCCGAAGTCGTTATCGCTAGAGGCGACGAAAACGCCGTAGCTAGCGGCGGCGCGCATATCTTGCAAAACGGCGGCATATCGGTCAAATTTGACGTACTAAGGCAGCAGGCGGACGATCTGGTTGAGCCGTTTCTAGCGTGGCAGAAGGGGAATTTTAGCTTTTTTAAGCTCGCCCTTAGCGCAAACGGCGTCGCAGTAGGCACCGCGCAGAGCAAAATCATCTCAAATCTAGCCAGCCGCACCCACTCTCACCGCCTGCGTAGCGTGGCCGAGCTGCTAGTTATCGGCGGCGCCACCGTCCGCGCCGACCGCCCGAGGCTTGATACCAGACTGATAGAGGGCGGTAAAAACCCAAACGTGATGATCTACTCGCGCGAGCGCGAGTTTGACGCTTCTATACCGCTTTTTGGCGTGGCTGGTAGGAGCGTGCGCGTAACAAGCGACATAAATGAAGCTTTCGCGCCGCGTTTAACGATGTTTGAAGGCGGCGAAAACGCGCTCAAAGCCCTAGACGAACGCGTAAAATGGCTACTGCTTTACCGCTCGAACGAGCTTTTAGACGCGCCCGCAGTGAGGCTAAATTTAAAACTCAAACCGCTATTTCACGGCGAGCTTGACGGCGACGTTTACGGGTGGTATAAATTTGAGCGGAGTTTATAAATTCGTTTCAAAATCCAATTACGGGCGGCATCTTATAAGACGAGGAGATTTATATGCGATTGAGTTTTAGTAAAAGTCTTGGCGGGGGATTTAGGATTTATTCAAGTCAAAGCTTTGGGGCAAAAAAGATGACACAGGCGCAGATAGCCGCAGCTAAAAAGGAGCAATTTTTAAAAAACGTAGCTCAAGTCTCCCAATTTTGCCTAGGCGATTTTTTGCAAAGGTGCGGATACGACGTAAAAACGATAACATATGTAGCAATTAGCGATTTTGGCCTAAATAGCTCAGATTTTTTCAAAAGAAGCGAAAATAACGCATTATTTGATAGGCTCATATGGATACAAAAAGAAATAGGTCTCGAAATTCAAAAAATAAATTTTTCAGGAGCGCTATCTGCTAAAAGGCGCGAACGGCTGACTGATTTGGTGTTTGAAATAGACGAAATACTAAGCAAGGCGCATACCGAAACGAATCCTAATGAAGCTATTTTGCAAACCATAGCTCAAAAACGTCAAAAAAGCTATGAGGATATTAAAGACGAATGGAATAAGGCCGTTATGTCGCCGTTTAAAAAAAATAATTTTCGGCATCGCTTTTGGGATTGGCGGATTTTTGGCTTTTGCCGGCGCGATGGCGCTTGCGTCAAACCGTGCAAGTTTGCTAGAGTTTATTGCGGTGTTTATCTTGTTTTTTATGCCGCTAGTAGTTACGTTTATCTTATATAAAAAGCAAACGGCAAAACCTAAAATTTAAGATAAAGCTAGCGCCAGTATTTTGCGTACGGTAGATTACGCAAATATTTAAAAACGTGACTATGCCGACTTTTTAACGAAATATTTTATAAATTTGCGCTATGATTTTGTAAATTTAAAGGAGAAAAATGAAAGAGATAACGCTAAACGGAGCGAAATTTAAAGTCGCGGCAAACACGATGGATGAGCTAAAAAACGAGGCTTTGGGCGATAAAAACGGCGAGATGTATAAATTTCTAGCCGAATTTAACGCGAGCGAGCCTGATATCTTTATCCTCGACGGCTTTGCGACGAAGGAAAATTTAGAGCTAAAAGACGGCTCAAACGTCGTATTTATAAGGCGCGGCGCGATGCCCGGGCGCGAAGTGCTAAAAGCTATGATCGCCTCCAGAAACAGCCCCGAGCTAAACGCGGCGCTAGCTAGCGGCTGCGTGGGCGTGGCGGGGCTGGGTGGTCTTGGTTCAAATATCGCGCTAAGCCTAGCTCGCACGGGAGTCGCCAAGCTCGTGCTGGCCGACTTTGACGTCGTGGAGCCTAGCAACCTAAACCGCCAGCAGTACTTTGTCCGCCACATCGGCATGAAAAAGACGGACGCGCTAAAAGAGCTCATCGCCGAGGTAAATCCATTTGTCGAGGTCGTGACGCACGACGTGACGCTAGACGCAAGCAACGTCGCCGAGATTTTTGCGCCGTGCAGCATTATCTGCGAGGCCTTTGACAACGTCGCGGGCAAGGCGATGATGGTAAACGAAGCCGGAGCGAGCCTGCGAGATAAAAAGATCGTCGGCGCGTCTGGCATGGCGGGGCACTTTAGCTCAAATCTCATAAAAACGGTCAAATTTGCCAAAAACGTCTATCTGTGCGGCGATCTGCAAAACGCTGCAGGCGTAGGGCAGGGGCTCATGGCCGCGCGCGTAGCGATCTGCGCAAATCACGAGGCAAACCTTGCTATTAGGCTTTTGATGGGGCTTGAGGAGGTTTAAATTTGGCGGCGTGGTGTTTGGCGAGCGGTTTGGCGTTTTTAACTAGTGCTCAAATTTGGCTTTGGCGAGTTTTTGATTGTGTTAAATTTGAGCAAATTTCGTTGCGATAAAGTTGAGAGTTTGCGTTTTTGCAGCGTCAAATTTGGCTTTAAAATCGGTTATTTATCGTATGCAAAATTTGTAAATTTGCGTCTAATTTATATAACATTTGACCAAATTTACCTGCCAGGTCTATTGCTAGTCGTTTTTGCTTGGCTGGTCGCATCGAAGTTTAGTTTCAAATTTTGTAGCAAAATTTATCCAAGTGGCCGCCTGCCCAGCAAAAAGTAAATTTGCCTATGCTACTTCATCTTTGGATGAAACGAGCGTTTTACGTCAAAGCCCTTGCAGGCGATTTTATATCGTTTGGGATTGCGCCTACCGGGACGGAGGCGTCCTTTTTGGCGAATAAAAACTCTACTAAGCTCTGCCACACGAAATCAGCGTCCAGATAAAGCCCCATCGCGCTAAGTTGCGGATTTATCGCCGCGGTGTGGATGCTTTGCGTTATCTTAAAAAGCACGATTGGGGAGCTCAAAATTTCGTCTTTGCTTATGACTTTTTCGCCACGAACAATGTCTTGTATCGGCTTTTCGTGAAAATCCAGAGGGTACTTTACACAGTTTAAAATACCCTCCCGCGTCGCTTGATTGCCGTTTTTTCAAAACTGCGAAACGGGATAGGCGCGAAAACCGTCGTTAAACGTCAAGATCCCAGTTTTGTTATCGGTTTCTTTAAGATCAAGGCTCGTGTAAATCTTACCCTGCGCGGCAAAAATATGGACCAAATTTTGGCCGATAAAGATGATGGAGTGCAGCAGGCGCGGAACTTCATTGATGTCGGTTTTGTTTAAATTTATAAATTTACCGTCAGTAAATCGGTAGCCGCCCAGTTTTCGCTCAAAATCTATTTGATCTATTTGGTTTAGTTTCCATAGCTCATCGGCGGCGACGAGAGTCGAGTTTCTACGGTCGTAGACCAACGTCTCGTCAAGGCCGTATTTTGATACCATAAAGTCGTAATTATCTTTAAATTTAGAGATTATTTTCACGCCGTGCCTTTAAATTTACCTCGCCTTAGCTTCAAAAAACGCCGAGATTAGCGAGTTTGCGCCTTGATTTATAAATTTTTGCATCGCTTTTTCGTAGACGGACGGCTTTGCCCAGACGGGCTCGGCCACGCCGCTTAGCTTTTCTAGCTCGGCGCGCGCCGAATAATAATCGCTCACCTCGTCGATGAGCCCGAGCTTTGCGGCGTCGCGAGCGAGAAATACCCGCGCGTTGGCCCACTCTTTGCTTTTGTTTGCGTCTAGATTTCTATCCGCCGCCACGTCGCTTACGAACATCTCGTAGCTGGCGTTTACGAGCTCTTGTAGCTGCTCGCGCTCGATCTTGCTCCACGGGCGCAGAAACGTCCCCGCCTCTTTATACTCGCCCGCCTTTACGACTTGCTGCGAGACGCCGATTTTAGCCGCTAGCTCGCTAGCATCCGCGCCTTGCATTATCACGCCGATCGATCCGATAAACGCGCCAGGATTTGCCAAAATTTTGTTTGCGCCGGCACCCGCGTAGTAGCTACCGCTAGTCATCGACCCGCCCGCATACGCGACCACGGGCTTTGCGGCGCGTAGATTTTTGACCGCGAGGTGCAGCTCGACGCTAGGCGCCAGCGCGCCGCCGGGGCTGTCGATATAAAGCAGCACGCCCTTTATATCGCCGTCCTTGCGCGCGGCCTCGATCTTTTCTAGCGCTTCGCCTGCGTCCATGATCGCGCCTGAGAGGTTGATCTGGGTTAGGTTGGGCGGATTTACGTTTTCGCCCTTGCCGCTAAAAAATATCAAAAATACGATGAGCAAAAACAGCATCGCCTTAAAATACGTGTTTATGAACCTAAAAATCGCCGCGATCGGCGCGAAAATAAATCTCAAAAATCCCATTTTTTTCCTTTAAATTTATCGTTTTCGTGAAATTCGGGCGCATTTTACCATTTAAATTTATAAATTTAGCTAGCGGGCCGGATTTGGGGTGGGCGTCAAATTTGAGTTTAAATTTAGCATTTTTATTTTTCCGCGCCAAGGTCTAACCCGTAAAATTTCGGCTTCAAATTTTACTCTAAATTTACTTCCGAGCCGCCAACAAATAGCCGCTCGCAGCCCCCCGCGTGCAAAATGAGCATGAGCGGTAGCTGCGCCGCGTCGGCGTCTGCAAAACCGCCGTAGAGCGCGAGGTCGGACAGCTTGCCCTCTTTTATCTCGCCTGCGTCCAATTTTAGCGCCTTTGCCGCGTTTTTTGTCGATGCTAGAAGCAAAATTTTAGCTAATTCAAGCGGATCAAAATCGGCGTGAATGAGTAAATTCGCCCGTAGCTCGTCAAGAAAATTTAGGCTGATATTTGAACTAAGCCCGTCCGTGCCGATGTTTATGCTCGCTCCCACGTCCAGCGCGGCGCGTAAATTTAGCGTGCGTTTGCTAAGCAGCCTGTTTGAAACCGCGCAGTGCGTGAGGCTGTGAAGCTCCGGGTCAAAGCCAGAAAAATCATCCGTCCAAACGCAGTGCGTAAAGAGCGTGCGAATGCCCGCAAACATCGCTACAAACGAGCTTGGCGAGTAAAGCGGGCGCGCGGCGGGGTTAAATTTGCCCAGCCACTCTTTAAAGCCGCCCGAGCCGCCTTCTAGCCAGCTTTTTTCATGCTCGCTCTCCATGAAATGCGTTGATACGACCAGCCCACGCTCGCGTGCTAAATTTAGCGCCGCAGCGGTTAAATCAGGATGCGTAGAGTAGGGCGAGTGCACCGAAACCGCGGGCGTAAAAAGCGGGCTTTTGCGCTTTTGCGACGCTTCAAAGCGGGCGGTGAAATTTGCCAAATTTTGCTCTAACGCAGCTTCGTTCGTGCCTAAAATTTCGTTAAAAAACACGACTCGCCCGCCGCAGTTCGCGCACGCGTCTAAATCCCCGCCAAAGCTAGAAACCGCACCAAAGCTTGCCACGCCGCTACGCTGCATGGTTTTTATCGCAGAGGCGATGACGGCGTCGTTTGCCGCCTGCGAGAGCGCGCCGCGAGAGGCGATAACGGAGCTTAGCCACTCTAAAAAATCGCCGTAAACAAGGCTGGTTTTGTTCGCGCTAAACTCCAGATGCACGTGCGGGTTGATGAAAGCAGGCGCCAAAACGGCGTCCGGATACTCGAAAAACCGCGCATTAGGGTATCTTTTGCGCAGCTGCTCAGCCTCGCCAACGGCCTCGATACGCTCATCAAAGGCGACCGCCGCGTCCTCTAAAACGGTAAAATTTTCGTCGCACGGCATTGTAAATTTCGGTTTAACGATGATCATTTTTAAGCTCCTATTTTTCGTGATTGTAGCGAAAATTTAGCTTAAAAAATGTATAATCAAGGCTAAATTTAAATCTTTTAAAAGGCTAAAAATGGAAACAAAATCTAAACTAATGGTCATCCAAGGCCCGAATATCAACATGCTAGGCACGCGCGAGACCGATGTCTACGGCTCGATGAAGATGGAGGATATCCACGCGCAGATGAAGCTTTTTGCCGAGCAAAACGATATAGAGATCGAGTTTTTTCAGAGCAATTTCGAGGGTGAGCTAGTGGATAAAATCCAAGAGTGCTTCGGCGAATTTGACGGCATTATCATAAACCCAGCCGCCTACACGCACACATCTATCGCGATCCGCGACGCTATCGCAGCCGTCGGACTTCCGGTCATCGAGGTGCATATCAGCAACATCCACCGCCGCGAAGAATTCCGCCAAAAAAGCCTCATAGCGCCGGTAACTGCGGGACAGATCGTTGGCTTTGGGCCTGTGGGCTATCACCTAGCCATGATCGCGATGCTGCAAATTTTCGAGCAGATAAAAGCCATGAAAGCCGCAAGAGCGGGCGAAAAAGCGGAGTAAAACGAGGCAAAATTTGAAAAATTTTATCCTAAAGGACGAAAACGCCGTTTACCACGAGTGCGGATACAGCTGCGACAACGCGATATTTTTGAGCCTTGCGGGGCGCAAATTTTTCCTCACCGATGCGCGTTATAGCATCGAGGCGCGCGAGCTTTGCCAAGATACCGAAGTGATCGAGGTCGAGCGAAATTTGATAAAAGACGCGCGGCTGTTTTTGCGAAAAATGGGCGTAAAGGAGCTTGTTTATAACCCGTACGATTTTAGCGCGGGCGAGTGGGAAGCGCTTAGCAAGGGGCTTGGGGTAAGATTTAAGGCGCGGGCGAATTTTTCGCAAATTTCGCGCATAGTAAAATCAGAAGACGAGATAAAAATTTTAAAGCAAGCGGCGCAGCTGGGTGCGGAAAGATTTGACGAATTTGCCGTGTTCGTGCGCGCTAACGGCGAAGGCATGAGCGAAGAGGAGCTGTTTTTTAATGCCGAGCTTATTTTTAAGAAAAAGGGCGAGCTCGCGCTTAGCTTTTCGCCTATCGTCGCGATCAACGAAAACGCCGCCAAGGCGCACGCTCTGCCTAGTAAAAAGCGGCTGAGAGAGGGCGACTTGCTCCTGCTTGACGCGGGGGTTAAATTTAATCGCTACTGCTCGGATAGGACGCGTACGGCGTGCTTTGACGAAAATTTTAACTTCGGCAAGGAGCAAAATTTTAAAAACGCCAAACGCCAAGAAATTTACGAGATCGTAAAAGAGGCTCAGGCCCTTGCGATCGCGGCGGTTATGCCTGGCAAAAAGGCGCGCGAGATCGACGCGGCGGCTAGGGATTTTATCGCCGCTCAGGGCCTTGGCGAAGCGTTTTTTCACAGCACGGGGCACGGCGTGGGGGTCGATATCCACGAGCTTCCGTTCATCTCAAAGCGCGGAGAGGCCGTGCTAAAAGAGGGCATGGTCTTTAGCGTGGAGCCCGGGATCTATCTGCCCGGCGAATTTGGCGTGCGCATCGAGGACGTCGTGGTCGTGCGCGAAAACGGAGCTGAAATTTTATGAGGGTAGCGGGGGCGAGGCGCTTTAGCAAATGCCTCTTTTTCCCGAAGGTTTTTGATTTTAGACCGGGCTTTAAAAATAGCGTTATTTTGGGGCTTGGAGGCAATATCGGTGACGTGAAAAAGCGCTTTTGTCGGCTGCATTTTAAACTTAGCCGAGATAGTAGGTTTCACGTCGTAGAAAACTCGGTGCTCCTCATAGACGAGGCGTTTGGGTTTAAGGAGCAGGCTGATTTCACAAACGCCGTAATGCTTGTGCAAACGAGCCTTGCCGCGAGACAAATTTTAAAAATAACGGCAAATTTAGAAAGGCGTTTCGGACGCGTGAGAAGCTTTAAAAACGCGCCCAGGACGCTTGATATAGACATTTTGTATTTTAGCGGACGAAACAGAAACGATGCGCGGCTAACATTGCCCCATCCCGGCGCGCAAAGCAGGGCTAGCGTGATTTTACCGCTTGGGACGATGAAGCGCGTTAGCAAAAGCGGAGTGAAATTTTAAAATTTAGCGGCCGCAAAGCCTAAATTTGAAGCGGGAACGGAAAATGCATAGCCTTTGCCGCGACGATTTTGGCTAGAGGCGGCTAAATTTAGCGAGAAACGAAGGAGAAGATTTGGCGACGAAGTTTTATACGTTTACCGGCGAGAGCAGTATGGAAGCGCTAAAAAAGGCGCAGGCTCAGTGCGGTGAGAGGGCGATCTTGGTAACGACGAAGCAAATTCAGCCAAAGACGATAAACAAAAAGCCGCTTTATGAAATTTTGGTCAGCGTCGAAGAGGATGCGAGCGAGCAGAAAAAAAACCAGCCTCAAAAGCAAAATTTAAAGGGCTACGAGGAGTTTTTGCGCGCTCAGGCAGCAAAAGAGGAAAGGCCGCAAAAGATCATTTTAGACGAGCGCGAGCTTTTTGAAGTCGAAGCTCAAAGCGCTTTAGCTGCGGCAAATTTTAGCCAAAACTCCACGAGCTCAGCCTCGCAAAATCAAAACTACCAAACAGCCCAAAATAGCGGCGAAGACATACTCCTAAACATCTCAAAAGCCGCAAAGGAGATAAGCCAAATAGCAAATATCGAAACTATGCCTAGTCGCCAAGATCAAAACTACGATAAAAAGATAGACGACGTCGCAAGGCAAGTAAGTATGCTAAGCGAAAAAGTAAATATGATAGCCGATATGTTCTGGGAGGAGCGAGCGGGTGCCAGAAACAACCTAAGCATACCGCCCGAGTTTGCCGGTATCTACAAAGACGCCAAAAATAGCGGCATGAAAGAGGAACACCTAGAGCAAATAATGAAAATAACCGTGGAAAATATGTCGCCTCAGATGAAGGCTAATCCGACCGCGGTTAGGAGATATTTTAGCTCGCTACTTAGAAAGATGCTGCCGTGCAGAAGCGAAGAGGACGATAGAAAACAAAAGATAATGATGCTAGTAGGGCCGACCGGAGTTGGTAAAACTACGACTCTAGCTAAACTTGCTGCAAGATTTGCGTATGGAGACGGTAAGCGCGTAAAAACGGGCATCATCACGCTTGATACTTACCGTATCGGGGCGGTCGAGCAGCTGTTTCAATACGCCAAGATGATGAAGCTTCCGATCCTTGACGTTATAGAAGTTGATGATTTTAAAAACGCTCTAAAGCAGCTAAATCACTGTGAGGTTATCCTCATAGATACCACTGGTAGCTCGCAGTACGATAAAGAAAAGCTATCAAGGCTAGAAAAATTTTTAAAAAGCTCGGATACGCATATAGACGTGCATTTGGTGCTCTCGGCCGGGGCAAAGATCGAAGATATGCTTGAAATTTACAACGGATTTAGCTTTCTTGACATCGACACCCTGATTATCACCAAATTTGACGAAACTAAGATTTTTGGCAACGTATTTTCTCTTGTTTACGAGACGAACAAGCCGGTTAGTTTTTTCTCCGTCGGCCAGGAGGTACCGGACGATATCTTGGTGGCAAAGAGTGAATTTTTAGTAAGTTGCGTATTAGAGGGATTTAGCAAGGAACATAATGAGTAATCAGGCCGAGAAACTAAAAGGCATAGTGGCTGCCCAAGCCAAGGCAAAAACTACGTATTTTATCGCTGTAACTAGCGGCAAGGGCGGAGTAGGCAAAAGCACCATAAGCGCAAATTTGGCTAACGTCTTGGCCAAAAGCGGGTATAGAGTCGCTCTTTTTGACGCGGACATAGGGCTAGCGAATTTAGACGTCATCTTAAACGTGCGCGTTAATAAAAATTTGCTTCACGTGCTAAAAGGCGAATGTTCCTTAAAAGATATTTTGATCGAAATAAAGCCGAATTTGACGCTGATTCCCGGTGAAAGTGGCGAGGAGATATTAAAATTTAACAATCAATTTTTGTGCGAGCAGTTTTTTGCCGAGTCGGCGAATCTTGACGGGCTTGATTTTATCATCATCGACACGGGCGCGGGTATAGGCGGAAACACGCGGCTATTTTTAGAGGCTGCAGACGAGGTCGTAGTGGTTACTATGCCCGATCCCGCAGCGATAACGGACGCCTATGCCGTTATAAAAATTACTTCAAAAGACAAAGACAATCTTTTGATGGTTTTTAATATGGTAAAAAACGAAAAAGAGGCGATGAGGATATTTGAGCATATTCAAAAAGTGGCCAAGGCAAATATCGAAAATCCGCTAAATTTGGAGTTTTTAGGCGCTATTAGCGAGGATAAAAACGTCTCAAAGAGCATAAAACAGCGTACGCTTTTTACCGACGATAGCGAATTGTGTCTGCCGAGCTTGGAGTTAAATCAGATAGCTCAAAGACTTATTTCGAGATTGGAACAAAAAGTGCTTAAAGATGGTCAAGTCAATAGCTTTAGCGCCTTTTTTAGGCGCATGATTGAGCAATTTTAAATTTAGGATTTAGTTTTGAAAGCGGAAAATTTTATAGCATTTTTTACTGTTTGCGGATTTTTTACGGGAGTCGTTTTTTCGGCGTTAAAGTTAAGCGACCCGATACAGATGTTGCTTTATACTTTCGTGATTACGTTTTTCTTTTATCTCGTGATTCACGTTATCATAATGAACTATATCGACGTAAGATTATCTCTTAAAAAGAGATTTGATAAAGAGCAATACGAGCAAACGGCTGATTATCTTATCGGGGAACTAGCTCTTAGAGAAAAGCGTATAGATAATATATTAAGTAAGCTAGCTAGCGAAAATATCCTAATAAAACAAGCGCTAGGCAAAAATGGCGAAAGAAATGCAAAAGCCGCATAATCCTTATGCCTCAAATTTAAAAAAGGAACAAGACGAGGTCGTGCTAGCCTACACGCCCGCTCTTCGCGCGATGGCTTTTAGGCTAAAGGAGCGTTTGCCCGCCCATATCGACGTTAGCGACCTGATAGGCGCTGGGCTGGAGGAGATGGTAAAGCTCTCCAGAAAATACGACAAAGAGCAAAACGACTCCTTTTGGGGTTATGCGCAAAAGCGAGTTTACGGCGCTATGCTTGATTTTTTACGCGGGCTTGACGTGGTTAGTCGCTCGGACCGCACTTTGGTAAAGTCTATCGAGGCTTTGGTAAATGAGTATTTTAATAAATTTGAATGCGAACCCGACGATGTATATATCGCGGGCAAGCTTGGTATCGAAGTAGAAAAAGTAAGCGAAGCAAGAAACGTGAGCGCGGTCGTTGCCGTCCTAAATATCGACGATCAAATGGAACTAATGAGCGAGGAGAATACGCTAGAACGGGTCGAAAAAGAGGATTTGATAGAAAAGATAACTCAAATTTTAAACGAATTTGAGGAGCGCGATCAGCTCATCGTGCAGCTTTATTATTACGAAGAGCTGAGCTTAAAGGAGATCAGCGAAATTTTGCAAATAACCGAAAGCAGAATCTCGCAGATACATAAGCGCTTGATGGAAAAAATAAGAAAAAAGCTTGAGGGTAAATAATGGCGGACATTCTAAGTCAAGAAGAGATAGACGCGCTACTAGAAGTCGTGGATGACGACGATGCCAGCGAATCTATCGGCGAAAAATCAAAAAAAGAAGAACAGCAGCAGGTAATAATTTACGATTTTAAACGCCCAAACCGCGTGAGTAAAGAGCAGCTGCGCGCTATAAAGGGCATACACGACAAGCTTGCGAGGAATTTGGCTTCTCAAATTTCAAGCGTTATGAGAAGTATCGTGGAGATCCGCCTGCATAGCGTCGATCAGATGACGTACGGCGAGTTTTTGATGAGTTTGCCGAGTCCCACTAGCTTTAACGTCTTTTCGATCAAGCCGCTTGACGGCAACTGCGTTTTGGAGATAAACCCAAGCATCGCGTTTCCGATGATAGATCGCTTGCTGGGCGGCAACGGCGAGGGATTTGAGACCAGCAGGGAGCTAACCGATATCGAGGTAAATTTGCTCGACGCAATCCTAAGGATGATGATGCAGCGCCTAAAAGAGAGTTGGTCGATGATCACCGATATGTACCCAAACGTTGAGGCTAAAGAAAGCAGTCCAAACGTCGTGCAAATCGTAAGCCAAAACGAGATCGTGATAATGGTCGTCATGGAGATCATCGTAGGCAACTCAAGCGGCATGATAAATATCTGCTATCCGGTCATCTACCTAGAGCCGATCTTAAGCCGCCTAGCCAACCGCGACATAATGCTTGGCGAAACGAGCGCGAAAAAGAGCCGAAACAAAGAGCTAAAAACGCTGATCGGGCGCGCTGAGGTGCTATATGAGGCGATACTGGGCAAAAGTATCGTTAGCGTCAATGAGTTTTTAAATTTAAAAGAGGGCGACATACTGCGTCTTGACCGCTCGGCAAACGACAAGGCTATCGTAACGATAGATAAAAAAGAGGTATTTTTGGCTGAGGTCGGGCTGCATAGATTTAGAAAATCTATCCGCATAGAAGAGCTAATTAGAAGCGATAAAGACGAGATCAAAAATATCCTCGAGCAGTATGAAGAAGAGCGCAGAGCAAAACTCATGAGCACAGAGCACGAGGATGAGTACGAAGACGACGATATATTAGGCGAGGATGAAAACAATGAATGATTTTTTTAAAATTTTCGTAAACGAGGTAAAGGCTACGGTCGAAGGGCTAACGGGCAGGACGCCCGAAATAGGCGAGAGAAACGAATACGACGCTCCTAAGCAAGAAGGCATAAAGCCGCCTCTAGCCGTTGCAAACATAGCCGTTAGCGGCGATACGACGGCAAAGATGATGCTAGTAGCCACGCCGGTGCTAATGAGCGCGATCGGCGAGTGGATGCTTGGAGAAGAAGAGATCTCGCGCAACGAAAATCTAAGCGAGGACGAGCTGGATGCCGCTAAAGAGGTGTTTTCAAATATCATGGGCGCGTTTTCTACGAGCCTTGGCGCGCAAAAAAGCATGCCGAAGCTAAATTTCGAGGTCGCGAAAGTAAATTTCCTCGACGAGAGCGCAAATTTTGATTTGAACGCGTTTGAAAAAATATACGTCTATTCCATTAAAATCGGAGACGTCAGCGAGCAAATCGCCGTAGTGCTTGACTTTGCATTGGTGAAATTTTTAAATAAAGATCACAAAGAACCAGCCCAGCAAGCAACCCCCGCAAAAGGAGATCTAAGTATCGAGGAAATGCGAAATATCGGGCTCATAATGGATGTGCGTCTGCCGCTTCACGTGCGTATCGGCTCAAAAAGAATGCTGCTAAAAGACGTGCTCACGATGGACATAGGCTCGGTCATCGAGCTAAATCAGCTCGCAAACGACCCGCTTGAGATTTTGATCAGCGACAAGGTCGTAGCCCTAGGCGAGGTCGTCATCGTGGACGGCAACTTCGGCATCCAGATCACTCAGATCGGTACGAAAAAAGAGCGATTAGAGCAGCTTAGATAAGGTTAAATTTAGAAATAAGAGGCTAAATTTAGCCTCGCTTTATCTCGGGCGCGCTTTTCTCAAATTTAACGGCATTTTGCTCAAATTTGAGCGCGAAACTACAGCGCGTAAATTTAACCCCGCAAGCGCAAATTTAACCGCAAAGAGAAATAATGGATGAAATTTTAAACGATCTGGCCAAATTTAGGGATTTTGCGACCTATAAAAATCCTAGCGTTACGTTTTTTGGCTCGGCCAGATTTGACGAAAATAGCAAATACTGTAAAATGGCCTTTAGCCTCGCAAAGCAGCTTGCAGACGGTGGTTTTGCCGTCGTTAGCGGCGGAGGGCCTGGTGTGATGGAGGCCGCGAACAAAGGAGCGTACGAAAGCGGCAAAAGTCCATCGATAGGGCTAAATATCGTGCTTCCGTTTGAGCAAGTGACGAATAAATACGCCACTAGCAACTTTGTTTTTTCAAATTTATCCGCTCGCAAATTTGCCCTTATCGAGCGCTCGAGTGCGTTTCTGGTGTTTCCGGGCGGCTTTGGGACGCTTGACGAGCTGTTTGAGATCCTAGTGCTCGCGCAAATCGGCGCCAAAAAAGCTAAAATTTTCCTAATCGGAAGCGAGTTTTGGAGTAAGCTCGACGATTTTATCAAAACCACGCTCATACGCGAAAAAGCCGTCAGCGAGGAGGATCTGTCGCTTTATATGATCAGCGACGATCTTGACGCCGTGCGGGACGAGATTTTGGGGATTTTAAACTAAATTAGCGTGCTAAAATTTTACGAATTTTGAGGATTTGGCGATGCTTGACGGGATGCGAGACGGGGCTGCTATTGCGCTTTTTGCCTCGTTTTTGTCCGTATAGCGCCATCAAATTTGGTGGCGCTTAACTGTCACTGTTTTTGCCGCTACGACGACGGCGCATACGGTAGCGAAAATTTAAAGCTCTAAAATACTACAAGGCTTGATGGTTAGTTGAAATCGGTCGGTGCTTATATTTGGCGTTTGGCGTTAAATTTTGATCTTTGTAATTTGTTCGCGCGGTTTGGTTTGTGTTTTTAAGCGGATTTGCCGATATGCTTGCCTTTTGCGTCAAATTCGGTAAATTTAACCGCGTCATCGCCGTTTGCAAATTCTGCGTTGCCGTCTCGGCGGGTAAAATTCAGAGCCGAGCAAGGCGCAAAAGCTAAATGCCGGCTTAGCTCGCTATCCTTGGCTCGCAAATTTATAGCGTATTAAGCTAATTTTTATATAATCGTACCGAATTTATACGAATTTGCCTTATTGTGGGGCTAGGGCGAGATTTGTAAATTTACAAACACTTTTACAAAAAATCACAAGCGATGAATCACGAGACGAATTTATGCGTTGCGCAGAAATTTTTGCGTCAAGGCTAGGCATGTAGCCTGCCGCAGATCGAAAATTTCAAGCTCGTTTAAAAGCGCTCGTGAGGCGCGCTTGCCCTACAAAGGAAAGAAAAAATGAAAATACTAATGGCCATGAGCGGCGGCGTCGACTCCACCATGAGCGCGAAAATGCTACTCGAAGCGGGTCACGAGGTCGTGGGCTGCTATATGAAACTACACAAAAAGCCCGGCTATCACGAGCAAAACATCGGCAAAGTCGCCCGTGCGTGCGAGTATCTGGGTATAAACTATCACGTGATCGACCTGCAAGACGAGTTTGACAGATACGTCTATACGCCGTTTGTCGGCGCTTATAAAGAGGGTCGCACGCCAAATCCATGCGCGCTTTGCAACCGCTTTATCAAATTCGGCGAGCTATTAAAATTCGCCAAAAGTATCGGCTGCGAAAAGCTGGCCACCGGCCACTACATCCGCGTTCAAGACGGCCTCATTAGAGTCGCCGCCGATCCTAGCAAGGATCAGAGCTACTTCGTCGCGCAGGTGCCAAAAGAGATAATCGCCGATATGATTTTCCCGCTCGGAGACAAATTTAAAAAAGATATAAAAGAGCTGGCAAAATCTCTGCCGAGTTTTCGCGAGTACGGCGAACAGGCCGAGAGTAGCGAGATTTGCTTCGTCGAGGACACCTATATCGAGGTGCTAAACAAGCACTACGAGACCGACCTGCCCGGCGACGTGGTCGATAGCGCGGGCAGGGTGATCGGGCGGCACAACGGCTACATGCACTACACGATCGGCAAGAGGCGCGGTTTTGAGGTGTTTGGGGCGCACGAGCCGCATTTCGTGCTCGCTATCGACGCGCAAAATAACCGCATCGTCGTAGGTAGCAAAGAGGAGCTTGAGCGCGGTAAAATCGCGGTAAATAGCCTAAATTTGTTCATAGACGAGAGCGAGTTTGACTGCGACGTCAAGGTTCGCTACCGCAGTATCGGGCTAAACGCGCACGTAAAAGTCCTAGAGGGCGACACCGCCGAGATTGAGCTAAAGCAGAGCGCATTTGGCGTGGCTAGCGGGCAGCTCGCGGTATTTTACAGAGGCGAGCTGGTTATCGGCAGCGGATTTATCCTGTAAATTTTGTCTTAAATTTGATCGCTTCGGGCGGTCAAATTTGACTCTCTTGCCGAGGCGTTTGCGGTAGTGTTGCGGCGAAATCTACAAATTTAACTTCAAGTTTTACTGTTTGGCGACATTTTTTTATGCGCTTAAATCTATAAATAATCGAGTCTTAGGAGTCTAGTACTCACGATCTAAATTTGCCTTTTTTAAAATCGGCAATCGCTTTGTACATGGTTTGGTTTGTAGGAAAAGTGCCCTTATGGCCTCGTAGAGTAAAAATTAGTTTTACTGATTTGTATGCTCGTTAAGAGACTAACCGCGAAAGATTGTTGCTCGGTTAGTAGATAGGCTTAAATTTGCTAAAAAGAGTTACATTTAGATATGTTTGCGTAAATTTGGTTATAAAGTTGATAGTCGTATAGCGTAGGGAGCGGAAAAACTCCGCTCCACTTAAGATTACGCGTTAGTTATCTGGATATAGT